>NC_014221.1:1283849-1942699 GCF_000092425.1 Truepera radiovictrix DSM 17093
ACTTGCAAACATGTTTGCTTCTGCATAGTCCCACATCATTGGAAGAGCTTGACGGGCGAACGTGCCTCGCACAATTTCCATCTGAGGGTTGTTTGCCCAAGTACAGACTGTTGAGCAGTATTCAGACATTCGGTCTACCGCACATGCCAAGTAAACCGCCACCGCATCCGCATACGCCCTCGCCCCGCTGCCACCACCCTCGAGCCCCTCGCCTTCGGGCATGTGGGCCTCGAGGGCGTCTTGCAACACTTTGTCCCTTGCCTCTTGCACCAAATCGCTAAAGGTTGTCAGGGCGACGAGTTGGCGGGGGGTGAAGAGGTCGGCAAAGGTGCGCATTCCGTAGTTCGGCGTTTTGAAGTCTCTTGGGTTGTGCGGTAGGTCAGCTTCGGGTTTCCATTCAGGTTTGGCTTCTGCTGCTGTATATACGTGCTCTTGTGTCGGTGCAAGATAGTTGCGGCCTCGGTCGCCCTCCGCTACTACCGCCATAAGCTGCGCACCCATCCTTCCAGCACGTCCTTCTGAACGGATGTGGTCGAGCGAAACAGGCGAACCACAGGCGACGCAATACGCTCCTTTCCGTCCGACCGTCCCCTCTTTTGGCGCACCTGCCCCGCTCTTGACCTCAAAGCGAATCCGCGGCGGCTGCTGCTCCCTGTCGATCACCGGCTCGGCGTAGGCTTCCTTACCCTTCTTGGAGGACAACACAAACGAGCGCACCAGCGGCATCTGCGCCCCGCACGCGGGGTTCGGGCACGTCACCGTGCGCGCCCACAACCACGCGATCACCGTCGCCTCACCGCCATCCGGCAGCTTGGCCTTGGGGTAGAGGTGCCCGATGCGCTTCTCGGCCTCGTCCCGCATCCACTTGCCGTAGTAGCGCACGTCTTCGGCCAACCCCTGCGCCCCCCGCCAGTCCTGCCGTTTGATGGTATGCCGCTGCGCCTCCGGGTTGATGGGCGCGCGTCCGGCGAACTTTGGCGGGATTTCGATGAGGGCTTTGTTGATCAAGACCGCCACCGGGTTGAGGTCGCTGGCGTGCGCCTCCAGACCGAGCCGCTGCGCCTCCAGGGGGATGCTGCCGCCGCCCGCGAAGGGGTCCAGGACGGGCGGTGGGTTGCCGCCTGTGGACTTGAGGATTTCGGCGCGGGCCGCGTTTAAGACCTTTTCGTTCGTCGTGTTTTCCCACTTCACCAGCTCTTCGATAAGCCTAAATAAGCGCTGCCGCTCCTCGTCCTGGGCCTCCTCGGTCGGGAACTTATCGGGGTGACTGCTGGGGTCATCGACGAGGCTGGCGAAGAGCACGGCGCGGCAGGCGGCGAGCGGGCGGCGTGCCCACCACAGGTGCAGGGTGTTGGGGTGGCCGTGGCGGATGCTCTTCTCGCGGGCGGACTCCTTGTTGATGGCTTCTAGCGGCAGCGCCACTTCGATGAGTTTGCGTTTGGGCATTGTAGTGGGTATGGTCATACAAACCTCGATTGAATTGCACATAGATTGCGGCGATTGCTTTTTAGGCTATGCCGTTCCAGACGGGAGAGAAGCCAATCTATTGCACAATGATTACACGGTAATTGCGCGTGGCGTAGCACAGATAGGCTTATCTTCATGGCGTCTCTGTGAGGTGGTGATGCACGTGATGTTGCAAGACCTGGGTGCGCCAAGTGGGCAGGCCACAGCCAAAAAAGTCTCGGTCTTCGGTCCAAATACCCGCGTCTAGCGCGAGTGCCAGGGCAACCGTGGGCCAGTCGTTGGGGTCTTGGGGGACGCGGGCGCGGGCAGCGAGTTCGAGATCGGCGTAAAACGTATGCACAATCACATCCAAGTTGCGCCTAGCGAGCAAGAGCGCCTCAGTCAGGAGCTCCTTGGCAATAGCGTCGGGCAGCCCGCGGCGTTCGGCGATGGTCCGCAGGCGTTTGGGCAACTCATAGGTCGCCTCGTCCCAAGCCGCCGAAGCGATATAGAGCTGCACGCGCGCGTCGCTCAGCAAGCGGCGCCCCCTCGCGCGCAGCACCTCGGCGACCAAAATGTTCGCGTCCACAACGAGTCTAAGCAACCTTATGTTCCTGGCTACCGTCTTCGTGGCTCTTGTGTCCCTGACTATCGGCAGTGCCCTCTTGGCGCCCCCAGTTTTCGGTCAGTTCGGCCACGAATTCGTCTTCACTCATACCCGTTCGTGCCAGCACCTCTGCCATGAGTGCGTCCAGCCGCTCCACCGACGCCTTGATCTCGGAGCTGCTCTTGTCTTTGGGTCTGATGGGCATGTAGAACCCGACTGGTCTGCCGTGCTTTTCAATCACGAGCGGCTCAGCGTCCGAGATATACGTTGTGGCCTTGTCCTTAAATTCGCGTACACCCACACGTTTCATGATTTTTCCCTCTCACATTCGTTCCGGTAGTCACCGCTTCAACGCCTGGAAGATGCTGGACCTAGAGGGTGTTCAGCTAGCCTCGCTAGCCCAAAACCCTCATACAGAGCGCCAAACCCCATGTGCGCAGCGCCTTCCCGACGGCGGTGCTGGCGTCCAACACGAGCAGCTCACACGGAATCGGCTTTACCTGCCTCTTCCCGAGCCGCCTCGAACGCCTCGCGGGTCATACCGGTGTGCCCCAGCATGTCCGCGATGACACGCTCGAGCCTTTCGGTCTCCTCTCTCGATTTGGCGCCGTCTTTTCTGGCGAGGGGGATGTAGAGGCCTATCGCCCTACCGCGCTCCTCGATCACCAAGGCCTTCTCTTCGGCTATAAGCGTCGTCGCCTTGTCTTTGAACTCACTCACACCTACACGCTTCATGTCCCTCGCCTCCTCTCGATGCCCTTCGTTGCTACCAGTGTAGCCCGTGTGAGACCAAAGGTCATCCATAGCGTTATGCGGGGACGGAGGCGCCCGCTAGAAGCTCACGCAGGGTGTAGTTCACGCTGGCCGCGCCAAAGTCGGGCTCGCGCACGAAGGGGGTCCGGACATAGCGCGGCGTTGCGCTGTCGCCATCGACCTCGACCAACGCCAAGATGAACGACTCGGGTTTGTTGAGAGCCGTCAAGATCTCGTTTTTGGTGACCGTGACGGTCTCCGTACCCTTCACCCGCCCCTTGACCTCGATAAAGCGCAGGGTGCCGCTCTTTGGGTCGCGCGATTCGATGTCGTAGCCGAGCTTCTGAGCACCTACGTCTCTGGGTTCAAACCCCAACGCTCGCTCAGCGGCCATCACGGCGTCCATCGCTAGGCGCTCGACCCGTGCGGTCTCCCTGGCTGCCACTGCATCCTGCACGGCGTCCTCGGGGAGCAGGAGCCCCGCGGGCACCACCAGCACCGACCCGACGATGACCGGCGGCTTCTGGGAGAGCTGCGCCTCCTCATCGAGTTCGCGCATCCGCCTGTCCAGACGCCCTTGCAGGTCGTCCGCGCGCCGCCGAGCCAGCTGCGGGTTCATCCGCGGCTGCTTCCCCGCCTGCTCCTGCAAGTAAAGCTCGTTCGCGCGGTGGTCCCAGTAGGCGATCTCTTTGGTCAGGCGGTCGCGCACCGCCGCGCGCGTCTTGGCGATCAGCGCCTCCTTGCGCTTTTTGACCTCTGCAAAGTGCGGCGGCATGAGCTCGAGCACCGCGTGGTTGAGCGCGCGCTCCTCGAGCTGCGCTTTGGTCAGCGGGTAGCTTTGCAGCGCCTCCTTGATGGCGGCCTGCTCATGAGGCGCCAGCGGTCGGTAGTCCAGGTAGGGTGCATATCCGGCGCTCCGGGTAGACCCATCCGCAGCGATCTCGACGAAGTGCAGCTGCCGCGAGACGATCACCTCGCGTCCGCTGCGGTCGCGGCGCGCGTCTTGGATGGTGTGCTCGAGGTAGAAAAGCGCACGCACCTCGGTGCCGGGGTCGTTCTCATCCACCAGCACCGCCCCTTGCGTGAGCAGCGGTTTGTAGCGCTCGAGGATCAGGTCGGTGACCGCGGCCAGCAGCGGGTGACCCGGCGCCAAAAACTCCGCCGAGGCCCGCCCGCGCACGTTGATCAGTCCCTTGTCGAAGGTCACACGCTCGTACCGCTCCAACACGGGCGTGCGCAAGCCGATCTGCCGGTCCCGGTTGCGGACGGCGGTGGGCACGTGGGTGATCTCGAAGCGGCCCGGCTCGCGCTCGTAGATGCTGCCGCCGAGCTGTTTAAAGGCCGTCAAGAAAAACCCGGCGACGAAGTGCGGCTGCAGCCGCCGCGCCTCGGCGCGCTCCATCGCCTCGCGGATGCGCTGCACCCGGCTCACGTCCATCGTGTCGTGGGCCAGGGCGTGGTCGCTCAGCAGGTCCTGCAGGTGAGCGCGGTCGAGGGCTGCGTCCAACACCTGATCGAGGCGCGCGCGCACCTCGGGGCGGTCGCCGTAGCGGACGGCCTCGAGCAGCAGGTCGCGCAGCGGTTTGTTCTCAAAAGTCAGCTTGCCGAGCACGTCGAAGACGCTACCCCCGAGGGCTTCGCGTTCGCGCTCGAGCTTGTCGAAGAGCCTCTTGAACACGTCCCCCTCGCGGGTTTCTTGGGCCACGAGGTTCCAGAGGTGGCAGACCTCCGTCTGCCCGATGCGGTGGATGCGGCCGAAACGTTGCTCCAGGCGGTTGGGGTTCCACGGCAGGTCATAGTTGACCATCAGGTGCGCGCGCTGCAGATTGATCCCCTCACCCGCCGCGTCGGTGGCTAAAAGCACCAGCACGTCCTTGTTCTGGGTAAAGGTGGCCTGAACCTTGCCCCGCTCCTCGCGCCCCGTCCCACCGTGAATCGCTACGACCGCTTCAGGGCGGCCCAGCAAGCGGGTGACGCGTTCCTGCAGGTAAAGAAGCGTGTCGCGGTGTTCGGTGAAGATGACGAGCTTGCGCCTGCTCCCCTCCGGGCTGAGCATCTCGCTGCTTTCCTGCAGCAGCCGGGAGAGCTCCTCCCACTTGCGGTCGGTCCCGCTTTGCTTGACCCGCGCGGCGAGCGCCTCCAGCCGTTTGAGAATGGCGATCTCCGCCTCCAACTCGGAGATGGTGCGGGCCGCCGACGCCTGATCGACCACCCAGTCGGCTAACTCTTCGGCCTCGGTCCCCGGAACGTCCTCGAGGTCGTCGAGGTCGGGCAGGGGGACGTCTAAACTAGGTTCCAAGGGGGCCCCGCGTCTTAGCAGCTTCTCCTCCCGCAGCCGCGTTTCGAGCCGCGTTCGGCGGCGCACGAGGCTCTGATAGATGGCCTCAGGGCTCGAGGCGAGGCGCCGCTGCAAGATGGTGAGCGCAAAGCCGACCGTACCCTTGCGCCCGCCCTCCTCCAACGCGTCGGCGCGGTTAAACTCCTCGCGCACGTAGTTCGTGACCGCGGCGTAGAGCTCGGCCTCGAGGTCGCTCAGCGTGTAGGGCACGGTGTACGCCCGCCGCTCCGGGAAGAGCGGTTTGCCGTCAAAGGTGACGAGCTGCTCTTTGACAAGCCGCCGCATGAGGTCCGCGGTGTCCACCTGATGCACCCCGTCGCGGAACCGGCCCTCGAACCGGTCGCCGTTTAGAAGCGCCATGAAGAGCTGAAAGTCCGCCTCCTTACCGTTATGCGGGGTGGCGGTCATCAGGCAGAAGTGGCGCGTGAGCTTCGAAAGGAGCTGCCCCAACTTGTAGCGTTTGGTGTACTTGACCTCGCCGCCAAAGAACGTGGCTGACAGCTTGTGCGCCTCGTCGCAGACGATGAGGTCCCAGTCGGTCAGCTCGAGCTTGGCCTGGAGGTCGTCGCTGCGCGCGAGCTTGTCCAGCCGGGCGATCACCAAAGGCTCCTCGGCCAACCAGTTACCGGTGCGGGCGGCTTCCAAGCGGTCGCTTGTCATGATCTCGAAGGGGAGCCCGAAGCGCCCGTAAAGCTCATCTTGCCACTGCTCGACCAGGCTGCCGGGGCAGACGATGAGGCAGCGGCTCAGGTCGCCGCGCGCGAGCAGCTCCTTGATGAGGAGCCCCGCCATGATGGTCTTGCCTGCACCGGGGTCGTCCGCCAGGAGAAAGCGCAGCGGCTGCTTGGGGAGCATCGCCTCGTACACGGCGGTGATCTGGTGCGGGAGCGGCTCCACCAAGGAGGTGTGCACGGCCAAGTGCGGGTCGAACAGGTGAGCTAGCCGGATACGGTGCGCTTCCGAGACGAGTCGCAGCAGCTGACCGTCGGCCTCTGGGTTCCAGGAGGCGTCTATTTGAGCCAGCTCGAGCGTCGCCTCCCGGCTGCGGTAGAGCATCTCGCTGCCGGTATGGCCGCTTCGCGTCTTGTAGGTGAGTTCGACGGCGGCTGAGCCGTACCACTGGGTTGCTAAAACTGTAACGGTCTCGCCGGGAACGATCCCTCGGACCTCGGTGCCAACGCTTAAATCTTCAAGACGCACGGGCAAAGCTCTCCATTTCCCTCTTCCTGACGCCTCCTAAGCACGTCGCTTCAGCCGTGGGGTCCAAGTGCTCAGGGTTGACCTCAGTCACCTTAAGGCTTCTTCCTCAAGCGTAGCAAAAAGAATTTTACGCCTCTTCGCGGATCCAGAGTCTCGCAGCCAAAGCTTCGTACTCGGTTCGTCTCAAGGCAGCAGCGGTTACGCGCTGGCGTCAGTTGCCCACCTGTGAGCGGGAGCGGAACGCGTCACCAGCCCGCAGTTGCGCGTTGCGCTCGAACCCGCCAACCCTAAAAAAGCACCTCGCTTAGGAGGTGCCATTTTTCTAGAAATTTTATAGAAATGCCGTCTAGAACGTGGTGCCGAGAGCGGGACTTGAACCCGCACGCCCCTAGGGGCAACAGATTTTAAGTCTGCAGCGTCTACCGATTCCGCCATCCCGGCGTGCACGTTAGTATACGCGCCCCCAAAGGGGGCGTCAACGCCGCAGGTTGCGCGCCCTGGCGGCTTCGCAAGCAGGCTAGTAGGCGAGCAGCGTATCGTCGAGGCGTAAGTCGGCGTAGGTGCGTTCGCCGAGCAAAAAGGTGCGGGCGCGCTCCTCGTCGTGGGGCAAGACCACGCTGCGGCTGTCGAGGTGGCTCTCGAGCCGCCCGAGGCCGAAACGGACCCTCAAAAGCTCCAGGACCTCGCCGAGCGCGAGCGTCTGGCGGCTAAAGATCCCTAGCGACAGGCGCTGCGCTGGCTGAAAGGTGTGCAGCGTCAGGTGCGACTCGGGGAGGGCGACGCCCACGGAGAGGCCGTCTCGAGCGCGGTGGGTGAGCGTGAGCGTGGGCGTGCTCCCTAAGCCGAGCGCCTCTAAAAGCTCGCGTGCAACCCCTAGCGCGTGCGCTTCGTCGACGAGCGGGGCCTCTTTCGCCCCGTACCCGTCGACGATGAGGTGGGCGCCGTAAGCTAGCGTGTCCATGGCTCAGGCTACCACAGCCACCCTGGCGCCAAGGGGTGAGGAGGGACCCCCTAGCCCTTGACCCCACCCGCTTGATACTGGCCGGTGAGCGCGTTTTGAAACGAGTAGAAGATGATGAGAATCGGCAAGCTGCCCAAGACGGCGCTCGCGGTGAGCGTCCCCCACTGGGTCGCGAACTGGCCCGAGGTAAAGGCGCGCAGCCCGATGCCGATCGTCCAGCGGTCGTCACCTGTTAGGAGCGTGTTGGCGAGGATGAACTCGCTATAGGTGCCGATAAACTGCAGCAAAAAGATAAAGAGCAGCATCGGCACGCTGATGGGGAGGATGATCCGCCAAAACGCCCCCCAGCGGGTGGCGCCGTCGACCATGGCGGCCTCCTCGAGGCTCGGGCTGATCGACTCTAGGTACCCTTTAAAGATCCACGAGGCGAACGCGATAGCGCCCCCCGAGTAGGCCAGGATAAGCCCGGTAAAGGTGTTCAGCAGCCCGAGGTAGCTCATGAGGTAAAAGATCGCCACGAGCGCCATGAAGCCGGGGAACATCTGCACGAAGATGAACGCGAGCAGCACCCCGTAGCGCCCCTCAAAACGCATGCGGGCAAAGGCGTAACCGGCCGTGGTCGAGATGAGCACCGCGAAGAGCCCCGTGATCCCCGACACCAGGAGCGTGTTGCGGATGTAGAGCACGACCTTGCGGTTGCTCCCCGAAGGGACGCGCTGGCCCTGTTCGTTGATGCTGTAGAACTGGTCGTTGGTGATGCTGATGACGAGCGCGACCGCGCCCAGGATAAGCGCCCAACCGGCGATTTTGGAGGCGCGCTCGAGCGCCCGCCCCTCGAAGCTAAAGCGGCGCGCGAGGTTAAGCGCGATCAGCACGAGGCCCGCGACCAGCAGAAGTCCCAAGAGCACCCACTGAATGGGGAGCAGGTGCGTTTCCGAGAGCACGGTGCGGTACTGAACGAGCGAGAAGTTGTTCGGGTCGGGCAAGATACCCGCGCGGACCAAGAGCCAGCCCTCGCGCGGCGGCGGTTGGTTAAGGTTGTTGACGCGGTTAAACGACACCGCGAGCAGGTTGATCACCGGGTAGAGCGTCAGGATGATGACCACCCAGATAAACAGGTGGGTCACGGCGGTCACGGCGTAGTTGCCGGCTTTGCCGGGTTTGGTCGCGCGGCCGTAGAGGTAGCTGGCGAGCGCGACGCCCCCGGCGATGAGCACGAAGCCGATCAAAAAGCGCAGCCAGCCGTAGGGGATGATGAGGAAGCGGTTGCGGTCGACCTGCGCGAAAGCGTGCGACAGGCACGTGAGCGCGAGCAGCGCGCCCGGAAGGGCGCCCAGACGGCGGGGGTGCAAACGGTTGAGTGAGCAGCTCATGTGTTCGACGTCTCCTTCAAAGCACCGGTGACGCGGAAGTTGATCAGGCTGATCGCGATGGTGATAAAGAAGATGAGGAGCGAGATGGCCGAGCCGAGCCCGTAGGCGTAGCCGCCCTGCGAGCGGAAAGCTTCGTTGTACGCCCACGAGATGAGGATGTCGGTGCCGCGCGCCGTCGAGATACCCCCCTCGTAGGCGGGCCCCCCGTCGGTGAGCAGGTAGATGATGTTAAAGTTGTTGAAGTTAAAGGCGAAGCTCGTCAAGGTGATCGGGACGAGCGCGGTGCGCAGCAAGGGGAGGGTCACGCCGGAAAAGCGCTGCAAGGGCCCCGCGCCGTCGATTTTGGCGGCCTCGTAGAGGTCACCCGGGATCGCGGAGAGCGCGCCCAAGGTCGCCGTCATCATAAAGGGCAGCCCGAGCCAGAGGTTGACGAGCAGCACCGCCGCGCGCGCCGCCCACACCTCGTTGAGCCAGTCGAGGACGGGGAGATCGAGAAGGGCCAGAGCGCGGTTGATGGCGCCGAAGTTCGAGTTCAAAAACCCCTGCCACACCTGAATGGTGACGATGTTGGGGAGCGCCCAGGGGATAATCAGCAGCGTCCGGTAGAGGTTGCGAAACTTCAGGTCGGGGTTGTTCAGCAAGACCGCGATAAAGACGCCAAAGGCCGTGTTGATGAGCACCGTGCTGACCGCGAAGAGGATGTTCCAGACGAACACTGGCCAGAGCGACGAGGTCGCCCGCCGCAAGATCGTCTGGAAGTTCGCCCAACCGACGAAGCCGAAGTCGTTGTAGCGCAGGATGCTGGTCGGCTCTACCCCTTCGGGGAGCGCTTCGTTGAGGGTCACGGTGTTGCCGTCGATGGCGGTGATCTGCCGTTCGAAGACCTCGCTGGCGACCTGCACCTCGATGGTCTCGAGGTTGACCTCGCCGGGGGGGGTGCGGGCCAGGACGAGGGTGTTGCCGACCACTTCGGTCACGGGAAACTGGGCGCGAAAGCCGATGTCGATGAGTTCTAGCGACACCTCAGTGACGCCGACGGCGTCCGAGAGGTCCTCGGCGACGGTGAGGACGTTCTCTTCAAGCGCGACGCCGGTGACCTCGAGGCTCGCTGCCGCCTCGACGCGGGCGCGGATGCCCAAGCAGTTGTTGCGCGCCGCCTGGCAGTTGAGCGAAGCGATGTCGGAGAGCTCGAGGCGTGCCCCCTGGGGGTCGACGGCGACGATATCGGTGCGGCTGCCCGGGTTGAGCTGACCGTTGCGGATGCCCGCGTAGTCGGTGAAAGCGAGCACGACGGTGAGGACCACGGGGAATAGGGTAAAGGTCGCCAAAAAGAGAATAGCGGGCAGAAGGTAGTACCAGGGCATGATCCACGAAAAGCGCTGCGAGATCCACCGGAGCACGGCGATAAGCGCGATCAGCCCGACGATGACGCCGACATAGGGTTCGAGGGTGGGGACGAGCTGGCTGAGCCCCAAAAATCCGAGGGTGCCGATGGCGGCGGCGGCGAAGATCGCCAGGAGCAGGAGCACGAGGGCTTTCCACAGCCGCGCTCCGGTACCGCCCGAACCCTTGGGGAGGTAGTCCGAGGAGGGTCTTGAAAGGTCCATGATTCCCTTTCGACACGTAAACTTTAGGGTCTTAAACTTTAGGGTTTAGAGGTCTAGCAGCCGCTCCGAGGGGGAGGATAAGGGTGTCGACTCGGAGCGTAGGTGCTTGAGTCGGTACTCAAGGGGGGTGAGGTGTAGGTGGTGGCCAACCGGGTTGTGCTGCTGTAGGAGCTTGTGATGGGTGAAAAGGCCAGGGTACCCCCTGGCCTTTGGTGGTCGCGTCGGTCTTGGGTCAGTTCCCCGTGATCTGCGCAACCGCGCGCTCGAGCGCCTGCGCAGCGTTCGTGTTGGGGCCCTCCAAGATGGTCGCGAGCGCGTCGCCCATGGGCGCCCAGACGTTACCCATCTGCGGAATGTTGGGCATGGGCTCGGCGATCGCCAGCGCTTCGGCGAAGCCCGCGATAACAGGGTCGTCGGCGACCTGTTCGGCGGCGCTCTGCGACGAGGGGATGCGGCCGCTGCGCTCGGCCAGAGCGACCTGCGCGGCGGGGCGGGTGAGCCACTTGGCGAAGTTTGCCGCGTCGGCTTTGTTCTGCGAGAACTCGTTCATCAAGACGCCCTGCACGCCCATAAAGCCGCTGAACTCGACGCCGTCTTCGGTCGGCGGTACCGGCATGACGGTAAAGGGGACACCGGCCGCTTCGATGTTGGCGACCGTCCAGGGGCCGTTATACATCATGGCGAGCGAGCCTTCGTTGAAGAGCCCCTCGGCGACGGCGCTGTCGGCGCCGGCGGGGATGAGGCCGCGCTCAAACTGCAGCGCGCGGATCTCCTCGGCGCCGCGAATGGCCCCCTCGTTGGCGAGACCGATGTCGTTGGGGTTGAGGTTACCGTTCTCGTCGCGCCCGAAGACGTACCCGCCGAACGAGTGCAACCAGTTGTAGGCGAAGTAGAAGTTGCGCACATCGAAGATGAAGCCGTAGTTGTCACCTTCGGTGAGCTCTTCGGCGATCTGCAGCATCTCTTCGTAGGTCGCCGGGGGTTCGGGGACGAGGTCGGTGTTGACGATCAGGGCCGGCCCCTCGACGTACATCGGCAGGCCGAAAAGGCGGTTATTCAGCGTAAACGCGAGGCGCGCCTGCTCGCCTAAGTCGGCGAGGTAGTCCTCGGTAGCGAACTGCGACATGTCGGCGAGCACCCCACCCTCGACCATCTCACCGATCTGGTCGTGCGGCACTGGCACCACGAGGTCGGCGGCTTCACCCTGCGGGGCCGAGAGCAGCATCTGCTGCTTGATCTCGTCCAAGACGACCGTCGTGATGGTCACGGGGACGCCGAAGGCGGCCTCGAAAGCAGCGGCTTCGCTCTGAAGCCACTCGAGGTCGCTGTCGCCGAAGTGCGACCAGACGGTGATGCCCTGGCCCTGAGCGAGCGCGCCGCCAAGACCTACCATGAGACCGAGAGAGAGAAGAAGCTTTTTCACCCAGAAACTCCTTTCGGGTCGTGCGCCCCCAGCGCACGTACCGTGCAACCCCGCCTAGGACCGCCCCGCCAGCGGGCAACCTAGGCTTATCACTATGGTTTGCACAGGTAGTTTACTGTGGCTTTAGAAGCGTGTCTAGTGAGTCGCGCCACTGCGCCCTTTACCCAAACCCCGTCTGCGCGGGGGGCGCTGCGAGGCGTGGCCGCTCTGCACTGAAGGGGGGCGTCAGCCATAAACCGAGCTCTCCAACCGAGCGGCGGCCGGAGTGGGGCGGGGCAGGCTCTCGGGTGCTGATTCCGCCACCCCTCACTGCCACCCCGTCCGCCGTATTAGCATCATGCCGCTCGCCGCGTACCGCCCGGGCCTAACGCGCCTCGATCAGCTCGACCGCCCACGTCTCCTGGCACCGCGCGCACCGTTTGGTCATCCTAAAGCGCCGCTGCACGAGCGCAAAACGCTCGTGGTCGTGGAAAGTGACGCCGATGGGCTCTTTTGAGAGGACCTGCACCTGCGCGCTTTTACAGCGCGGGTAGCGCGCTTTGGGCCGCATCAGCCAGGGGAGCAGCAAAGCCGCGAGGCCGCCCGCGAGGACCAGCAGCCAGGCGAGCAGGTCGGGCATCTAGCCCTGAGCCCCAAGGCGCGCCACGACCTTGTCGGCGAGCTTGGCGAGCGCTGCCACCGCCAGCTCGAGGTGCTCCTCTTGGGTGTCCTCGATCTTGTTGTGCGAGATCCCGTGAAGGCTCTGCACGAACATCATGACCGTCGGGACGCCCGCCCGCGCGACCTCGGCGGCGTCGTGCAAGGGGCCACTCGGCAGCCGGTGCGAGGTGCCGCAGACCTCGCGGATGGCCTCGTCGCAGAGGTCGATGAGCGCGCCGTCGAACAAGATGGGGTCGATGCGCCAGAGCCGGTCCCAGTTGACCGTCACCCGACCCTCCGCGGCGAAGCGCTCGCTGGCCCCCTTGGCGTCGGCGAGCATCATGGCGAGCGCGTCCGCGTCGAGGTGGCGCTGGTCCAAGGTGATGCGGCACTCCTCGACCACGCTCGTGACGATGCCCGGCTTTGTCGTGCAGCTGCCGATCGTGCAGACCCCGCCCCGCCGCGCGGCGATAGCGTAGCTTTCGGGGCTCATCTTGGCGGCGGCCAAAAAGGCGTCTTTGCGCCGCTCCATCGGGGTCGAGCCGGAGTGAGCGGCTTGGCCGTGAAAGGTGACCGCGTGGCGCTCGACGCCGAAGGTGCCTAAAACCGCGCCGAGCGGTTTGTCGAGGTCGAGCAGCACGGGGCCCTGCTCGATGTGCAGCTCGAGGTAAGCCGCCGCGTTCTGGAGTTCGGTCCCAGCCTCGTGCATCCGGTCTAGCTCCACGCCGCAGCGCCGCAGCGCGTCCGGCAGCGCCACGCCGTCCTTGTCGGTGCGGCCGCGTTCGTCATCCGGGTTGAGGGTGCCGCAGCAGGCCGACGAGCCGAGCAAGCTGCGCCCGAAGCGCGCGCCCTCCTCGTCCGCCCAATCGACCAAACGCACGGTCACGGGGGGGCGGCCGCCGTAGGTGTCGCAAAGGTGCCGCAGGACCTCGAGCCCGGCGAGCACGTTCAAGCACCCGTCCAGCCAGCCGCCATTGGGCACCGAGTCCAGGTGCCCACCGATGAGGAGCGCGCGCTCCGAGGCGCCCTCTAAGGTGGACCAGACGTTGCCCGCCGCGTCCATGTGGGTCTCTACGGGCAGGTCGTCCAGCTTCGTGCGGAGCCACGCCCGCGCCTCGAGCCACGTGTCCGTCCAAGCGACGCGCTGCGCGCCCGCTTCGTTGCCGGTCAGCGCGCGCAGCTCTTTAAGTTCCGCCACCGTTCGTTGGGGTTGGAGCGCCATAGACGATTCTAAGCGAAACGTCGTGCGGGTAACACCCCATGCCGAAAAGGGGCAGGGCGCGAGCAGCCCGAACGGGTAAAGCCAAAAGAGCGCCCCCGCAAGGGGGCGCTCGTGGCGGGGGCGGGTCGGGGCTTAGGAGCCCACTTCGCCGCAGGCGACGACCGCGCCGCCCGGCGCCTCGAAGATGCGGAGCGCGTGGTCGCCCCCCGTGATGGTCTCGAAGGGGAGACCTACGACCGTCGTACCGAAACCGGTGCTGCCGGAAACGTCGCTCAGGTCGGCGAGCGCCTCGCCGGGGGCGTCGCAGCTGCCGGCGACCAGCTGCGCGGGGTAGGTCGCGTCCGCGGCGGTGCCGATGAGCGACACCGTCAGGACGCTGCGCGCCTCGTCGCCGTAAGCCGCGACCAGCACGGAGCCCGTTACGCCGCTCCCTTCAACTTCGTCCAAAAGGTAGCGGGCGCGCGCTTCGGCGGTGCTGACGTAGAGCGCGTCGTCCGCGTCCACCTCCGCTGCGACCTCCTCCGGCGGCGTAAGCACCGTGTCGATGGCGAAGACGACGCCGTTAGAGGCCTCGAGGTTGACCGCTGTCACGGTCGCCGTACCGACGCCCTGCTGGGTAATGGGCAGCTCGCTCCCCTGGAGGGTGTCGAACGCGCGCATCTCCGGGCCGATGTCGGCGGTGGTGTAGCGCCCCGGCACCACGTGGTAGGTGAGCACGTTGCGGAGCGCTTCGCGGTCGGCCAAGAGGGCGTCGAGCTCGTCGTCCGAAAGGGCGGCGAAGGCGCTGTTGGTGGGGGCGAAGAGGGTAAAGGGGCCCTCGCCCCGCAGCTCTTGGGTCAGGCCGGCGACCTCGAGCGCGCTCAGCAGGGTGCTAAAGTCGGGGTTTTCGGCGGCGACGCCAATCACCGTCGTGTCTGCTTGCGCCCAGGCTGCGGGCAGTAGCGCCAGCAGGATGAGCGGGGGGAAGAGCCGTCTGGGGAGAGCTAGCCTCACGGGCGGGTTGCGGGTAGGGTGCATGAAGTCCTCCTCGGAGCGCCCCGGCTCGCCCGAGCGTCTGTCACCGAGCTCACCAACATGCGAGTTGCGTTCACAACGTGTCGGGCGCGCTAGGCCCCATTATGCCAGGGTTGTGTGGGGCGAATGCGCCCTTCTGTACGGTTTGCCAAAGGGCGCGCCCGTGACGTGACCGTCGAACACGTGACCACCGAGCGCGCGACGACCGAACGCCCGACCAGCCTCTGGCGAGCGGTTGAGTGGCGGCGTAGGGCGGCTCTGGTTGTGGCCTCGGGGTTGTAGGGGCTCTAGGCTGGGTCTGCATGGTCTATCGGTGTCGCGCAAGGCTCGCAGGTCGGGCGTCGCGTGGCGACGCGCGTAAAAGGAGGCGCCCGGCATGTCAAGCAGCCGACACCACCACACAAAGGGCGTGTTACCTTGGGTGCTTGTTGGAGGCATGCCGATGAGTGACACCCCCCAAAAGCTCGACGAAGAGGGCCGCGAGGCGCCTATCTCGCCCATCACGATGTACACCACCTCCTGGTGCGGCGACTGCGTGGTGACCAAGAGCTACCTGCAAAAGTTCGCCATCCCCTTTCGGGAGATCAACATCGAGGCCGACCCGGAAGCCGCCGAGTTCGTCATGAAGGTCAACGGCGGCCGCCGCAGCGTACCGACGCTCGTCTATAACGGCGACGCGGCGAGCCTCTCGGGGTTTAGCCGGGCCAAGCTCGACGCCTTTTTGGCGCGCCACCAACTGCGACCACAGCGACCACAGTCCGTGTAGCCGCCTAGCTAGCACCGGGCGCAAGCGTGCGGTGGGTGTGGTGTAAGCGCTTTTTCAGAGCCCTGCCCTGCGTGATACGCTTTTGACTATGAAGCCCGCGGCGCACTCCGACCTTCCCCCCGAGCGGGCGCAAAAAGCCGCGCAGGTGCAAGCGATGTTCGGTGCCATCGCGCGGCGTTACGACCTTCTCAACGGCCTCCTCAGCGCCGGTTTTGACCGGCGCTGGCGCGCGCAGGCGACCCGCGCAGCGTTTCGGGGGTTGCCCCAGGGGGTGCCCCTGCGCGTGCTCGACGTGGCGACGGGCACCGCCGACCTCGCGCTCGCTTTAAAGCGCGCGCGCCCACAGGCCGAGGTCGTAGGGGTCGACTTCGCTGAACCGATGCTGGCGATCGGCCGCCGCAAAGCGCGTGCGCGCGGCCTCTCGGTGCGCCTCGAGCTGGGCGACGGCCTCGCCCTACCGTACGGCGACGCGCAGTTCGACGTCGTGACGATCGCCTACGGATTGCGCAACTTTGCCGACATCGACCGCGGGCTGCGCGAATTTTTGCGCGTCCTGCGCCCCGGCGGGCGGCTCGTGGTGCTCGAGTTTCCGCCGCCGCCAAAGGGGCTTTTTGGGCGCGCTTTTCGCTTCTACTTCCTGCGCGTCCTGCCGCGCCTCGGCGGCCTCGTGTCGGGGCGAGGAAGCGCCTACCGCTACCTGCCCGCGTCGGTGCTCGCGTTCCCCGACCCGCAGGCGCTCGCCGCGCGCATCGCCGCTGCGGGGTTTGTCGGGGTGCGCTTTCGCCTACAGACGCTGGGGGTCTCAGCCCTCCACACCGCGTTCAAACCGCCGCTACCGGCGCCTAGCGGCGACGCCGTCCAAGCCCCCCACGCCGCGACCGACCCAAA
This sequence comes from Truepera radiovictrix DSM 17093, assembly GCF_000092425.1. Lineage (NCBI taxonomy): Bacteria > Thermotogati > Deinococcota > Deinococci > Trueperales > Trueperaceae > Truepera > Truepera radiovictrix. The sequence goes on from NC_014221.1 coordinate 1,300,087, forward strand.
GGAGACGCCTTGACCCAGCCGCCGCAATTTGAAGTGAACACCGATGTCGAGCTCCTCGGCCCCAACTGGGAGGACCTTACGGCTTTGCACGAGCACCGCTACGGGCTCGCGATCGCCTACGTCAAAGAGGCCATCAAGGGGACGTCGTACTCAAACGCCGTGATGAACCTCGTCGTCGGGCCGTCGGGGTTTTACGCGCAGTCGAAAAACTTCCCCGCCGCCTTCTATGGCGACCTAGGGGAGCTCGAGCTGCGCTGGCTGAGCCTCGAGGAGGCGCAGGCGCTCGCCTTTGAGGCTGTGGCGCTCTACCGCGCGGGTGAAGCGCAGTCCCTGACGGCGCTCTACAGCGAAGCGCCGGCGGACGTTTTCTTCGGCTACCGCGCCTCCGAAGGGGAGCGCTTCGAGCTCGGCCACATCCGGCCGGCGCTGCCTTTGCACCTACGCGTGATGGTCGACGCCCCCGAGGCGAGCGAGCTGCTAGGTGACCGCAAGGGCGCGCTGATCTACCAGCGCACCGAGTCGGGCGCGCACCTGATGTTGCGCGCCCCCGGAAGGCGCCAGCCCTTCGCCCTGCTCGACGGCTTCGAGGAGTAACCCTTGAGCGCCCCCGCCTCTACTCGTCCGCACGACCTGCTCGTCGTCGGTGCGGGCCTCGCGGGGAGCGAACTCGCGCTGACGTGCGCGCGCGCTGGCCTCGACGTGCTGCTCGTGACGACGAGTTTGGACACGGTGTGTAACCTTTTCGGCGACGGCGCGAGCCTCCGGCCGCCGCCGGGGACCGTGTTGGCGGAGCTTGTAGCGGGGCTTTTGGAGGCGCAAGAAGCCCAGCTGCAACCCGACGGCAGCGTCTACGTCGGTGCGTGGGCGCTCCACCGGCGCGCCAAGTGGGCGCTCGAGACGCACCCTAAGCTGCACCTGTTGCAGTCGAGCGTCTCGGCGCTCAAGCTCGAGGCGGGGCGGGTCGTCGGGGTCGCGACGTGGGAGGGGGTCGACCGCTTGGCGCGGTGTGTCGCCCTCTGCGCGGGGAGCTTTTTGGGCGCGCGCCTCAGGGTCGGCGAGCTGACCGAGGCCGCCGGCAGGCTCTCCGAGATGGCCTACGACGAGCTGTTTAGTGACCTCCGCGCGCGCGGCGTGGCCTTCGAGCGCACCGAGCGCGCGGCCCCGGCGAGCAGCGGGGCGCTCCCCTACACGGTGTCGTTTCACCACCTGAGCGCGGCAGCCTGGGACCCGGAGACGTTCGCCGTGCCCGCCCTGCCCGGCCTCTACGCCGCCGGGGTCTGCGCCGTGGGCGAGCTCGGCTACGAGGCGGCGGCCGAACAGGGGCGGGCGCTTGCGGAACGGCTCGTGGTGAGGTTGCACCCAGCGGGGCCGCGCTAGCCAAACGCAAGCGTCGGGCGAGGCGCCTGGGGCTTCGTTGACCTGCAGGGGGCTCGAGCAGCTAAACTAAGTTGATGTGAAAAGTCTGAGTGTGCGGTGTCGCGGCGGGTCTGGTTAGGCGTACCACCGGTGATCGACGTTCGCCCAAGACCGAGCCCTCTCTTGCTCGAGCGTGCGCGGCTGCTGGCCGGGTTGCCCGAGGCGGCAGGTTACGTCGTCGTGCTGAGCGCCCCCTACGGCTACGGCAAGAGCGTCCTGGCTGCGCAGTGGGCGGCGCGCCTCGAGGGGTCGGGGTGGCGCGTGCTGTGGGCGGCTCCCGCTGGGCGCGACCTCGTAAGCGCCCTTGGGCGCACCGTCGGCTTCCCCGATAAGACCCCGTGGACGTTCCTGCTAGAGGAGCTGTGGCGCCTGCCCACGCTCTTGGTGCTCGAGGACCTGACGGGTGAAGAGCACCTCGAGCCCCTGCTGCGCGGCCTCGGCGGCCTTCTGCTCTTGGCGAGCCGCAAACCGCTGGCGTGCGCCGGTCTGCTCGAGCTGCAGGCCAAGGGGGCGGTGCTCCGCTTCGGAGCGGCTGAACTCGCGTTCACCCGTGAGGAGGCGCGCGCCCTCATAGGGGACGCCACCTGGGCGGAGGAGGTGTGGCGGCAGAGCCAGGGGTGGCCGCTCCCGCTGCACCTCGCCGCGCTGACCGGCAAACTGCCGGAACCGCGTGCGCTCCTGGGGGGCGTCCGGGAGAGCGTACACGCGGGCGCGTGGGAGGAGCTTCTGTTCCTCTCGGCGCTCCCTTTGTTGCCGTACGCGGCGAGCGGTGAGGCGACGGCCTATCTTGCGGAGATGGGGTTCGTGCAGGCGCTCGGAGCGGGCTACCGGCTCCACCCCTTGATGGCAAAGGTGCTCTCGAAGGTGCATCCGCAAGGGGTGCGTGAGGCGGTGGCCGCGCACGCCCCCCGGTTGCCGCCCCTCGTGCGCGGCGCGGCGCTCGAGCACGCCGGGCTGCTTGCCGAGCTCGCCGCCCTCTTCGACGACCTCGACGAGGGGCTGGTGCGCGAGGACCCCGCGGCGGTGCTCCGCTGGGACGCGCGGTTGCCCCACCCCCGCACCCCGTTGCGGGCGCAACAGGTCGGCCGCGCCCTCTGTTTGGTCGGCCGCGCCGAGGAGGGGATAGCGCTCCTTACCGAGGCCGCCGAAGCGCCCGCCGCGAGCCCCGAGGCGCGCCTCGTCGCGTACGGGCAGCTCGTGTGGCAGCTCGCCGCTTCCGATCCCGAACGCGCGCGGGAGGTCGCCGCGCGCGCCGAACCGCTGCTCGCGCAGGCTGACCCCGAGTGCGCGGGTCGCTTTCTCAGCAACGCGCATAGGACGCCCTTTCGCGCCGGAGCGTGGGCGGCCGCCGAGGCGGTGTTGCGGCGCGCGCTCCGCTTCTACCCCCCGGCGAGCCCTTACCGAGCGATCACCGAGAGCAATCTGGCCGTCGTGCGCTGGCACCGACTAGGCGACCTCGAGGGCGTGCTGCGAGGGCGCGCCGCAGCCCTCAAGAGCAACCTCGTGCATCGTCCCGGCAACGTCCCCGGCGACGCGTTGCAACTCGGTGAGTTAAAGCTCCTCTGCGGCGCACGCGAGGCGGCGCTGGAGCACTTTCGCGAAGCGCGGCGCACCCTGCACGCGGACCCGCAGTGGGGGCTTCTCGCGGACGCGCAGCGCGCCGCTCTCGAGGGGGAGCTGGGGGCGTTTGCGGGGCTCGCCGAGTGGGCGCGGCCGTGGCCACAGACGCGCGAGCGGATCGTGGCGCTGTGGGCGAGGGCGCTGCGCGAGCACGGCGACCGGGCGGGCGCCCAGGCACTCCTGGCCGACGAAACGGGCTTTTGGAGCCGCCTCGAGCGCGCGCTTAACGCCTTGGGAGCCGGTGACCGCGCAGGTGCGCTCGCCGCCCTCCCCCCCGAACCGGACGAGACGGCCCAGCGCGAACCTCGGCTCTACTATCAGGCCGCCCGCTACCGCATCACGCGCAAGCCCGCAGACCTCGCCAAGCTGCTTCACCTCACGCTGGTGCGCGAGCGCGTCCTCCCCGGCTTGGTGCCCTTGGCGGAGCTTCCCAAAAGCCGCCCCGAGCTGGCCGCCACCTACCCCTTGCGCGAGGTGTTGGCTTCCGGCTGGAAGGCGGCCATAGCCCTCCGGCTGAGCGACCTGCCCCCCCTGAAGCTGCACACCTTGGGCGGCGTCGAGGTGTGGCGTTTCGACGAACCCCTCCCGCTCACCCCCAAACTCAAAACGGTCCTCGCGCTTTTCGCGCTGCGCTGGTCCCGCGAGCGCGTCGCCGAAACCCTCTGGCCGGACCTTCCGCTCGAGCGGGCCAAAAACAACCTCTACGTGAGCTGCAGCCTGCTGCGTAAACTCCTCGAGCCCTGGGGCGTGCCGACCTACCTGGGCGACGGCGGGCTCCTGCGGACCGACGCCGACCTCTGGCGGCTCGAGCAAGCCTTTGCGGCAGGGGACGCCGAAGCGGTGCTAGCGCTCTACCGCGGCCCCTTCGCCCCCGAGGTAGACCTGCCCGCCGTGGACGAGGTGCGCCGGGGGTTGCACGACAAGGTGGTAGAAACCCTCTTCCGCGCCGCACGGGGCGCTGGGCCGCTCGCCGAGGACCTCCTCAAGCGCGCGCTGGCGCTCGAGCCCCTGCACGAGCACGCCCTGCAGGAGCTTCTCAAGCGCCTGCTGCGCCGCGGCCGCCGCGTCGAGGCGCTCAGGCGCTACCACGAGTTCGCCAAGAGGTTGGCGGAGGAGACGGGGCTCGAGCCACTGCCGGAAACGCAGGAGATCGTGAAGTTGACGTGATGAGGTTACGGTCCTAAGCATCATATCGGTACCTCTATGGACCGTGAACGTGTGGCTGCGTTAGAGCCACCAACCCGACCAGATCCCTTGCGCCGCGGCGAGGTGGGTCTTAAGAGCAGGGGTGTGACGAGCGGTGCGCGCTGGCCTCTCTTGCCAGCGCGTAAGCCGCCGCGTCGTGGCGCGGTTTGCCCGCTGGCCCCGTTTTGGCTCAGGGGACACACTGTATCTCCACCTTTTCCAGCTGCGTTCTGCGGTTGTCGCTGTCACTCAGCCTCACGTCGTAGGTGGCTAAAACTGGTCTCGTGCCTCCACCCCTGCAAACGACGCTGTAGACGAGCGGGTTGGCCGCCTCTTCATACCTCTGGTCCGTCAGCCGACACTCGACTTCCGCCGGGCAGTCCGGGCGCCTAAGCTCCATCGTGACGGGAAAGGTGACGGGGTGACCCTCCCAATACACCTTGATCTCTCCGGGGGCTCCGTTAAAGGTGATCGGTGCAGGTGGCTCAACCCGCGTAATCCGAAAGTCGCTCTCTTGTGGGGGCTCAAACGTGAAGGTGTAATCGGTCGCTACCTCCTCGCGGTAGCGGTCCTCCTGATCGCGTCCCACCGTGAAGATAACGAGCCTCACCGCGTCTATCGTGACCGTCTCGTCGAACGCGCCGGGGGTAAGGCTTGGGTAGAAAGAGAGCGTCCTCGAGCCCTGCGCCTGCCTGGGCGTAAAGGACTGAAACACGATCTTGTTGTAATCCTTACCATCCAATGGGGTCGTGAGGACTCGGCCGCCGCTAAGGGGCACCGCGCTAATGGCGACGGTACCGACATCGGCTTCGGCCAGGGCGTAGCTCAGGGTCACCTCAACCCTACCGTTTCTATCCAATGTCGCTGGCGAAGGCGGGGTCATGGTGTAGCCCGTGATCCTGCTCCCCGTCTGCGCTTCGAACGCCGCCTCGACCTGCTTCCTACCGTCCATCGTCACCGTGCAGGTGCCCGCGCCGCTACAGGCCCCGCTCCAACCCGAGAAGCTCGAGCCGGCCGCCGCCGCCGTCAAGGTGACTCGGGTGCCTGCCGGGTACGCCTCGGTGCAGTCGTCGCCGCATGAAATACCCTCCCCCGTGACGGCGCCGTTACCCACGACGGTGACGGTAAGCGTGTGTCTCGTCTCCGGTTCGGAGCTAGAGCCGCCGCACGCCGCGAGCAGCCAGACGAGGAGGGAGCCCAGGTAGAAAGGTCGCGTAACTGCCGACATCGTAACCTCCGTTTGTGCGCCTCGCCGCTTGCCGGTTGGCGCCACGAGAAGGGGTGGGGGCGGCCAGCGTCAGCGGAACGCGCTAGGGGATGCCGAACTGCCGCTTGATCTGCTCGAGGTAATCGTCTACCTCCCCGAGTACGCTGTAGGTTTGTGAGATGTAGCTCATGCGTTCCCACACGAAAGGGGCTTCGCTCACCTCTGCGCCGAGCAGCTGCATGACGAGGAGCAGGTTCTGCTCGGTGAGCGGTATGGGCGCGCCCGTCGCCCCGAAGTGCTGCGCCTGGAGCGCGCTGACCCCGCGTGACAGCTGTTGCTGCCGGGGCGTCAGCGAGTTCCACCAGCCATGCTGCGCTTCACCGGAAAGCTCCGCCATGCAGCTGTAGTACGGCCCGTAGTCGAAACCGCCGAGGCCACCCGGAGAGCTGCTGGGGAGTCGGCTGCAAGCGGAGCCCTGCGCTAACGCGCCAGCGGGTGCGAGCAGCGCCAGGAGCGCCAGGAGAAGCCCCCTGTGGGCGCGGACGTAGAGGGCAGACTCGTTCATCGCGACCTCCGCCAAAAGGCTAGCAAGGAGGCGCTTAAAAAAGTCTTAAAGCCGGCTGCTGCGTGCCAGTCGACCTTTTTGCTGCTAAAAGTGGCTAGAAGACGTAGCTAAAAGCGACGAGCAAGGCGGTGAGGATGAGGAGCGGAAACCCGTAGACGAAGAGCGCGTAGAGCACCACGACGCGCCACGCCGGACGCCCTAAAAAGACCGACAGCCCGACCCGCAGCACGCCCAGGTGCCAGAGGAGGGTGCCCGCTAGGAGCACCGCGAGCGCGGGGAGCGGAAAGACGAGGAGCGGGACGAGCAGCGAGAGGGCGGCGAAGAGCCCTACCGACCAGCTCCAACCCGAGACCTCCCACGCGCGCACGTCGAGCTCGCCGGGGCGCTGCACGAAGAGGCTCGAGAACCCCCAGGCGTAGCCGAAGCCCACCCCGCCGAAGAGCAGGGCGAAGAGCAGCACGGGCGCATAGGCGTCCGAGGCGGTCGCGCGCAGAAAACCGAGGCCGAGCGCGAGCGCGAGCGCGGCGAAGCCCAGGGCGGCGGCGAGGGCGGCGCGCGGGATGCGGGGGGGCTGGGGCTCGAGCGCTCCAAAAAAGGCCCGCGGCGCCGAGGCGGCGCGCCACATCTCCTGAATCACGCGCGCGCTTCCCGAAAGAGCGGCTCGCGCCCCGCGGGTACGAGGCCGCGCGCCTGAGCGCGCGCCTGCAATTCCCGCACCGCCCGCTCCCCCGTCTCGCCGAGGTCGTGTGAGAGCGCGTTGACGTAGAGGTCGATGTGCTGTTGGCGCACCCTGTCGCTCAGCTCCTGGGCGTGCGCGGCGACGTACGGCTTCGTCTCCTCCGGGTGCGCGTAGGCGTAGCGCAGGCTCTCCTGGATCGCTTCGTCAAGTCTCGCTAGGCGCTCCTCGCCGAGGTCGCGCCGCGCCATGATGCCGCCCAAGGGCAGCGGTAACCCCGTCTGGGCCTCCCACCACGCCCCGAGGTCGAGGTGCGCGTGCAGGCCGTAGTCGGGGTAGGTAAAGCGCGACTCGTGGATGATAAGCCCCGCGTCGACCTCACCGGCGGCCACCGCCGGCATGATGCGGTCGTAGCGCAAGGCGACCTTGTCGACCTCGGGTTCGAAGAGGCTGAGCAGCAAGTTCGCCGTCGTGAGCCCGCCGGGGATCGCCACGCGGAGCCCTTTGAGGCTTCCCTGCGGCCGCTTGGTGACGACCAGCGGGCCGACCCCGTAGCCGAGCGCGCCGCCCGCGCGCAGCATGATGTAGCTCTCGGTCAGGTGAAAAAAGGCGTGGTAGCTGATCTTGGTGACCGCCAAAGCCCCCGTGCGGGCGCGCTGGTTGAGCGCCTCGACGTCCTCGAGGGTCACCTGCACGGCGAGCTCCGGCGCGACGCGCTCGTGCGCCAGCGCGTAGAAGATAAAGCAGTCGTTGGGGCAGGGGGAGAAGCCGAGGGTGAGCATCCCCTTAGTCTACGTTGTCGGTCTACCTCGCCCCTCGTCCACGCTGCCAAAAAGGGGGGGAGCCTTCGGGTTGGGCGGCGTACGCCCCGTGTCTCGGCACGCGTTGAAGCGCGCGCACATATTTGCTAAACTTTAGCGCTGTGCGCTCCTCGTGAGCCACAACACTTCTTGGAGGTGAAGTTCATAGCCAGAGAGTTGAAGGTCAACGAGCAGATTCGGGTGCGGCAGGTGCGGCTTATCGGCGCCGACGGGCAGCAGCAGGGCATCATGGAGACCCGCGACGCGCTGCGGCTCGCGCGCGAAGCCGAACTCGACCTCGCGCTCGTCGGTGAGGGCGCCCAGCCCCCAGTCGCCAAGCTGATGGACTACGGCAAGTACCGCTACGAGCTGCAGCAGCAGGAGAAAGAGGCGCGCCGCAAGTCCCGTCAGCAGGAGATGAAGGCCATCAAGTTCCGCGTCAAGATCGACGACCACGACTATGAGACCAAGGTCAACCACGTCAGGCGGTTTCTAAAAGGTGGGCACAAGGTCAAGCTGACTATCATGTTTCGTGGACGCGAGCGCACCCATCCCGAACTCGGCCAAGAGATCCTCAACCGCGTCGCCAGCGACGTCTCGGATATCGCGGTCGTGGAATCTGCTCCCAGCCTCGCCGGTATGGATATGAACATGGTGTTGGGGCCGATCAAGTCCCCAGCCAAGGAGTCACCTCAACGTTAACGCCGCAGAGCGGCCGAGAAAGGTTTGAGATGCCGAAGTTAAAGACCCATAAGGGCACCAAAGCCCGTGTCAAAGTCACTGGGCGAGGTAAGGTCAAGGCCATGAGGAGCGGCAAACGCCACCTCAACTACAAAAAGAGCGGCAAGCGCATCCGCCAGGGCCGCACCGACCTCGTGATCGCCGCACCGGACGCGAAGCGCATCAAAGCGCTCCTGCCTTACGAGTAAACGATGCCGAGAGCTAAAACGGGAACCGTCCGCCGTCAGAAGCACAAAAAGGTCCTAAAGCGCGCCAAGGGCTTTTGGGGGTTGCGTTCGCGCAGCTTCCGCATCGCGCAGCAGACCCTGCTGAACGCCGCCGACTACGAGTACCGCGACCGCCGTGACAAAAAGGGTGATTTTCGCCGCCTGTGGATCGCCCGGATCAACGCCGCCGCGCGCCAAGAGGGGCTCTCGTACTCGGTCTTCGTGAGCGGGCTGCGCAAAGCCGGCGTCGAGATCAACCGCAAGATCCTAGCGGACCTCGCCGTTCAGCACCCTGACGCTTTTAAACGCCTTGTGGAGATCGCCAAAGCGGCCTAGGACGCCGGGTGCCCACAAGGCAAAGCAACCGCGGCCCGCTTCGGCGGGCTTTTTTCGTGCGGTTGGGGCTCGTAGCGGTGCGCCCCCCGACGCGCGGCCCACGAGCCACAGGCCACGAACCCGTGTGGTCCATGCGAAGGCCGAAACAGAGGGGCGAGGCGGCCTACACCCCAGCCGTAGAGATGGGCTTTTGGTGAGAGCTGCGCGGTATAGTAAAGGGGTGACGAGGCAGCACGGTCGGCAGCGCGTGGGGGTGGGGTGATGAGCGCACTTAAGCGCCTGCTCGCGCGTTTTTTCACCGAGCTCGAGAAAGACTTTTCCACCTTCCGCACCCAGCTCGGCCGGTTTCGGGCAGCGCGACCCTTTGAGGTCGTGCCCTACCTAACGTTTGGCACCCCCACGCACCTCTTCGTGCGGGGGCGGGTCATCGAGGAGAAGGGGTTGCAGCTCGCGACCCCCGACGCCTCGCGCTGGCGCAACCTGAGCGACACCTACAAACGCTTCGTCAGCACCAAGGTACCCGACGCGCGCGTGCTCGTGAGCTACCCCGGGGGCGAGCGGGAGCTCGTGACCGACGCCAACGGCTACTTCACGGGGGAGCTTAAGCTCACCGAGGCGGCCCCTGCGGGTTGGTGCGAAGTGTCCTACACCCTGCTAAGCCCCCAGCGCCAACCGCGCGGGGACACCCCGCCGACGCCCCCGACCGCCAAGGGGTTTGTCCTCATCCCCGACGCGCGGGCGCGTTTCGGCGTCATCAGCGACATCGACGACACCGTGGTGCAGACCGACGTCGCGCGCTGGCTGCGGGTGCTCGGTACGGTGCTCTTCGGCAACGCCTACACGCGGCTGCCGTTTCGCGGCGTCTCGGCGTTTTATCGCGCGCTGCAGCGCGGCCGCGGTGCGGGGCGCAACCCGCTCTTTTACGTGTCGAGCAGCCCCTGGAACCTCTACGATCTGCTGCTCGAGTTTTTAGACCTCGAGCAGATCCCCTTGGGCCCTTTGATGTTGCGCGACTGGCGTGGCGGGGCCGGAGAGCTTTTCCCCGCCGGGCACGGCGACTTCAAGGGGGGCGAGATCCGCCGCATTTTAGACACCTATCCCGAGCTGCCCTTTATCCTCATCGGCGACTCCGGCGAGCAGGACCCCGAGATCTACGGCGAGATCGTCAGTGCTTACCCCGGCCGCATCCTGGCGGTGTATATCCGCAACGTCAGCGGCGAAGCGCGCCGCGGGGCGGTCGCGCAGCTCGCCGAGCGGGTGCGGGAGATGGGGAGCAAGCTGATCCTCGCCGACGACACCTTGGCGGCGGCGCAGCACGCGGCGCAGGAGGGGTGGATCGACCCGCAGACGCTCGCCGAGATTCGCGTGCGGAAAGAGCGCGACACCTCGCTGTTCGACAACGCCGGCGAGACGGTCGCGACGGTGATTGAGCGCAACGTGCGCGCTTAGGCCGCCGGCGCTCGGCTCGAGCCCTGGCCGCTCTGATGAGCCTGCCGGAGAGCGTTGCTAGAGAGGAACCGATGGCGCGCTGGCGCAGACTGATTCAGCAGACCGAGACCCAAGTCGACCGTCTCCGCGGACGGCTCGACGCCCGCGTCGGGGACAAACCGCTGTTGATCCAGAGCTATTTGGGTTACGGCACCCCCGAGCGTGCCTTTCTCTTGGGGCGCGTGTTGGAAGACAAGGGCATCACGCCTTCGGAGGCCGACGCGTCGCTCTGGGAGAACTTTAGGGGGACCCTCAAGCGCTTTCGCAGCAACGAGGTGCCGCACGCGCGTATCGGCGTCGCGGTCGGGGGCGCCCTCCAAGAGATCATCGCCGACGACGAGGGGCACCTGAGTACGTGGTTGCCGCTCCCCCCAGGGGTAGCGCAAGCGGGCGAGCTGCTGAGTTTGCAGCTGACGCTGCTCGAGCCGCAGCGCGAGGGGACGCCGCTCGAGGCGACCGCTTCGGTGCTCATCCCGGGCCCGGGGGCGCGTTTTGGGGTGATCAGCGACATCGACGACACCGTGCTCCAGACGGGCGCCACGAGTCTGCGCAGCTTGGCGCGGCAGGTGCTCTTCGGCAACGCCCACACGCGCCTGCCGTTCGAGGGGGTGGCCGCCTTTTACGAGGCGCTCGGCCGCGGTCGGGGTGCGGAGGAGAACCCGCTCTTTTACGTGTCGAGCAGCCCCTGGAACCTCTACGACGTGCTGGTGCAGTTTATGGAGCTCAACGACATCCCGCTGGGCCCCCTGTTGCTGCGCGACTGGGGGATCGGCGCGACCGAACTGCTGCCCTTGTCGCACGGCGCGCACAAGCGCCACGCCATCGAGCAGATCCTCACGACCTACCCCGAGCTGCCCTTTATCCTCATCGGCGACTCCGGTCAGGAGGACCCCGAGATCTACCACCAAGTGGTCCACGACTTTCCGGAGCGCATCCTGGCGCTCTACATCCGCGACGTGAGCGCGCGCGCGGGGCGCCGCGAGAGCGTCCTGGCGCTCGCGCGCGAGGTCGAGGCGGCGGGGAGCTTCCTGCTCCTTAGCGACGACACGCGAGCTGCCGCCGAGCACGCCGCCCTGCAGGGGTGGATCGCCGCCGAGGGGGTGGAGAGGGTCGCCGAGCGCCGCGCGGAGGACCTCGCGCAGCCGCGCTAGCGGCCCGCCCTACCTGGGCCGCTAGCGGGCGCCGGTATAGTGGGGTATGGACAGGACGGGGATACAGGTCGACACGCTCTACCTCGCCAAACCGCGCGGCTTCTGCGCGGGCGTCGTGATGGCGATTCAGGCGGTCGAGGAGGCTGCCGCGGAGCGGCGCGCGCACGGCGAAGGGTTAGCCGTCTACCACGCCATCGTGCACAACAACACGGTGGTCGAGCGCCTGGAGGCGGAGCACGGTGTGCACTTCGTCGAGGACCTAGCGGAGCTGGCGCCCCTAAGGGAGAAGGCCGCGGCGGCGGGCCGCCCCCTAAGCGAGACGGTCGTCTTTTCGGCGCACGGCGTCTCTCCAGCGGTGCGGCAGGGCGCGCGCGAGCTCGGCCTCGCGACCATCGACGCGACCTGCCCGCTGGTGACCAAAGTCCACTCCGAGGCCAAAAAGTACGCCCGCGAGGGGTTTCACATCCTGCTCATCGGCGACTCGAGCCGCCACCAGGAGGTCATCGGCACCAAAGGGGAGGCCCCCGAGGTGACGACGGTGGTGAGCGTCATCGGCAACCGCAAACACGACCCGGATTTGGCCGACCCCGAGACCGTCACCGTACCCGACCCCGAGAAGGTGGTGGTGCTCACCCAGACGACGCTCTCGGTCGACGACGTGCAGAAGACCATCGCGGTGCTTAAGCGCCGCTTCCCGGCGCTCGTCATCCCCCCGTCGGACGACCTCTGTTACGCCACCAAAAACCGCCAGGACGCGGTGAAGCGCATCGCGCCGCACGTGGACCTCTTCTTGGTCGTGACCAGCGACTACTCTTCGAACGGGATGCGGCTTTTAGAGCTCGCGCACGACCTCACCGGCAACGCGCGGCGTATCGAGAGCGTTCGCGACCTCCGTCCCGAGTGGTTCGAGGGGGTGCGTTCGGTCGGCGTCACCTCGGCGGCCTCGACCCCGGACGATCTGGTGCAGGACCTCGTGGCCTACTTCAGGGGGCACAACGCGGCCTTGCGCGTCGTCGAAGAGGGGGAGTGGGAGAACATCGTCTTCCGCAAACCCAAACGGGTGCCTGCGCCGGTGGCGTAACGCGCCGTGGGGGGGCGCAGGGCCGGTTGCGTACGGAGCACCGCCAGCGGCTGGCGAGGTGGCGTGGTGGTGCGAACTCATCTGCGTCACCGCAGCGAGGTCCGGTAGCCGCGTCGTTCGCTCACGGGACGTAGCCGCAGCACCGAGGCGGTGCGACGCCGCACGCCCGCCGGTTTGTCGCCGCAGGCTTGCGCTGCCAGCTCCTTTAGCTCTATGCTGCGCTCGGGGAGATGGGGTTTCGGGCCGCCCTTGGGGCATCGGCGCACGGGGCGGCGTCCTCGTATGCGGTAAGGAGCACCCTATGCGTCGGCTGCCGGTCTTTCCCCTGTGGTTTTTGTTGCTTCTCGTGCTCGCGGCCTGCGGGGGAAACCCCCCACCGGAGCCCACCCCACCCCAACCGCCAACGCTCCCCGTCGTCCCCAACCCGCCCACGGCGCCTCCAGTCACGCCGCCAACCCCGCCGACCCTGCCCGAACCACCGACCGAACCGCCGACGACCCCTCAGCCCCCTGCAGCCGTTCCCTACAGCGGCATCTGGGCATGGTTCGTGGTGTTTGACGAGACGAACTACGTCTTCGGTGGCCTCTCGGTGACCCAGCTCGAGAGCGCGCCGGTGCTCTTTACCGATTCGGGGGAGGGCCCTTACATCGAGTGTACGGAGACGGCCTGCGCCGACATCCCCAGCGGCATCGGCATCATCGGGACGTACGTCGAGGGCTCGAGCCGCAACCTCGCGACTGCGTTTTTCGACAGCCGACTCGGCGGCCTCCGCTTCGTCGCCTTCGACGCGGACAACCGCCTGGGCAACGAGATCGAGGGACAGGAGACGTTTTTGGGGTCCGGGATCTGGCTGGCGGATGACGGCAGCCAACTCGACGTCGCCGTCGCGCTCGTGCGCGTCCCCGAAGACGTTACCGGCGCGGCGCAGCGCCTAGCGCCCAGCGTCCTTCGTGCAGCTTTGTTCAAGTAACGCGAAAACCGCCAACTCGCGCAGGGGCGCTGTAACATCGCAGCGCCCCTGCCGCCCTTTCGGAGCAGCTCTTCATCACCCGCACACCCTGCTGACGGTCGAATCAGAGCGCCGCTGGCTTCTGTTAGCTTTCGGCTACCGCCTTACGCCGTCAAACTGATAGCGTAGGGCGGCCTGCAGCTTACGCCTCATGACTGTAAGCGAGCTTTTGAACCCCATCAGGGCGCGCGCTGCGGAAAGGGGCATGATCAGCGGGATGTCGCTTCCCCTTAAATCCCCGCAGCAGCTCGAGCTAGGCCATCCCCGTCAAGGGCGCTTAAACGTGTGGGTGACGGCGGCCATTCACGTCAGAGCCCTACAAAGCCGTCACAGGCGACGGTTGTACGCAGTAGCGGTACGCGATCCGTCAGCATTGTAGGGCGTTCCCAATGGTCGCCGCTTCGGTGAGTGTGGGCGACGAAGCTGCGTGGTGTATGGGATGTGTGGGGCAGCGCCGAGCGTAAGCGCAATGGCTCCGTGCTCGTTCTCGGCAGTGCGACCCGCTCCAGCTCGACATTGACGCTTAGTCCATCTGGTCTAGCGACGCTCTCACATGAAAGCCCTGCATGCACCTCCCGAGGGGGTATCGGTAGCCTCTCGTGAAACGATCGGCTGTTGCCCCTATACGCTGCTGCGTTGACGTGGCTACCCGACCTTCCACCCAGTTGTTCGTACGTGTTGGCCCCCGTCGACGCGCGTTGCAGCCCTCGTGCGCCGACCCGCGGCGGCAAGGTGCTCGCTGGAAGCGCCGCTATTTTGTCAGCGAGGCTGCTTTCAAGACGCTTTTGTGGATAAAGGGTGTAAGGTGAGGCTTTGGTGGCGGCGCCCGTAGAGGAGCTGCGCAGAGCCCTCCGTGTGTAGGCGCGCCTTTTAGGGCGCAAGCTGTTACTGCCGCGGCGCTCTGGGTCGGGTGCCGCAACGGTTGTGGACTCGCGTCCCAAGCTAGATGTCCTAGCCCAAGGAGGTTGAGATGATCACCACCACCATCTTCCCGAGCCGCTACGTCCAGGGTTTTCGGGCGACCGAGCGCCTCGGCGAGGCGCTTAAACGCTACGGACAGCGGGCGTTTTTGATCTGCGACCCCTTCGCCCTCGACGAGCTCGTCCCCCGCTTTCGCGAGGCGCTCGAGCGGGAGGTCACGGGGCACTTCGAGCGCTTTGGCGGCGAGAGTTCGGAGGGGGAGATCGGGCGCCTCGCTGACGCGGCGCGCGCGCAAGAGGCCGAGGTCATCGTCGGGATAGGGGGCGGGAAAACGCTCGATACCGCCAAGGCGGTCGCGCACGCCCTCGAGCGTCCCGTCGCGATCGTGCCGACGATCGCCTCGACGGACGCCCCCTGCAGCGCGCTAGCTGTGATCTACTCCCCCGAAGGCGCTTTTGAGCGCTACCTCTTTCTGCCCAAAAACCCCGAGTTGGTCCTTGTCGACACCGATATCATCGTACGGGCCCCCGTTCGCTTTCTGGTCGCCGGTATGGGGGACGCGCTCTCGACGTACTTCGAAGCGGACGCGTGCCGGCAGCGCTACGCGCCCAACATGACCGGCGACCCCGGGTCGGTGACGGCGTACGCCCTCGCCGAGCTGTGCTACCACACGCTTCTCGAGTACGGCCTCGCGGCCAAGACCGCCTGTGAGCGTCAGGCGGTGACGCCTGCATTTGAACGCGTCGTCGAGGCGAACACCCTGCTCAGCGGTCTGGGTTTTGAAAGCGGCGGTTTGGCGGCCTGTCACGCGATTCATAACGGGCTTACCGTGCTACACGAGACGCACGGGGCGTGGCACGGTGAAAAGGTCACTATCGGCGTGCTCGCGCAGCTCTTCTTGTCGGACAAGAGCTGGGCGACCATCGACGAGGTCTACCGCTTCTGCGCCTCGGTCGGGTTGCCGACGACCCTCGAAGACATCGGCCTCAAAGGGGTCGACGATGCGGCGCTGCGGCAGGTGGCCGAGCGCGCGTGCGCCGAAGGGGAGACCATCTACCACGAACCGCGGCCGGTGACGCCGGAGGCGGTAGTCGACGCGCTCAAAGCGGCCGACGCCGAGGGGCGGCGACGGCGCCAACAGGCGTAGACGCGGAAGAAGAGGTTTGTTGCCACGCCGAGCGCGACTGCGCGCTTACACGCTGCTTTGATTTGCTCTGACGACGGAGCGAAGGGGCTAAGGCAGGATAGCGCATGAATCAAGCGGTCTCCTGCGATGGGAGGCGGGCAGCCGCCCGCCTCCGGCTTCTGCCGTGGGGAGCGCGTATGAGAACCACACGCAGTTGACACGACGGTCGTAGGGAGTCTCGTGTCAGCAGAAGGGACCAAGGAGACGTTGTGCGCCCTCTCAGGGATGGAGGCGGCGACGCTCCCAGAGTCTCGGCCCCTCGTGGGGGTTGATGCCCCCTCAGGAATGGGCGTAGCCGTATCGGTATCTCTAGAAGGTGGGTGCTAAACCCGACTAGGGTGGCGGCGTGTCAAACGGGAGGCTGCTTTTAGGCTGCATCAGCTGCAGCTTGTCTCGTGCAACCCGGTAGAGCGCCGCGCGCGCCGCCGCGTACACCGCGCGGTGGTTGGGGAGCGTAGCCCCGCCCTCCCACGTCCCCCTAAGCGCGCGGTAGAGAGCCGAACCGACGTTGACCTTGACGACCCCCAAGGCCCGCGCGGCTGCCAAGTCCTGCGCCGGGATACCGCTCCCGCCGTGGAGCACCAGAGGCGAGCGGAGCAGGTGCGCGAGGGCCTCTAGGCGCGCGATGTCGAGGCTCGAGACGCGCCCGTGCTCCGAGCCGACCGCGACGGCGACCATGTCGGCGCCGGAGCCGTCGCGGAGCGCGAGTGCCGCGTCGGGTTCGGTGAGCGCCCCCGCACCGCTGAAGCTCTCCGCCGCGACCTCCACGGCCGCCCCTTGCGCGTGTGCGACCTCGGTGAGGGTGCGACCGAGGCGGACCACCTCCGCTAGCTCCCTACCCGCGCCGTCGAACATGACCGACGAAAACCCCGCCCGCAAGCAGGCGTAGGCCAGCTCCAAACTCGGCCCGTGGTCGAGGTGGAGCATCACGGGCACCGAGGCGTCCTCAGCAAGCGCTTTGACGAGCGCGGCCATGGGTTTGGGGGGGAGCTGCTCGAGGTCGCTCGGGTAGGTCTGCACGATGACAGGGGCGCCGAGCGCTTCGGCGGCCTCGAGGCACGCCCGCACCATCTCGGCGCTACAGACGTTGAACGCGGGGAGCATGCGCCGCGCCCCGAACGCCTCCCTGATGAGCGTGCGCCCGTCGGCGACGAAGGGCATCAGGGTCGCCCCAACGCGAAGTGGTGCGACGAGGTGCGAAATCCCCCGAGTAGCACGGGGGAGCAGGTGCTTCTCTCGGTGTCGGTTGCGGCGAGCTTAGCCCGCATCAAAAGCCCCCACGCGCCTCGACAAACGCCATCACCTCGTCGAAGTAGCCCATAAAGTTCGCGCAGCCGTGGCGGGTGACCACGATGGCGCCGCAGGCGTTGCCGAGTCGGGCGCTCTTGTAGGCGTCCCAACCCTTGAGCTGACCGTAGATAAACCCGCTCGCAAAGGCGTCGCCCGCCCCCAAGACGTTAAAGACCTCCACAGGGAAACCGGGCACGTCCTGGCGCTCGCCGCCGCGCCGGTAGAGGCTTGCGCCCTGCGCGCCGCGCTTGACGACGAGCAGCTCCGGGCCGCTCGGTGCGCCCAAAAGCTGCGCGATGTTGGCCCCCAAGTCCCCTTTGATGATAGGCGCCGAGATCTGCTGGTGGCGGATCTCGAGGTCCTCGGGACGTGTGAGCATGGCGGCGTTGACCTCCTCCTCGGTGCCGATGGCGACGCTTACGAGCGGGAGGATCGCGCGCACGTTCACGCCGAAGGCCCTGGGGTCATGCCACTGGTCGGCGCGGAAGTCGAGGTCGAGAAACACGGGTTTGCCCGCCGTGCGCGCCCGTTCGGCGGCGAAGAAGGTGGCGCTGCGCCCCGGTTCTTTGGCTAGACCGGTGCCGGAGATCTCGAGCGCCCCCGCTGTTTCGACTCGCGCGGCGAGCACGTCGTCGATGGTGAGCGCGGTGTCGGCGGCGCCCTCACGGTAGTAGACCAACGGGAAGGTGTCGGGCGGTTGGATGCCCAAGACCACCGCGCTGCTGCGCCGCCCCGGTTTGCGCGGGATAAAGCCGGTGTAGACGCCCTCGCGCGCCAAAAAGTGGAGGATGAAGTCACCCACCTTGTCGTCGCCGACGGCGCTCAGCAGCGCGGTGCGTAGGCCCAGTCGCCGGGCGCCGACAGCGATGTTCGTGGGGCTGCCGCCGACGTAGGCGGCAAAGCTCTCGATGCGTTCAAAGGGCGCGCCGATATCGTTGGCGTAGAGGTCGATGCTCGAGCGACCCATGGTGATGAGGTCGAAGGGTTCGGGTGGGGGGGGCGAGGGAGGTGCCAAAGGGGTCTCCGCTTAGGTGGGTTAGAAGGTCACCTCAAGCCCGTCATGAGCGACCTCGAACTCGAGCGCCTCACCCGCCCCCAGCCGTTCGAGAAAGGCTCTGCCGAGGTGGGTCAGCACGAGGCGTTTGCAGCCGAGCTCGCCGTAGCGCGCTTTGAGCGTGGCGTAGTCGAGGTGTTGGGGGGTGCTCTGGTCGAAGGTGTAGGCGTCGCAGACGAAGAGATCGGCGTCGCGGGCGAGCCTGCTCAGCGCGGGGGTCCACACCGTGTCGCCCGAGTAGGCGAGCACCTTCCCCCCGAGCTCGAAGCGCAGACCCGTGCAGACGAGCGGTTTGGCGTGCTCGACTTGGTAGGGCGTCACCGTGACGCCCCCGACCTCGCCCCGCACGTCGGGGGGGAGCTCGAGCACCGAGAGCTCAAAGGGGAGCTGCAGCTCGGTGCCGGGAAAGAGCGCCTCTATGAGCTTGGGCAGGTGCGCTTTTAACCCGGGCGGGCCCGCGATCGTCAGGGGGGCGGTGCGCTTGTCGACCAAGCTGGCCTCGAGGAGCAGAAAGGGGAGCCCGCCCACGTGGTCGCCGTGGAGGTGGGTGATGAAGATGAGCGGAAGGTCGCGCACGCTCCGTCCCGCGCGTTTAAGCGCTGCCAAGGACGACGCCCCGAAGTCGATCAAAAAGTGCGCGGAGGGCGCCTCGACGAGAAAGCAGGTGTTAAAGCGTCCGCCGCTCGAAAAGGCGTCGCCGCAGCCGAGAAAGGTCAAAGAGGCCATGCTTTAGGTTACGTCCTGGGAGCGTCGGGAGTCGGGTCAAAGGTCCGAAGGGGGCAAGTGGCTTGTGGTATGTAGCGAGCGAAAGCACGTCCTCCACAAGCCACGAGCTACTTGCCCCTGGCCCCTAGAACGTCCTGCTCCACTCCTTCGGCCAGCGTTCGACGACCACCTTGGTTTCGGTGTAGAACTCCACGCCGTGCCGACCCTGCGCGTGCAGGTCGCCGAAGAACGACTCGCCCCACCCTGAGAAGGGGAAAAACGCCATCGGCGCGGCGACGCCCAAGTTGATCCCGACGTTGCCCGCGCGGACCGCGTAGCGAAACCTCCGCGCGGCCGCCCCCGACGAGGTAAAGAGGCACGCTTGGTTGCCGAACGCGCGCGCGTTGACGAGCTCGATGGCCTCCTCGACGGTGTTGGCGTGCATCATGCTGAGGACGGGGCCGAAGATCTCGGTGTGGGCGAACGTGCTGTTGGGGTCGACCTCGTCGACCACGGTCGGGTGCACGAAGTAGCCGTCGCGAAAACCGTCGACCTCTTTGCCGCGCCCGTCGACCAGCACTCGAGCCCCCCCCTGCACGCCCGCTTCGACGAGCCCTTCGATGCGCGCTTTGCTCTCGGCGCTGATCACCGGCCCCATCACCACGTCCTCGTCTAGGCCGAAGCCCACCTTGCGCGAGCGCGCGTCGGCGACGATGCGTTCGGTAAATTCCTCCCGCGCGTCGCCCACGGTGATCGCTACCGAGGTCGCCAGGCAGCGCTGCCCCGCGCAGCCAAACGCCGAGTCGGCGAGGATGCGCGTGGTCATCTCCATGTCGGCGTCGGGCAGCACGACCGCCGGGTTTTTCGCGCCCCCTTGGCACTGGGCGCGTTTGCCGCTCTTCGTCGCGCGGCTATAGATGTACTTAGCGACCGGCGTCGAACCGACGAAGGACACTGCCCGGACGTCCGGGTGGTCGAGGATGGCGTCGACGGTATCCTTGCCGCCGTTGACCAGGCCCAAGACCCCTTTGGGGAAGCCCGCCTCCTCCGCCAAGCCGTAGAGGCGCTGGGTGGTCATGGGGACCTTTTCGGAGGGCTTGAGCAAAAAGCAGTTGCCCGCGGCGACCGCGTACGGCAAAAACCAGAGCGGGATCATGCCGGGGAAGTTAAAGGGGGTGATCGCCGCCACGACGCCCAGGGGTTGGCGGAACATGTGCTCGTCGATGCCGCGGGCGATGTCCTCGTTGTTGGTGCCCTGGATCAAGGTGGGCATGCCGCAGGCGACCTCGAGGTTCTCGACGCCGCGCTGCATCTCGGCGAGCGACTCCTTGTAGGTCTTGCCGCACTCGAGCGTGATCGTCCGGGCGAGCTCGTCGAGGTTGGCTTCGATGAGCGCTTTGAGCTTAAAGAGCGGCTGCACCCGCTCGGTCACGGGCGTCATGCGCCACGCCCCAAAAGCTTCTAGCGCGGCCTTGACGGCGCTGTCCACCTCCTCTTTGGCGCTAAGAGGCGCTCTGGCGATGACCTCGGCGGTCGCGGGGTTGTGCACGTCCAGGTAGTCGCGCGTCTTGGAGCGCGTCCAGCTCCCGCCGATGTAGTTGAGTAGCTCCTTGCTTGCCGTTGTGGTCATGGTGCCCTCTTTTGCAGGTATCATCTGGTTTCAGAAGCTCTCAAAAACCTCTGTGCTGTCCAGCGCTCACACTCTGAGGATGATACCTGCAGGCGTCTCAGAGATGCTTTCTGCCTTGACAGCCATGCCTCAATATCTTACGACCTAGCGCATCTTACGGCCTAACGCCCCGTCCCCTGCAAAGGCAGCCGCATCCGGTCGGGGGCGCCCTCCCAGGCGTCGCGCACCCAGGCCAGATTGGGTTCGTCTTTGGCGGCCCACGAGGGGGTCTCACCCGCTAGGAAGTTGAGGTAGTAGAGGTCGTAGCCGGGCGTTGTCACGACGGGGTGATAGCCGCAGCGCACCAACACCGTGTCGCCGTGACCGACCAGCAGCCGCTCGTCTAAGCTGCGGTCGTCCGTGTAGAGGCGCTGCACCGCCCAGCCGTCCTCGGGGTGCAGGCGGTAGTAGTACACCTCCTCTAGGTCGACCTCCTCGGGGGGGTTTTGCACGTCGTGTTTGTGCGGCGGGTAGCTCGACCAGTTCCCCGACGGGGTGTAGACCTCGACGCAGAGGAGGTGCTCGGCGTCGCCGGGGTCCAGGATGTGCGAGATCTGCCGGGTGACGTTGTGGCCCCCCCGCATCTCGACCGTGACGTCGCCCGGGGTGATGAGGCGGGGGGGCAGCTTGCCGTCGGCCGGAGCGGCGCCGACGGCCACCTCTACCCGGCTCCGTGCGCGGACCTCGCAGCGCTCCCCCGGGGGCAGATAGACGCTGTAGGGGAGCCCCGCGAAGACGCTCCGGCGCCCCTCGAGGCGCCACACGTCGCCGCCGACCGCGACCTCAGCGTCGCCCCCCAAAAAGACCAAGCAGCGCTCGTTGCCGTCGCGTGGCGTCGCGAAAGCTTCGCCCTTTGAGAGCGTGTGAACCCGAAACCCCAGCATGCGCCACCCCGCCCGCTCGGGGGTGATGTCGGTCTGCACGGGGGCGTTTTGTGCGTGAATGAGGTGTTCCATCCGGCTCCTAACTCGCCACGACGGGTACCATCGGATCGGCGACGCGCTCACCCGAAGAGGCGCCTCCTTGCACGCACCTTCCGAGGTAGTACCGGTCGCCATGTCTAGCCGCCATCTTCACAAGCCGAACCGCCGCAAAAAGGCGCGGTTGCGTTCGGCGCTCTCTCTAGGGGTGCCGAGCCCCGGCAGCACGTCCTGCTCGACGGTGACCCACCCCTCGTAACCGAGCGAGCGCAAGCGGCCCGTGACGTGGCCGAAGTCCACGCAGCCCCGGCCGAGTTCACAGAACACGCCCCTACCGACGGCGGTCTTGTAGTCCCACCCCTCCCGCCGCGCCCGCGCCGCGACGCTCGCGTCTACATCTTTGAAGTGCACGTAGCGAACCCGTTTGTGCAGGCGCTCCAGGGCTTTTGTGACCGCCTCGGGGTGGCAGCCGCCGGTGCCGTAGAGGTAGTGGCCGGTGTCGAACACCAACCCAATGAGCTCGGGGTCGGTGAGCGACAGAAAGCGGTCGATCTCGTCGGGGGTCTCGATGAAACCCGCGCAGTGGTGGTGGAAGAGGGTCTTGAGCCCCGTCTCGCGCTTTACTGAGCGCGCAACCGCCTCGGCGTTCGCGGCAAAGGTTCGCAGCTGCGCCTTATCCAGCGCCATCTCGGGGACGAGGCGGCCCGCATGGCGAAAGCGCTGCGGGTCGCGGCTGTGCGCGTCGGCGAGGATGAGGTACGGCGTCCACTGTGGGTCGCCCACATCGGCCACGCTCGCTAGAAGCCGCGCAACGGTCGTTGCCCGCGCCGTACCCTCCGCGAGCGCCGCCGGGTCGGCGAGCGCGACGTCCACATAGGCGCCCAGCATGGTGAGGCCTCGAGACGCCAGTTCACGCCGGAGCGCCGCGGGGTCGGTCGGCAAAAAGCCGTAGTCGCCGAGTTCGGTGCCCGCGTAACCCGCCTCTACGAGCTCGTCGAGCATCCTCGTGTAGGAGATGCGCTCGTCCTCGCCAGTGAGCCCCTCGATGGTGCCCCACGAGCAGGGTGCGTTGCCGAGTTTGAGGCTCATAGCCCCACCGCCTGACGGGTGAGGTGCGTCAACACTGCTTTGAGGACGTCGAACGTCAGCGCTTCTCCTTTTTCCTGAACGTGTTTTTTAGCCTTTTGCCAAATGGTGTCATCCTCTGCTGCTTCTAGAAAGTCGTGCCCTTGCCAAGTAAGGTCGTTGGCTTTCCAATCGACATCAGAGCCCGTTTCTGTAGTGCCTTCGGCTTCTACAAGACCGGCTTTGGCAAGCTGCATAACGTGATAACTAATGTCTCGCTCGGTGCGCCCTTCGAGATGGATGTCTACCCAAGATACGGTGCAAGGCGCATTCTTAATCTCGAGCATAATCTGCCTTGCCAAGTCCATGTCCCGCCTCACGAGCAGATCTCCGCGACCTCGACCGGTCGCCCCTCGCGCAGGCTTAGGGTGGCCGCGAGCGCGAGCTTGAGCGCGGCGACGGCGTCCTCTGCCCCCGGCGTCGGCGCGCGCCCCTCGCGCACGGCGTCCACGAACGCCTGCAGCTCGAGGCGGTAGGCGTCGCGGAAGCGCTCCAAAAAGTAGTGGATGTAGTCGCCCCGCACGCCACTCTCGCCGTAGCGCCAGACGGGGGTCGCGCGTTCGACCTCGGTCACGAGTTTGCCTCGCTCCCCGTGGACTTCGACGCGGAGGTCGTAGCCGTGGACGGTGCGCCGCGAGTTCTGCACCACGCCGAGCGCGCCGCTCGCGAACTCGAGCGTGACGATGCTCGTGTCCACGTCGCCGTAGTCTCCGAGGTAGTCGGCCACCAGGACGCGCCCCAAGGCTGTGACGCGCGTCACCTCGCCCATGATGAAGCGGGCGGTGTCGAGGTCGTGGATCGCCGAGTCGAGGTAGAGGCCGCCGGAGACGGCGGCGTACGCCCTGGGTGGGGGGGCTGGGTCGGAGGACTGCGAGCGGAACATCTCGGGTCGTCCGAGCTCGAGCGCGTGCACGGCGCGCGCCACTTCGGCGTAACCGGGGTCGAAGCGGCGGTTGAAACCGATCTGGAAGGGGACGCCCGCCGCCGAAACGGCCCGCAGGGCCTCCTGCGTCTCCCGCAGGCCGAGCGCCACGGGTTTTTCGCAGAAGATGGCCTTGCCGGCCGCCGCCGCGAGCCGGATCTGCTCGGCGTGCAGGTCGGTCGGCGAGGCGATGACGACCGCCTCCACGCCGGGGTGCCGCAAAAGCGCCTCGACGCTCGTCACGGCGGCCGCGCCGGAGAACGCCGAGCGCCCCGCCGCCTCGGGGTTCGCGTCCATCACCGCGACCAAGCGCGCACCGTCGACCGCCCCCGCGAGGTGCCGCGCGTGCAGCGCGCCGATGCGGCCCGCGCCGATGACGCCGAAGCCGAGCGTCACCGCGCCCCCCGTTTGAAGACGACCTGCTTGGCCTTGTCCGCCTCGTACTGGGCGCGCTTTTCGCGCACGCTTTCCTGCACGGAGACCTCAGCGATGGGCACGTCCCACCAACCGCCGAAGGCGTAGCCGCCGACGCGCTTCTCGGGGTCGACCTCTACGACGACGACGTTGACGCCGCGCCGCTCTTTGGCCTCCGCGAGGGCGCGCCGGAAGGCGTCCGCGGTCTTCGCGAAGACCGCGCGCGCCCCCATCGCCTCGGCGTGGGCGCGGTAGTCGACGCGAACGTAGGGGCCGTCTAAGAGCCCGCGCGCGTCCCGGTGGCGCAGCTCGAGCCCGAAGTGCGGCGTGCCCGTGCTGCGCTGGAGCCCGTGGATGCTCCCGTAGCCGTGGTTGTCGACCACGACGACGGTGAGGTCCAGACCCTCGGCGACCGCCGTAACGATCTCGCTATTCATCATCAGGTACGAGCCGTCGCCGATCAGCACGACGACCGGCCGCGCCGGTTCGGCGAGCTTGACGCCCAGCCCCGCCGGGATCTCGTAACCCATACACGAGTAGCCGTACTCGACGTGGTAGGCGCGCGGGTCGGTGGGGCGCCAGAGCTTGTGCAGGTCGCCGGGCATGCTGCCGGCGGCGCAGATCACCGTGGCGTCCCCGCCCATGACCGCGTTCACCATGCCCAAAACGGCGCCCTGGGCGAGGTTTTCGGGGTCACCCACCTCGAGCAGGCGGTCGACGGTGGCGTCCCAGTCGCGTTTGAGCTTTTCGGCGCGCGCGCGGTAGGCGCCGTCGCCGCAGTGGGGCTCGAGCGCCGCCGCGAGCGCTTCCAACCCCCGTTTCGCGTCCCCAATCAAGGGCAGCGCGAAGAGCTTGTGCGCGTCCATGGGGGCGACGTTGAGGCCGAGAAAGGTCGCCTCGGGGTGAAAAGTCGTCTTGCTGCCGGTGGTGAAGTCGGCCAGGCGCGTACCGACGGCGAGCACGACGTCGGCTTCGGCCGCGAGCGCGTTCGCCGCGCTCCCCCCCGTCGCCCCGACTGCCCCGACGTTGAGGGGGTGGTTCCAGGGGATGCCCCCTTTGCCCGCCTGCGTCTCGCCCACGGGGATGCCGAAGCGCTCGGCAAAGGCAGCCAGGGCGTCCGAGGCGCCGCTATACTTGACGCCGCCGCCCATGACGATAAAGGGGCGCTCGGCGCCGCGGAGCAGCTCGGCGGCCCGCGCGACGAGTTCGGGTTCGACGGGGGGCCGCCGGACGCGCCACACCCGCTTTTCGAACATCACCGCGGGCCAACTGAAGGCTTCGGTCTGCACGTCCTCGGGCAGCGACAGCGTCACCGCGCCCGTCTCGGCGGGGTCGGTGAGCACGCGCATGGCTTCGGGCAGCGCGCTTAGGAGCTGCTCGGGGCGCGACACGCGGGTGTAAAAGCGCGACACGGGGCGGAAGCAGTCGTTGACCGACAGGTCGTGCTCCGTGGGGTGCTCGAGTCCCTGCAGCACGGGGTCGGGGAGCCGGTTGGCGAAGTGGTCTGAGGGCAAGAGCAGCACCGGCAGCCGGTTGATGGTCGCCAGGGCCGCGCCGGTGAGCATGTTCGTGCTGCCGGGCCCGACCGAGGCGGTGCAGGCGAACGTGGCGAGGCGGCTTTTGTGCCGCGCGAAGGCGGCGGCCACGTGTACCCCTCCCTGCTCGTTCTGCGGGCGGTAGAAGGGCATGACCTCGGGGCCAAGTTCTTGGAGCGCTTGGCCGAGCCCCGAGACGTTGCCGTGCCCGAAGATGCCCCACATCCCAGCGATGAGGCGCTGCTCGGCGCCGTCGCGTTCGGTGTACTGAGCGCTCAGGAACCTGACGAGGGCTTGGGCGACGGTCAGGCGCACCGAGAGGAACCCCCCGTGGCGGGTGGATCGTAAGTAGGCGTCATGCTGCAACTCCTTCGCGAAAGGTGGCGACCGCGACTGCGCTGCCGGTCTCGAGCGAGCGCTGCGCGGCGAGCGCGAGCTGGAGGCTCTTGGTGGCGTCGGCGGCGTCGGGGCTCACCGGCTGCCCGGCGCGAAGGCACGCGAAAAAGGTCAGCAGCTCCCCGCGGTAGGCGTCGAAAAAGCGCTCTTCAAACCCCCGTGGCCGGACGAACGAGCCCCCCGCGGCGTCGTAGCGCCGCAGGTGGAGGCGGCTGTCCATCTCCAGGTGGAGCCGCCCCCGCTCGCCCAGGATTTCCGCCCGGACGTCGTAGCCGTAAGCGGTGCGCAGCCCCAGCTCGAGCGTGCCCAAAGCGCCATTGTCAAAGCGCAAGGTGGCGACGGCGGTGTCGAAGAGCCCGTACTCTTTGAGCCTCGGTTCGACCTGCACGCTGCCGACCGCGTAGACCTCGCGCACCTCGCCGACGAAAAAGCGCGCGGTGTCGAGGTCGTGGATGCCAAGGTCGACCATCAACCCGCCGCTCGAGCGCAAAAACGCCAGCGGCGGCGGTGCGGGGTCGCGCGAGACGCCGCGAAAGCCCTCGAGCGCGCCCAGCTCGCCCGCGTCCACGAGCCGCTTTGCCTCCACGTAGGCGGGGTCGAAGCGGCGCTGAAAACCGACCTGGCACGCCACTCCCGCGCGCGCGACGGCCGCCACGACCCGCTCGGCCTCCTCGAGGGTGGCGGCGACGGGTTTCTCGACGAAGACGTGTTTGCCGGCTTCGGCGGCGCGCGTCACGAGGGCCGCGTGGGTAGGGGTCGGGGTGGTGATGAGCACGGCGTCGACGTGCGGGTCGTCGAACACGCGCGCGGCCTCCGTTACGGCGGCTGCGCCGAGGGGCTCGGCGAGGGCGCGCGCCGCCGCCTCGCGGGGGTCGCACACGGCGCGCACGCGCACCCCGGGGAGCGTGGCGAGCACCGCGGCGTGCGTCTGGGCCATGCGGCCCGCGCCGATGAGGGCGACGTGCAGCCTAGTGGAGGGCATCGCGCTCCTCGCGCACCGCCGCCGCGAGCGCGACCACGCCCATGTCGCTCCCATGCGCGTCGCTCCGGGCGAACTCCTTGAGCTCGGCCTCCAAGGCGTCGAGTTCCTGCCCGCCCGCCATCATCTCCAGGACCTGCTCACGTGTGACGTCCGCCTTGCGAAACGTGCCGTAGCTTCTGCCGCGCTTGAGGATGGTAAAGGCGTCGGCAACCGGGTAGGCGTGGTGGACGTTGTGGGTGATAAACACCACGCCCAAGCCTCGAGCCTTGGCCTGCGCGATGTAGCGCAGCACCACCCCGGCCTGTTTGACCCCCAACGCTGAGGTCGGCTCGTCGAGGATCAGCACCTTGGCGCCGAAGTAGACCGCCCGCGCGATGGCGACGCACTGCCGCTCGCCCCCTGACATGGTGCCGACCGCTTGCGACGGGTCGCGGATGTCGATCCCCATTTTGAGCATCTCCTCGCGCACCGTCCTCTCGGCGAAAGCGAGGTCGAAGCGGCGAAAGGGCCCCCACCCCCTGGTGGGTTCGCGGCCCATGAAGAAGTTTCGCGCCACGCTCATGAGCGGTTGAATGGCGAGGTGCTGGTGCACGGTGGCGATCCCGGCGTCCAGGGCGTCCTTGGGGGAGGCGAAGGTGACGGCGCGCCCCTCGACCTTGAGCGTCCCCTCGCTAGGCCGGTGCACCCCCGAGAGGATCTTGATGAGGGTCGATTTGCCCGCGCCGTTGTCGCCGAGTAAGCACATGACCTCGCCCGCGCGCACGCGCATGGAGATGTCTTTGAGGGCGACCACTGAGCCGAAAAACTTGCTCACGCCGCTCACTTCGATGAGGGGGGGGGTGACGGCGGCGCGGTCGGTTGAGGGCTGCGACACGGCCTCACCTCGCTTCCGTGGCGCGTTTGCGGATCACGTTGTTCACCATCACCGCGACGAGGAGCATCGCGCCTAAAAAGACCTGGAACCAGTCGGTGTTGACGCCGGTAAAGAAGATGCCCTGCTGCACCATGCCGAAGATCAACGCGCCAAAGACCGCGCCGATGGCCGAACCGTAGCCGCCCGTTAAGAGGCAGCCGCCGATGACGGCGGCGATGATCGCCTCGAACTCCTTTTGCAGACCGCGCGTGACGTCGGCGGAGCCAAACGACAGCACCTGCAGGGCGGCGAAGATGGTGGCGGCGGTAGCGGTCCCCATAAAGAGCAGGATGCGCACCCGCTCGACCGGTACGCCCGTGCTGCGCGCCGCCTCGGCGTCGCCGCCGACGCCGAAGATCCAGTTGCCGAAGCGGGTTTTGAGCAGGATCCAGGTCGCCAGCGCGGCGAGCGCGGCCCACCAGAAGACCGAGACGGGGATACCGAAGGGGCTACCCGTAAAGAGCGCCGCTAAAGGGTCGCCCGCGGCGGCGGCGCGCAGCCCCGAGACCTGGGTGCGGCCGGTGAGAAGGCGGGTAAAACCGATGGTGAGCCCCCGCAGGACAAAGAGCAGCGCCAAGGTGACGATAAACGAGGGCAAGCGGGTGCGGTTGACGATGGTGCCGTTAAGAAAGCCGACCAGCAGCGCCGCGCCGAAAGCGAGCAGGATGGCCGCCCAGGCGGGCCAACCGTAGAGCGCGATGGGGATCGCGATGACCATGCCCGCCGCGCCGATCATCGAGCCGATGGAGAGGTCGAACTCGCCGCCGATCATGAGGAGCGCGGCGGCGACCGCCAGGATGCCGAGCTGGGCGGAGACCTCGAGCCAGCTCACCACGCCGCGAAAACTCAAGAAGCCGGAGTCGCCCGCTACGAGCGCGAAAAAGGTGAAGACGAGCGCCGCCCCCGCGACGGCGCCGAGCTCGGGGCGGCTCAAAAGTTTGCGCCAGGGGCTCATCCGGCGAACGCGTTCGTCGTGGGCCTGGGTGGTTACGCTCATAGCTCGCCTCGCTGCACTTGGGTGTGTGGTCTATGGCTGGTGGCCCGTAGACACCCCTCTACCGGCCACGAGCCACGCGCTACCTGCTACCGGATCCCCTGCTCGCTCAGCGCGATGACCTGCTCGGCGTTCTCGGGCGTCACGAAACCGGGGCCGGTCAGGATGATGGGGTTGGCGGGCAGCATGCCGTACTGGATGTAGGTCGTCAAAAAGACGATGGGTAAGTATCCCTGGAGGTACTGCTGCTGGTCGATGGCGAAGCTTATCTCCTCGTCGACGAGCGCCTGCAGGATCGTGGGGGAGAGGTCGAAGATGCCCACCTCGACCGCGCCGAGCTGCCCGCCCTGGCGCAGCGCCTCGATGGTCGGTTCGCCGCCCAAGGGGCCGACGGCGAGCACCCCCTCGATCTCGGGGTTTTGGGTAAACGCCGCCGAGACCGCGTTACGCACCTCGACGGGGTCGGCGCTCACCGCGAGCACCTCGACCGAGGCGCCCTCGCCGAGACCGTCGCGAAAACCGTCGCAGCGCTCGTCGAGCCCGACGTTACCGACCTCGTGGTTGACGCAGATGGCCGCGCTCACGCCCGCTTCGGCCATGCGCTCGCCCGCGCCGAAGCCCGCTTCGTACTCGGTCTGCCCGACGTGGCGCAGCACCCCGAGCTCCTCGAACACCTCGCTGCCCGAGTTCATCGAGATGACCGGGATACCGGCGTCGACCGCGCGGCCGATGGCGTCGCCCAGGGCTTCGGCGTCGGGGATGGAGACGACCAGACCGTCGGGCTGCGACGCTACGGCAGCGTCGATAAGCTGCGACATCCGCGGCATGTCGAACGTCTCGGGGGCGCGGTACTCGACACTCACGCCCATGTCCCGCGCGGCTTGCTGCACGCCGTTGCTGGCGACCGACCAGAAGGGGTCGGCGGCGGTGCCGTGCGTGACCACCACGATGCGGATGTCCTCGCGCGCGGGGGCCTCTTGTGCGGCGCAGAGGGCGGCACCCATGAGGAGGAGGGGGGCGGCGAAACGCTTCATAGCCACTCCTTTGCTGGCGAGCGCCTTTGGGGATGCCCGGAAGACGCTGCGCGCGCTGTTGAGATGGACAAACTATAAAGGTTCGCTTTCGGTGTGTCAATACTCGAAAGATAAAAGCTTTCATTCGTAACTTTGTTGTAGGGTGTGTGCTATGCTGGTGGGGGAGGCAAGGATGATTAGCGCGCATCCGGTGGGGCTGACCGAGCGGCAGCAGGCGATTCTAGAGCGCCTCGAGCGCAGCGGGCGCGTGAGCGTTGCCGAGCTGTCGCGCGAGCTCGGGGTCTCCGAGGTCACGACGCGCAAAGACCTGCAGGAGCTCGAGGAGCGCAGCCTCTTAAAGCGCGTGTATGGCGGCGCGGTCGCCGCGCACCGCTCGAAGTACAACCTGTCACTGGGCGACAAGGTCGGGCACTTGGCGCTCAACAAGCAGCGTATCGCCGAGGCGGCCCTGGCGCTTATCCACGACGGTGACACCCTGATCCTGGACGCGGGTTCCACGACGCTCGCGCTCGCGCGGCTCCTGCCGGGGCGGCGGCGCGGTCTGACGATCATCACCAACGCGCTCCCCATCTTGGCCGAGCTCTCGTCGGCCGAGGGGTTCGAGCTCATCTCGCTGGGCGGGCTCGTGAGGTCGCACTCGCTCGCTATGATCGGCCCGCAGACGGTCGCTAACTTGCGCGCGCTGCACGCCGATAGGGCGTTTTTGGGGGCGACCGGGGTGACGCTGCGCGGCGGGCTGTCGACCCCCAACCTCATCGAAGCGGAGACGAAAGCGGCGATGGTCGCGGCCGCCGAGAGCTGCGCCGCGCTCGTCGACCACTCCAAAGTAGGGAGCTCGAGCCTCGCCCCCTTCGCCCCCTGGGAGGCGCTCGACGTTTTCGTCACCGACGCCCCCTTGCCGCGGGACTTGAGCGAGCACCTAAGAGCTTGTGGCGTGCGCGTGATCTGCGCGGAGCCCGCTGGAGCCCTCTAAAAGCCCGGGTTGACGCGGGGGTCTGGGTTTGCTAGGCTAATGCGTCAAACAAACGGCCTAGACGTTAGCCTCAGCCGTGGTGACAGGGGGGAACATGACGACGAAGCGAGCCGTTGGGGTCTTTTCCGAAGCTGCGCAGGGCGCCGTAGACGCAAAGACGCACAAGCGCGCCAACCGGCGCGTCTTCTGGCTCGCCTTCTGGACCGGTTTCGGGTTGATGGGGGCACTTGACGCCATCGCCTTTCACCACCTTCTGCGCTGGCACAACTTCTATATTCACGCCGGCGCCGACTGGCGCGCGATCAGCGACGGGCTGTTGCACGTGATGACGACCGCGCTCCTGTTTCTCGGCGTCGTGCTGCTCTGGCGTAACCGCCACTTCGTCGTGCAGGCGCGGGCGACGGGGCTCGCGCTCGCGGCGGGGTTCTGGCTCGGCATGGGGGTGTTCCAGTTCATCGACGGGACGCTCTTTCACAAGGTGTTGCGTTTTCACCCGGTGCGCGAGGGGGTCGAGAACATCTTGCCCTATGACCTCGCCTGGATCGGTTCGGCGCTCCTCTTGATGCTCATCGGGGGCGTGCTGTGGGGGCGCGTCAGGGAGCACGAAAAGCGGTTCTGACGGGCCAGCGCGTCCGCGACCCGTATCGAGGCAAACGGCAACAGCCGCGCGCCACGGTAAGGGGGACCAGCTCGAGCTGGTCCCTCCAAACGTTGCTTGGCGTTCGTGAGCCGCTAACGGACAGTGGGGAGCCCCGCCCGTTCCCACGCGATCATGCCACCGGCGACGTTGATCGCCCTGAAGCCCGCGCCTGAGAGCAGCGCGCTCGCTTGCGCCGAGCGGTTGCCGGAGCGGCAGATCACCCAGATGGTCTCGCCTTCGGGCAGCTCGTCCAAGCGTTCGGCGAGCTCACCGAGCGGGATGGGGGTCGCCTGCGCGACGCGCCCCTCTGCGACCTCCCACGGTTCGCGCACGTCGAGCACGAAGGTGTCGGGCGCGTCTCCCAGTTGCGCTGCGAGGGCGGCGACGTCGCGGGTCTCGAAGTTGGCCCCCCGCTGCGACAGGCCGAGCGAGGCGGCTATAAGGGGGATGGCAAGCAGGATAAAGAGTCTTTTCATAACCGTTCCAAAAGCGGGCCGTGAGCGGGCGCGCTGGGTAAAAGGGGTGTCGGCAGCAGCTCGAGCCCGCCCGTCTCGAGGTCGTACACGGCGCCGACGACGGCGAGCGTGCGCTGGGCGATGCGCGCCTTTAGGGGCGGGTGCGCGGCGATGAGGCGAACGGACGCCTCGACGTTCTCCCTCACGGCCCCCTTGAGCGTACACCCCGTCCCCCCCTCAGCCGTGTCGCAGCGACGAGCGGCGCGCCGCAAAGCGGGCTCGAGCGCCCGCACGAGGGGCGTCAGCGAGGGGTCGGCGCCCCCCTCCTCGAGGGCTGCGGCGGCGGCCGCGACCGCGCCGCAGCCGGTGTGCCCCAGCACCACGATGAGCGGCACGCCGAGCACCGAGACGCCGTAGGTGAGGCTCGCCAAAATCGCGTCGTCGACGATGTTGCCGGCGACCCGGTTGGTAAAGAGGTCGCCCAAGCCCTGGTCGAAGATGATCTGCGGCGGCACGCGCGAGTCGGCGCAGCCGAGCACCGCCGCGAAGGGGTGCTGCTCGCGCGTCAAGGACGCGCGCCAGCGCGCGTCTTGGTGCGGGTGCGCCATGCGCCCCTCGAGGTAGCGCTGGTGCCCGGCCAACAGGCGCTCGAGCGCCCCTTGGGGGGTCAGGGGCGTCTGGGGGGCGGTCATCGCCGCTCGAGCGCCGCGCGCGCGCCCGTCGGGGCGTCGGGGGCGGGGGAGAGGGTCTCGCCAAAAGCGCGCAGGGCGTGCTCGAGCGAGAGGTGCGCGGCGCGCGCGCGAAAGCGCTCCGGCCACGCCGCGCGCGCGACGAGGTCGCGCACGGGCCCTTTCATACCGGCGAGGTGCACCTCAATGCCGATCTCTTCAAGGGTCGCCATCAGCTCGCGCAGCGTGTCGAGCGCCACGGCGTCGACGTCGTTGACCCCCGAAAAGTCGAAGAGCAGGCGTTTGGCGTCGGGGTGCTCGCGCAGGGTCCGGTCGACGAACGCCTCCAAAAAGCCCATGTTGGCGAAGTAGAGGGCGGCGTCCTCGCGGATGATGATCGTGCCGGGGAAGAGGCGCACCTGCGGAAAGCGTTTGACGTTGCGAAACACCCCTTCGGACTCGAGGTAGCCCACCACCGCCGTGTGCGGGTAGGCGCTGCGCCACACGTAGACGAGGAGCGAAAAGGCGACGCCGATGAGGATGCCCTGCTCGATCCCGATGAGCAAGGTCGCGGCGAACGTCACCAGCAGCGTCCAACCGTCGATGGGGCGGACGCGAAAGAGGTGGCGCGGCTCCTTGAGGTCGACCAGTCCGACGACCGCGACCACCACGATGGCGGCGAGCGCGGCGTTCGGCAGGTAGTAAAAGAGCGGGGTGAAAAAGAGGAGCGTGAGGAGGACCAAGAGCGCCGTGAGGAGCGACGCGAGCCCCGTGCGGGCGCCCGCTTGGTAGTTCACCGCGGTGCGCGAAAAGCCGCCGGTCACTGGGTAGGCCGAGAACAGCCCGGCGACGAGGTTGGCGAGCCCGAGCGCGCGCAGCTCGGCGTTGGCGTCTAGCGGGTAGCGCTCGCGCGCGGCGATGGACTTGGCCACCGCGAACGACTCCATGAAACCGACGAACGCGATGGTGAGCGCGGCCGGGAGCAGGTTCACGAGCGCCGCCCCGTCGAAGGGGGGGAGGGTCAGTTGCGGCAGCCCCGAGGGGACCTCGCCGACGATGCGCAGGCCGTAGTCCTCGAGCCCCAGAGCGTAGGTCGCCAGTGTGGCGAGCACCACCACCCCCAAGGGCACCGGCAGGCGCGGCGCGAAGCGGCGCCCCAAAAGGAGCAAAGCGATACTCACCGCGCCGAGCGTGAGCGAGGCGGGGTTGGTCTCACCGAGCCGCGTGGCCGCCTCCCACAGCAAGAGCGGCACCGAGTGGGTGTTCTCAAGGCGGATACCCAGGAGGTCTTTAAGCTGACTTAAAGCGATCACCACGGCGGCGGCCGAGGTAAACCCGCTCACGACCGCGTGCGACAAGAAGTTGGTGATAAAGCCGCCGCGCAGCACGCCGAGCAGCAGCTGCGCGGCGCCGACCATGAGCGCCAAAAGCGCCGCGTAGAGGATGAAACCTGCAGTGCCCGCCTCGGCGACCGCCGAGACGCCGGTCAGCGTCAGCAGCGACACGATGGCGACCGGGCCGACGGCGAGCTGCCGCGACGAGCCGAAAAGGGCGTAGACGATGAGCGGGAGCGTCGAGGCGTAGAGCCCGACGACGGGGGGGAGCCCCGCGAGGAGCGCGTAGGCCATCCCCTGCGGGATGAGCATCACGGCGACCGTCAGACCGGCGACGAGGTCGCCGCGCAGGTCGCTCGGGCGGTAGCGGCGCAGCCACGCCAGCGCGGGCAGCAGCTGCTCCGTTCGGGTGGGGGGATCGGAGAACGTCATGGCTTCCTTCGTGTAGTGCCGTGGAGTGCGGGTTGTGGTGCGAGGTGGTGAGGCTAGACGCAAGTCGCCCCGTGCGACCGGCGCGCGTGGCGCGGCGTCCACGGGGCGGCGTGACCTAGAGCCTGAGAGTTCTAAACCTTGAGGCCGGGGGCGCTCAGGCGGAGACGCGGCGCTCCTGCGCCTTTTTCCACGCGGCGTAGGAGCCCTCGAGCTCGACGACGTTGCTAAAGCCCGCGGCCCGCAGCGCGCTCGAGACGACCGTGTTGCGCGCGCCCGACTGGCAGTGCGTGACCAAGGGGCGGTCTTTAGGCAGTTCGTCTAGGTGCCACATCACCCGCCCGCCGTGGATGCGGTGGGCGCCTGGCAGGTGCCCCGCGTCGAACTCGCTCTTGGTGCGGATGTCGAGGATAAAGGGGTTGTCAAGCTCGTCCAAGGCTTCGGGGGCGACCGACGTGACCGGCTGGCGCTCGAGGCGGCCGAAGTGGGTCACGAAACCGACGACGTTGTCGATCCCCACGTACGAGAGCCGGTCGCGCAGCGCGGCCGCCTGCGCCGCGTCCTCGGCGAGGAGCACGATGTCACGTTCGTCGCGTTCGGGGTCGATGACGTATGAGGCGTAGGTAACAAACGATTTGCTGATGGGGATGTGGAGCGCACCCTTGACGGCGTCTTTGTCGAACGCTTCTTTGGGTCGGGTGTCGATCAGGATGAGGGTGTCGCCGATGCCCGTGAGCGTGTCGGGGTCGAGCTCTTTGGGGGTGCCGCGCTCACCGAGCAGGGGCGGTCCGGCGCGGTTCATACGCTTCATCCGGCTGAAGTAGACGGGCGCGTCGGGTTGACCCTCTAGAAGCGCCCGCACGAAGGCCTCCTCGTCGCCTTTCTCGACAAAAGGCGCCCACCAGGAGACGAGCTTTTCATACCCGACGGTGCTCGAGGCGACCGCGCCGAGCGCCTTGCCGCAGGCCGAACCCGCCCCGTGGCCGGGCCACACCTGGACGAAGTCGGGGAGCGACCAGAACTCCTCGCGGAGGCTCCGGAAGAGCTCGCGAGCCATCGGTTCGCGGGTGTCTTTGCCGATGCCGGACTCGTCTAAGAGGTCGGGGCGGCCGAGGTCGCCGACGAAGACGAAGTCGCCGGTGAGAAAGAACCCGGGGGCGTCGGTCGCTGCGCCATCAGTCAGTAGAAACGACAGGTGCTCCGGGGTGTGGCCGGGGGTGTGGCGCGCCTCGAGCGTCAGGTTGCCCACGCCGATGGTGTCGCCGTGCTTGAGGCCCTCGTGCGGGAACCGGTACTGCCACTCCTCCCCACCCTCGTCCGAGAGGTAGAGGGTCGCGCCCGTCGCGGCGGCGAGCTCGCGGCTGCCGGAGAGGTAGTCGGCGTGGATGTGCGTCTCGGTCACCGCCCTAATCGTCATACCCTGAGCCTTGGCCTCGTCCAGGTAGACCTGGA
The DNA here is from genome assembly GCF_000092425.1 of Truepera radiovictrix DSM 17093. Lineage (NCBI taxonomy): Bacteria > Thermotogati > Deinococcota > Deinococci > Trueperales > Trueperaceae > Truepera > Truepera radiovictrix. The sequence goes on from NC_014221.1 coordinate 1,335,579, forward strand.
CGTCGCGGCGCGGGTCGACCACGATGGCTTCACCCGTCCTCTGGCAACCGATAAAGTAGCTTGCTTGGGCGAGATCCTCGTCGTAGATGCGCTTAAAGAGCATGGTGCCTCCTTCTTCCCTCTTTTATACCCCCAGGGGGTATAAGAGTGCAAGCTCGATATGACGTCCGCTTATAAACGTTATGCAGGGATTAGACTTCCTGCAAAAGTGCTGTTTTTTCAACTGAGCGCGTCTGCTCATACTCGCTCTACTCGGCGAAAGCCGGAGCCGGGCGTTCGCCCGCCTCCCACTTTCGCAGGAGGTCTATTGCATAACAAGATGACGCGCGCCCGCCCAGCAGCCGCTGGGCGGGCAGCATGGTCGGCGCCGGGGGGGACTTAGGCGCGGCCGCGCAGCATCCCGTGCCAGTAGAGGTTGGGCAGCCCGACCTTTTTGAGCAGGTACATGCTGTAGCGCTCCTTGCTCTGGTCGAAGGGGAAGCTCTCGGCGGGGTTTTTGTCGTAGTCGAATTCGGCCAGGATGAGGCTGCCGTAACCGGTCACCAGCGGGCACGAGGTGTAGCCGTCGTAGCTCGCGCCTAAGGGCTCCTTGGCGCGCAGCTTGAGGAGGTTTTCGGCGACGACGGGCGCCTGTTTGCGGATCGCCGCCCCCGTCTTCGAGGTCGGCAGGCTGCTGTTGTCGCCGAGCCCGAAGACGTTTTTGTACGTCGTGTGTTGCAGCGTGTGTTTGTCGACGTCGACCCACCCGTCGGCGTTCGCGAGCGGGCTCTTTTTGATCACGTCGGGGGCGCTCATCGGCGGGGTGACGTGGATCATGTCGTAGGGCATGGTGACCTCGCCCCCGGGGTAGGTGAACACCGCCTCTTTGCGCTCGGGGTGGAGCGCTTTAAGTTCGTGCTCCCAGCGGGGCTCGAGGCCTTTACGCGCGATGACCTTGTCGAGCTCGTCGGCGTACTTTTTCACCGCGAAGATGGTCTTTTTGGGAGAGCAGTAGAGCAGGCGCGAGCGCTCGCGCACCCCTTGGCGCCGGAAGGCGTCGTCGGCAAGGTACATGATCTTCTGCGGCGCGCCGCCACACTTGATCATCGTCGAGGGCTCCGTAAAGATGGCCGTGCCCCCCTTGAAGTTGCGGATGTTGTCCCAGGTCGACGTGACGGTGTTGTAGTCGTAGTTGCTGCAGACGCCGGTGCCGGGTTTGCCGACCGACTCTTTGAGCCCGGGGATCTTCTCCCAGTCGAGCTGCAACCCCGCGGCGACCACCAGAAAGTCGTAGCTGTAGGTCTTGCCCGCGCGCGTCGTGACGCGGTTGTTCTCGGGATCAAAGCTCTCGGCGGCGTCTTGCAGCCAGGTCGCGCCGGGGGGGATGAAGTCGGCCTCGTTGCGTTCAGACGCCTCTTTGGGGAAGACGCCCGCGCCCACGAGCGTCCAGAGCGGTTGGTAGTAGTGCTTGGTGTTGGGCTCTAAGATGGCGACCTCGGGGGGGTTGGGGTGGTTGCGCAGCCGCGCGGCGACGGTCAGGCCGGCGGAGCCTCCGCCGACGACGAGCACTTCGACGTGGTCTTTCATCGTCTCCTCCTCACAAGTAGCGACTCGGTGCGTGGTGGCTCGGGCGTGTGCGTCACGGGCGCGGCGCGGTGGGGACGCGCTCTAGTGAGCGGCCGAGGTGTTTGGCGAGCACCAGGAAAAAGGTGAGCGCGCGCCGCACCTCGAGGTCGCTAAGCAGCCTCAGCACCCCGAAGGGGGTGGGGAGCGGTTTCGTACGGCTCTCGGCGAGGGCGTGGGTGGTCGCGCCGCGCAGGTCGCCGAGCAGGGTGGTGCCGCTCGCCAGCAGCTCCTCGGGGCCGAAGCCGGCGGCGCGGGCGCTCTGCGCGTAGCCGTCGAGGGTGTCGACGGCGGCGGCGAGGAGGCCGGGGGCCTCGTCGGCCAGCGCGAGCAGCTTTTCGAGCTCGCCGGCGCGCTCGAGGAGCGCACTCAGGACCCCCACCGTCTCGGGGCGGGTGAGCCGTTCGGCGAGCTCGAAAAGCGCCGGGAGCCTCGCTTCGAGGTCGAAACCGGCGCGCTGCGCGCCGCGCAGGGCGTCGTCGAGCGCGTCGACGGCGGTAGCGACCGTGGCGGGGGCCTGCTCGGTGAGCGTTTCAAGCGTGCTGCGCTCGCCGAGGGCGGCCTCGAGGCGCCCCAGCCGCGCCGAGAGGTCGCCTAGCGCCTCCAAAATGGCGTTCGCCGTGTCCGCGTCGTTGGTGCTGGCCCGCCCCGGGGGCGCGTCGCGCCGACCTCCGGCGGGTGCTGTAGCCCTCTGCATGAGATAACCTCCTCCGGGCGCGGTGGTTCGCCGTCGCGGGCGCAGCGTACCCACCAGTCGCGCCGTGTCTCCGGTTGTCCTTTGGAGGTAGTTTAGCGGTCGGCCGCGCTATAAGCAAATATCATCTTGCTATTACGCTTATAGAAAAACCAAATAACCGGTCGGCGGGCGTACGGGTACCCACACCCTGGGGTCACGGCACGAGGGTACTGAGCGCCGTCCAGGCGGCGCGGTCGTACGTGTCGGGTGCGCGCGTCACCAGCTGCACCCCGGCGATAAAGCCGTCCGCTTCGAAACCGACGGTGCGCAGCAGGGCCGCGTCGACCTCAGCTTGGACAAAGCTCCGCACCGAAACGCCGATGCCCAGACCCTCGAGCACCGCGCAGCGCACGGCGAAGGGGCCGCTGACTTCGATCACCCGCCCCGGGGTGATAAGCGCCGAGGCGAGGTAGCGCTGCAAGCGCCCATGCAGCCAGCTGACCGAAGCGGGCAACACGAGCGTCTCACCGTGCAGCGCGCTGCTCGGGACGAGCGCTTGAGCGGCGAGGGGGTCGTCGGGTTTGACGAGCAAGCAGAGGGGCTCTTCGCTGATGCGCCTCGCGACGAGCGCGTCGGGGAGGTCTTGGGCGTCGCCCAACACGAGCGCCGCGTCGAGCGCGCGCTGCGCGACCGCGTCCAGGAGCTGCTGCGAATACCCCTCGCTCATGTGCACGCTCAGCTCGGCCCCCGCTGCACTAGCCGCGCGCAGGTTGCGCAGCAAGCGCACGGTGTAGGCCGTGACGAGGTGATGGCTGAGCCCGACGCGCAGCGTGACGCGCTCCGGGTGTTCGCCCTGCAAAAACCGCTGCGCCCGCTCGAGCGCCTCACTCACCGCCCGCGCGTGCGGCAGCAGCGCCTCGCCGAAGGGGGTGAGGTCGACCCCCGTCGCGGTGCGGCGGTAGAGGGGGCGGCCGAGCGCCTCCTGCAGCTGAGCGAGCTGACGGCTGAGCGCCGGTTGGCTGAGCCCCAAGGCGCGCGCCGCTTGGGTGACGCTGCGGTAACGGGCGACGGCGTCGAAGGCGCGCAGCTGTTCCGCTTTGGGTGGCATACGCTTATTGCATCACGTCTCGCGCCGCGTCACGCACACATCGCATCACGTACCGCACCGTAGCGCCGCGTCACGCAGCGCGGCGGCCTGCGGGGCGCGCTGAAGGTTATGCAGAAGGGGCGAGGGGGGCGGTGAGGTCGCTCAAAAAGCGCTCCATAAGCGCGTCGAAGGGGCGCGGCAGCTCCGACCAGGAGCGCTGCCAGCGCCCGAGCAGCGCCGCGCGCTCCTCGGGCCCGAGTTCGTCCGGGCAGCAGGGGAGACCGAGCTGACGCAGGTGCGCCAGCAGCGCCGTCTCTTGCGTGGCGTGGTGGTCTCTAAGCACCTGCTCGGTGCCGTAGGCGCGGCGGTAGAGCCCGCGCAGCTCGTGCAGCAGCGCGAGCGCGACGGCGTGGTCGTCGCTTAAGCGCCCGAAGACGAGGGAGCGGAGGTGGATCGCCGCCTTGGAGACGCGCTGCTCTTCGGGGTCGGCCTCGAGGCTGCGCAAAAAGGTGTTCACGAGTCTCATTCTAGGCTAACGCTACGTTCAGTGTCATGAGGAGCGTGCACCACCCGAGCGTTACGCGTCACACGCGTGCGGTGTGCATACCACGCACTGCGCGCTCGGCCCAGGGGAGTGAGGCGTCGGCCTACGCCGAGCACGTCGCCAAGGTCTTCAGGCGGCGCTCGCACTCCCCTTGAGGTCTCGGCCCAGGATGATCATGCTGAGCACGTCGTCTTGGGTCACGTCGGCGACCGCGTGGGTGCCGACCAGGCGCCCGTTATGCATCACGCTGATGCGGTCGGCCAAGCCGAAGACGTCGTGGATGTCGTGGCTGATCAGCACGATCCCCAACCCCTGGGTTTTGAGGCTGCGGATGAGGTCGCCGACCTTGCGCGTCTCCTGCGGCCCGAGGGCGGCCGTGGGCTCGTCCATGATGAGGACCTTGGCGTTAAAGAGGAGCGCGCGACCGATGGCGACCGCTTGGCGCTGCCCCCCCGAGAGGCTGCGCACGGGGACGCGCAGCGAGGTGATCTTGAGGTCGAGCCGGTCCAGCACGCGCCGCGCCTCGCTCTCCATGGCGTCGTCGTCGAGGCCGCCGAAGGGCCCCGTGAGCTCGCGCCCCAGAAAGATGTTAGCGGGCGCGTTGAGGTTGTCCGCGAGCGCGAGCGCTTGGTAGATGGTCTCGATCCCGTAGGCTTTGGCGTCGCGCGGGGAGCGGATGCTCGCGCGCCGCCCCCCCACCCAGATCTCCCCCTCGTCGGGGACGAGGGCGCCGGAGAGGATCTTGATGAGCGTCGATTTGCCCGCGCCGTTATGGCCCAACAGGCCCAAGACCTCCCCCGGAAAGAGGTCGATGGAGACCCCCTGCACCGCGTGCACCCCGCCGAAGGCTTTCGAGACGCCTCGCATCGCGACGAGGGGCGCGGGTTGAGGGGCCGTGCGCTGGGGGGTCACGGGCCCTCCAGCGCGCCGCTGCGGCGGCGGTAGAGGACGTCGAGCCAAACCGCGAGGATCAGCACGAGACCGATGACGACCTGCTGCAAAGGGCTCGAGAGCCCGAGCAGCACCATACCGCTCTGCAGGCTCTGCATCAGGAGCGCTCCCAAGAGCGCCCCCGAGATCGTGCCGTAGCCCCCGGCGAGCGAGGTGCCGCCGATCACGACCGCGGCGATGACGTAGAGCTCGGTGAGCGTCCCCGTGGAGTTAGCGCCCGCATTCAGGCGCGCCGAAGCGACCGCCCCGGCGAGCGCGCAGAGGACGCCGGTGATGACGAAGACGAGCAGGCGCACGCGGCGCGTGTCGATGCCGGCGAGCTGCGCCGCTTCGGGGTTGCCGCCGATGGCGTAGACGTAGCGGCCGAAGCGGGTGCGCCGCGCCGTGAGGCTCATGGCGAGAGCCAGCGCGAGGGTCACTAGGACCGGTACGGGGATGCCGCGGGGGACGGTGCTGCGCGGCTGGGTGTAGGCGTTCATGACCATCACGAAGCCCACGATGAGCGCCACGAGCACCCCTTGGGTGACGACCTCGGCCCAGAGCGGTTTGACGTGAAAGCCCAAGCGGCGGCGTTTGGCGCGTGCGCGGGCGTTGCCGATCAGCAGCGCGGCCACCGCCACCCCGCCGACGACCCAGCTCCAGGTGCCGCCGATAGAGCCGCTGACACCGCCACCGAGAATCTGAAAGGTGGGGTCTAGGGGCGCCACGGTGCGCCCCTGCGTGACGAGCCAGGCGCCGCCGCGAAAGATGAGCAGCCCCGCTAAGGTCACGATAAACGACGGCACCCCCTGATAGGCGACCCAGTAGCCCTGAAAGGCGCCCAAAAGCGCCCCCAGCAGGAGCCCCACGAGGAGCGTGGCGAGCCAGTTCCAAGGGGCGCCCGCGGGGAAGAGGTCGACTTGCAAGACCGCCATGACCATCCCCAAAAAGCCCAGCAGCGAGCCCACGGAGAGGTCGATCTGCCGCGTGACGATGACGAACACCATACCGGTGGCGATGATGCCGACGACGCTCGTCTGCACGGCCAGGTTCCAGAGGTTGCGCGCGGTCAAAAAGGTGCCCCCCGTGAGCACGTGAAAGAGCAGCCAGATGGCCAGCAGCGCCCCTACCATGCCGAGCAAGCGGGTGTCGAGCTCGAGCGCCCGCAAAACCCCGCGCGCGCGGGCGGGCGCGCGGCGGGGTCGTTTGGTTGGGGTGGAGATCATGCGGTGAGACCGCCCGGCGCCCCTTACTGGCAGGCGCTCGGGGCGTTTTCGGGGTCGACGCCGGCGCAGACGGTGTCGCGGTCGACCCAACCGGCGTCGATGACCACCTCGAGGTTGTCGCGGGTGATGGGGATGGGCTCGAGCAAGATCGCGTTCATCTCGACGCCGCGCGGGCCGTCGCTCCAGGTGGTCGCCCCCTCGATCTCGTCGAGGGCGGCGCCTTGGGCGAGCGCCACGGCGATCTCGGCGGCGGCCCGCCCGAGTTCGCGGGCGTCTTTCCAGACGCTCACCGTCTGCGTACCCAGCGCGATGCGGTTAAGGGCCGCGTGGTCGCCGTCTTGGCCCGAGACCGGGATGCCCTCGAGCCCCTGCGCCGTGAGCGCCGCGACGACCCCGCCCGCCGTGCCGTCGTTCGAGGCGACGACCGCGTCGACCTCGTTGTTGTTGGCGGTAAGGATCTGCTCGGTGTTGCGCTGCGCGTTCTCGGGAAGCCAGCCGTCGGTGTACTGCTCACCCACGACGGTGATGTCGCCGCTGTCGATGGCGCTCTGCAGCACCTCGAGCTGCCCCTGGTGCAAAAAGTCGGCGTTCGGGTCGGTGGGGCTCCCCTTGATAAAGACGTAGTTGCCCGTGGGTTGCACGTCGTAGACCGCTTGCGCTTGCAGGCGCCCGACCTCGACGTTATCGAAGGTGAGGTAGAAGACCCCGGGGTCCTCGATCAGCCGGTCGTAGGCGACCACCGGGATCCCCTCCTGCGCGGCGCGCGAGACCGCCGGCAAGATGGCCTCGTTGTCCTGAGCGAGGATGATAAGCGCGTCCACGCCGCGCGTAATGAGGCTCTCGACGTCGGCGAGCTGCTTTTCGGGTGAGCTCTGGGCGTCGGCGCTCACGTACTGCGCGCCGAGCGCCTCCAGCGTTTCCCGGATCGCCGCCTCGTCGGTGCGCCAGCGCTCCTCCTGAAAGTTCGACCAGCTCACGCCGACAGTCTGTGCGGCGGCCACCGCACCGAAGACAAACACACCCAACACCCCGAGTCGCTTCACGACCTACTCCTTTCGCGCCCCTAGAGCGCCGTAGCGCCGGCTCGGGGCGGCAAGTATGCCCAACGCCTTAGAGCAGGGGATGCCCAGCTGTCGCCAAAGTAGCTCAACTGTACGGGTCGGCGAAAAGCTTGTCAAGACGCCTAAAAGCGCGCGTGCAGTGCTGACGCGCGCCAAAGCCCGCGGGCTAGAGCGACCACGCCCCCAGCGACAAGCCGGTCAGCGCGCGCAGCGCCTGAACGTCCTCCTGGAGCATGGCGGTGAGTTCGGCGCGCAGCGCCGGGGTGACCTGCGGCGTCTTGATAGGCGGGCCAAAGACCCACGGGGCGTTGCGCTCGAGCCAGTAGACGCCGCGCAGTTTGCGCGCGACCATCCAGTTTTTGAGCGGGCTGCGGCGCCGGGTCGCGGCGGCGGGCATCGTCGCGGAGGCTTTTGTAAAGCGCGAGTCCTCGTAGGTGGGGTCGACGCCTAAAAAGGCGAAGACCTCTTGCAGGGTGCCGAGCGGGTCGCGGTAGAGCTCTTCGAGCACGACGACCTTGATCTGGCTCGGGTCGTAAAAGCGCCGGTACTGCTCGAGCTGGAAGTGGTAGAGGCTCGAGACCAAGTAGCGGTTGTTCTTTCGCTCGAGCATCGCCTCGGCGAAGGGCCGGTGTTCGCGCCCCAGCGAGTAGGAGTGCACGTAGTGCGACACCATCCGTTTGATGGGGTCGCGCACGCAGTAGAGCAGCTTGGCGCCCGGCAAGACCCTGTGCATCCGCTCGGGCACCCCCGCGTAGAGGGGGAAGCGCGTGTAGTTGGGTGAGGACTCGCCGATGACCCGCTTTTTCTCCGGAAAGTGTGACCGGTACCAGGCGAGCCCCTTTGCCCAGTTGTGCTCGGCGACGAAAAAGTTCGTCTCCTTGCGCCGCGACATAAAGACCTCGGGGTGGCAGTCGAGGTACTCGTGCAGGCTCGTGGTGCCGCACTTCATCGCGCCGATGATGACGAGGTTGGGGAGCGTACCGACCGCTTCGGCGCTCGCCGCCTCGGGTCGGTAGGGACGCGCCGGGCGCGCGGGGCGAGGGCGGGTGACGATCGGGCGCACGGGTTGCGGGGGCGACGGAGGGGTCGAGGGACCGATGGGGTGCCGCGCGTTTTTGTCCATGACCCTACCTTGCCGCTTGCAACTTGCGGTGCGCTTGCGGTAACCCCGGCCTCGGTTCGGGTGCACCGCCCGCGAACCGGTCGTGAGCGCCCCCTGAGGGCAGTTCCGCGCGGCGTAGCTACCAGCGGCCTCGCGGCGTGCAGGGGGGCGCTTTATGTCAAGGCGCGCCACAAAGCTGAAGCGCGGGGGGCAGGCCCCCGCGCGGCGCGGTCTCGAGGTCTTAAGGGTGAGTTAGTCCTGCGGGGTCGCGCGGTACGTCTCGGCGCGCCAGCCGCCGCCCGAGCCGCCCGTCAGGAAGATCTCGCCGTTGATCTCGTCCGCCACGGCCGACTGCAGCGCGTGCGGCAGGTCGGTGAGCGAAGTCCAGGTGTCGGTCTCGGGGTCGTAGGCGAAGACGTCGGTGATCGGCTTGAGGTGCGCGATCTCGCCGCCGACGACGATGATGCGCCCGCCCATGGCGAAAGTCGAGTTCGAGATGTGCGACACGGCTTTGGGCAGCGGTGCGAGCGTCTCCCAGGTGTCGGTCTCGGGGTCGTAGGCGTGGACGTCGTTTTGCGTCACGAGGTTGTGGTCGTGGTCGTGCTGGCCCGCGACGGCGTAGATGCGGCCGCCGAGCACCGCAGAGCCCATGTGGTTGCGCGGGTTGGGTAGCGGCGCGGCCTCCGTCCAGCTCTGCGCTCCCCCCGCGAGGTCGAGCACGAAGTGCTCGGGGGTGTCTTGGGTGCGCGCGAGGTTGGAGCCGCCGAAGTAGTGCAGACGGCCGTCCAGGTACTCGAGCTGCCCCGCCGAGCGCTCGACCGGGAGGTCGGGGAGGCGCGTGTAGCTGTCTTCGGCGACGTTGTAGCGCCACACCTCTTTGGTGCCGAAGATCTGCCCCGTCCCGCTGTTATTCGCGGTGTAGCCGCCGGCGAAGAAGAAGTCGGTCCCGTCGGTCGCCATGCCCGCGTGGGTGACGCCGCCGTGACCGGTGTTGTTCATCGGCGGCAGCGGCGCGAGCGGCGTCCAGGTGTCGGTCTCGGGATCGTAGACCTGGGCGCGGTCGGTAGGGGTGCAGCAGCGCTTCTCTTTGTCGAAGCCGCCAAACACGTAGAGTTTGCCGTTAAGCGCGCGGCCCTGCGCTTCGGCGACGCCGATGGGTTGCGGCGCGGCGGGGCTCCAGGTGAGGGTGGTGAAGTTGCCGCTCGCCCCCGTGACCGTGACGCTCGGGCCGCTGCGCGAGGTGCTCTCGCCGCCGGCGGCGACGCGCAGGGTCGGGGAGAAGGTGCCCGGCGCCGCGTAGGTGTGTTCTTGGCTGCCGCTCAAACAGGCCTCGCCCTCGAAGGTGTAGTCGGGGGCGCCGTCGCCCGTGACGTCGAGGGTGCAGCGGAGCGCCGAGGCGTCAGCGCCGCGCACGCGCCAGCTAAAGGTGACGGGTTCGCCCGCCGTGGCCGAGAGCGGCGCCGCGTCGAGGGTCTCGATGGTGAGGCCCGCCGGTGGGTCGACGGGGGGGCGGGCGTCGCGCTCGCAGGCGCCGAGCACCCCGAGCAGCGTCAAGGCCGAGAGGGAAAAACCGAGCTTTTTAACATCCGTACGTCTCAACATAGCCCTCCTTAGGTGCATTGTGGCAAGAAACCGGATGAAACGACCGTAACACGTGTCGGCGCCGCTCCCGCGCTCCGGGGTAGGCTAGAGCGGCTCGAGCCACACGTTGCGGAAGCGGACGCGGCTGCCGTGGTCTTGCAGCACCACGGGGCCGTCCTCCGGACCCTCGGGGTCGCCCAGGAGCGTGTGGCGCGGGATCTCGACGTCGTCATGAACCAGCACGCCGTTCCAGCGGACGCTGACGCGGGCGTTTTCGACCTTGCGCCCCCCCGCAAAGCGCGCCGCGCGGAAGGTGATGTCAAAGCGCTGCCAGGTTTCGGGGGGGAGGCTCGCGTTGACGTCGGCGTCTTTAACCCCGTAGATCGCCCCCGCGTCGTCGGCGCCTGTGAGCGTTACCCCGTACGAATCGAGGATCTGCACCTCGTAACGCCCCTGCAGGTAGACCCCGCTGTTGCCCCGCGCTTGGGGGGGGGTGCCTTCGGGGGTCGCGGGGACCCAGAACTCGAGGTGCAGCCGAAAGTCGCCGAAGGTTTCTTTGGTGCGGAGGTTGTTCTCGCTGACGCGTGCTCCCGGCAGCACCTCGAAAGCGCCGTCCTCGACCGGCCAGTTGGCCTCGCCGCCGGCGACGCGCTCCCACGCCTCGAGGTCGCTGCCGTCAAAGAGCACGAGGCGCTCGCCGCGCGCGGCGAGGGGCTGCGAGGCGCTCGCGCTGCCGCCGGCGCCCTCGACGGTGAGCGTCACGGTGTAGTCGCCGGGGGCGGCGTAGCGGTGGGTGACGCGCGCGCCCTCCGCGGCGCTCCCATCGCCGAAGTCCCAGCGCAACGCGCGGCCGGTCGGCGCGTCGTCTGCCTCGAAGACGAAGCTCAAGGGGCCGTCGCCGGGGAGGACGCGGAAGCGCGCGGTCGGCGCCTCGAGGTCGCCGTCAGCGTCGCCGACGACCTCGAAGGTGAGGCTGCGCTCGGCGCGGCCCCCGGCGGCCCCGAGGGCGCTCAGCGTGGCCTCGAAGCGGCCCGCGTCGGTCGTGGGGTGGTCCAAGCTCCCCTGGGCGCAGTTGTCGGGCTCATAGGTCGTCCCTGCAGGGGCGCCCCCCGCTACGGGGGTGACCTCGAGGGTGCACGCGCTCGCCCCTTCGGTCCGCCACGTCAGCCTCAGCGTCTGGCCGACGTTGAGCGTTTCCGAAGCGGCTTCAAAGCTCTGAATGACGACGCCGGGGACGGGGGTAGCCCGCTCACACGCGCTCAAAAGCGCGCCCAGCGCGAGGGCGCCGAGCGCGAGCCGAGAGGGGCGTAAAGGAAAGAGGGTCAGCGGCCACATAGCCTTACCTTAACCGCCGCTCTCTGTGCTGTGTGAGGGTCATTTTCCGACACGCGCGCACGCGCTCACAACCTGTTGCGTCAGGTAGCGCACCTCTCGCTCCATGAGCTGCGCCGCTACGAAGTCGCCCTTAAGGCGCAGGGTGTGGGCGAGCCGCGTGAGCGTCCCGACCTCCTCGTCGAGCCACGCGCGCAGCGCCTCGTCGAGAGCGTCCGCTGGCAGCGCTGTAGGAACGGACGGGTGGGGGGGAGCAGGGTGCTTGGGCCGCCGTGCGGGGCGCGTCGGTAGTGCGGGGGGGGGAGCGGGGGCGTGCCGTTCCCCGAGCGCCAAGCTGAGCGGGGCGCGCCGGTGCAGGTGTGCGCGCCTCGGTTGGGCGCGTTTGGGCCGGACGCCCTTTGAGCGCCTCCGTGCGGCGTCGAGGGGGGAGGCGGCGTGCAGCCCGCGACGCCGCTCGGTGAGAGCGTGCGGCGTCGCGGTGTCCACGCGGCCAAGGTCGGGGCGGCAGTCGGTCGTGGGGGCGTACTCGGACACGGCGTACTCGGACATGCTGTCCTCTCCTTTGGAGGGTGCGGGGCGAGGGCCGGCGCCTGGGTCGTCGGCGCGCCCGGACGCGCCGCTACGGCAGGTCGTCTCGGGCGGCTTGCAGCGGGCGGATCTCGATGTTGCGGAACATGATCTGTGCCCCTTCGGCCTGGAGCAGGATGCGGCCACGGGTCAGGGGCACCTTCTGGCCGTCGGGGCCGGGTTGAAAAAGGCCGTAGGCGCGGTTGTTGACCCGGCCGTTGATGAGGTGCACGGCGGTGTTGCCGCGGACGATCACCTCGGCGGTGTTCCACCCCTCGAGCCGTTCGTAGGTGCCGTCTTTGACGACGCGGACAAAGCGGCCGGGGCGGCTCGTGTAGGGTTCGCCGTGCTGTTTGTAGCGCGGCTCGGCGGCGCGCGTCGAGGCGACCGTGGTCGCGAGCGTGGTGCCGCCGATCAGCCAGAAGTCGCCGGTGTCGCCCTCTTGGATCTGGTACTCGACGCCGCGCGGCCACACCCCGTCGGGGCCGGTGACGTGGTAGATAATGCCGCTGTCGCGTTTGGCGCGCTCGCGCGGGGGGAAGCGCTTCTCCCCCCAGCGGTACTCGAGCCGCAGGTGGTAGTTTTCAAATTCCGCGTGCGTGGCGATGTAACCGAACTCGCGGCGCCCCCGCTGCGGCACGTCGAGGATGTGCAGCACGCCGTCTTCGACCCTGAACACCCCTTCCGGGTCGTGGTCGACGCCGTGCGAGGGGAGGTAGGTGTACCACCCCGTGAGGTCGCGCCCGTTAAAGAGGGGTTGCCAGGGCGACTCGAGCTCGGTCGGCAGCAGCGCGCTCGAGGGTTGGGCGTTGTGGAGGACGAACACCGCGTCCTGGTAGTCGCCGTTGGTGGCCTCTTCAAAGGCGATGAGGTAGCTGTTGCGCAAGGGGCGGCCGACGCGGTCGCTAAGCGGGTAGACGCGGATGGCGCGCGCGAGCCCCGTGTTGAGCGCGCTGATTGTGCTCCCTTCGCGCGACCCCGAGCGGACGTACACGCCGAACGGGGTGTCACCCGGGTCAAAGCTCGTCTGACCGCTCTGCAGCGGCGGCAAGAGGCGCTGCGCGTCCTCGGGGGCGACGCGCCCGAGCTCGTGGCGCTCTGGCTGCTGGCCGTCAAAGGTGACGAAGCCAAAGCGCAGCAACGCTTCGGGGCCGTAGCGGGCGACGGGGGTGAGCGTCACGGGCGCTTCGGAGGCGCGCTCAAAGAGGGTGACGGTGATCTCGTCGCCGATGGGAGCGTCTTTGGTGCTCAGGATGAGTTCGGTGCCGCCGACGTCGATGGCGTACCCGAGGGTCTGGACGATCTCGTGGAGGCTGGGCTCGAGCGCCCCCCCCTCGCCGCGCGCGGCGAGGCCGTAGAGCGCGACGCGCGCGGTGCTCTGGGGGCTGGCGGTGGAGAGCTCCAGGGTCGCGTTCTGGCTGCCCGCGTGAGGTGGCGCAAAGCCGATGGTGAAGGTGTAGCTGCTCTGCGGGGCGATGCGTAGCGGCAGAGCCGGGGGCGACTCGAGGAAAAAGGCGTCGGCGTCGACCCCGCCTAGCGACACGTCGCTCACCTCGAGCGGTTGGTCGGTAGGGTTGCGCACGGTGACCTCTTGCAGGGGGGCGCGCGCCCCCTGCGGCGCCGAAAAGATCAGCGTGTGCGCGCTCGGGCTCGCGACCTCAAGCCCCGACACGCGCGGTCCGAGGTCGTTTTCGGTCGTCGCGCCGTTACACGCCGCGAGCGTCACGAGAAGGCCCAGAAGGGCCCAGAGGGGGTTTGGCGGGAGGCGGTGGGGGAGCGAAGGACGCGTCAGGTGCATAGCGACTCCTTTGACGGGGGGCTAGTGGGACGGGGGGGCTAGTGGTAGGTCTGGGCGTGAACGGTCTCGAGGGCCTGCGCGAGCTCGCGCAACGTCCGCGGGGCGAGGGCTTCGAGGAGCCGCAGCTCGTGCTCGGGGACGCCCTCGGCGCGGAGCGTCGCGCGCAGGTTGTCGAGCAGGCTCCGGCGGTACTCGAGGTCGATGAGCGCCCGGTTAAACACCCGGTTGAGCGCTCGGCTGCGCACGGCTTAGGCGCCCGTATCGCCGGGGCGAGCGCGGCGGTAGCAAGGATGGAGCAGCCGAGGGGAGCGAAAGAGCCTACCGGGGCGCGGCTGCCGCCAAAAGAACCCTCGGGCGCGGAGCGCTTGGTGCGACGCCGTGGAGGCGGCGCGACGCGGACGGTGGGGGAGCGCATTTCGTGGTGTGTTCATGGCCCGCAGCTTGGCGCAAGGGGCTTGCGACCCCCTTGCGCAACCCTTGCGGCGGCCTTGGTCGCAAGCTTGCGGCCCTTTCGGGCTAGCGCTGCGACGGTCGCCTAAGCTCTCGTGACGCTCCGCTGACGCTCGCGTGCTAAGGTGCGGCGTTTTGCAAGGCGCTTCCCCGCGGCCCCCGCCGACGGGGTTGTGTGAGGGGGATGAGCGGATGTGAACTTTTTTACTGTTTAGCGGTGTGTAAAACGCCACACTGCCGTGTATGGCTCTAAAATCCTCATGAGTTTGGGGTGAGTCGGGGGGGTAGCCTTCACATCCGGTGACGGATGCGGCCCAAAGGGTTGCGAACTGCGGGTCAAATAGAGGCGGAGGGCGACATTCGTGAAATGGTTTTTGCCGCAAAAGGTCATCCGACCATACGCGCCAGCTGCGCTGATCGAACGACCTCGTCTGCACGAATGCGTGCTCGCCAACCTCGACCGCAAGCTCACCCTGATGGTGGCGCCCGCCGGCTACGGCAAATCCGTGCTGGCCCTCGAGGTCGCCAAGCGCGCCCCTTACCTCGACTGCTGGTACGAGCTCGATGAGCACGACGCCCACTTAGAGACCTTCTACGCCTACCTCTGCGAGGCGGTCCGGCAGCGCATCCCGAACTTTTTAGACGAGCTCCCCGAAACCCCCAAGCCCTGCACCCCGTGGGAGCTCGCGGGCCTCTTTACGGCGACGCTCTACCGCTTCGGCGAACCGCTGCTTATTACCCTCAGCAACTTTCACCGCGTGGGCGACGCCGAAGCGGTGACGCGCTTTGTCGACACCCTGATCACCTACTTGCCCCCAACGTGCCACCTGATGATCCTCTCGCGCAGCCCCACCCAGCTCAACTTGGCGCGGCTCGTGGCCAACCAAGAGGTGACGCTCCTGACGCAGGCGCAGCTCGCGCTCAGCGCCGAGGAGAGCGCCGCGATGGCGCAGCTTCTGGGGTGTGATGACGCCGAGCGCGCAGAGGCGCTGCACGCGCAGCTAGGGGGGTGGGCGGCGGGGTTGTCGCTGCTGCTGGCGGGGGCGGGCTCGAGCCGCGTCGAGGGGGCGGGGGACGCCGAGGGGCTCATTCACGCCTACCTCGAGACCGAGGTGCTCGGCGAACTCAGCGACGAAGAGCGCCGCTTCGCCTTTTTGGCGGCGCTTCTGGCCCCCTTTAGCGAGCTCGAGCTCGCCCACTACTGCACCCCCGAAGAGCGGCTTCTGCTCCCCGCGCTCGTGAGGCGCCACGCCCTGCTCTTTGCGACCGGCAAGGCGCGCGGCGCCGAGGCGCTCTACGACATGCAACCGCTCGTCAAGAGCTTTCTCAAAGAGACGCTCGAGCACACCCAGCCGGAGCTGTGGCGCGAACTCAACCTCAAAGTGGGGGTCGGCCGCTTCGACGCCGGCCACGTCGAGGCGCTGCAAAACCTCGTCGCCGCCGGGGCAGTCGGGGCGATCGTCGAGCGGCTCGAAGGGCTGCGCCGCGCGTTTCGTGAGTCGGGGGATTACAGCCGTTTCGCCCTCTGGCTTAAACGCCTCCCCGAAGCGGCGCTCCAAGACCACCCGGAGCTCCTCATCCTCATGGGGGAGGCGCTCGTGCAGAGCGACGCGGCCGCCGCGCGGGCGCTCTACAGCCGCGCCCTCGAGCTCGGCGTGCGCGACAAGCGGCTCCACGCCGCCGCGCTCAGCGGGCTGTTGCGCGCCGAGCACAACCTGCGCCACTACCGCGAGCTGCTAGCGCGCGCGCCGGAGGTGCTGACCGAGCTGCGGGAGCTGCGCGAGCTGCGCGAGCTCGCTTTCTCGTACAACTCGGTCGCGCGGGCGCACATGAGCCTGGGGCAGTTTAGCGCGGCGGCGCGCGCCTTTGAGATGGTGCAGCGCGTCGGCGACGAGCTCCGCGATCCCTACTTCAAAGCCCTAGCGACCCGCGGCCTAGCCGCTCACGCCGAATACACCGGCGACACGCAACGCGCGCTGCTCCTCAACCAGCAGGCGCTCGGCTTCTGGGAGGCGTGCGGCAACTCCTACCAGATCACCGGGGCGCTCAACAGCTTGGCCGCTTGCTACTACGACCTCGGCGAGCTAGAGGCGGGGCTCTCGGCGGGGTTGCGGGCGCTCTCGCTATGGAACGACCTCGCGCTCGACGAGAGCCCCGTGCTGCTGCACTGCACCCTGGGGGACTTGCTGCTCGCCCTAGGGCGTCCGGAGGAGGCGGCGCGCCACTTCGAGGCGGCGCTGCACGGCAGCCCGACCGACGCCTTTGCGCACGCCTACGCCCTCGTGGGGCGGGGGCGCCTTTTTAGCCTCGAGGGGGGGGAGGCGCGGGCGAAGACCTACGCCGAACGGGCCCTCGAGCTCGCCCTCGCGCACGGCTTCCGCTTCTGCGAGGGGCTCGCGCGCACGCTCCTGGCGCAGCTCGCCGCGCTCCAGGGGGCGCGCGCCGAGGCGGCCGAGCAGCTCGGGGCGGCCGAGCGCCTTTTCGCCGAGATCGGTGCTCGCCGCGAGTTGACGCGGGTGCTGTGGCTGTTAAGCAGCGTCACCGAGCAGCGCGACGCGGCGGCGCGGGCGCAGGCGCTCGAGGACGAGCTCGGCTGTCCGGCGCGCCCCCTGCGCTGCGGGCCGGCCGAGCCGGAGGCGGCCGCCGCGCCCGCACCGAAGTCGGCTTTCGGCCCCTCGGTGAGCGGCGCGGCGACCCCGCGGGCGGTGCTCGAGCTCTTTACCTGTGGCCACACCGACATCGTGTTAAACGGCGAACCGGTCGCCATCAACGATTGGAACGGGCGTAAACCGCGCGACGTGGTGCTCTTTCTCGCTTCGGTCGGGGGCGGCGCCTCGCGCGACGAGTTTATCGAAGCCCTCTGGGACGACGAGGGCCGCGACCCCGAACAGCAGTTTAGCGTCGCCTTAAGCCGCGCGCGGCGCACCCTGGGCTGGCGCGAAGCGATCGTCCGCGACGGCAACCTCTACCGCTTCTCGGCTGAGCTGCACGTGCGCGAAGACGCGGCCACCCTAGAGCGGCTCCGCCCCGGCGCCCCTATCGCGGCGCTCATGGAGGCGCTCGACGCCTACCGCGGCGACTACCTCCCGGGGTACTACGCCAACTGGGTGGAGCGCCGCCGCCAGAGCCTCCAAGAGCACGTGCTCTTGCTGCTCGCCGACCTCCTGCCGCGCCTTAGCGAGGAGGGGCAGCGCCACCTCATCCCGGCGTATGCGAAGCTCGCTTTTAAGCTCGACCCCTGCCATGAACCGAGCACCTTCGAGCTCATCCGCTACCACCTCGAGAACCGCAACCTCGAACAGGCGCGGCGGCACTTTAGCCTCTACGAAGAGGCGATCACCGAGCTCGGGCTCGAGCCGAGCCCGGTCATCGTCAGCTTGCTGTCGCAAGGGATCCCCGCCGCTTCGCCGCGCCTCGGCGAGCGGTTTCTGGATCTTTAGCGCGCAAAACCTCGAGGGTGTCTTAGCGTGTCTTTTTGCTCGGGGGTCAGCCGACCGGGCTGGTATTCATGTACGGCTTGGAGCGTGGTGGCGCCGAGCCGTCACGTCTTGCCGCCCCCGACAGAGCGCCAACCGAGCTCTTTGCGGATGCGTCGTATCTGCTAAGCGAAAGCGTCGTCTGGGCGCACGGACGCAATGTGGCTGTCGCTTTGGCCGGCCCAACGGAAGGTCTGTTCGATGCTCCCGTAACCACGTCTAAACGCTCTGGTGAGCTTGAGCGTGTTTTCGCGAGTAGGGGCTGTGGAGAGGATGACGCGCAGTTCGTCATCGGTCCACGGTTTATGGTTGTTGTCTTCGGGGTGCTCGATGGAGCGCTCGTACTCAAACAGCGCTTTTCTGGCCAAAGCGCCCTTTTCACTCGGAGACAGTCCCGCGACGTCTGAGTTCAGCAGCGCCAAGAGCCGCGCTCTAAACGCGTCTTTGTGCATTCAAGACCCCCCTAGCGTTTGTTCGGTAGCTTGCCAGGGCGGCGGAGCCCGAAGGCCCCGCCACAAGGCGCAGCACCCTTAGACCAACGCCGCTTTTTGCATCGCCGCCATCATCGCCGCGCCCATGTCGGTCGGGGTCGGTGCGATAACGACGCCGGCGGCCTCGAGGGCGGCGATCTTGTCGGCCGCGGTGCCCTTACCGCCGGAGATAATGGCGCCCGCGTGGCCCATGCGTTTGCCCTTCGGCGCGGTGGTCCCCGCGATAAAGCCCGCGACGGGTTTTTGCATGTTGCTCGCGATCCACGCCGCGGCGTCCTCCTCGGCGGTGCCGCCGATCTCGCCGATCATGATGACGCCTTCGGTCTGGGGGTCGTCGTTAAACATCTTGAGCACGTCGACGAAGTTCGTGCCGTTGACCGGGTCGCCGCCGATCCCGACCGCCGTGGTCTGACCGAGGCCGTTTTGGGTGAGCTGGTGCACCGCTTCGTAGGTCAGCGTCCCCGAGCGCGAGACGACGCCGATACGGCCCGCGCGGTGGATGTAGCCGGGCATGATGCCGATGCGGCACTCGTGCGGGGTGATGACGCCGGGGCAGTTGGGGCCGATGAGACGGGTTGGTTTGTCGGCGAGGTAGCGCTTGACGCGCACCATGTCCATGATGGGGATCCCTTCGGTGATGCAGATCACGAGGGGCAGCCCCGCTTCGGCAGCTTCCATGATGGCGTCGGCGGCAAACGGCGCGGGGACGAAGACGACCGAGGCGTTGGCGCCGGTCGCCTCCACGGCCTCTTTGACGCTAAAGAAGATGGGCACCTCGGCGCGGTAGGTGTCCCCGCGGCCCGGCACGCCAGAGTGGTCGGTCTCGCCCTCGAAGACCTCGGTCTGCCCGGCGCGGCTCGGGTGAACCGCCCCGACGACCTGGGTGCCGTAGGCGACCGAGCGGTCGGCGTGAAAGCGGCCGAAGTTGCCGATGCCCTGAACGAGTAGTTTGGTGTCTTTACCGACTAAGATGCTCATTTGGCCAACTCCACGATCTTCTGCGCACCGTCTTTCATGTCCTTGGCCGACACGACGTTCAGCCCCGACTCGTCGATGATCCGTTTGCCGAGGTCGACGTTGGTGCCCTCTAAACGCACCACCAAGGGGACCTCGAGCCCGACTTGCCGCACCGCCTCGACGACGCCGTTGGCGATGGTGTCGCACTTCATGATGCCGCCGAAGATGTTGACGAAGATGCCCCTGACGTTGGGGTCTTTCGTGATGATCTTAAAGGCCGCCGTGACGTTTTCGGTGGTCGCCCCGCCGCCGACGTCCAAAAAGTTGGCGGGTTCGCCGCCGACGTGCTTGATGATGTCCATCGTGGCCATGGCGAGCCCCGCACCGTTGACCAAGCAGCCGATGGTGCCGTCGAGCTTGATAAACGAGAGCCCGTAGTTGCTGGCCTCGAGCTCCGCGGGGTCCTCCTCGGAGGTGTCGCGCATCTCGGCGACCATCTTATGCCGAAACAGGGCGTTGTTGTCGAAGCTCATCTTGCCGTCTAGGGCCATCACCTGCCCCTGTTTGGTGACGACCAAGGGGTTGATCTCGATCATGTCGGTGTCGAGCTCTTCGGCGGCTTTAGCGAGCGCGCGCATAAAGCGCACCCCGTTTTTGAGGGCGTCGCCGGTGAGGCCGAGGCCGTGGGCGAGGCGGGCGGCCTGAAAGTTAGCGAGCCCGACGAGCGGGTCGATGTGCTCGCGCAGGATCTTTTCGGGCGAGCGCTCGGCGACCTCTTCGATCTCCACGCCGCCCTCGGTGGAGGCCATCATGACGTTGCGGCCGACCGCACGGTCGAGCACCACCGAGAGGTAGAGCTCGCGGCCTATGTCGATCCCCTGCTCGATGTAGAGGCGGTTGACCTGTTTGCCGCTCTCACCGGTCTGCACCGTGACGAGGGTCGAACCGAGCATCGCTTTGGCGAGCTCGCGCACCCGCTCCTCGGTAGCGCGCACGCCGCCCTTTAAGCCGTCGGTGATGACGTTGACGCCGGCGACCTCGGGGTGCTCTTTAAAGCGGCCCTTGCCGCGCCCGCCCGCGTGGATCTGCGACTTTAGCACCACGACCGGGTTGCCTGTCGCCTCGACGAGCGGGCGCACCGCCGCCACGGCCTCCTCGACCGTGCGGGCGACCGCCCCCTGCGGCACGGCGACGCCGCGCGCCTGCATCAGTTCCTTGGCTTGGTACTCGTGGATATTCAAGGCTCGCCTCCAGCGGAGGCCGCACGCTCCTCGCGGGATCAGCGTGCGGTCTCGGACTCCGGGGGCGCTGTCGGGTCAGGCCGAGCCGGCAGCGCCCCTCACGGTGCTCTAAGCCTACCCCGTGAGGGCGCGGCGCGTGAGCGCGCCCCGGGGGGGGCGTACAACGCGCGCGGCGACAACGGGGGGCTGGCCTCTCGGCGCGGCTTTTGGCGGTCGGGCCGCCGGCCTCAAGGGACCGCTTGGTCCTCGAGCGCGCGGCAGGTGGCGCCCGCGCAGCCCTGCAGCGCCTCGGCGTGCGCGGCGAGCGCCGCTTTAAGCGCAACATCGGCGCCCGCGTAGAGGTTGGTGAGTTCGAAGGGGTCGTTTGTCAGGTCGTAGAGTTCGCCCTCGCGGGTGCCGTCGGCGTACCGGTACTCGACGTAGAGGCGCCCGAGCGTCCGCACGGCGCGGTACTGGGGGACGGGCACCTTGGGGTGGTGCTCGGTGGGGCGGTGCTCGGGGTCTTCGCCGAGGGCGCGGCGGGGCCAGAACTCGGTGAGGACGCTCTGGCGCCACCCCTCAAGGGGCACGGGGCGAGGCCGCAACACCGGCGCTAGCGAGCGCCCGTCGACCCACGCGGGGGGGGAGACCCCCGCCCAAGCGGCGATCGTCGGGGCGAGGTCGGTGTTTAAGACCAGGTGTTCGCGCACCTCCCCCTTGGGGATACCGGGGCCGCGGATGACGAGCGGGAGGCGCACCGAGGCGTCGTAGGGGGTGAGCTTGAGGTGAAAGAGCCGGTGCTCGCCCGAGTGCCAGCCGTGGTCGGAGGTAAAGACCAGGTAGGTGTTGTCAAGGGTGCCCGTCTCGCGCAGCGCGTCTAGGAGCGACCCGAGGAGCTCGTCGACCGCTAGGAGCATCTGGGCTTGCGCGCGGTAGGTGGCGTCGATCGCCGCGATGTCGGCGTCGCTCAACGGGGGCAGCTCTAGCCACCGCGCTTTGCCCTGCGGGTCGGCGTTAAAAGAGGGGGGGCGGGGCGCTTGAAGGTCCCTAAAAGCGTCCGCGTGGCGCGGCGCGGGGACGGCGGGGAGGTGCGGGGCGGTCGGGGCGAGCAGCAGAAAAAAGGGCCCGCGGCGGGCCGAGCGCCGCACGAAGTCCACGGCGAGGCCGGCGAGCACGTCCGTCTGGTAGTCCTGTGGGCGGCTGCCGTAGTGCCGGATGCGCCCGTTGGCGTTGATCTTGTAGTCGTACATCGCGTAGGGGCTGTTGCGCGGGTCGCGGGGCACGTCGATAAAGCCGTACCACTCGCTCCACCCCGGCGGCACGTAGTTGACGCGGGGCCCCCTGTAGCCAGAGGGGTTCTCGCCCTCCGGGCCGTAGGGGTAGGCGTTGAGGTACTTGCCCATCAGTGCGGTGCGGTAGCCCGCCCCTTGAAGCCAGGTCGCGAGGCTCGAGGCTTCGGCGCCGGTGTCGTAGAGCTTGGGAAAGCCCCCCTCGGGACCCCCGTTCGAGCGCACGCGGTGGTTGTGCGCGTACTGGCCGCGCAGGAGGGAGACGCGCGCGGGGCAGCAGAGCGGGGTACTCGTAAAGGCGTTGGGGAGGTGCACGCCCTCGCCGACGAGCTCGCGTTGGAGCGTCGGCATGAGCGCCAGCGAGGCGGCGAGCTGGTCGTCGGTGAGGATCAAGATGACGTTGGGACGGCTTGGTTGGGTGCTGCAGGCGCTCAGCAGGGTGAGCGCGGCCCAGGCGAGCGCGACGGCGAGCCGCCGGACACGGGGGCGAGGGGGTGCGAAGGGGGGCACGACGCGCCACCATACCACGGGGGCCGCGCCGCCGGACCTGAAAAAAGCCGCTCGCTGCGCGCCGCCCTCGAGCAGAGCCCGCGTCCGTTACGTCGTTCGCCGAGGGGGGCAGACCCGCACCTCTCACGCGCTTTTCTGCTACAACTGGCGCATATGACTGCGACCTTTTTAGCGGCCCTCGTCTTTACCCTTTTCTACCTCGTCGGCCTCGCGGGGGTCATCCTGCCCGCTCTCCCCGGCGTACCGATGGTGGCGCTCGGGGCGCTGCTGGCCGCCTGGATCACGGGGTTCGAGGTGCTCACCTGGACGACGGTGATCATCACCGCGCTCCTGACGGTGCTCGCGCAGGGGCTCGACTACGTCGCGGCGGCGGTCGGCGCCAAGCGCTTCGGCGGCAGCCGCGCGGGGTTTTGGGGGAGCATCGTCGGGGCGCTCTTGGGGCTTTTCGTCCCGCCTTTCGGCTTTATCATCGGGGCGCTCGTCGGTGCGGTCGGGGCGGAGCTCCTCACGGGGCGGCCTTTGGACGAGGCGTGGCGCGCGGGGATCGGCGCGTTTGTCGGCACCCTGGGGGGGATGCTCGTCAAATTCATCATCATCGTCACGATCGGCTTTCTCATCTACCCGCGCTTTTTCTAGGCTATTTCTGGGTTCGGCGCGCCCCTAGCGCGCGCTGCTAGAGGGCGGTGCCAAAGGTTTGTCGCCTCGTGGTCTGCAGGTCACCGGCGCTGCGCGCCCCGGCGACCGAGCGGGCCTGCCCGCCAGGGCTCGCCGCGTCTGCGGTGGGCTGACGTGGCGGGTTTATACTGAGGCGCTCGGGCGCCGCTAGCGGCGCCGCACCTATGGCGCGTCCTCTGGAGCTACCCGAAGCGGGCGGCGCGTGGCGACGAAGCGACGAACAGAGACGAACAGACACGAACAGAGACGGACTGAAAAGAGGTTTTCATGGACCCCATCATGATTCAAATCGGGCCGCTGGCGATTCACTGGTACGGCTTTCTCATCGCCCTCGGGGTGCTCGTCGGGACCTCCTGGGGGCTCCGCGAGGCCGAGCGGCGTGGGCTCGAGCCCGATCGCATCACCGATATGACGCTCTGGCTGGTGCTCGCGGGGCTTATTGGGGCGCGGCTCGTCTACGTCGTGACGAGCCCGGCGGCGTACTTCGGCCCTGGCGGTGACCCGCTCTCGGCGTTTGCCATCTGGGAGGGGGGGGCGAGCATCCACGGCGCGGTGTTGGGGATTGTCGTCGCGCTGTGGTTCTACGCCCGCCGCCACAACCTCAACATGTGGGCGTACCTCGACGTGCTCACGCCCATTGGGGCCTTGGGGGTGATCGGCGGCCGTATCGGCAACTTCATGAACGGGACCGACACCACCGGTCGCCTGACGGGGTGGCCGATCGGTTTTACCTGGCCCGAACCCGGCACGCAGACTTTTGGCGCGCTCGGCCGCGTGATCTTCGGCGAGAACCTCTGGGCCAACGCCCCGCAGTTCGTCGTTAATGGCGAGCTGGTGCGGGGGCCCGTGCACCTCACGCAGCTCTACGGGGCGCTCATCGGGGTCGTCTTGGTCTTTATCCTCCTCTGGGCGTTTCGTAGAAGCCGCACCCCGGGGTTTGTCTGGTGGCAGTTCGTGCTCTGGTACTCGCTGCTGCGCTCGGTCTTCGAGGAGACCTTTCGCGACAACCCGCTCTTTTGGCCCGTCTACCTCTCCGAAGGCCCGGACGCGCCCGGCATCGGGCTCTTTACGCTGACCCAGCTCGTGAGCGTGCCGCTTATTCTCATCGCGCTCTACATGCTGCTCACCATGAACCCGGACCAGGCGACGCGCCGCGAGACGCTCGCGCGCAAAGCGCGGGGGCGCTGACGTGCTGGCGGCGGTGGTGCTCGCGGCGGGGCAGGGGACGCGGATGCGCTCGAGCCTGCCCAAGGTGCTCCACGAAGCGGCCGGCAGACCGCTTTTAGAGCACGTGCTCTTGGCGGTGACCCCGCTCGAGCCCGAGGTGACGGTCGTGGTGGTCGGCCACAAGGCCGACGAGGTGCGCGCGCGCTTCCGGAACGTGCCGGTCGCCGCTGGGGTGACGTGGGTGTTGCAGCGCGAGCAGCTCGGCACCGGTCACGCGCTCGCGCAGGCGCGCGGGGTGCTCGAGGGGCCGCTCGGGGCGGGCGGCGCGGTGTTGGTTGTCAACGGCGACGGGCCGCTCTTGCGCACCGAGACGCTGCGCGCGCTCGCGGCCGAGCAGCTCGAGCAGGGCGAGGGGATGACGCTTCTTACCTGCGAGGTCGCCGACCCGACCGGTTTGGGGCGCATCGTCCGCCGCGCCGACGGCAGCGTTCTGCGCATCGTCGAGGAGAAGGACGCTTCGCCCGAAGAGCGCGCCATCCGGGAGATCAACCCCGGCATCTACGCCTTCGACGCCCACGTGTTCTCGCTTTTAGAGCGCCTGAGTAGCGACAACGCCTCGGGGGAGTTTTACATCACCGACCTCGTCGGCCTCTACCTCGAGGCTGGCCTGCCCGTGCGGGCGGTGCTGGGGCGTGACGAGACCGAGGTCTTAGGGGTCAACACGCCGGAGCAGCTGGGGCGCGCCGACGCGCTGTTGCGGGCGCGGCTAGGGGCGGATGTAGAGCACCCCTAGCTCGGCCCCCGGCGCGGCTTCGGTGGGGGCGCTGCGGGGTGCGAGGGCCGCTACCGGGGGGCCGCCCGACACGCCGTAGCGGCGCAGCAGGGGGTTGTCGAAGCGCTCGGAGCGCGCGACGAGCTTGTCGCGCAGCGCCTCCAAGACGTCCCGGTAGTCCGCTACGTGGGCGAGGTTGCGCTGTTCGAACGGGTCGCTCTGAAGGTCGTAGAGCTGCTCGGGCGCGACGAGGCGCGGGGGCCAGCCCTCTTTGAGCCAGAGCGCTTTGGTGTGCGTCGCGTCGGTGTTGGCGGGGCGCGCGCGGTAGGGACCACTCAAGCGGCGGATGTAGCGGTAGCGTGCGGTGCGCACCGATGCCTGCGGCTCGGGGACGACGTGCGCTTCGTGCTCGGCGTAGACGGCGTCGTGCAGCTCGCGGACGTCGCCGCGCACGAGCGGCACGAGCGACGCCCCTTGCAACCAGGGGGGCGGCGGCAGCGCCAAAAGGTCGCAGAGGGTGGGGAAGAGGTCGAGGTGCGACACGAGCGCGTCGATGACCTTGCCGCCCGAGAACCCCTTGGGGCCGCGCATCATGAGCATCACCCCGAGCCCGCCGTCGGTGTGGTTGGCTTTAAAGCCGGGGAGCGGAACGCCGTGGTCGGTGGTGATGATGACCAGGGTGTTCTCAGCCAGCCCGCTACGTTCCAGCGCGTCGAGGACGCGGCCGATGGCGTTGTCTAAAGCGCCCGCCGAAACGGCGAAGTCGGCCATGTCGCGCCGCGTCTGGGGGGTGTCGCGGAGCGCCCCGGGGCGCTCCGCGCGCTCGGGGTCGCCGCTAGGGTAGCCGAAGTAGGACCCGTCGGGGGTGGGGTCGAGCGTGTGCGTCTCGACAAAGCCGACGTCGAGGAAAAAGGGTTTGGTGGGGGGGCGCTCGAGGTAGCCGACCGCCGCCCGGGCGACCGCGTGCGCGTAGTGGCTGCGTAGCGGCAGCAGGGTGTCGTAACCGATCTTTCGGGCGCACGTCCAGGGGTCGCCGGCGGCGATGTGCTGCACCCCGGCGAGCGCCGTCGTGTACCCCGCGCGTTTAAGGAGCGGTACGAACGTCTGATTGTAGTCGCTTAGGGCGTAGCCGCGGTGGGCGAGCCCCCACATGCCGTTGCAACCGGGGGTTATCCCCGTAAAGAGGGCGGCGCGCGAGGGGGAGCAGGTAGGGGAGGCGCAGAACGCTTGGCGGAAGAGCACCCCTTGGGCGGCGAAGCGCTGCAGGTTGGGGGTGGGGACGTCGTAGCCGTAGGGGCCTACGTAGCGCCCCGTGTCGTGCGAGTGGAGGTAGAGGATGTTCGGCCGCCGAGGGTCCTGTTCGGGCGGGGGGGCGCTGCGGCACGCGGACGGCAGGACGCCGAGCAGCGAGGCCGCCCCGATCAGCTTGAGGGCGTCGCGCCGCGTCAGGGGGCGCTCGAGCGGGGCGTTTTCGGGTGCCATAGGCGTCCTTTCGAAACGTCCAAAACGGCTTTACTTTATCATTTTGAGAGCGGCCCTTTGCACCTTTGCCGACACCTTCGCCGACGTCGCCGACGCTTTGAAGTGCGCCGCCAAGGGGTGTTACGGTGGAGCCAAATTGCGGCGCCGGGTGGCGCGCCGCGCCCCTGAGCGAGGTTAGGATGGCGCTACTTAAAAAACCCCCAGCGGTACTCGCCCTCGAGGACGGCACCGTCTACTACGGCTACGCTTTCGGCTATCACGGCGAGACGGTCGGCGAGATCGTCTTTAACACCTCCATGACGGGGTACCAGGAGATCCTGACCGACCCCTCGTACAACGGCCAGATCGTCACCATGACGTACCCGCACATCGGCAACTACGGTGTGTCGGTCTACGACATGGAGTCGAACAAACCCTTTGCGCGCGGCTTTATCGTCCGCGAGTTTTCGCGCGTGGCCTCGAACCACCGCGCCAACCAGGACCTGCAGAGCTTTATGGAGGAGCACAAAATCGTCGGGATCGAGGGGATCGACACCCGCGCCCTGACGCGGCGGCTCCGGCAGGGCGGCGTGGTCAAGGGGGTGATCCGGCACGGCGAGCTCAGCAAGGAGGCCGAAGCGGAGCTCGTCGAGCGCGCGCGCCGCCATGAGGACATCGACGGGCGCGACATGACCCCGGAGGTCACCACCCCGCTGCCCTACGCGCGGCCGACCTTTAAGGACAACCCGCGGGTGGTGGTGATCGACTTCGGCATCAAGCACTCGATCGTCTACAAGCTCGAGCAAGCCGGCGCCGAGGTCATCGTGGTGCCCGCCCAGACGACGCCCGCGCAGATCATGGCCCTAAACCCCTACGGGCTGGTGATCTCCAACGGCCCCGGCGACCCCGACGGCCCCAAGTACGCCCACGACACGGTCTGGCAGATGCTGGGGCTCTTGCCCACCTACGGCATCTGCTTGGGCCATCAGCTCCTGGGCCTCGCGGTTGGCGGCAAGACCTATAAGCTCAAGCACGGCCACCACGGCGCCAACACCCCGGTGAAAAACCTCGTCACGGGCGAGGTCGAGATCACCAGCCAAAACCACAACTACGCGGTCGACATCGGCTCCATCCCGGGCGGGCAGTTTAGAGCGACGCACATCAACTTAAACGACGGCACCTTGGAGGGGATGGCGCACACCCGCTACCCGGTCTACAGCGTGCAGTACCACCCCGAGGCGAGCCCGGGGCCGCACGACGCCTCGTACTCGTTTCGCCGCTTTATCGAGGAGGTCAACGCCTTCGAGGGGGCGACGGCGCTCCCGGCGGCGCGGGCGCTGGGCGACCTCTAACCAGAGCGCTCCGGCGCCGCAGCCCGCCAAAGCGCACCCGCGTCACCCGGTGGCGGTCGCCGGAGGGCGACCGCTGCCTCGTAGAGCGCAGCCTTAAAACGCAGCGCGAAGGACGCCCGCAGGGCGACCAACGTGAAAAAAGCGCCGAGCGCGCGCCGCCCGCCGCGTCGACCGTGGCGATCACCCGCTCCGCCCGCTCAGCGCTCGAAGCCCCCGTGACGGCGTCGACGCGCGGCAGGGGGCGCAGCCGCACCTCGAGAAGCCGCTGAAGCGGGGTATCGTCGCCGGGCACGCTCGTGGCGTACGGTACAGGGTGGTGCGCGGCGTGAACCGGGCGTGACGCTGGGGGTTTCCCAGGGGTATACGTAGTGTACGGGGGGCCTAACGAAAGCGTTGCGGTGCTCCCCTCGAGAAAGGCTTGTACTCTATGGTCCACGCCACGTTGGCTGAGCTCTGGCGGAGCCCCTATGTGCGCCTCGCGTGTCTGCTGCTCCTCGCGAGCGGGGCGGTGTGGTTTTTCTACGAGACGCGGGGCGTCTGGCTGCTCTTTTTCTTGGCCTACACGATCGCCTACCTGACCAACCCCCTGACGCTCTGGTTTCAGCGCCGGCGTTTGCCGCGGTGGTTGGGGGTGGGGGTGGTCTTGCTGCTCCTAACGGCGCTGTTCGCGCTCGCTTCTTTCGTGATCGCGCAGTTTGTCCACCAAGCTTCGCTCTTTATGCAGGAGCTGCCGAACCTCAACGAACCGCTGCTGCGCTGGTACGAGGGGCTCCCCGAGGTGCTGCGCGGGCTCGTGCCGACGCCGGTGGTCGACTTTTTGGGGCAGCCGGGCGCGCAGGCGGGGGCGGAGTTGGGGGCTGAGCTGATCGCACCCTTTGAGGGGATGGTGGGCTACTTGGGCGGGGTGCTCACGCAGTTTAGCGCGAACGTCTTCGCGCTGCTCGTCAACTTCGTCGGCGGCCTTTTGCAGGCGGTCGTGCTGCTTTTTCTGACGCTCTTTTTGCTCTACGACTTTAACGGCATCAACCGCACCTTTTTGCGCCTTATCCCCGAGCGCTACCGCGAGGGGGGGCTCGAGACGCTCCAGCGGCTCGACGTGAGCGTCGGCGGGTACATCCGCGGCCAGATCCTGATCGCTTTGGTGGTTGGGTTTAGCATCTGGTTGGGGCTGACGCTCCTGGGGGTGCCGCTCGCTTTCGGCGTGGGGTTCGTCGCCGCCGTCTTTAACGTCGTGCCCTTTCTGGGGCCGATCGTCGCCTTTATCCCGGCAGGGCTGCTGGCGCTTACCGTGGGGTGGCCCTACGTCTTGGCGACAGCCGCCCTTTTTATGGTGATCAACTTTCTCGACGGCAACGTGATCAGCCCGATTATCTTCTCCAAAACGGTCAAAGTTCACCCGCTCACGGTGATTTTGTCGGTCGCCCTCGGCGCGAGCCTGCTCGGGCTCCTCGGCGCCGTGCTCGCCGTACCGACCGCGGCGTTCGTCAAGGTGCTCTACCAGGAGTACTACTTAACGAGCCGCTGGTACCAGCGCGAGCGCTATAGCGCGCTGCGGGCGGACCCCCCGGCACCCCTCACCTTAGAAGCCCAAGCGCCTCGAGCGACGCCCGCGCCGGGCAAGCGAGCGTGATGGTGCCGTCGCCGGCGTAGAGA
The DNA here is from genome assembly GCF_000092425.1 of Truepera radiovictrix DSM 17093. Classification (NCBI taxonomy): domain Bacteria; kingdom Thermotogati; phylum Deinococcota; class Deinococci; order Trueperales; family Trueperaceae; genus Truepera; species Truepera radiovictrix. The sequence goes on from NC_014221.1 coordinate 1,364,558, forward strand.
AACCCCACCAGACGCCCCTTGAGGTCGTAGATACCGCTGCCGCTGTCACCGGGGGCGCTAAAGGTGCTCCCGTTTAGCCCTTCGATGATCACGCTGCCCTCGAACGCTGCGCTGCCAAACCCGTACGCGACGCGCGGTACGCGGGCGCCGACCGCGCTGACGGTGCCGAAGGTGAGCCCGCTCGTACGACCAACCTTAAAGACCCGCTGGCCCACCCTCGGGGCGGCGAGTTGGGTGGCCCCCGGCGCGGGGCGGCCTCGGGGGGGCAGAAAGGCGTTTTCAAAAACCGTCTCCGGCAAGAGCGCGGCGCTCGCGATATCGGCGCGGTTCGGGGCGGTGGGGGAGAGCGGCACCCACGCGCTAAGGCGCGCGACGACGCGCCCCCGCCCGCGCTGCGCTTGGTAGATGGGGTCGCCGACCCGCGCGTGCTCCTCGTCGGGGGTGTTCTCCGCCGCGATGACGTGGTTGTTGCTTAACAGCAGCGTCCCCCCCTCCGGCGCCGGGTAGAACGCGCCGAGCGTGCCGACGCCGTAGCCGCCGGAGCGCTCGTCCGCGGCGCCGTTTTGGATCTGCGCGCCCAACACGACGGGGTCGAGCACCTCCTGCTCGGGGGTCAGCGCTTCGCCTTGGGCGCGCGGCAAGTAGCTGGCGGCGCGCAGCGGCCCGGGGGTCTCGCGCACGACCATGGGGACCTCGGGGAGCGCCGCGCGCAGGGGGGCTTCCGCGCTGCTGAGCGCGCTTAGCGCGCGGGAGCCCGCGTACGTCACGACGAAGAGGGCGGGGCGGCGCGCGCGCTGGGTGAGGCCGAGCGCTTTGACGTGCGGCGGCAGCGGGGCGTGGGCGATCAGCGCCGCTAGGTCGGCTCGAGCGGGGTGCTCTCGGCCCCGGCTCACCGCGCGTAGGCGAGGAGCCGCCCCCCCCGTTCCCGCGCGACGACCCGAACGCGCTCACCGGCGACCGTCACCCACTGCGGGATGGGGCGGTCGAACTCGGGGGGGACGTAGAGCACGATGCAGCTGTGGCGCGCGTCCTCCGGATCGCGGCCGACGCCGACGACGACCTCCGCGGCGCGGTCGCCGGCGAGCTCGGTGAGCAGGTCGCGTTCTTGCAGGTGTTTAGCGAGGCGCGCGCTGCGCATCGTGGAAGCTCCTCCCGTCATCTCAGCTCCGCCCCTGCGGGCGCCGGTGACGCCGTCTGGTGTGGTGCTGGCAGCGGCCTGACCTGATTGTAGCAAGTGTAGCAGCGGCCGCGTGGCGCGTGCGCTGCAGCGCCCCGGAGGGTCGTTCGGTGTGGCTTTAACGCGCAGCCTCCGTTGACGGCGCTTTGTCCTCGCCCCCGTGTTCCGTCGCCTGGTGCGTTCCGCGCTGCCCTTTACAAAGGGGTCATATACTACCAGGCATGACCACCTTCGCTTCTTGGCCTAGCCGCTACGCGCGCCCCGCCCTCATCGTCGCGGGCGCCGCCCTCGTGCTGCTCTTTTTGTACCGGTCGCGCGGCGCCTGGCTGCTGTTCTTCCTCGCCTACGGCATCGCTTACTTGCTGAACGCGGTCGTCGGCGCGCTCGAGCGCCGCCGCGTCCCCCGTTGGGGGGGGATGGTGTTGGCGCTGCTGCTGCTGCTTGTGCTCTTTACCGCAGCGTCATTTGTCGTCGCGGGGTTTATCCAGCAGATGTCGGAGTTCGTCGCCCGCGTCCCCGACCTCGGCGCGCAGCTGAGCGCCTGGTACGCCGCGCTCAACGAGCTGCAGCGCTTCGTCCCCCCGCCGCTGTCGGCCTTTGCCGAGGGGCTGGGCCGCGGCGCCCAGTCGGGGGCCCTCGAGTCGGCCCTGAGCGCCCTCGGTGAGAGCGCCGTACGCCTCAGCACGGGCGCCTTTTTCGCCCTCACCGGCCTTGTCGGCGGGGTGGTGCAGGCGGTGGTGCTGCTCTTTTTGACCGCCTTTTTGCTCCTCGACTTTGACGGTTTCAACCGCGCGCTGCTGCGCGCGGTCCCCGAACGCTACCGCGCGCAGGTGCTCGAGCTCGCCGCCAAGGCCGACAGGAGCGTGGGCGGCTACTTCCAGGGGCGGCTCGTGGTGTCTTTTATCGTGGCGCTCTGCATCTGGGCGGGGATGGTGCTGCTAGGGGTGCCGCTCGCGTTGGGGATCGCCTTTTTGGCGGGTGTGTTTAACCTGGTCCCCTTTTTGGGGCCGATCATCGCCTTTATCCCGGCGGGGCTGCTGGCGCTGACCCTCGGCTGGGTGCACCTGCTCGCGACCGCGCTCATCTTTACGGCGGCCAACTTTTTAGACGGCAACGTGCTGAGTCCGGTTATCCTCTCGCGCACCGTGCAGGTGCACCCGCTCGTGGTGCTGCTTTCGGTGGTGGTGGGTGCGAGCGCGTTCGGCGTGCTCGGCGTGGTGCTCGGCGTCCCCGTGGCCGCGTTTTTAAAGCTGCTCTACGAGGACTACTACCTGACGAGCCGCTGGTACAGGCTGCCGGCGTCTCAGACGGGCCGCTCGGAGCGCCAACCGCCGCGCCGCACCGCGCCGTGACCGAGGGCGCGCTCGTGCTCGAGCGCCCGCGCTAGCGCCCGCGTATTGAGCCGCTCCCCCCACAAGATGACGCCGACCGTCCGCACCAAGATCTCGAAGTCGAGCGCGAGCGACCAGTTGTCGACGTACCAGACGTCGAGCGCGATGCGCTCCTCCCAGGGGAGGTAGATGCCCCCCGAGACCTGCGCCCAGCCGGTGACGCCGGGTTTGAGGCTCAAGCGCCGCGCCTCGAAGTCGTCGTACTCGGCGACCTGCTCCAAGAGGGTGGGGCGCGGCCCCACGAGGCTCAGCTCACCCGTAAGCACGTTGAGAAGCTGCGGCAACTCGTCGATCTTTAAGCGGCGGATCACGCGCCCGACCCGCGTGACGAGCGGGTGTTCACCCGTCACGGCGCCCATGGTGGCGACGGGGAGGTCGTTGACGCGCATGCTGCGGAACTTCAGGATGGAGAACGTCTTGCCCCCCTGACCCGCGCGGACCTGCCGGAAAAAGATCGGGCGGCCGTCCTCGAGCACGATCAGCAGCGCCGTTATGAGCAGCAGCGGCGAGAGGATCAGCAGCGTGGCGAGCGCGACCGTGACGTCTAGAAGGCGTTTGACCGCGAGCGACAGGGGGCGCAGGGAGGGGGTAGAGGGTAGGGAACGGGTCATGCTGCCTCACCCTATCATCTTTGTCGGGGTCGCCGCTGTGCGGTTTTGGAGCGGCTGCCGGTTCGCCGCTAGCGTGACGCCCACTCACCCGTGACGGGCTGCTGGTTTTCGTCTTCGCCCAACGGCTGTCCTGGCGTCCAGCGAGCGCCCGTGGCTGGTGGCTTTGCGCTCCACGGGCCGCGGGCCCCGCTCAGTTGACCCGCAGCGGGTCGTGCCGGGCGCGGTGCTCGCGCGCCACGAGATACGCCCCCAACCCGAGGGGGCCAAAAAAAAGCGTGACGAAGAGAAACGCGCGCGGGTTGAGGCCCCAGTACTTGGCGTCGCGAAAGATCCACACGCCGGCGAACAGGTCGAGCGTCACGAGGTGCGCCCACACCGCCAAAAAGGGCCAGGGCAGGGTAAAGGTCGTGCGGAGCCCGCCAAACGACAGGTCGAGCGAGGCGCCCCCTAGGAGCGCGGCGAGCAGCAGCAGCGTGTACAGCGCGGCCAGAGCGATAAAGGGCCAGGCCGCGCGGACGAGGCGTTCGGTAAAGCGCGACCTGGGGAAGAGCAGCATCCCGAGCCACACGGGCAAGGGCAGCAGGGTGGTGAGGTTGAAGAGAAACTCGGCCATACCTCACCATACCGTGCCCATACCGTGCGGCGTTTGCCCGAGAGCTAGCGCGGCCGTGGCCCCCACGCGCGGACAGTGGCGCGCCGGCACCGCTCGAGGCGCGCCTCGAGCGGTGCCTAGGGAGCTAGCGGGGTGAGCCCCGCGTGGGGTTACCAGGTGCCTTTGAAGAGGAGGCGGTTGGGCGAACCCGTGCCGATGCTCGAGAGCACGCCCGTGGTGGCGTTGCGGATGAGTTGGTCGGCGACGGTGCTCGGCGAGGCGCTGCGGTTGTTTTGCAGGTAGAGCGCCGCGGCGCCCGCGACGTGGGGGCTCGCCATCGAGGTGCCGCTAATCGTGTTGAGCGCGCCCGTGCCGGTGTGCCAAGCGGCGGTGATGTCCTGCCCGGGGGCGAAGAGGTTGACGCACGAACCGAAGTTCGAGAAGGAGGCGCGGCTGTCGCTGCGCGTCGAGGCGCCGACGGTGAGCGCGGCGCTGACGCGCGCCGGGGAGGTGTTGCAGGCGTTGCGGTTTTCGTTGCCCGCGGCCACGACGTAGGTGACGCCGGCGCGGATGGAGGCGCTCACCGCGTCGTCGAGCGCCCTCGAGGCGGCGCCGCCGAGGCTCATGTTGGCGACCGCAGGTTTGCGGTGGTTGTAGGTGACCCAGTCGACACCGGCGATGACGCCCGAGTTGGCGCCGCTCCCGGCGCAGTCGAGCACCCGCACGGCGAAGAGCCTGACCCCTTTAGCTACCCCGTAGGTGCTGCCGCCGACGGTGCCGGCGACGTGCGTGCCGTGGCCGTTGCAGTCGCTCGAGCCGCGCCCGTCGCTGATCGCCGTGACCCCACCGACGACGCGCCCGCCGAACTCCTGGTGGTCGGCGCGGATACCGGTGTCGATGACGTAGACGGTGACGTCGGGAGCGGTGGTGTTGTAGGTGTAGCGCCCGTCGAGGGGGAGGGTGCGTTGGTCGATGCGGTCGAGCCCCCAGGTAGCGTTCGTTTGGGTCGCGCTCAAGCTCACCACCTGGTCCTGCTCGACGTACGCCACCCGCGGGTCGCTCTGGAGGCGCCTGAGCGCAGCCTCATCGACGTTTTCGGCGACGAAGCCGTTAATAACGCGCAGCGGGAGGGTCATCTGCACCCCCAAGTCGGCGGCCACGCGGCTGACGGAGAGCGCGAAGTCCTCGGCGCCCTGAGCCTGCGCCGCGAGCCCCCGGTCCTCCGCGCTTAACGCGACGATGTACTGCCCTTCAATGGGGGTGCCCGCCTGCGGCGCCGTTTCGGGGAGGGCGGTGTCGACGCGGCCGCAGGCGGCGAGGAGAAGCAGGATGAAAGGGACCCAAAAACGCTTCATCGGCTACCTCTTGAGTCTGGTGTTCTCCCGACGCGGCGCGCGAGCCAAAAGCTCCTGGGGCGCGCTGGGTGCTGGCCCCCCGTGCGTCCAGTCGGCCCGGGTTCGAGAGACGTCCGCACCCTATCACGTGTGGCGGAGCTCAAAAATGAGAGTGATATGAAACAGCGCCATCGTGAAAGTGGCAGCTAAAGCGTCTGGAACGGTAAAAACCCACCTAAAGATAACTTAAAGAAGGAGCGGCGTTAAAAATTTTACTTCTCGCATTTTAAAGGGTTCAGAGCTCGAGCATCAGGGTGACGGGGCCGTCGTTGGTGAGGCTCACCTGCATGTCGGCGCCGAAAACCCCCGTCGCGACCTCGAGCCCCTGCCCTTTAAGCGCCGTGACGAAGTGACCGTAGAGCTTCTCCGCGCGCTCCGGCGGGGCGGCGTCCGTGTAGCTCGGGCGGTTGCCCCGCCGCGCGTCGGCGTAGAGGGTAAACTGGCTGATCACCAGAGCCGCCCCCCCGACGTCGCGGACGCTCCGGTTCATCTTGCCCGCTTCGTCGCCGAAGATGCGGAGCTTGGCGACCTTTGCCGCGAGCGCCTCCGCCCGCGCCGCGTCGTCGCCACTGCCTACCCCGAGCAGGACGAGCAGCCCCGCACCGATGGCGCCGACGACCTTCCCGCCCACCTCGACGCGGGCGCAGCTGACGCGTTGCACAAGCGACCGCATCAGCTTGGCGCGTCGGGCCTCTCGGGAGGCGTCCCGGGGGCGCTGAGCCGCGCCTGCAGGGTGCTGATCGCGTGGTGCAGGGCGCTCTGCTCGGTGTCGTCTAAGTTGCCGCGGGTCTTGTCCTGGAGCATGAGCAGCAGTCCCAAGCTCCGCTCGCCGGTGCGCCGCGCGAGCAGGCCGTCGCGGCTCAGGTGCCGCGCCATGGGGCTATGCTCTTCGCCGAGGGCCGCTTCGGCAGAGCTTAAAAGCGAGTGCACCAGGCCGATAAACCGCGGGTCGGCCACTAGAAGAGCCCCTCTTGGCGCGCCGTGTCGACGACGAACACGGCGGGTTTCGGTCCGAGCTCGTCGATCGCCGCTTTGAGCGCCCGGATGTCTTGCCACATGAGCCACTTCGGGGAGCCGCGTTCGCGGCTCGGGTTGCGCAGCAAGTAGGCGGGGTGGAACATCGGAAACACCCGCACGCCGTGCCACGAAAACCACCTGCCGCGGGTTTTGGTGATGCCCTCTTTTGTCCCCGCAAAGTACTGCGTCGGAAAGTTGCCCAACGTCGCGATGATCTGCGGGCGGATCAGCCGCAGCTGCTCTAGGAGCAAAGGGGCGCTCGCCTCGATCTCCTCGGGTTTGGGGTTGCGGTTGCCGGGCGGGCGGTACTTGAGGATGTTGGTGATGTAGACGTCTTCGCGTTCGATGTGGGCGCTTTCAAGGATGCGGTCGAGGAGCTGACCGGCCCGCCCGACGAAGGGGCGGCCCAGGAGGTCTTCGTCCTCGCCCGGCGCCTCACCGACGATCACCACGTCGGCGTCGGGGTTGCCCTCACCGAAGACGAGGTTGTCCGAGAGCTCCGCGAGCGCTGCGGGTTTCGGGGTGTTCCGGGCCTGCTGCTCGAGGTCTGAAAGCGTCATGGGGCCTAGTGTACCGCGCCAGGGCGCCCGCACGAGCATCTGGCCGGGTACGCAGCGGCCGTCGCGGGCCGTGTCGGGTACGCATCTTTCGGCGACGGGCCCGCGGCTCCCACTGTCCACGCACCCCGCGCGTAAGACGCCGAGCGGCTCAGCGTGACGCGCTCGGTAAGGGGTCTACTTGGCTGCGGCTTGGGCGAGCTTGGGGCGCTGGCTGCGGACCTCGCGGCGGACTTTGGGCTCGAGGCCGATCATCAGGAAAAAGTTTTCGAGCGCGTTCTCCTGCCCCTTGATGTCGGCGTGCTCCCCGTCGGGGGTGCCGCTCACGAAGGGGAGCGCTTTGTAGGCCTCGAGCGCAGCGTGCACGACGGCGCTGGGGCTCTGCGTTTCGGCGATCTCGGTGAGCTGCGCGTAGACGCTGCGCCGCGCTTCGGCGTGCGAGCGAAACGCTTCGGGGTTGTCGGTCTCGGGCGCGCGCAGCACGTCCTGCTTGGCGATGCGGCGGTAGTGCTTGAGGCCTCTAATGATCTCGTCCGAGCTCAGAACCACCCTTACGTCCATCTGTCACTCTCCCTTTTCCCTTTCACGTGCTCTCAACGTATGTCGCCCTATCTATACCCTAATTTGGGGTTTTGGGGGGTCGACTCCTTTATATTCTCCCGCAGGTTCTAGGTGTTGAGTGCAGGCGTTTGGCGTGCGCGAGCCGGTTGCGTGGCTCCGGCGGGCCGTGGCGACGGTGGCGCTTGCACGAGACGGCTGTGAGCGGCGAAGGGGTGAGGCGACGCGGCGACCAGGCCACGCCCGAAAGGCTCGCTCCTCCCTTGGGCGCTGGTTGGTCGTCAAGGGCGCCCGTTGATGCAGCATTATAGGGGTGGGTGCAGGGGCTGTCAAAATGACCTGTGAGACGCCCGGGTCACGGCTAGCGGTGGGGTGCCAGCAGCGCCGCTCGGGGTTCGCTACGCCTCGAGCTTTTTGAGCGGTACGGGGGGGCGCTGCGCCCGCCCCTCGCGCAGCTCGCCGGGGTAGCGCGTGAGTTCGCCGATCGCCTCGGCTTCGGTGGAAAACCCGCAGCTGCGGCACTCGAGCTCGGAAAACCCCTCGGGGTAGCGGTAGGTCACGGTGTCGGTGCTCGCGCACTGCGGGCACCTTTCCCCCTCTTCAAACCCCTCCGCGCCAAAGTCCCACCCCTGCGGCCGATCGGTCATGGCAAAGCCTCCGGCGTCTAGTGTAGCGGACGCCGGAGGTAAGAGGGGACGCTGGGCGACGCCCCGGGGCTGCGCCCAGCGCGTCGCTACGCCTTGCCCACCGACTTAAAGAGCTCGAGGCGTTTGCGCACGACCTCTTTCATCTCGTCGCGGGCGGGCCCCAGGATCTTGCGCGGGTCGAACTCACCGGGCTTTTGCCGCAGCACCTCGCGCACGCGCGTCGTAAACGCGAGGCGCAAGTCGGTGTCGGTGTTGATCTTGGCGATACCCTGCTCGATGGCTTTTTGCACGTCCTCGTCGTGGATCCCAGAAGCGTACTGCAGTTCGCCGCCCGAGGCGCGAAAGCGTTCGACGAGGGCGTTCGGCACGCCGCTCGCGCCGTGCATCACGAGCGGGTTGGGGATGCGCGCGGCGATCTCTTGGATGCGTTGGTGGTCGATAAAAGGGCGCCCCTTGCCCTTGTTGGCGCCGTGCGAGGTGCCGATGGCGACGGCCAGGTAGTCCGCGCCGGTCGCCTGCATAAAGCGTTCGGCCTCGTCGGGTTTGGTGAGGATCGCCTCCTCTTCGGAGACCACGACGTGCTCTTCGATACCGCCCAGACGCCCGATCTCCGCCTCCACCGTGACGCCCACGGCGTGCGCGGCCTCCACCACGCGCTTCGTCTCGCGCGTGTTGGTCGCCTCGTCCTCGTGCGATTTGTCGATCATCACCGAGGAGAAGCCCCATTCGATACACTGCATGCACGACTCATATGACGAGCCGTGGTCGAGGTGCACGGCGACCGGTACCGTCGCCCGCTTGGCCTCGTGGATGACCATGTCGACGAGCTGACGTTTGCCGTACTTGATGGCCCCTTCGGAGAGCGCCAAGAGCACGGGGCTGCGGGTCTCCTCAGCTGCCTCGAGGATGGCCTGGGTGATCTCCATGTTGTTGGTGTTAAAGGCGCCGACGCCGTAGCCGCCCGCGCGGGCCGCCGCGAGGATCTCGAGTCCGGTAAGAAGTGGCATGGGGGGAGTATACCAAGTCGCTGAAGGCGGCTTTCGGCAGGGGGGGCGGTGTACCGGCTGTCGCGTCTGGGTGTGCGTGGGGGGCCCGGCGCCTTGTGGTAGGCTGAACCCATGGGGATGCTCGAGCTCGGCCGCACGCGGTCACAAAAACGCAAGGTCAGCGTCCTCTTGACCGCTCTTCACCTGCTGGCGCTGGGGGCCCTCGTCGCCCTCTTCTGGCTTGCCGGCGGCCCCCCAGCGACGCCCCTGGGCGGAGCGCTGCTGGTCGTCGCGACGACGCTCTGGCTGCTGAGCTTTGTCCTGCTCTGCGTCAACGTCGCCTATTACGTCTTCGCTTACGTCATCCACCCCCCTAGAGGTCGAGAAACGCCTTCAGAGCGGCGTTCACGGCCCTGACGGCGCCGGGGAGGTCCCAGCGGGCCTTGTCGCGTTCGCCGACCCGGTTGCTGACGCCGCGCACCTCGGCGAAGGGCACCTTGAGAGCGGCGCAGACCTGCGCGGCGGCGGCGCCCTCCATCGACTCGATGGCGGCGCCGAAGCGCGCGTAGAGGCGCGCTGCGGCCCCAAAGCTGCCCGTGACGCACTCCGAGGTGCCGAAAAGGACGCGCGGCGCGCGCGCCGCTTCGGCGAGGGCGGCGCTCAGCGCGAGGTCGGTGGGGAAGTGGTTGAAGCGGGGTGGGGGACCCGGCAAGAGGGGGAAACCGAGCGCCTCCATGTCCTGCCAGCCGCGCTCTAGTTGCACGCCGGTGTCCATGTGCACCTCGCCGCTCGCGACCGCGACCCCCCCGAGGGGGAGGCCAGAGGCGGCGAACGCCCCGCCGACGCCGAACTGCACGACGGCCTCGGGGGCGAGCTGCTGCAGGGCCAAAGCGAGCCCGGCGGCGGTGTTGACCTTGGCGACCCCCAGGTGGGCGAGGTAGAGCCCACCCGGCAGCGCGTAGAGCTCGCCTAGCGGGAAAGGGCGCGCCCGCCAGGGGAGTGCCTTGAGCGGCGCGGCCTCGAGCGCGGTCGCCGTGATCAGGAGCGTAGACACCAGACCTCGAGACCGCTCGCCGCTAGAGCTTCACGGTTGACACGGTCGCAGCGAACACGGTTGAACAGGTAGGTGAACAGGTAGGCGCGCAGACCGCGCGCGTCCGCTTCGAACGCGAGGCGCGCGGTGAGCGCCGCGCGGGCTTCGTCGCTAGCGGCCTCGAGGATAGGAGCGCAGAGCATGCCAGCTGCGCTGAGCGTCACCATCGCGCCGACCGGCCGGTCGCGGTAGGCTACGAAGGCCTCGAGGTCTGCCCCTTGCTGCAGCGCCCGCGCGGCGGTCTGTGCCGCGGCGGCGCCGTAGGGGGGGAGGCCGTAGACGGCTGCGAGCACCTCGCCGAGGGCGCGCGCCTGTGCCCAGCTCACCTGTTCGGTGATGATCTCGCCCGCCGTCGGGGGCGCGGTGGGCGCTTCGAGGGGCTGCCAGGAAAGGCGCGCCCAGCGGGTAAAACCGGCCCCCCGCAGCGCCCCCGATAGGTCGCTCTGGGAAAGACCGGCGTCGAGCACGACCGACGCGTCTACCCCCTGCGCCGCGTAAAAGGCGGGCGCGCGGGCGACCGCGTCGGCGTCGGGGTACCAGAGGGCGTTGGCGAGGACGAAGGGGGCGAGCGTGTTGACGAGCGCGCGCCCCCTTCCGAGCGCCTCGCTGCGCTGCGCGAAGCGCTCCCAGAACCCGAACGCCAGCGCGTAGGGGGGGGGTTCAAGCAGCCGTCGGCTCCGGCATGTCGAGAAGCGCCCTGACGTAGGCCGCCGCGTCGTAGGGTTGCAGGTCTTCGGCCTTCTCCCCGACGCCGATGAACTTGATCGGCAGCCCCAACTCGCGCACGATGGGGAGCAGGATACCGCCCTTGGCGGTGCCGTCGAGTTTGGTGACGATCACGCCCGTGAGCCCGACCGCCTCGTGAAACTTCTTGGCCTGCGCGAGCCCGTTCTGGCCGGTCACCGCGTCGAGGACCAACCAGACCTCCTTGGGTTCGTCGGGGTCGGCTTTGGCGATCACCCGCTTGACCTTTTTAAGCTCTTCCATGAGGTTGTGCTTGGTGTGGAGGCGGCCAGCGGTGTCGACGAACAGGAGGTCGTAGCCGCGGGCGCGGCGCTGCTGCGCGGCGTTAAAGGCGACCGCGCCCGGGTCGGAGCCGTCGGGGCCGGTGACGGTGGGGATGCCCAGGCGCTCCCCCCAGACCTCGAGCTGCGCGGTGGCGGCGGCCCGGAAGGTGTCGCCGGCGGCGAACATCACGCGCCGACCGCGCTCGGTGTAGTACTGCCCGAGTTTGGCGATGGTGGTGGTTTTGCCGACGCCGTTGACGCCGACCACCATGACCACGCTGCCTCTCACCTCGACGGTGTGGCGCGTGACGTCGAGGGTAAAACCGACGCGCCGCAGCTTTTGGCGCATCCGGTCGGGCTCGAGCTGATCCAAAAGGGCTTTTTCGAGGGCTTCGCGAAACGAGACGCCCCGTTCGCGCTCGCGTTTGGCCTCCGCGACGACCTCGGCGGCGATCTTAGAACCCGTGTCGGCGCCGATAAGGGCGAACTCGAGGTCGTCCCACGGCATCTCCCAGACCGAGCCGAGGTCGCGCACGTCGGTCGTGAGCACGTCGCGCGTCTTGCCGAGGCCCCGTTTAAGGCGGTCGAACCACGACATTATAGGGGCGCCCCTTCGCGACTTTCATCCGCGCTGTGCGCGTCTTTGGGCGGTTTGACGGGCCTATCGTCGGGGAGCCCTTGGGTCAGCGCGGTCAGGGCGCGCCCGAGGCGCCCGAGGACCCTTTCGCGCCCGAGAAGGCTCACGACTTCGGTCATCCCCGGCGAGTGGGTTGTGCCGGTAAGCGCGGCCCGCAGCGGTTGCAACACCTTGCCCATACCGACGCTCTGCGACTGCACGTAGTCGTGGAGCAGGTCGTCGACCGAGTCCTCGTCGAAGGAGTCGAGGCGGGCAAAGGCGCGCTCGAGGTCTTCAAGGTAGGCTTGGCCGCTCTTGAGCTTTTTCTTCGCCTCGTCGGTGTAGGCGAAGTCCTCGGTGAAGAAGTAGGGGTGCTCGGCAAAGTCGCGCAGCGTCTCGGCGCGCGGCCGGAGCACTTCGAGGACGTCGAGCAGGTAGTCCTCGTCGTTCCACGAGAGGCCCGCTTCCTGCAAAAAGGGTTTAACCCGCCGCGCGAGCTCCTCGAGGGGCAGCTCGCGCAGGTAGCGCGCGTTGTAAAAGCGCAGCCGCTTGGGGTCGAAGATGGAGCCGCCTAGCGACACGCGCTCGAACGAAAAGTGCGCGATCATCTCCTCTAGGGTGAAAAACTCGCGCCCGTCGGGCATGCTCCACCCCATGGTGGCGAGGTAATTTAAAAACGCTTCGGGGAGGATGCCCTGACGGCGGTAGGACTCTAGGTTGGTGTCGTCTTTGCGTTTGCTGAGCTTTTTACCGGCGGCGTTTTTCAAGACCGGCATGTGCACCCACACCGGTTCGGGCCACCCGAACGCCCGGTAGAGCAGCACGTGAATCGGTGCGGTCGGCAGCCACTCCTCACCGCGCACCGCGTGCGTCACCCCCATGAGGTGGTCGTCGACGACCACCGCGAGGTGATAGGTCGGCAGCCCATCGCTCTTTAAGAGCACGGCGTCGGGCACCTCGCGGTTGGGGATACGAACCTCGCCGCGCAAAAGGTCACGCACGACCGTTTCCCCCTCGTCCGGGGTCACGAGGCGCACGGCGAAGGGCTCGCCGGCCGCGGCGCGGCGGTCGGACTCCTCCTTGGAGAGCGCTCGAGCGCGCCCGTCGTAACCGTGGCCGAGGCCCTTGGCCTGCAGCTCGAGGCGGATGGCCTCGAGCTCCTCGGGGGTTTCAAAGGCGCGGTAGGCTTTGCCCTCGGCGAGGAGCTGCTCGGCGTAGCGCGCGTAGAGGGCGCGCCGTTCGGACTGGCGGTAAGGGGCGTTAGGCCCCCCTTTTTCGGGGCTCTCGTCGGGTTCTAGGCCGAGCCAGCGCAGCGCCTCGTAGAGGCGGGCTTCGGCCTCCGGTCGGTAGCGCTTCTGGTCGGTATCCTCGATGCGGAGGATAAAGGTGCCCCCTTGCTGTTTGGCGAACACGTAGTCGAACAGGCTCATGTAGGCCGTGCCGACGTGGGGGTCGCCGGTCGGTGAGGGGGCGATGCGTGTGACAGTCATGGGACCTCCCAAAGTCTCTCTAGTTTAGCCCAGACCCTTAGAAGCCGCCGTTATGCGTAAGGGAAGGTGTGGCTTGTGACCCGTGGCGTCTAGAGGTGTTTTACGAGCCCCAAGCTAGGTTCTGTTGACGTTTCACCGTAGCCAGATGAGGGTAGAGGCAAAATGGAGGAAACTGAGGTAATTGCGAGCGAGCTTGTCGAAGCGCGAGAAGCAACGTCTGTAGTGTTTCAGCTTGCCAATGAAACATTCGATGAGGTGGCGTTCTTTGTAAAGCTCCGGGTCATACGCGCTGGGGTCTTTGCGATTTGACCTGGGTGGAATAACCGCTTGTGCTCCGTTCTCGGCGATAGTGGTGCGGATGTGTTCGGCGTCGTAGCCTCTGTCGCCAAGAACGAAGTCGGCTTCGTACCCCGTCAGCAAGGCCTCAGCGTGAGGTGCCTCGTGCGCTTGACCTGCCGTGAGCAAGAGACGCAAAGGATTGCCCAAAGCATCGACGGTTACGTGAATCTTGCTGCTGAACCCACCTCTGCTGTAACCGAGGGCTTGCGCTTCTTGCCCCCTTTTACTTTGGGTGCGCCCGCAGCACAAGCATGTGCGCGAATCACTGAGCTGTCAATCATTACGCTTTCCATATCGGGGTCGGCGGCAAAATGCTCGAACATCTCATGCCAGACTCCCCGCTCGCTCCAGCGGTCAAAGCGTTTGTAGACGCTGTTCCAACTGCCATACTTCTCTGGCAACAAGCGCCACTGTGCGCCGCTGCGGTCCATCCACATCACAGCCTCGATAAAGCGTTTGCACTTACGCGCTTTGCCCACATGTACCCGAGGGTGCTCGCGTAGAAACTTGAGGATTTTTCGCCACTGGTCTTGCCTGAGTTCTACCGTGCTCATACCTATTTCTAGCATCTACGCTCGTTAAAGTGTCAACAGAACCTAGGCGCCACGACCAGCTACCGCGGCGGCCCGGCGTCGACGAGCACGTCGAGGGGCTCGAGCCCGCCAAAGAGCACGAACGCGAGCACGGTAGCGCCCAGAGCGACGCGGTAGAGCACGAAAGGCAAGTAGGAGTGCGTGCTGACAAAACGCAGCAGCCAGGCGATCGAGGCGTAGCCGGTGACAAACGCGAGAAGGGTGGCGAGCAGCGTCGGTGCGAGCCCCGCGCCCCCTTCGGCGAGCGCGTCGGGGAGCTTGTAGAGCCCGGAGGTGACGACCGCCGGGATGGCGAGCAAAAAGGCGTAGCGGGCCGCGGTGGCGCGTTCGTAGCCGAGCGCGAGCCCCGCGCTAATCGTCGCCCCCGAGCGCGACACCCCCGGCACGAGCGCCAGCGCTTGCGCCAAGCCGTAGAGGAGCGCGTCGCGTACGGTGAGCTCCTCCAAACGCTTGTGGTGGCGCCCCGTGCGGTCGGCGATAAAAAGAACGACCCCGAGGCCGATGAGCGTCCCCGCGATAAGCCGCAGGTCGCGCGCCACGGTGTCGATCTGCGCCTCGAACAGCAGCCCCAGGACGCCTATGGGGAGCGTACCGACGAGGATGTACCAACCCATCCGGGCGTCTAGGCTTTGGCGGAGCGCGGGGCGAAAGAGCGAGCGCAACCACATAAGGCCGATGCGCAGCAGGTCGCGCCAGAAAAAGAGGATCACGGCCGCTTCGGTGCCGATTTGCGAAACGGCGGTAAACGCCGCACCCGGGTCCTTCCAACCGAAGAGCGCGGGGAAGATGCGCAGGTGCGCGGAGCTAGAGATCGGTAGAAACTCGGTGAGACCCTGCAAAACACCTAAAACAGCAGCCTGAAAGAGATCCATGGGGCGTCCTAAGGGGCGCGGCCCGCGAGCGCGATGTCGGCGGACGACCCGCCACGAGCGCCACCGGCCGAAGAGGGGTTGCACTTGCTACCGGTACCACCGTTGACTCTGAAGGTGGGTGCAGGGCGACGCCGTTTCGCGGGAGGGCGTCGCCAACCAGGTGCTACCCGCCAAAAAAAGAGGCTGAGCCGAAACCCAACCTCTGCGCGTCGTCTGCCGAGGGCGTTAGCGCTTGCTGTACTGCGGCGCGCGGCGCGCTTTGCGCAGGCCGTACTTTTTGCGTTCGACCTCGCGGGCGTCGCGCGTGAGGTAACCGCCGGGTTTGAGGCGCGCGCGAAACTCGGGGTTAGCGGCAACCAGCGCGCGGGCGACGCCGAGCTTGATGGCGTCGGCTTGACCGCTCGGACCGCCGCCCTTGACCGTGATCAGGGCGTCGTAGCGGCCGGCGGTGCCGGTCACTTTAAGGGGCTCGAGGGCTTGCACGCCGACCAAGATGCCGCGGAAGTAGTCCTGGAACTCCTTGCCGTTAACCACGATGCGGCCCGCACCGGGGCGCAAAAACACCCGCGCGACGGCGGCCTTGCGGCGTCCCGTACCGTAATACTGTTCCATTAAAGGCTCATCTCCTTGGGTTGCTGCGCGCTGTGGGGGTGCGTGGGACCGCTATAGACTTTGAGGCGGCGGATCATCCGGCGGCCCAGGCGGTTTTTCGGCAGCATCCCCCAGACGGCGTGCTCGAGGACGCGCTCGGGGTGTTTGGCGAGCGCCGCGCGGGCCGTGGTCTTTTTGAGGCCCCCTTGGTAGCCGCTGTAGCGGGTGTAGACCTTTTGGTCGAGCTTGTTACCCGTAAAGACCACCTTGTCGGCGTTGACGACGACGACGAAGTCGCCGCAGAGCTGGTTTGGGGTAAAGTCAGGTTTATGCTTGCCGCGCAGCACGCTAGCGATCTTCGTCGCTAGCCGCCCGACCGTCTGCCCTTCGGCGTCGACGAGCACCCAACCGTTTTGGGCGGTTTTGGGAAAGTACGTTTTCACGTTCACATCCTCTTTTGATTTGTCTTCAGGGCGCTTGGTGACGACCGGGAGAGTCGGGGCCAGCCGTTCACAAGACCAAAGGCCACTCTAGCATAGGTACGTGCGCGCCGTAAAGCCGCCCCAAAACGGCACGAGGCGCGAACGCCGCTCACAAATCTCGGGAGCGCGGTCGCCAAACCCGCCTTGCGAGGGCGCAGCCGGTCAGATGCGGCTAGCGGTCACCGCGCAGCCGCGTGGGTTTTGCGGGCCGAGCGAGCCGAAGCGCCCTCGATCGCGCTCTGGCTGACCCTAGCTGGCACACAGCGCTCGTGGGGTGCGGCGTGCTCGCGGCGCCGCAGCTCCTTGGGTGCTCGTGGTGCCTGCTGCTACGTGGTGCCCCACGAGCTGCGAGGGGGTAAACTAAAGAGGCGGGTAAAGTAAAGCTTTACATAGCTCGCCCAGCCGCCCCCTGCTAGGCTAGCGCCACGCCTCGGGGGGCACCGGGACGCTCTTGCCGGACGCTACGCCTCGTTTAAAGGTGCTGGGGGGAGGCGGAGCGCGGCGCCCTCTAATGGGGCGCAGCCAATCTTGCGGTAAAGGAGTGAGTCATGGAGGCGCCGGGGCCTCGACAGATGCACGCTATAAGCCGACGGGGGCGAAGCCGAAGTGTGGGGCGCCGACCCGTGTGGGGTGGGCAGACGGGTCGGTCGGTTGCGCCTGGAGCCGCGCGTCGCGGCTGCGCTCGCTCCCGAGCGGCGCCAAGGGCGCTGTGAAACTCTTTTTCGTCCGTCACGGCGAGACCGATTGGGCGAGCCTCGAGGCCCGCGGGGTGCGCGGTTGGGCGCGCTCGTTCGCGCCGCTTACCGCGCGCGGCAGGTTGCAGATAGACGTCATCGCGAGCGACTACCGCCTGCAGGAGGCCGAGGCGATCTTGACGTCGTCGTACGCGCGGGCGCTCGAGTCCGCCGCGCGGCTTTCACGCGCGCTCGACAAACCGCTTCACGTCGAGTACGACCTGCACGAATGGCTCCCGCAGAAGGACTCCTTGGGCGAGATGGACGACGAGATCATCCGTCACGCCAACGAGCAGCTCAGCTACTACACGGGTTTTATCCCCTTTCCCGACCGGCGCGTCTGCGCCGACCCGCACCGCCCGGCGGCTCTAGAGCGCCGCGTCCCGGTCGCCGAGCGCAGAGCGCCGCCGCCCGAAGCGCGCAGTTGGGAGAGCGTCGAAGAGGTGCGCGAGCGGGTCTTCGGGGTGTTGCGCCGTTACAGCCACCTAGAGACCCTGATCGTGGTGTCGCACGCGGTGGTCATTACCAGCATGCTCGGCGTGCAGCGCTCGGTCGACCACGCCGAGATCGTCCCGATGGAGTTCGACCTTAAGCAGCTGGGGCTGAGCGCAGCGGCCGCAAAGGTGCCCACGTAGCCACGTAGGCCGCCCCGAGCTCGGCTAGGCAGGGGGGGGTCGCGGGTGTAGAGTGGCGTCGTGAACGCCCTGGTCCTCACCGGTCCTACCGTGCGGCTCGAGCCGCTCGCCCGGGAGCACGTAGCGCCCCTGATGGCGATCGCCAAAGCCCACGCCGAACACTACCGCTACACCTCGACGCCGACGACCGACGCGGAGGCAGAGGCCTACTTCGAGCGCGCCTTTCGCGAACGCGAGGCGGGTCGGGCCTACCCCTTCGCCCTCGTGCGCGAAGGCCAGGTCGTCGGGACGAGCCGCCTCGCCGAGGTGCGTTTGGACCACCGCAACTGCGAGCTCGGGTATACCTGGCTCGCGCCCGAGGTCCAGGGGACCGGGGTCAACCCCGAGAGCAAGTACCTGCTCCTTCGCTTCGCCTTCGAGACCCTCGAGCTGCTGCGCGTCTACTTCTACACGGACACGCGCAACGTGCGTTCGCAGCGCGCGCTGGAACGCCTGGGCGCCGTCTACGAGGGCACGCTGCGCGCCGAGCGGATCATGCGCGACGGCTACCTGCGCGACACCAAGGTGTACGCGATCTTGCAGCGCGAGTGGCCGGGGGTGAAAGCGACGTTAGAGGCGCGCTTGGGGCCCTTCTAGGCTGCGCCACATCGCAACCGCCGCAGCGGCTAGCGGACGCCGTGCAGGATCTCCTCCAAGCCGTCGGGGTCTTTGATGAGCACCTCTTTGGGGCGCGTGCTGATGACCCCCTCCTCCTCGAGCGCTTTAAGCGCGCGCGTCACGGTTTCGCGGCTCGTCCCCGCGAGGCTCGCGAGCTCCTGGTGGGTCAGGCGTAAAAGGGCGTGGCCCGTCTCGCCAAAGTCGATGTGCCCCCCCCAGTAGAGGCGCAAGATGACGTAGGCGACTCGCCCCTGGGCGTCTTTGTAGGAGAGCACCTGCGCCTCGTCGCCCATCCCCCGAAGGCGTTGCGACAGGGTGTTGGCGACGTTGAGGCTGATGCTCGGGTACTCCCTTAGGAGCCGTTCGAAGTCGTCTTTAAAGAGCAAGTAGACGTGCGTCTCGCGCAAGCACACCGCCGTCGCGCTCCGCCCCCCCTCCCCCAAAAGGGCCATCTCGCCGAAGAACTCGGGGGGTTTAAGGATGGCGAGCGTTTTTTCGTGGCCCTCGAGGTCGATCTTAAAGAGCTTGACGGTGCCTTTGTGGAGGATGTAGAGCACCTCGCCGCGGTCGCCCTCGCGAAAGAGCACGGTGTCGGCGTCGAAGGTGCGGGGTTGCACGGCTTCGGAGACGATCTCGAGGGCGCGCGCGGGGGCCTTGTGAAAGAGCGGAACCTGCGCGAGGAAGGTGGGGTCAGCAGTGCGCATCGTGAGACCTCAACCGGTGACGTGTCGGTGGACGCGCGGGGCGCCCGGAGAGGGGGTCCCGAAAAGGGGAGCAGGGCGGGTCATTGCTGAAAGCCTACCATAGCGTGTGAAAAAAGATACCTTTTCGGAGCGCGGTATAGTGCGGAGCGTGAACCCACCCGCCCCGACGTACGAACCTGCGCAGGTGAGGGCGCTCGCGTGTCGCCAGCTGACCCGCACCTTCCCCACGCCGGGGGGCCCCTTACACGTCTTGCGGGGGGTCGACCTAGAGGTCGCGCCGGCGCAGATCGTCGCCATCTTGGGGCCTTCGGGCTCGGGTAAGAGCACCTTGCTGCACCTTTTGGGTGGCCTCGACCGGCCGAGCAGCGGGGTGGTGCTGTGGGGCGCGCGCGAGGTGCAGGGGTTGCCGCAGGGGGTGCTCGCGCGCGAGCGCGCCCGGACGCTCGGGCTCGTCTTTCAGCATCACTACCTGCTAGAGGACTTGACGGTGCTTGAAAACGTGACCCTGTCGGGACGCTTGCGAGGGCGCGTCGACGAGGCGCGCGGCCGCGACCTCCTGGCGCGCACGGGGCTATTAGAGCGCGCTTCGTTCCTGCCGCGGCGCCTCTCCGGCGGGGAGCGCCAGCGCGCCGCCGTCGCGCGCGCCCTCTACAACCGTCCGCGCGTCGTGCTCGCCGATGAACCGACCGGCAGCTTGGACCGCGTCAGCGCCAGAAGCGTCTACGAACTCCTCGCGCAGCTCGCCCAAGAGGAGGGGAGCGCCGTGGTGATGGTGACGCACGACGAGGGGCTCGTCGAACGGGTCGACGCCCGCTTTCGCCTGCAAGACGGGGTGCTCGTCCCCGCTTAGGGGCGCCCCAAGCCGCGCGGCGGTCTCCGCGAGCGGCCCCTGACGCCGCGGTTCGCCGCGCGGCGTGTGCTAGACTCGGTGAGCATTGGACTGCGGACGTGTGGCGCTTGGGGGTGCGGCTACCGCACCACCCCGGGGGTGGTGCGGGACCGGTAGGCGGGGGTGGGGGCCACGCGGCGCGTCGACCAGTGCAACATCCTGGAGGTCAAGGTGAAACGAGTTGTGGCGGCGTTGACGGCGTTGTTGGCGCTCGGGTCGGGGAGCGCGCAGACCCTCGTTTTCGGTCAGAGCGGCCTGCCGGTCAGCATGAACGCGGCGACCGACGGAAACTCGCTGACGGTGATGTACCAGGTGCTCGAAAACCTCGTCTTCGTCGAACCGGGGGGTACCGAGCTGATGCCGGGGCTGGCGACCGCGTGGGAGAGCAACGACGAGGGGACGGTCTGGACCTTTACCCTGCGCGAAGGGGTGACCTTCCACGACGGCACCCCCTTTAACGCCGAGGCGGCGAAATTTAACTTCGACCGCTGGAACGACCCCGAGTTCGAGTTCGGTTTCCGCGACGAAGGGGCCACCTACGAAGCGTGGGGGTACGTCTTCGGGGGCTTTTTGGGGGATGAAGCGGCCGTGCTGAGCGAGGCCAACGTCATAGGTGAGTACACCCTCGAGCTCGTGCTCACGCGCCCCATGGGCTTTCTGCCGGCGGCGCTCTCGTCGTCGTACTTCGGGATGCATAGCCCGGCGGCGATCAGGGAGGCGGGCGCCGACTACGGCACGCCGACCGTCGGCGCGGTGGGCACCGGCCCGTTCCGCTTCGTCGAGTGGGTCGACGGCTCTCAGGTCACCCTAGAGCGCTTCGAGGACTACTGGGGCGACGCGGCGGGCGTCGAACGCCTCGTGTTTCGCGGTATCGAGGACCCGACCGCGCGCTTGGCCGAGCTGCAAGCGGGGAGCATCGACATCGCCGTCAACCTCTCGCCGGACGACCGCGCGACGGTCGAAAACGACCCCAACCTCGAGGTCGTGACCGCTGAGAGCAACCTCAACGTCGGCTACCTGGCGATGCACCAGGCCAACGAACCGTTTGACGACCCCTTGGTGCGCCAAGCGGTCGCCCACGCGATCGACTGGAACGAGATCGTGGCGGCCTTTTTCGGCGAGGATGCGGTCGTCGCCACGCAGTTCGTGCCGCCCGGCCTCATCGGCCGCGACGAGAGCCTCGAGCCCTACGCTTATGACCCCGAACGCGCCCGCGAGCTGCTCGCCGAGGCGGGCTACGAGGGCGGCTTCGCGACCGAGCTCTGGTACATGCCGGTGTCGCGCCCCTACTTCCCGGCGCCCGAACCCATCGCCGCGGCGATGGCCTCGTACCTCGCGGACGTCGGGATTCAGGCGAGCTTGATGACGCAGGACTGGGGGACCTACCTCGACAGCTACCAGACCGGGGCGTTCCCCATGTACATGCTCGGTTGGAGCGCCGACTTCGCCGACCCCGACAACTTCCTCTACACCTTCTTTAGCGCCGCGCAGCAGCAGAGCGACCTGGGTTGGAACGACCCCGAGGTCGCGCAGATGCTCGAAGAGGCGCGCCAAGAGCCCGACGAGGAGGTGCGCGCGCAGCTCTACGCGGAGGTCAACCGCCGCGTCCACGAAGCCGTGCCCTCGATTCCGGTCGCGCACAACCCGGTCCTTAACGCCGTTCGCGCGGGCGTCGAGGGCTTTATGCCGAGCCCTTTGGGGAGCACAGTACCCTTTAGCACGGTGACCAAGGACTAACGTGTGAGGGTGGGCACGCCCACCCTCTAGCTTTCGCAGCCTTGTATCGTCTCGCTTCGAGGAGCTTTCGTGACGCGGTATCTTGTTCGGCGCATCTTGGGGCTTATCCCCGTGCTCGTCGGTGTCAGCTTGCTCGTGTTTACGCTGACGCGCATCGTCCCCGCCGACCCCGCACTCCTGATCCTGGGCGAGCGCGCTTCGCCCGAGGCTCGAGCGCGGCTTCAAGAGCAGCTCGGCCTTAACCGCCCGCTCTTTTTCAACCTGCAAAGGGCCCGCGAGACGGGGAACCCGGCGGCGCTCTTGGATTCCCAATATTTCGCCTTTGTCGGCGGCGCCCTCACGGGCGACTTGGGCCGCTCGTACTTTACCCGCATCGACGTGCGCGCGGGGCTCGCGCAGCGCTTTCCGGCGACCTTTGAGCTGGCGGTGGCCGCGATGCTCTTCGCGCTTTTCGTCGGTATCCCGGCGGGGGTCCTAGCGGCGCTTCACCGCGGCCGCGTGCTCGACACGGCGCTGATGCTTGGGGCGCTTTCCGGGGTGTCGTTCCCCGTCTTTTGGCTGGCGATCATCCTTATCTACGTCTTCGCTGTCAACCTAGGGTGGTTTCCGCCCTCGGGGCGCCTGGACGTCTCGCTGAGCCTGCGGCCGATCACCGGCCTGTTCGTCCTCGACGGGTTGTTGCGCGGCCGCCCGGATATCGCCTGGGACGCGCTGCGCCACCTCGTGCTGCCGGGGATCGCGCTGGGCACGATCCCCTTAGCCATCGTTGTGCGGATGACGCGGAGTGCGATGTTAGAGGTTCTCGGTCAGGACTACGTCCGCACGGCGCGCGCCAAGGGGTTGCAGCCACGCTTGGTAGTCAACAAGCACGCCCTGCGCAACGCCCTGCTACCGGTCGTGACAGTTGTCGGGCTGTCGTTCGGCAGCCTCCTGTCGGGCGCTATTCTGACCGAGACGGTGTTCTCGTGGCCGGGGATCGGGCGCTGGATCTACGACGCTATCGCCGCGCGCGACTATCCCATCATCCAAGGCGGGGTGATCTTCGTGGCCTTCGTCTTCGTCGTCGTCAACCTCCTCGTCGACCTCTCCTACGCGCTGATCGACCCGAGGATCCAGTATGCGTAGCGGCGCGCGCGGCGCGGTGGGGGCGACCAGAGGGGTGAACGCGTGAACGTCACCGATTCCGGTGGGGCGGCCGCGTCGGTGGGGGCGCTCGCGGGCCGGACGGAGCGGCGGCGCACCCGAACCCAGGAGCTGCTGCGCCGCTTTTTTCGCAACCCGACCGGCGTCACGGGGCTCGCCATCGTGGGCTTTTTCGTGCTGGCGTCGCTTTTGGCGCCCCTGCTGCACCCCTACGACCCGACCACCGACCGCAACCTGCGCCTGCGCCTTGCCCCCCCGTCGTGGACGTTGAGCGAGGAGGAGCGCGCCGAGCTGAGCCGGCGCGCGGGTCAGGAGATCACGCGCTGGTCGCTGCCCTTTGGCGCCGACGAGAACGGGCGCGACCTGTTGGTGCGGGTCTGGCACGGGGGGCGCATCAGCTTGCGGGTCGGGCTCATGGCGGTCGGCATCGCGGCGGTCATCGGGGTGCTCTTGGGGCTTCTGGCGGGGTACGTGGGCGGCTGGCTCGATACGGTGGTCGTCTGGCTGGTCGACATCCTGCTCGCTTTCCCCGGCATCTTGCTGGCGATCGCCATCGTCGCGACGCTCGGGCCGAGCCTGACAAACGCGCTCATCGCCATTTCGATCACGCAGATCCCCGCGTACGTGCGCATCACCCGCGCGGTGGTGTTGGGGCTGCGCACTTCGGAGTACGTGCAGGCGGCGCAGGCGCTGGGTTCGGGGGGCGCCCGCGTCGTCTTCCGGCACATCTTCCCGAACAGCCTCTCGCCCATCTTGGTGCAGCTCACGCTCTCGATCGGCGTGGCGATTCTGGACGTGGCCGCCCTCGGCTTTTTGGGGCTCGGGGCGCAGCCACCCAACCCCGAGTGGGGGGTGATGATCCGCGACGGCTACCGCCAATTCCTGCGGGCGCCCTGGATGAGCATCTTCCCGGGGCTGGCGATCTTCTTCTCGGTGGTCGGCTTTAACCTCTTGGGCGACGCCATCCGCGACGTGCTCGACCCGCGGCTGAAGAGTGTCTCGTAAGGCGTTGTGAGGTGACTGTGGACGCGCTTTATGATCTTTTACGACCCGACCAGGTGAGCACGAGCCCGTCCGAGCGGGCGCTGCACGCCCGTGGGGAGTCCTACGACGAGGGGGTGCTGCCCGACGCGGTGGTGTTCCCGGAATCCACCGAGGACGTCGCGCGCGTTTTGCGCTACGCCCACCAGCGCGGCGTGCCCGTGACGCCGGTGGCGGTCAACTCGAGCCTAGAAGGCCACACCGTCCCGCTGCACGGCGGCCTGTCGCTCGACCTGACCCGCATGAACCGCGTGTTGGAGTACCGCCCGCAGGACCTGTTGGCCGTCGTGCAGCCCGGCGTCACCTACCCGCAACTCAATGAGCGCGCGCGCCGCGACGGGCTCTTTTTCCCCGTGGACCCCGGCGCGCACGCCTCGCTAGGCGGGATGATCTCGACGAACGCCTCCGGTACGGCGGCGGTGCGTTACGGCGTGACGGCGGACTTCGTGCTGGCCTTGGAGGTCGTGCTGCCGACGGGTGAGGTGATCCGCACGGGCTCGAGGGCGCGCAAGTCCGCGAGCGGCTACAACCTTACAAAGCTCTTCTGCGGCGCCGAGGGCACCCTGGGCGTCATCACCGAGGCGACGGTGCGGCTCGTCGGGCTGCCCGAAGCGGCGGCCGCCGCGCGCGTGCCCTTCGCGGACGTGGAGGCGGCGACGCGCTTCGTGACCGCGCTCATCCAGGCGGGGGTGCCGGTCGCGCGCTGCGAGCTCGTCGACCCCTTGAGCATAGCGGCGGTGAACGCCCACTCGGGGACGCGCTACCCGGAGGAGATGACGGTGTTTTTAGAGTTCCACGGTAACCCCGCGGGGATCGCCGAGGAGGTCGCGCTCGCGCGCGAGCTCGCCGAGCACCACGGGGCGCTAGCGTTCGAGGCGAGCCACGACGCGGCGGCGCGCGCCGAGCTCTGGCACGCCCGCCACGGGGCCTTTTACGCCATCGTCGCCCAGAACCCCGGCAAGCGGAGCCTGATTACCGACCTCGCCGTGCCCATCTCGGCGCTGCCCGAGGCCGTGACGCGCTCGCTAGCCGCGTGCCGCGAGGCGGGCTTCTCGGCCTACCTCATCGGGCACGTCGGCGACGGCAACTTCCACCTGACCATCTTCTACGATGCGGGTGACGCGGGGCAGGCGCAGCGCGTGGCGGCGCTCGGCCACGCGCTCGTGGCGCTCGCGCTCTCGCTCGGGGGCACCTCGACGGGCGAGCACGGGGTGGGGCTGCGCAAACTGCGCTACATGGCGCGCGAACACGGCGCTGCACTGGACGTGATGCGCACCCTTAAGCGCGCGCTGGACCCGCACAACATCATGAACCCGGGCAAAAAGGTGCCGCTAGGGGAGATCGAGACGTGAGGGTGGGGCCTATGGGCTTCTACGAGGTCGTGATCCTGCTCGCGTCCCTGGGGTTGCCACCTGGGTGACGTGGGCGATCTTCACGTCGCAAAAGCACACCCTTACCCATCAACTGCTCTTTTTGCTCGTTACCTGGCTCGTCTCCCTCATCGGGCCGGTAGCGACGCTCGTCTTGCTTCGGCGACCGGTGGCGGGGGGTTAGCGGACGCGCTGGCCTGAGCGGTAGACCCTTTCAACCTCGAGCCTTTCATTCATGACCACCAGGTCGGCGCGGAGGCCGACCTCGAGCCGCCCTCTATCGCTTAGGCCTAGGTAGCGCGCGGGCGTCTCCGACAGGAGGCGGCTCGCGCGCGCCAAGGGCACCCCCGCCGCGACCGCGTGGCGCAGCGCGGCGTCCAAGGTCAGCACGCTCCCCGCGAGCGTCCCGTCCGGCAGCCGCGCCGCCCCGCCCCGCACGGTGACCCGCTGTCCGCCGAGCTCAGTCTCGCCCTCGCCGAGGCCGCACGCGCGGATGGCGTCGGTCACGAGGTGGAGCCCGCTGGGTTTGGCGGCGAGGGCCGCTCGAAAGCTCCCCGGGTGGACGTGGTGCAGGTCCAAAATGAGCTCGCTGAAGGCCGCCGCGTCCGCCAGCGCGGCCCCGACGGCGCCGGGGTCGCGCCCCGCGAGGCCCCCCATGGCGTTGTAGAGGTGGGTAAAGCCCAAGGTGCCGCCCGCCGCCCGCACGGTCTCAGCGAGCGCCGCGACCTGCTCGAACGTCGCGGCGGTGTGCCCGACGCTGACGCGCACCCCCGCCGCGGCGAAGCGCCGCGCTGCGTCGCACGCCCCGGGCAGTTCGGGGGCGAGCGTCACCACGCAGACGACGCCCGCGGCGAGCACCGCGTCCACGCGCTCCGGCGTGGGAGCGACCGCGTAGGGCGGTTGCGCCCCCAACCGCTCGGGGTTTAAAAAGGGGCCCTCGAGGTGCACCCCCGGCAGGTCGGGTAGCTCCGGGCTGGCCTCGGCGCGCACCGCCCGCACCCCCTCCAAAGCCGCCAGGACGCGCCCCCACGGGTTCGTGATGGTCGTCGGCAGGAGCGTCGTGGTGCCGTGCTGCAGGTGCAGCCTGCCGAGCGCCCGCACCCCCTCGGGGCCGTCCATGGTGTCGCCGCCGCCGCCGCCGTGGACGTGCGTGTCGATAAAACCGGGCAGGATCAGGGGGCCGGCGGCGTCACCGGTTCGCTCGAGGCGCCGGAGGTGGGTGCCAAACTCGAGCCGCCCGGGCACGACACCCTCGGGCAGCACGAGGCGTCCAGTGAGGGTCTGGAGGGGCGCGGGCTTTTGTAGGGGCGTCATGAGCGCACTCTACCGCGCGTGAAGGGCGGTCCGGGGGTTAGATTAGGGCGTCATGCCGCCCCTCGCAGAAAGGCCACCGTGACCGCTGCGCTTTTCAACGTCCTCTTACCCGTGTTCGTCGTGCTCGCCGCCGGGGCCGTGCTGGGCCGCACGCTGCGGCTCGAGATCGCGCCCTTAAACCGCCTCGCGCTCTACGGCGCGGTGCCCGCGCTCGTCTTCTCGTCTCTGGCGACGACCGCGCTGGCAGCAGCTGACATCGGCGTGCTCGTGGCGGGTCAGCTCCTCTTTCTGCTGACGATAGCGCTCGCGGCGCTCGCGTGCTCGCGCCTCCTGGAGGGGGCCAAGCGGCGCGCCTTCGTCGCGACGAGCCTCTTCGGCAACGCCGGCAACATGATGCTGCCGCTCGCGCTCTTCGCGTTCGGTGAAGCGGGGCTGGAGCGCGCGCTGGTGCTCTTCGTCCTCTCGTCGGTGGTGCTCTTTTCCTGCGGGCCGCTCGTGCTGGCGCCGAGCCGCGGGTTTCGCGAGTTGCCCTTGGGCGGCGTGCTGCGGCTGCCGGTGCTCTGGGCGGCCCTGTTGGGGCTCACCTGCAACGCGCTCGGGGCGCTGCCGCCAGCCGGGGTGATGCGCGGCCTTGAGCTCCTCGGCGACGCGGCCATCCCCCTGGTGCTCCTCGTGTTGGGGCTGCAGATCGGTAGCGCGGGGGTGCTCCGGCCGAGCCCCATGACCCTCTTCGCGGCATCCTTTAAACTCGTGGGCGGGCCGCTTGTGGGTTTCGCGTGCGCGTGGCTCGTCGGTGCGCGCGGCCTCGACCTCGCGGTGCTCGTGCTGCTCGCGGCGATGCCGCCCGCAGTCAACACGTTCATGCTCTCCTTGGAGTTCGGCGGCGACGCCGAGGAGGTCGCGCGCACGGTCGTGGTGGCGACCTTCGGGGCGGCTCTAAGCGTCTCGGCGACGCTGTGGCTGCTCGGTGCGCTGCAGGGCGTCGGGTTCTAGGGGCCAGCCTCGAGCGCCACCTCGAAGCGCCCGCTGGCCGCGTCGAAACGCAGCAGCCCCGAACGCTGCGCCCCTACGAGCAACTCGGTCGCGCGGTCGTAGTCGGCGACGCCCGCGCCGACGCCCTGGCTGCGCAAGTAGGTGTCGTAAAAGAGCGTCTGCAGCCAAGCCGCCGGGCGCGGCGGGAGGAAGCGGTCGTAGACCGCCCGCAAGGCCGCAATGTCCTCGCGCGCGACCGCGGGGAGCGCCGCGTAGAGCTCCCGGTAGGCGTCTCGCTCCAGACTGCGTGCGGCCCTTGAAAAGAGCGTCAGCGCGGTGCTGTAGCGCAACAAGGGGTCGTCTGCGGTGAGCCCCGCGAGACCCGTCACGAAGTCCGTCTCGGCCTCGCTGCCGTAGCCCGCGAGGTGCGCCAGCTCGTGGAGCGCCGTGCCGAGGGCGTAGGGGAGGGGGAGGGCGCCGTCGACGTGCGCTTCTAACGTCCACGGCACGACGATGCCGGTCGCCTGACCCGAGAAGATAAGCAGCCCCGGCGGGGTGCGTTTGACGTAACGCGGCAGGGTGAGGGTGCGACCCTCGAGGGCCGCCACGGTCTTTTCGAGCGCCGTGCGCGCCGCCGCGACCCCCCGCGCCCACGCGTCGGGGGGCCTCTTCGCCGGCGCGTCTTGCGCGATGACCTGCGCGAGGTCTCTCGCGAGCTGCGCGACCTCGGCGCTCCGGGTGGGGCCCTCGGGGAGGCCGTAGCGGGTCTCGAGCGGCGTCCGCGCGTAGTTGGCGCCCCACATGACGAGAAAGAGTGCCCAGAGGACGGTGCCGAAAAAGAGCGCGCGCAGCCCCCAGCGTTGGAGGAAGGTGCGAAGACCGAGGCGCCGCCACGACCTGACGAGGCTCACGCCGAGCCAGAGCGCGCCGCCTAGTCCCAACAGCCCCGCGAGCGAGAAGGGGAGGGCGCCCGTGACCGGGATGATCGCGCGCGCCACGCCCGCGTAGAGCACGGGGGTGTACACGGCGTCGATCCACGCGGCGGGGGGTGGGGCGAGCGTCCAGACGAGCAGCAGGAGTGCCGAGAGGGCCCAGAGGGTGATGGGGAGGAGGCGACGCACCTTTTTAGCCTACGCTGCTGCCGGTCGAACGGGGTAAAGGGTACCTAAAGGCCCTCTCACCGAGCGTTCTTGGGGGCCGCGCGGGCCGGTGTCCGCTTGCGCCTACGCTTTCGGAAGCGCGCGTGGGGAGGGCCCCGCACGTACCCCGCGAGCCGCTCGTAGCGGTCTCTGTCTAGAAGCCACCACCCCTCGCCCGCGCTCTGGAAGCCGGCGGCGGCGAGCGCCTCGGTGAAGCTGCCCGTCCGCTCGTCGGCCCCCACCTGAAGCTGCACCACCCGCAGCCCCAGGTGCTCGAACGCGAGCCGCACGGCCCCCCTTAGCACCGCCGCGCGCGCCCAGGGGAGGACGCAGCGACCCGGCGGCGGGTTGAAAGCGAGGTGCCCCGCAGCCGCCTCCCGGAACAGGCGCACGGTGAGCCCCGCGCCGCTCTCGAGCACCACGGGCGCGCCGAGCCCGTCCGTCCAGACGGCGACGCCCGCGTGAGCGGTGCGGTAGGCGGGCCCGGGGGGCGGCAAGCGGGCGTCGTAGCGCTCGGAGCGCTCGTGCGTCAGCTCCCGGAGGCGCCGCCGCAGGCGTTCGCGGTCGCGCTCCGTCAGCCGCGTGGGGTCGGCGAGCCGGTCTTCGATCGCCAACGCTTCGTCCTCGAGCCGCCCTAGCGCCGCCTCCGGGTCCTCCGCCTCCTCGGGGTCGGGCGCCGCCAGCTCCGGCAGGTCGGGCTCGAGCCGCCGCGTCCCCGCGAAAAAGCCCGCGAGCCCGCCCCGGTACTCGGTGAGTTCGCCGTCTTGGATGGCCAAGACCCGCTCGGCCACCCCCTCGACGAGCGCCGCGTCGTGCGTCACGAGCACCACGGCGGCCTCGGTGCCTTGTAGGGCGGCCTCGAGGCGCTCGGTGGTGGCGGCGTCGAGGTGCTCGCTCGGTTCATCTAAAAGCAGCACGTTGGCCTCGGTCGCCATCACAAGGGCCAGGGCGGCGCGGGCGCGCTCGCCACCCGAGAGGGTTTCGGGAAGCGCGTCCCACGCGCTGCTCAGCTCGGCGAGCGCCAAGAGCGAGCGGGCGCGCGGCTCCGAAACGAAGCGCGTGAGGTGTTCGCTTAGGGGCACCCCGTCCTCTAGACCCCGCGTCTGCTGGTCGAACAACGCCAGACGAACCCCGCGGGCGTACCGGACGGTGCCCTCGGGGTGTTCGGAGGCCGCTTCGCCCGCGAGGAGCCGCAGCAGGGTGCTCTTGCCGCTCCCATTGGCCCCGACGACGGCGAGCTTGTCGCCCGCGTAGAGGCGCACGTGCGCGTCCGCGAGGAGCGTCCGTCCGCCGCGCTCGGCGCGCAGGTGCCGCGCCTCGACGAGGACCTCGCGGGGGCGAGGCGCTTCGGTGCCCAGGGCGAGCGGCGCTGCGCGCGCGGGCGTCACCTCCGCACCCCCCGCCAAGCGCGCCAAGCGCTGCGCCACCGCCTTCCGGCGCTCGGCCGTGGGTTGGGCCCGCAGCCTCTGCGCTAGTAGCGCCCGCTCCCTGGCGCGGCGCCGCGTCTCCCTGGCAGCGCGCAAACTGGCGTGCTCGCTCTGCGCCCGAAAGCGGCTGTAGGGGCCGCGGTAGCGCGTGAGCTGCCCCCCGTGCAGGTGCAGCGTGTGGGTCGTGACGGCGTCTAAGAGCGCGCGGTCGTGCGAAGCGAGCAGGAGGGCCGCCGGATGGGCCGCGAGCGCGCCCGCTAACCAGCGCCGGGCCGGCAGGTCGAGGTAGAGGCTCGGTTCGTCGAGGAGCAGCACATCGGGCCGCTCGGCGAGGGCGCGAACCAGCGCGAGGCGCACCCGCTCACCGCTCGAGAGGGTCTCGGCGCCGCGCGCCTCGTTTGCGTCACCCAACCCCACCTGCGCGAGGTGCGCGCGCAGCGCCGCCTCGGCGGTGTAACCGCCCGCGCGTTCAAACGCCTCGAGCAGCGCCCCGTAAGCCTCCAAGCGGTCCTCGCCGCGGCTGAGGCGCACCTCTTCGCCCCTCAGGGCGGCCTCGAGCTCCCGCACGTGCGCGAGCGCCCCCGCCGCGACCTCCCAGACGGTGCCGCGCAGCGCGCCGCCCCCCTGCGGCACATAGGCCACGCGCAACCCGGGCGCGCGCACCACCCTGCCCTCGTCCGGGGCGAGCTGGCCCGTCAGGAGCGCCAGCAGCGTGCTCTTACCCGCGCCGTTGCGCCCGACCAGCCCGACCTTCTCCCCGGCGCGCAGCGACAAGCTCACCCCGCGCAGCAGCGGCTCCGGTTGGCCCCGGTGGCGGTAGGTGAGGTCGGTCGCGCGCAGCAGCTCCACGCGCTCTAGCTTACAGAGCGGGGTGCCCCGCGGTCCGCTCCGCCCCTACCGCGCCGCCCACCCGCCGGCTGAGGGGGCGGTGCGAGAGCCCCTTGAGCTGCGGGGCCTCGAGCGCGCGGGCTGGCTGCCCGTGCTGACGACCCACGCTCTGCGCCCCGCTGGTCGGTTTACCACCCCCACGTCCCCGGCCCCCCCTTGAACGGCCCGACGATGTCCCCCGTGATCCACCCCCCGTAGAAGTCGCCCGCTTGCGCCGTGACCCGTTCGCCGTCCACCCAGCAGCTCTCCACGCGGCTCGGGTAGAAGGCCAGGTAGTCCTTGAGCGCCTCGTAACCGGGCGCGGGGTGGGGGTAGCTCCAGGCGGCGCTCTCGCTCCGCCGGCCGCCGGCGTGCAGCGTCCAGTAGACCGCGCGGCCCTTGAATTCGCACAGGGTGCTGCGCGCCGTCCTCTCCAGCAGGTCGAGCCGCACGTCCTCGGGCGGGAAGTAGTAGACCGGTGGGTGTGAGGTCTCGAGCACCCGCAGCGCCCGCCGCGTTTCGGCGACGGTGACGCCCGCGAACGCGACGCGCAGGTGTCTGGTGGTGGGCTCGAGCTTTGGTGGGCGCGGGTAGTCCCAGACGGACTCCTGGCCGGCTTTCGGGGGGATGCGTCGGGGGGGCATGGGGCTACTCTAGGCGCGCCACCCCCTAAACGGCGTAAGGCGGCGCCACAGTCGTGCTAGAAGCGTGCTGGGAACGCACCGGGAACGCGTCGAAGGCGCCCGTCACCGTAAGCCCCGCCGCTGCGGTGCGCGCGCGCGGCGCCCAAGATGGCGCTATGACAGGCGTTCAGGACGCGCGCGTAAAGGCCCTCAACGACCACGACCTCGCGGACGGGCGCTACGTCCTCTACTGGATGCAGCAATCGCAGCGCGCGCGCTTCAACCACGCGCTCGAGCACGCCGCGATGTGGGCGAACGACCTCAACAAACCCCTCTTGGTCGCCTTCGGGCTGATGGACGACTACCCCGAGGCGAACGCGCGGCACTACGCGTTTCTGTTAGAGGGGTTGCAGGACGTCGCCGAGGCGCTCGCGGAGCGCCGCATCGCGTTCGTGGTGCAGCGGGGGCGTCCGGACGAGGTGGCGCTGCGCCTCGCACAGGACGCTGCGCTGCTCGTCTGCGACCGCGGCTACTTGCGGCACCAGCGCCTCTGGCGCGAGCGCGTGGCCCGCGAGGCCCGCTGCAGGGTGGTGCAGGTCGAGAGCGACGTGGTGGTGCCCGTGGAGGTGGCGTCGGACAAAAAGGAGCACGCCGCGCGCACCCTCCGGCCCAAGCTCACGCGGCACCTGGAGACGTACCTGCGCGACGTCGAGGAGGTGGCGCTGCGCGCGCCGTCACGGGAGCTCGGGGTCGAGGGGCTCGACCTCACCGACCCCGGGGCGCTCCTGGCGTCTTTAAAGCTCGACACCAGCGTCGCGCCGGTTCGGCGCTTTCGCGGCGGCACCCGCGAGGGGGAGCGGGTGCTGCGGGCCTTTTTGAGGGAGCGTTTCGGCGACTACGCGGCGACGCGCAACCAGCCCCAGACGAACAACGTCTCGCACATGAGCAAGTATCTGCACTTCGGGCAGATCTCGCCCGTGTTCGTCGCGCTCGAGGTGCAGCGGGCGGGTGCGGGCAAAAACGCCGAGGTCTACCTTGAGGAGCTCATCGTGCGCCGCGAGCTGCCGATGAACTTCGTGTTCTACGAACCCCACTACGACCGCTACGACGCCCTCCCCGCGTGGGCGCGCAAGACTTTGGACGAGCACCGCGGCGACGCGCGCGAGCACCTCTACACCCGCGAGCAGCTCGAGGCCGCCGAGACGCACGACCCCTACTGGAACGCCGCTATGAAGGAGATGTTGCACACGGGCTACATGCACAACTACATGCGCATGTACTGGGGCAAGAAGATCCTCGAGTGGTCGCCCTCGCCGGAGGAGGCCTTTGAGACGGCGCTGCATCTCAACAACCGCTACTTTTTGGACGGCCGCGACGCCAACTCGTACGCCAACGTCGCCTGGGTGTTCGGCCAACACGACCGCCCCTGGGCGGAGCGGGCGGTTTGCGGCAAGGTGCGCTACCTGTCTGCGGGCGGGCTCGAGCGCAAGGCCGACCCGAAAGCCTACGTCCGCAAGGTCGAGGAGCTCATCGGGGCCGCGTGAAGCTGGATGCCGTACTTTTGCCGTAGACTGTCAGCATAGGAGGGGCTCATGGCCTCGTCGAACGCGCGGACGGTGCGCCTCACCGTCGACCTCTCGCCCGAACTCAACGCGCTCTTAGAGGAGTTGGCGCGCGCCTCGCACACCTCTAAGAGCGAGGTGCTGCGCCGCAGCATCGCCCTCATGGACTTTGCGCAGCGCGCCAAGCGCGAAGGGAAAAAGGTCGGCGCCGCGACCCCCGACCAAGAGCTCGCCACCGAAGTCGTCGGTTTCTAGCCCTTTCAGCACGCCCCCGCCTCGACCCCGTCGGCGGCTCCCTCATGCCTGACCTGCAGGGCAGCGATCCCAAAGCCTACAACCTTCAAGACGCCCTCGGCCCCAACATGACCGTCGAGGTGCGCACCGAAGAGCACCCCGACGACCGCGCCGCGCGGCTCGTGCGCGAGCGGCGCGAGCACCTCTTCGGCCTGTGGGTCAAGGGGGCCGTGTTTTTGCTGCTCGTCGCCGCGCTCCTCTATAGCGGCTGGCGGCTGCAGGACCCGGCGCTCGACCCTCACAACCGCGAGCTCGCCGTAAGGGTCATAACGTCGATCATCACGGGTTTTCTCGGCTACTTCGTGGGGCGCCGAGAGGGCGCCTAGCGGCCCGGGCGACGGTGCGGACGGGGGGAGCGCCTTAGACTAAACGGGTGAAGCGTAAGGGTCTGCGCCGCAACGTCACGCGCGAGATAGCTCGCCTCGACCCGGTCCGGGACCATCAGCGCATCGTGTACCTAACGAGCGCCTTCGACCTGCCCTGGGACTCGCAGCGCGCGCTCGAGCGGGCGCTCTTGCGCACCTTCGGGGTGCCGCACAGCTCAAAGCTGATGGTCGCGACGGGCGAGTTCGTCCACCGCACCCAAAAGCGCTACGACGACACGGTGATCCTCGTGAGCACGATCGGCCTTTGTGGCTACGACTCGCCCCCTGGCCGCGCCGCGATCCGCCGGATGAACCAGATCCACCGGCGTTACAAGATCCCCAACGACGAGTTTTTGTACGTGCTCTCGACCTTCGTCTTAGAGCCCCTGCGCTGGAACGCCCGCTTCGGCGTGCGCCCTTTAAGCGACAACGAGCGCGCGGCGATCTTTCTCTTCTGGCGCGAGGTCGGGCGGAGGATGGCGATCCGCGGGATCCCGGACACCATCGCCGAACTCGAGCGCTTTAGCCTAGCTTACGAGCGCGAGCACTTCGCCTATAGCCCCGACAACCAGCTTTTGGCCGAGGTGACCCGCGACCTCTTTCTCAGCTGGGTGCTCCCCAGACCGCTCCGGCGTTTCGGCAAACCCGTCGTTCACGCCCTGTTCGACGCGCGAATGCGCCTCGCCTTCGGTTTCGCGCTGCCGCCCTGGTGGGTGCGCGTGGGCGTCGTCGCGGCCCTTAAGCTCCGCGCCCGCGTCGCGCGCCTTTTGCCCCCGCGCCGCAGACCCTACACCCTGCCGCCGACGCGCACCTATCCGCGCGGGTACCGGCTCGAGGAGATCGGACCGGCACATGTCCCCTGACGCCCTCTCACGCGCGCTCACGGCGCGCCGTGTCACACTAGAACCTTGGACACCCTGCAACCCACGCTGCTAGCGACGCTTTTGGGCCTCTTCTGCCTCGTGCTCGTGCGCGTGGGGCGCGTTCCGCAGCTCTCCGGGGCGGCGCTCCTCAAAGGGGGGGCGTTCGCGGCGCTCCTCGTCGCGCTCGCCTTCTCGGACTACCCGGCGTCGTGGCGCCTGGCGGACCTCATGGCCTACCTCGCCGAGGTGACGCTGGCGCCCTTTCGCGTGCTGCTGGTGATCGTTATCGGCGCGGCGCTCTTTGGCGGGATGCTCGGGCTCCTCTACCTCGTGGGTCGCGGCCGCCGACCGCGGGGGCGCGACCTCGCCTTGCGCCGCGAACAGGAGTAGCGCCGCCGGTAAGCTGTAGGGATGGAGAAGACGCACCAAACCGCCCTGGTGATCATCCCGCCGCCGACGGTGTGGGGGCCCATCCAGGAGATTCGCCGCCTTCACGACCGGCAGTTCCGGCGCTGGATGCCGCACCTCACGCTGCTCTACCCCTTCGCCCCCAAACGCGACTTCAACCGGGTCTTGCCCGAACTGGCGCCGGTAGGGTGGGAGCAGCGGCCTTTCGAGGTGACCCTGGCGCGCTTTTCCTGGTTTCGCCACGGCCAGGAGCGCTACACGCTGTGGCTCGCGCCCGAGCCCCGAGAACCCGTCGTAGCGCTTCAGGAGGCGCTCTACCGGGCGCTGCCGAGCTTTGGTGACACCCGCTCGTTTAAGGGCGGTTTTACCCCGCACCTCAGCGTCGGGCAGGTCGCGGGCAAGGGGCGGTTGCGGAGCCTCGTGGAGGAGCTGTCGGCGTCGTGGGAGCCCGTGCGCTTTACCGTCTCGGAGGTGTGCCTCATCTCCCGCAAGGCGCCGCCCAACGACATCTTCCAGGTCGACCGGAGGATCGTGCTGGAGGGGTGAGCGGCGCGCGCTCGCGCGACCCGCGCGGCGGCACGCCGCTAGGCACGCCGCTACAACAGCTCCCGCTCGAGCCGCTCGCAGAGCCCGGCGAACTCGGGGCCACCGGGCGCGATGAGGTGATGGCTGCCGGGCACCTCGAAGAGCGTCACGGGGCCGCCGAGGCGCAGCGCCAGGCGGCGGGTGTCGGTAGCGGCGACGGTGTCGTCATCAAGCCCCTGGATGACGAGCGCGGGCGCCCGCACGCGGGGGGCGGCGCGGTAGGCTTCGGCGCCGAGGCGCTGCAGCTCGACGAGCGCGGAGGTCGGCAGGGCGACCTGCGT
Source organism: Truepera radiovictrix DSM 17093 (assembly GCF_000092425.1). Lineage (NCBI taxonomy): Bacteria > Thermotogati > Deinococcota > Deinococci > Trueperales > Trueperaceae > Truepera > Truepera radiovictrix. The sequence continues at coordinate 1,400,181 of NC_014221.1, forward strand.
GCGGAGCGCCTCCTGCACGGCGGGGTCGTCGAGGTCCAAGCTGGGCTCGAGCCGCGCGAACTGCGCCCGCACGGTGCTGGCGCTAAAGTCGGTGTTCTCGAAGGGCCTCAGCTCGCGCACCGCGTACTGCAGCGCGGGGAGCCACCGCGCCCTGGGGTCGCGCAGCCGCCAAAAAGGGGCCAAGAGGACGAGCTTGTCGGGGGGGGCGCCTCTGGCGGCGACCTGAAGCGCGAGGGCGCCCCCCATCGAAAAGCCCAATAGGACCGTCTGCGCCCCTTGCCCCTCGCGCAGCGCCTCCCAAGCGCGGCGCGCCGCCCCGAGCCACGCCGCGCGGCGCGTCTTGCCGAGGTTGGGGATATCGGCGCCGAAACCCGGCAGCAGCGGGGCGTGGACCCTAAAGCCGCGCGCGGCGAGCCAGCCCCCTAGCGCCCGCAGCTCCGCCGGCGTCCCCGGGAACCCGTGCACGAGAAGGGCGCGGCGGGGGCCCTCGCCCAACCAGAAGTCCTGGTGCCGCTCGTGACCGTAGAAGCGTGCAGCGTCCACGCCGTGATGCTGACACAAAAGCGGCAGGGAGAAAGCGACGAACGCTCACGTGGGCGCCCCTCCGACGGCCGGCGCTGGCGGCGCGCGCTAGAATGAGGCGTGGAGATTCGCAACTTCTCGATCATCGCGCACGTGGATCACGGCAAGTCGACCCTTGCCGACCGCATCCTCGAGCTCACCCAAGCGGTCTCGGAACGGCAGCGCCGCGACCAGATGCTAGACACCTTAGAGCTCGAGCGCGAGCGGGGGATCACCATCAAAGCCACCCCGATGCGCCTCTTTTACACCGCCAAAAGCGGCCAGCGCTACCTCTTTAACCTCATCGACACCCCCGGCCACGTCGACTTCAACTACGAGGTCTCGCGCGCGCTGCGCGCCTGCGAGGGGGTGCTCTTGGTCGTCGACGCCTCGCAGGGGGTCGAGGCGCAGACCATCCAGAACGCCTACCTGGCGATCGACAACGGGCTCGAGGTGCTGCCTGTGATCAACAAGATCGACCTGCCCAACGCCGACGTGCCGGGGGCGATCGCCGAGCTCGAGGAGGTCATCGGCATCCCCGGCGACACCGCCGTGGCGGTCTCCGCGAAGACCGGCGAGAACGTCGAGGCGATCCTAGAGGGGATCATCGCCCACCTGCCCCCCCCCAAGGGCGACCCCGACGCGCCCCTGTCGTGCCTCATATTCGACGCGATGTTCGACTCCTATCAGGGCGTCATCTCGTTCGTGCGGGTAATGGACGGCACCGTTAAAAAGGGCGACGTCATCCGGATCTTTAGCACCGGCAAGACCTTCGAGGTGGACAAGGTGGGCTACTTCTCGCCCGCCCCGACCGTGTCGGACCAGCTCGGCCCGGGCGAGGTCGGCTGGATCACCGCCGCGATCAAAGACATCGCCGACACGCAGATCGGCGACACCATCACCTCCGACAAAAACCCCGTATCGGCCCCCATCCCGGGGTTTAAACCCGCGCAGCCGGTGGTCTTTTCGGGGCTCTACCCGACCGACTCCGAGGACTACCCCAAGCTGCGCGAGGCGCTCGAAAAGCTCTCCTTAAACGACGCCGCCTTCTCCTTCGAACCGGAGACCTCCGAGGCGCTCGGCTTCGGCTTTCGCTGCGGCTTTCTGGGTCTGTTGCACGCCGATATCGTCCAGGCGAGGCTCGAGCGCGAGTTCGGGCTGGGGCTTATCGCCACCGCCCCGGCTGTTATCTACGAGGTCGAGCGCACGGACGGCTCAAGGGAGCACATTCAAAACCCCGCCGACTTGCCCGAACCGGACAAGATCGCGCGCATCCTTGAGCCCTTCGTGCGGCTGAACGTCTACGTCCCCGAGGAGTACGTGGGCAACGTCATGGGGCTTTTGCAAGAGCGCCGCGGCGAGATGAAAAACATGGTCTACCACGGCCGCCGCGTCGAGCTGCGCTACGAGATCCCCTTCGGCGAAATCCTCTACGACTTTCACGACCGCCTCAAGAGCTTGACGCGCGGCTACGCCAGCATGGACTACGAACCGCTCGAGTACCGCGAGGGCAAGCTCGTCAAGCTCGACATTTTGGTTAACGACGAAAAGGTCGACGCGCTAGCTGTTATCGTCCACCGCGACAAGGCCTACAGCTTGGGCCGCAAGATCGTCGACAAGATGGCCGAGGTGATCCCCCGGCAGATGTTCGCCGTCCCCATCCAAGCGGCCATCGGCGGCAAGATCATCGCCCGCGCGACCGTGCGCGCTTTCCGCAAGGACGTCACCGCCAAGTGCTACGGCGGCGACATCACCCGCAAACGCAAGCTTTTGGAAAAGCAGAAAAAGGGCAAGGAGCGGATGAAGCAGCTGGGCACCGTCGAGGTGCCGCAGGAGGCGTTTTTGGCGGTGCTCTCGGGGGACGAGTAGGTTTGCTGCCCTAGCGCCCCGGTTTTAGGGCACGTTGCGCGGGTAGACGCGGGTGCTCAGTGGCGCTAAACCGGCGGGGGCCGTCAGCGCCTTGCCGACGCGGCGCTGCAGCATCCTGAGCTCAAAGGCCACCGAGTAGACCGTACCGCCCTGTTCGTCGGTGCTAAACATCGTGTAACGGGGCGCGAGCGTGGTCGGCTGCACGTAGTCGGCCAGCATCTGCGCCGAGCGGCTGCGGTAGAGGTCGGGCCGGTCGAGGGGGGGCTGTGCGACCTGGTCGAGCGTGCGGTCGACGCCGTCGAAGAGGTTGGCGCGGTACTCCATCAGCACCCAGGTGTCGTCGTTTTGGGGGTCGTGAGGTGGCGCCGAGGCGAGGCCGGAGCGCACGAGCGTCCCGCGGTGCACCGGGTAAAACGCGTGGAAGGTAAAGCAAAACTGCCGGTTGGCGTTCTTGACGCTCGTCGAGGCGGCGTTGGCGGGGCACTGGCCGCGACCGGTCGGGGGCAGCAGCAGCGCGATAAAGGGGTCGGTGCCGACGCGCCACTGCTGGCCCGCGCCGCTACGGGTGGTGTTTTGCGTGGTTGCGCCGCTCTGCGAAAGTTGGATGGCGCTGCCGCTCGGGTAGACGTAAAACGCGTTTTGGAGCTTCGCGGCGACGAACTGCTGGGCGATCTGCGCCTCGCTGAGCAGTTCGTTACGCGCGTTCAGCTCTCCGGAAGCGCGCAGCGAGCCGCCAAACACTTGGGTAAAGGCGAGCATGAGCACCCCCATGAGGGCGGCGGCGACGAGCAGCTCGACGAGGGTCATGCCGGCGTTGTGGCTAGGGGTGTGCGGTGAGGTGCTAGGGCGGTAGGGGTGCTGCATGGCTACGGCTTCGGTACGTCGAGCGTGAGGTGGCTCTGGGTACCGTCGTCGGCGCTCAAGGTGACTTTGAGGCGCTTTAGCGGGGGGATGGTGGCGGGGCTTGTGGCGGGGCACGTCTCGTGCCACGTCAGGCGGCTGACCTCGTTACCGCGGCGATCGAGCGCCCACACCTCGAGCTGCAGCCGCGCGCCACTCACGCGTGGCAGCTGAAAACAGGTCTTCTCGTAGCGTTCGCGGTTTTGGGCGCGCAGCTTCTGCTGCGCCTCCGACTCTTGGCTGCCGTCTGCGGGGTAGGGAATAGCGCGCCACTGGCCCCGAATGCTCTCGGCGATCTCTTGGGCTTGGGTGGTGAGCCGGAGCGTCCGACCGCTCACCGCCGTGCGCGCAAAGAGCTGTGTCAGCGGCGACAGGACGACGGTCATCAGCACGCCTAGGATGACGATCGAGGCGAGCACTTCAAGGAGCGTCAGGCCGCGCGCCGACTTCACGGACCGACTCCCGTATACACTTTGCCGGTCACCCCTATGACCCGAACGTAACGCGGCTGAGCGCGGCCGCGCTGCAGCTCGACGGTTAAGGTCACGTTGGTGCCGCTCGTTTCGCCAAAAGGGGCGTGGTAACGGATAGCTGTCGGCGACGGGGTCCTTAGCTGTGTCCCCGCCGGCAGCCGGCGCTCGGTGCTCCGGCCGTTGATGGTCAGGGTATACGCGCTCGCCGTGGTCGCTCTGACCTCGAGCTCGGCGTTCTGGTTGTAGCGCTGGGCGGCGCTCCGCGCCCGCTGCAGGTCCCCGACGAGCTGCGCGCTCGCTTCGGCGAGGCGGCTGCGGTTGATCGCCCCCGTAAAGAGCACGCCCCCTACGCCTAACAGGAGCCCTATACAGGCGCAGACGATCAGGAGCTCGAGGAGCGTAAACCCCTTGCTCATGGGCTAGCGACCTGTTGCCAGATCCCCCGCCCGACGCCGAGCATGGCGCGGTTTTGCCAGGTGACGGGGGCGTGTGGGTTGGTGATGTCGGCTTGGTCTGGAAAAAAGGGGGGGGCGTAACCGTCGTTAAAGCGGGGGTCGTAGGTGTAGTTGCGGATGTAGCCGCCACTGCCCGTGCTAATCGTTTGGGATTGGTGTTCGATCACGCCGCCTAGGAGGTTGAGGCGAACCCTTCGCCCGTTGACCAACCCCAGGTTTTCGTTGTGCCGCGCCGCGCCGAAGCCCTCGCCCTTTCTGGCGCTCGTCGGCGAGCTGCTGATCTGCTTGGTCGCCATGATCGAAGCGTGGATGGTGAGGTCTCGGTTGTTGGCGCCGTCAGCGAGGATGCTGCCGCAGCGCAGCGGGGGCGAGGGGGTCTCGTTGCACTTGTCGCCGCTTGAATAGATGCCTAGCACGTTCACGACGTTTTTATTGGTTTCAGTCGGGATGTGCGTGTAGGTGATGTCGTCTTTGAGCAGCACGCGTCCGGTTGAGGTCACCATCAGCTTGCTGTGACCCGCGATGTCGGGGGCGCTGGTGCCGTCGCCGCGCATGTCGTTGATGTTGCCGTCGACGTAGATCATGCCGTTAAACTTGCCCGTCAAGGTCCGCGTCGTGTTGCCGCTACGGACCGTCCAGCTGCCGTTGGCGTTCTCCTCGAAGGTCGTGGTCGTTGATCCTTGGCGGAGGCGAATCACTTGACGCCCGCTGCTGGTCGACAGCCTCAGCTCGTCGACGTCGCCTTTGACGTAGATGCCGCCGCCAATGTTGACGCTCGGGTCGTTGTTCCAGGTCGTCGCTTGGTTGGGGGTGTTCGCGCCGTCCCCGCGGCTATAGTACACCCCCTCGGGGAGCACGCCGGGAACCGTCTGGGTTTCGGTAATCGTCCGCGTCTCCGTCCGCCAACACTCGGGGAGGTGCGCCCAGAAGGAGAAGTGGCAGTACCAAGGAAGCGGTGAGGCGGGGACGCGCACCGTCTCCGTTCGGGTCGTCGTCGTGGTCTGCGTGATTTTAAGCCCCCACGCCGTTTGCATCTCGGCGTCCGTAAGGTCGCGTTTGTCTTTGGGGTCGCCGCCGAACGAGGCGCGCTTCTGGTTGTTGCTGTTGGTAGGGAGCGCGATGCAGTCTTCCAGGTCGAAGCGAGGGGGCAGGAGCGGGTTGGTAAAGGTTCTGCGAATATCCGGGTTGTTGAAAAAGGTGTCGTCAAAGGTGGTAACGAGGCTTGTCAAGCCGCTGTAGCCGGAGAACCGCGCCGACTTCGCGCAGCTCGTAAATTCGCTCGTAAAGGTCGGCGTCCTCCCGGAGGAGGCGGAAAAATTAGGACGCGTGTTGGTGTGAACCGGACCGTCAAAGACCTCGTCGGCCCCAAATGACAGCGGGTCACCCGAGGTGCTCGTCGTCTCGTTGCGAAAGACGAAGTTGCGCGCAAACGACGGCACAAAGATGCTTAGGGTGTTGGTGCCGCTGACTTGCTGTACGATCCTGCGGGTGGCTACCGTGCGGTTATCGAGGCGCACCTCTCCCGTCGAACGGATTTCGGGGACGGCGAAGGTGAACTCGTAGGTGTTAGGGCTCCGGAAGGTAAAGCTCTCGGGCAGAAGCTGATAGGAGACGCGGTAGAGCACCTCATGTCCTTGGCCTGCGCGGCTGATAGTGGAGACCACCGGGGTCCCGGAAGCGAGCGCTTCCCAGTAGGCTGCGGGCTGCATACCGCCGTACTCCTCGGCGTTTGCGGGGATGTAGCGGGTAAAGAGCGCAAACGCATTGCGGGCGTCGACCCCTCTTACCGTGCAGGACGTGACGTTTTGCGAGAAGTCGAGGTTTCTCCCGCAGAAGTTCGTCGCCTGCGTTCGCAGGTCGACGACGCTCGTGTTGCGGACGCTGACCTTGTTGAGGAGCGCGTTGACGTCTTGGAGGTGCGCTTGGGCCCGTGCGAGACCCGACTCGGCCGCGTATTGGGCTTGCAGCGTGACGGCTTGGTCGACGGTGAGGCGCCGACTCGTGAGGCTAACAGTAGCGCTTATGGCGATGATCGTCGTTGAGAGCACCACGGCGGCGAGGAGCACGACGATGAGCGCAACACCTTGCGTCCTGCGCTCTGGAGTTGGCGTCCGCTGGAGGACATGCGGGGAGGCGCGCGGGGACCACTTGGCCGGCATGGCCTTCAGCGTAGCGTTCTGCGCGCCCGCTCTCTGCGAAAAATCCGCCACGGGCGTACGGAGGGCTTGGCCGCTTAGAGCCCCATGCGACGTGTGGCGACGCCGCGTGTCGTCGGCTACGCCTTGACGCCGAAGGTAACGCTGAGGTCGCTCCGGTAACCGGGCCTCAGCACGGCCTCACCGCCCGTGGGTGCTGCTAGGCACCGACCGTAGCGTGGCGAGGGGCGGGTGGTTTCTCGGGAGAGCGTGGTAGCCCGCAAACCGGAGGCCACGAGCGTAGAGGCGCCGCAGACTTAAAACCGCTAACCTAGGGCGCTCGTTCCGCTCGCTTAGCCTAGGCCATCTCCTAGAGCGGGCTCACCGGCTCGCAACACCTCGGGGGTTCTGGTGGGCCTTCGGGTAGCTTCACGGTTCTTCGCTCTAATCCAAGGCGTTCGCTCGAGCGGGGTATAGTTGGCTCGTGAGTGAACACGTGACGTCGCGCGCCAGGGGCCTTCTCTGCGCGGCGCTGCTCGCCGCCGGGCGGCCCCTTGGCGCTCGTGAGCTCGCTACGGTGCTCGGTGTGGCGCAAGGCGAGGTGGCGAGCCTCGTAGCGGCGCTGCAGGCGGCGCTGCAGGCGCAGGACTTGGGGCTCGTGGTCGAGGAGGTCGCGGGGGGCTACCGCCTCGTCGTGGACCCCGCGCTGACCCCGGCGCTGTCGCCCCTGCTCGCCCCGCCGCCGCTGCCCGCGCTCTCGGCGGCGGCGCTCGAGACCCTCGCGCTCGTGGCCTACCAGCAACCCATTACGCGCGGGGAGCTCGAGGCGGCGCGGGGTGCGTCGTGCGCGTCGACCCTGGAGACGCTGCAGGAGCGCGAGCTCATCAAGGTCGTCGGCCGCAAAGAGGTGATCGGGCGGCCGCTGCTCTACGGCACCACGGAGCGGTTTCTTTTGGAGTTCGGCCTCAAGTCGCTGCAGGACCTGCCCCCCTTGGAGGAGGCGCCGACCGACTTTTTGCGGGGCTAGGCGCTGGCTGCGGCCGGGCCGCCGTTATCTGGGGTCAGCGAGCGCGCCGACAGCTAGAGCTAGAGGGGCGGCCTGTCTTTGAGGCGTTCAGCGAGCTGCAGGCGGTAGCGCGCGATCTGGTGCGGGAGGTGGGTGAGCGCGCGCGCGTAACCGAGCAGCGTGAGGTGCAGCTGGTAAAACGTCAGGCGTTCGCGCTCCCACACCGATAGGGGGCCGTAGCCGCGCAAAAAGGCTTTCTGCACCCCCCGCGCGGCGAGGTCGGTGAAGTAGATGGCGGCGAGGTCCACCATAGGGTCGGCGCGGCTCGCGTCAAACCAGTTAAGCACCTTGACGACGCGCCCCCTGGGCGGGTCGAAGAGCAGCGCGTCGGCGTTTGGGGAGCCGTGGCAGAGGGCGATGGGGGCCCCCTCGACGGTCTCTAAGCCGCGCTGCAGGGCGCGCGTGAGCTTCGGGGTGTCGACCATGTGGTCTTTGACGGCGTGCACAAGCGCCCGCTGCCACTGCGCCTCGAGCGCGTCGCCGAGGCGCCGCCCTTCGCTCTCGGGGTAGGCGAGGTCGCCCGCTAGGTCGGCCCGGACGTGGTGCAGCGCGCGCAGCGTGCGTCCCCAGGCTTCGGCCGCTCGGGCTCGGGCGCGCTCGTCGAGGTGCGGCCACGCGTCGGCGAGCGTCGGCGAGGGGAGGTAGCGGGTGATGAGGTAGGGGTACTCGAGCCGCGTGCGTGTCGTGTCGGCGCGCACGATGGGGGGGCACAGCTCGGGGAGCAGCTTGGCGGCGGCGACGCAGCGGCCGATCTTGGGTTCTTGCGGCGCGCGTTGGTTGATCCACAGCACCTGCTCCTCGCCGGTAGCCAGGAGGACGTAGTAGGCGGCGTCCAAAGGCTCGGTCTCGAGCCGCTGCCAAGCGAGGATGGGGGTGTCAAAAACGCGCGTCAACCGCTGTGGGGGGGCGCTATGGCAGACCCCCAGCCGAGACCCCCTGACGCGCGCGCCGCCGGGGCGCTGCCGCTCTATGCGCTCCACATCGCCTTCTTTCCGCCCCCGACGGCTCCCTCTCGGGTGGCCGTGTGACCGCTGCACGTCGCTTTCTGTCAGCATAGTGTAAAGGAGCAGCGTTTGAGAAGGGTGGCAGCCACCGTTTCCAGACCGCCCCGCGACACCCCCCGAGACGTCGCCCCAGTAGGGAGTCGGCGACGCCCTTTTCGGGGGGGAGCGCCGTCGCCGACAACGACCAGCTGCCTGCTGCTACGGGGGGTTGCGCACGCTCGAGAAGCGCCCCACATCCCCGGTGCAGGTGACGGCCGTGGGCGGAGCGCGCAGCCACGCCAGGCCGCCCGGGCCACGGGCACCGGTTTGGCGTCCCGGAGGTGGAGGCGCGACGTTGACGAGCAGTGCCCTGCAAAAGGTCCTAGTCAAGCTCTGCGGGATCTAGTAGATTGAACCTTATGTCCAGATTATTGAACACACCCCGGCAGCGCGGCGCTCGCCTGACGCCTGAGCGGCCGTCTGCGGCGCGATGAACCGCCACCACCTGGGCCACCGCCTGCGCGCGCTGAGGCTGGCGCACGGCTACACCCTGCAGCAGGTCGCCGAGCGCAGCGGGCTCTCGCGGTCGTTTCTCTCGATGCTCGAGAACGGCCGCACGAACGTCTCGGCCGTGCGCCTGCAAAAGCTCGCGGGGGTGTTCGGTTTGGGCCTCAGCGACCTGTTGCCGAATGAGGGCGGCCAGAGCGGCCTGCGGGTGCTGCGCGCGGGCGAGGGGGAGCGCCTAGCGGGGTTTCCCCCCGGCGTCGAGGCCACGCTCTACTTCCGGGACCCGCACCGGCGGGTGCAGCCGGTGCACCTGACGCTGGGGCCGGGGGCGGTGAACCACAACGAGGAGGGGCACGCGGGCGACGAGTTTCTCCTCGTGTTAGAGGGCCGCGTCGAGGTGGCGGTGGGGGAGGGGGACTTCACCGTGCTCGAAGCGGGGGACGCGGCGTTCTACTCGAGCGCCCTGCGCCACACCTACCGCAACCCCGGTCCGGAGACGGCGCGCCTACTCACCCTGAACGCGCCCCACAGCTGGCACCGGTTGTAGCGGGTGTCATCCGGTCGGCTGCGCCCGCAGGGCAACAAGCGTCGCCACGCACCTTTCGATACCCGTAGCGACCACTTACGGACCTGCCGGGTCGGGCCCCTCTAGGCGCCCGTACAGGGTCGTGAGGTGCCGCAGACCGCAGGGGCCTAGCCACGCGCTACAGGCCACGTGCCCCATCTACGTGGCTGCGCTACCCCCCCTCATCGAGCCGCGTGTCGAAGACGTCGCGCAGCCCGTCGCCGAGGAGGCTAAAGCCGAGCACCGTCAGGGTGATGGCGAGCCCCGGGTAGAGCGTGACGTGCGGCGCCGTGCGGATCGCTTCGCGCCCGATGCTGAGCATCCGGCCCCAGCTGATCTCGGGCGGCTGCGTGCCGAGCCCCAGAAACGACAAGGACGCCTCCGCGACGATGGCCGTGCCCATCCCGAGGGTGCTGAGGACCAACGCGGGCGCCCAGGCGTTCATCAGGATGTGCGTGAGCACGCGCGCGTGCGACCCGCCGAGCGCCCGCGCCGACTCGACGAACTCCTCTTCGCGCAAAGCGAGCACGTCGCTGCGCACGAGGCGCGCCATGGTCGGGATGCGCACGACGGCGATCGCGAGCATCGCGTTGACGATGCTCGGGCCTAAAGCGGCGACGATGGCGATCGCCAAGAGGATGCCGGGGAGCGCCAAGAGCACGTCCATGACGCGCATGATGAGGTTGTCGAGCCAACCCCCCGCGTAGCCCGCCACGGCGCCCAGCAGCACCCCGAAGACGAGCGACAAACCGGTCGCCACGAACCCCACCAGCAGCGACACGCGCGCGCCGAACACCAGGCGGCTCAGGAGGTCGCGGCCCAACTCGTCGCCGCCCAAAACGTACTGCGTGTTGAGCCGCCCCGCGACCACGAGCCCGCGCGGCGCCTCGTAGCGCGCCCAGATGTCCTGTGCGTGCGGGTCCATGGGCGCTAACCACGGGGCGAAGAGGGCGACCAGCACGAGCGCGGCGATGAGCCCGCCGCCGATCACCACGTTCTTGTTGCGCAGCGCTCGACCCACCCAGCGTGGGCGCGCCGAAGCGCCCACGCTGGGGCGCGCGGCGTCCACGGGGTCGCCGGTCGCGCGGCTAGTCATAGCGGATCCTCGGGTTTAAGAAGCCGTAGGAGAGGTCGACGAGGAGGTTTGCCAGGGCGAAGACGACCGCCAGCATGAGGACGCTCCCCTGCACCACGGGAAAGTCGCGCTGATTGATGGCGTCCACCGTGAGGCGCCCGAGCCCGGGCCAGGCGAAGACGACCTCGGTGACGATCGCGCCGCCCAAAAGCGCCCCGAACTGCAAGCCGATCACCGTCACGACGGGCAAGAGCGCGTTGCGCAGCGCGTGCCCAAAGACCACGCGGCTCGGACGCGCCCCCTTCGCGCGGGCGGTGCGCACGAAGTCGCGGCGCAGCACCTCGAGGAGGCTCGAGCGCGTCAGGCGGGTGATGAGCGCCATGATCGACGCGCCGAGCGCCACGGCGGGGAGCAGGAGGTGGCGCAGCCCGTTCCACAAAGGGGTGGGGTCTCCCGCCGTGAGGAGCGCCGTGAACCCTTCTGTAAGCGCCGGGCCGCGCCCGAAGATGGGCAGCCAGCTCACGTGAAGGGCCACCGTGCTTAAGAGCACCAGCCCGACCCAGAAGTTGGGCGCCGCCACCCCGATAAGGGCGGCGATCATGCTCGTAAAGTCGAGCCAGGTGTTGCGCCTCACCGCCGCCAACACCCCCAGCGGGACGCCGACGACGACCGCCAGCGCGAGGGAGGCCACGGCCAGCTCGAGCGTCGCCGGGAGGCGCTCTAGGATGAGCCGCAGCACCGGCGCCCCCTGCCGGATGGAGACGCCCAGGTCACCCCGCAGGGCCTGCGCGAGCCACCGCCCGTACTGCTCATAGAGGGGCCGGTCGAAGCCGTACAGCTGGGTGAGGCGCGCCACCTCGTCGGGCCGCGCCTGCTCGCCCAGCATGATGCGCACCGGGTCGCCCGGCGAGAGGTGCACGAGCAAAAAGACGATGACCGAGACGCCCCAGAGCGTCACGGCCAGGAAGAGGAGGCGTTTGAGGAGAAACTGGAGCAAGGCGGGTTCCTTGTTGCTAGGTGGGTCGCGGGTGGGGGAGGGCGGTAGGCGTCCCCGGGCGTGTCAGCGGGCTTTTTCCACCAAGTGCAGGTCTTGGAAGGTCGCCGAGACGTACGGGTGGAGCTGCCAACCCGTGATGGTGTCGTGGTTAACGCCGATCTCCTCGGTGTTGTTGATAAAAGCGAAGGGCGCGTCGGCCATCAGCACCGCTTGGGCTTCCCGGTAGACCGCGTTGCTCTCCTCCGAACCGGGCTCGAGCCTCCGTCCCTCCTCCAAAAGCGCGTCCAGCTCGGGGTTGGTGTAAGCGATGTAGTTGTTGTCCCCGCGCGAATGGAAGAGCTCGAACATGGCGTAGTTCGGGTCGACGTTGCCGGTCCAACCGAGCAAGAAGAGGTCGAAGTCGGCCGTGTCGGTGTCCAGGATGCGGTCGATAAAGGCACCGAACTCCTCGACGAAGACCTCGAGGTTGACGCCGACTTGCGCCGCCTCGAACTGCAGCACCTCGGCGATCTGGACGCGCACGGGGTTCTCGTTCGTGTGGAGCCGTAAGGAGAGACCGTCACCGTAACCCGCCTCTTCGAGCAGCTCGCGGGCGCGCTCGGGGTCGTAGTCGTAGCGCGGCACGTCTGGGTTGTACCAGGGCACGCCGGGGGCGATGGGGCCGGTGGCGACCGAACCGATCCCCTGCAAGATGCGTTCGACGATGGCCTCGCGCGGGATAAGGTGGCCTATCGCCTGACGCACCCGCACGTCCGACAGCGCCTCGTTGCGGAAGTTGAAGCCCACGTACGCGTGCCCCAAACCGACGGCGCGCTGGACGGTGATCCCCTCGGTCGCCTCTAGACGCGTCACCTCGGCGGGGACGACTTGGCCGTGGTAGAGGTCGATCTCGCCGCCCTCGAAGGCTAGGAGCCGGGTGGCGTCTTCGGTGATGGGCCGAAACTCGACCGCGTCGACCTGTGCGCGCCCGCCCCAGTAGTCCTCGTAGGCGCTTAACACCATGCGGTCGTCACGCGCCCACGACTCGAACACGAAGGGCCCCGTGCCCACCGGGTTGCGGCCGAAGTCCCCTTCTTCCCCGAGGTCGGCCGGGACGATGTGGAGCCGCGCGATGTTGTTGAGGATAAAGGCGTTCTCACCCGACAGGTCGAAGCGGACGGTGTGCTCATCCAAGACCTCGATGTTGGTGATGTCCTCCAAAAGCCCCGGGTTGGCGCCCGGGTTGTCGGGGTTTAACACCCACTCGAAGGTGTAGCGGACGTCCTCGGCCGTAAAGGGGCGCCCGTGGTGGAAGGTGACCCCCTGGCGCAGCGCGAAGGTGACGCTGCTCCCGTCCTCGGCGAACGTCCACGACTCGGCGAGGCGCGGCTGCAAGGTGAGGTCCTCGGGGCTGTAGGTTAGCAGCGTCTCCATAATCGGGTACATGCGCTGGTACGAGTAGGCGTCGTAGGTGGTGCGCGGGTCGAGGTCGGAGGCTTCGGCGACGGTGGCGATCACCAGGCGCGTCTGCGCGAAGGCGGTGCTAGCGAGGAGCGCGCAGCTAAGGGCGAGGGCGAAGGGGCGTTTCATAGGGACCTCCTGAGGCTGGGCATGGTGCGGCTAGATGAGGGTGAGTTCTCGGGGGGGCGTGCTGAGGAGTTCGGCCCCCTGGGCGGTCACGAGCACGTCTTGCTCGAGCCCAATGGGCGCCCCGCTCTGGCCCGTCACGCCGTGCACCACGGGTTCGACGGTGTAGACCTCGTTTTCGCGTAAGGGGACGTTGCCGCGCTCCCCGTAGCGGGCACCCAGGGGCGCTAGAAGCGTGCCGCCGTCGTGGACGGTGCGACCGATCTGGTGGCCGAGCGCGTGGGGGTAGGGGGTGATGCCCCCCGCCTCGAGGTGCTCGCGCGCGACCGCGTCGATTTCAAACCCGCGCTTGCCGGGGGCGATGGCGTCGATCGCGCGCATCATGGCACCCCGGCCGGTGACGAAGCGGTGCTGGACGCTTTCGGGCGGCCCGCTCTCCCCCTCGCGGCGGGCGTAGTAGGTCCGCTGGATGTCGCTGGTGTAGCCCTCGACGTAGACGCCCATGTCGACCACCACCACATCCCCCGGCGTGACCCGCGCCTCGCTCGCGGGGCGGTGGCCGATGCCCGCGTTCCCGACCATGACGTTCGCGCCGTCGCCGAACGAGTGCGTGACGCCGTAGTGGCGGTGGCGGGCCTTGACGAACGCGGCGGCCTCGAGCTCGCTCACCCCCGGACGCAAAAACGCCCCCAACTCGTCCAAGACGCGCTCGGTCACCCGCACCGCCTCGCGGATGCGGCGCACCTCCTCGGGGGTCTTCTGGCTGCGCAGCGCGTCCAAGATCCCCTGCGCGCTCCGGATGCGGCTCTCGAAGTCGTCCCAGCCGAGCACGCGCCTGAGTTTCCGGTAGAGGCCGACGCTCAGGCCGTCGGCTAGGGGGTCGCTCTCGCTAAAGTCGAGCGCCAGCGTCTTCGGCTGGGCGCGCTCTAAAAGCGCGCCTAGCGGCGCCTCGAAACCGCCTTGCCCGTAGGGGGTGATCGCAAAAGCGCCGCTCGCGGCAATCGGCGCGACGTCGTAGTCGGCGACGACGGCGAACTTCTGGCCGCTTTTGGTCAAGAGAAAGGCCGCTTCGCCGACCATCTCGGTGTTGGCAAAAAGCAGCGTGGCGGGGTCGCTCCCCTCGCGGCAGAGCACAAGCCACGCGTCGGCCTCCAGGCTCGGCAGCAGCGCGTCTAGCTGCGCCTGCTTCTCGCGGATGAGGGTGAGGTCGCTCGGTGTCATCGGGCGGCTTTCTCGGGTCTCATCTGGGTCGGGTCGCTCCTTTTGCGCTTGGGTGGCTGAGTGTTTATGCGGCCGCGCGGAAGTTCTTTAGAGTGTAGTCCCGGCAGCAGAGGGTGTCAAGATATTGAACTTCGTTCAATGAAGTGAAATAGTGGGGTATGCACCCCCACACCCCCTTGCGACCTCGAGGCGCTGCGTCATGAGTGCGCCCCTAGGCCCCGACGCGCCCTCCCCCCTCGTCTGCACCGCCCCGCCGACGCGCTTTTTCGGCTACTACCCCGGCACGGTCGCCGTCGTCACGGCGGCCGCCGACGGTGACCGTAACGTCATGAGCGCGGGCTGGCACGCGGCGCTGTCCGCCGAACCGCCCCTCTACGGGGTGGCGGTGGCGCCGGAGCGCTACACCTACGGGTTGCTGAGAGCGAGCGGCGCGTTTGCCGTGCACTTCCTCCCCTTCGGGCGCGCCGACGCGGTCGCCGGCGCGGGGAGCTTGAGCCGCCACGAGGGGGTCGACAAGTTCGCGGCGCTCGGCCTCGCGTGGCGCCCCGGCACAAAGACCCCCGCACCCATCTTGCAAGACGCCTACCTCGCCTACGAGTGCCGCCTCCAGAACGCGCTCCCGACGGGCGACCACACCTGGTTCGTCGGCGAGGTTGTGGCGCTGCACTACCGTCCGGAGGCGTTCGGCGAACGCCTGATGCAGGCGAGCGAGCGGGTCGCGCCCGCGGTCTACTACGGCCGGGCGACCTACGAGGCGTTGGGGGCGGGCGAACGGGCCGTCTTCCCACCGGACGCGTTTAGGGAGCGGGCGTGAAGCTCCTGCCTTTGGCACGGCAAGCGGAGGTCACCAACGGCTGGCTCCGCGAGCGGCTGCGGGCGGTGCTCCCCGAGGTGATGCGGCGCGCGCGCGTCGACCTCTGGCTGGTGGTCGCCCGCGAGTACAACGAGGACCCCGTCTTGCCGAGCCTCCTACCCGCCCCCATGATGGGCGCGCGGCGCCGCACGATGCTCGTCTTTCACGCGCCCGAGGGGGGCGCTTTCGAGGCGCTGGCGATCGCCAACGCGGGCGTCGGACTTGACGGCTTTTACACGCCGATGTGGGACAAGACGATGCTCGCCGAGGCCGCCGAGGACCAGTGGGCGTGTTTGCGGCGGGTGGTGGCCGAGCGGAACCCCAAACGCATCGGGGTCAACGTCAGCGCCGAGATCGCCTTCGCCGACGGGCTCTCCAAAAGCGAACACGACGCGCTCATGGCGGCGCTCGGGCCGGAGCTGGCCGCGCGCTGCGTGAGCGCCGAGGAGGTGGTCGTCGGGTGGTTGAGCCGCCGCCTAGAGGGTGAGATCGAAGCCGCGGACGGTATCAACGCCCTGGCGCACGGCCTCATCGCGGAGGCGTTTTCACCCCGCGTCGTGCACCCGGGGGTGACGACCGCTGTGGAGGTCGCCTGGTGGCTGCGCGAGCGCGCGCGGTCTCTGGGCCTGGGCTGCTGGTTTCAACCCTCGGTGTCCATCCAGCGGCGCGGCGAACACCTGGGCGACCTCGGCAGCAGCCCGGACGCGGTCATCCGCCGCGGCGACCTGTTGCACTGCGACTTCGGGTTGCACTACCTGGGGCTCGCGACCGACACCCAACAGAACGCCTACGTGCGGCGGCTCGGTGAGAGCGGCCCCCCGGCCGGGATGGTGGCGGCGCTCGCCAAGGCTAAATGGCAGCAGGAGCTCTTGGCGGCCGAGATGGTCATCGGGCGCAGCGGCAACGAGGTGCTGCGCGCGGCGCGCGCGGCGATGGCGCGCGCCGGCCTCGAGGGCCGCATCTACACCCACCCCATCGGCTATCACGGGCACGGGGCGGGGCCGATGATCGGCCGCTACGACAACCAGGAGGGGTTGCCCGGCGCGGGCGAGCTGCGCCTGCAAGACGCCACCCTCTTCTCGTTCGAGATGTTCGTCGAGCACGCGTTGCCGGAGTGGGACGGGCAGCGCATCAAACTGGCCACGGAGCAGTGCGTGGCGTTTCGCGGCGGGGAGGTCCACTTCCTGGGGGGGCGGCAGACCGCGTGGCACCTCATCTAGACGCCCCCGGGGCCCCGGCACCGGTCGAGCGCTGCGAGCTGGCGCCGGGACTTTCCGTCTCCCGCGTCCTCACCGGGCTCTGGCAAGTGGCCGACATGGAGCGCGGCGGCAAGCTCGAGCCGCGCGCCGCCGCGCGCGCCATGGTGCCCTACGTGGAGGCCGGGCTGACGAGCTTCGACATGGCCGACCACTACGGCTCGGCGGAGGAGATCGCCGGGACCTTCGGCCCCCGCAGCCCCTCGGGCACCCCCGTGCAGCGGCTCACCAAATGGGTGCCCGAACCCGGCCCCCTGACCAAAAGGGACGTGCGCGCGGCGGTGGAGCGCGCCCTGCGGCGCCTCCGGACGGAGCGCCTGGACCTGTTGCAGTTTCACACCTGGAGCTACGCCGACCCGAGCTACCTAGACGCCCTCTTCTGGCTCCAGGAGCTGCAGGCGGAGGGGCTCGTGGCGCACCTCGGGCTGACGAACGTCGACGCGGCGCACCTGCGGCTGGTGCTCTCGAGCGGCCTTGAGGTGGTCTCCAACCAGGTGTCGTTTTCGCTCCTCGACCAGCGGGCGGCGGGGGAGATGACGGCGCTCTGCCTCGAGCGGGGCGTCAAGCTGCTCGCCTACGGCACCCTCGCGGGGGGCTTTCTGTCGGAGCGCTGGCTGGGGCAGCCGGAGCCTGCCTGGGAGCGCCTGACGACCTGGTCGCAGCGCAAGTACCGCCGCTTTATCGAGGCGGCGGGCGGCTGGGGGGCGTTCCAGGGTGTTTTGCGGGCGGCGGCGCACGTGGCGCGGCGCCACGGCGTGTCGGTCGCCAACGTCGCCGTGCGGAGCGTTCTCGAGCAACCCGCCGTCGGCGGCGTGATCGTCGGCGCGCGCCTCGGCCAGAGCGAGCACCTTGACGACACGCTGCGCGTCTTTTCGTTTCGCCTCGACGAGACCGACCGCGCGGCGCTCCGCGGCGCCCTCTCGGCCCTCGCGCCAATCCCCGGCGACTGCGGCGACGAGTACCGCCGCCCGCCCTTTTTGACCGCCGCGGGCGACCTCAGCCACCACGTCGCCACCTTTCCGCCCCCCTACCCGAGCTGCACCCGCGCGGACGGTCGGCGCGTGGCGCTGAGCGGCACCCCCTGGGAGGCGCTGGCCGGGTACGCCCGCGCGGTGCGCGTCGGGGACCGCATCCTCGTGTCGGGGACCACGGCGACCCACGGGGGGCGGCTAATTGGCGGGGCGGACGCCGCCGCGCAGTTTCACTTCGCGGTGGACAAGCTCGAGGGCGCCCTGAGGTCGCTCGGGGGCCGCCTGGAGGACGTCGTGCGCACGCGCGTCTATGTCCGCGACCTAGCGGACTGGGAGGCGGTGGCGCGGGCGCACGGGGCCAGATTCAGGGAGATCAGCCCCGCCAACACGCTCGTGCAGGCGGGGCTGGTGGGGGAGGGGTACTTGGTGGAGCTCGAGGCGGAGGCGGTGGTGGGGGGCTGAAGCGGGCGCTGAGGGGGCGTTCCTGGCCTCAGACGCCCCGAGCCGGGCGTGACCGACGGCACTAGCGCGCCGCTGCGCAAACGGTTAGCCTGTTTTTATGGCAGCAGCTGCCCTGGAGCTTCGCGGCCTCAGCAAGCGCTTCGGCGCCGTGCGGGCGGTTCACGAGCTCGATTTGCGCGTCCCCCAGGGCGAGCTCTACGCCCTCTTGGGCCCCAACGGCGCGGGTAAGACCACCACCTTGCGGATGGTGGCGGGGCTGCTGGCACCCGACCGAGGGGACGCTCTCATCCTGGGCGCGAGCGTTCGGGAGCGCCCGACCGAGGCCAAGCGGGCGCTCGCCTACCTCCCCGACGATCCCATGCTCTACGGCAAGCTGCGGCCCGGCGAGTACCTCGAGTTCGTGGCAGGGCTCTGGGGGGTGCCCCCCGAGGAGGCGGCGCCGCGCGCAGAGGCGCTTTTGGAGCGCTTCGACCTGTGGCGGCACCGGCGCGACCTCACCGAGACCTTTTCACGCGGTATGAAGCAGAAGCTAGCGCTCGCCGGGGCGCTCGTCCACGCGCCCAAGGTGATGATCCTCGACGAGCCCCTGACGGGCCTCGACGCGGCGGCCGCGCGCGACGTCAAGGCGCTCCTCGCGGACTTCGTGAGCGCGGGCAACACCGTGGTCTTGACCACCCACATCATGGAGGTCGCCGAACGCTTGGCCGAGCGCATCGGCATCCTGAGCGGCGGGAGCTTGCGCGCCGAGGGCACGCTGGCCGAGCTGCGCGCCCTGAGCGGCGGCGAGGGCAGCTTGGAAGAGGTCTTTTTGGAGCTCGTCGGGGACGGGGCCGAGCAGCAGGAGAGGGCTGGGGCGTGAGGCCGGGCTCCTGGCTCTGGCTCGTGCGGCACGACCTGCGCCTCGGCTGGCGCGACCTGGCGGCGCGTTGGAACCCGCGCCTCGTCGCCGCGCTCGTCCTCGGCGCGCTCGGGGTGGTTCATCTGGTGCTCTGGCTGCTCCTGCGCGAGGTCCGCCTCGAGCTCTCGGACGAGCTGCACACCGCCCTGCTCTGGGTCGTGACCGGCGGTCTCGCGCTGGCCTTTGTCCTGGCGCTCGGCTTCGGGATGAACCGCAGCCTGCTGATGCTCTTCGAACGCGGCGACCTGGACCTCCTCCTCTCCTCGCCGGTGTCCGCTCGAGCGGTCTTCGCGAGCCGCGCGACGGGCGTCGCTTTGAGCGTGCTCCTCGCGTTCGCCCCCTTCGTGGTGCCGCTCGTGAGCGCCGGGGTGATGCTCGGCCTGCCGCGGCTGCTCGGCCTCTACCCAGCGCTGTTGGCGCTCGCGCTAGTGGCCTCGAGCCTGGGCCTGCTTGTCGTCCTCTGCCTGGTGCGGCTCGTCGGCGCGCGCGCCACCCGCACCCTGACGCAGATCCTAAGCAGCCTCGTCGGCGCGGCGCTCTTTCTCGCGTACTACTTCGTGCTCCTTACGGGGTGGCGGCCGCCCTGGCAGCTAGGGGACGGCGCGCCGCTGCCCGGGCCGGACAGCCCGCTCTGGTGGCCGGCGCGCGCCGCCCTGGCCGAACCCCTGCCGCTCGCTATCGGCCTCATGCTCGGCGCGGGGCTCTTCTGGCTGACGGTTGCGCTCACCCACCGCCGCTTCGTCGCCGGTACGCAGGCCGCCCTAAGCGTGCGGCGGCGCGCCGCGGCGCACCGCGGGTCCTTGCGCTTCCGGGGCGGGTTGTTGTGGGTGGTGTTCGCCAAGGAGTGGCGGCTGCTCCGGCGCGACCCCTACCTCCTCTCGCAGACGCTGCTGCAGGTGCTCTACCTGATCCCCTTGGCCTTTTTTCTCTTTCGCGGCGAGGACGGTTTTACCGGCCTGCCCCCCGGCGCGCTGGGGGTCGGTGTGGTCCTGCTGGCCGGCACCCTCGCGAGCACCCTCACGCGCATCTGCGTCGCCGCCGAGGACGCGCCCGAGCTCCTGGCGGCCGCGCCGCTGCCGCGCGGCCGCCTGCGCTGGCTCAAGCTGGGGGCGGCGCTGACACCCCTGTGGCTCTTGTGCCTGCCGCTCGTAACGACGCTCGCTCTGCGGGGCACGCCGGGCTGGTGGTGGATCCTCCTCGGCTTCGCCGGCATGACCCTCTCGGTGGGTGTGATCAACGTCTGGAGCGCGCACCCCATCCCTCGCAGCGACCTCTTTAAGCGCCAGGGCTACAGGGACCGCGACGTGGTGCTCACCCTTATCGAAGCGCTCCTCATCTTCGCCTGGCTGGGCGCGACTTGGGGGTTGGTGGTGGGCGCGTGGTGGGGATGGCTAGCGCTCGCCTTGGGGCTGCTGCTGCCGGGGGTCGCCTACGGGCGCTACCGGGAGCAGGGTTCGGGGCTGAGCTACTGACGTGTGGCGCCGCGGGTGGTGCAGCGAGCACCCCCTTGCGACCGTCACCCCTAGGCCGTAGGGCCCTATGCTGTAGGGATGGACTGCTGCGACCCCAATGGCCTTGACCGCATGTTCGCCGCTCCGCTCGTCCGCTGGGAGCTGCGGGCGTACCGGCGGCGCGGGCTCAACCGGCGGCAGCGGGAGATTGTCGCGCTGCTAGGCCCCCTCGCGCCCGAGACCTCGGTGCTCGACATCGGCTGTGGGATCGGCGCCCTCGGCGTCACCTTGTTGGCAAAAGGCGCCGGTGAGGGGACGTTCGTCGACCTCTCCTCGGCCTACCTCCAAGCAGCTCGCGAGGTCGCCGCCGAGGCGGGGGTGGCGGCGCGGGCTGCTCTTTACCGCGACGACTTCGCAACCTCGGCGCGCCCGTACCCGTGCGCCGACGTGGTGCTGCTCGACCGGGTGGTGTGCTGCTACCCGGAGGGCGCGGCGCTGCTCGAGAAAGCGGCGCGCCACAGCCGGCGTACGCTCGTCTACAGCTACCCGCGGCCCCTCTGGTTCATGCCGCTCTTTCGGGCGCTCTGCGCTCTCGGTATGAGGCTCATGGGCCAGCGCTACCGGTTTTTCCTGCACGACCCGGACGCGCTCCTGCGGGCGGCGACCGCGGGGGGTGGGGTCCACGTCGCGACCCGCCGGGTGGGCGTGTGGGGGCTGGTGAGGGTGAGCAAGCGCTAACGGTGTCCCTGCCCCCGCGCGCCGAGGTCTAGCGCGCACAGCCGACCCGCAGCTCAGCTGGGACGCCCCCGGCCGGCGAGAAACCGGATCGCGGCGGCGTAGCCGTCGGGTCCTAGACCGGCGATCGTCCCCACGCAGACGCCCGCGACAAACGAGTGGTGGCGGAAGCTCTCGCGCGCGTGGATGTTGGAGAGGTGCACCTCGACGACGGGCAGGGGGATGCTCGACACCGCGTCGCGCAGCGCCACCGAGGTGTGGGTGAGGCCGCCGGGGTTGAGGACCACCCCCTGAGCGCCCTCGTCGGGCGCTTCGTGAAGCCACGTGATGAGCTGCCCCTCGAAGTTCGATTGGCGGCACACGACCGGCACGCCGACCTCCCGCCCCCAGGCGGCGCACTGCGCCTCGAGCGCCTCTAGGGTCGCCGAACCGTACACCGCCGGTTCGCGGCGGCCCAGCATGTTGAGGTTGGGGCCGTTGAGGACGAGGATCACCGCGAGACCTCCTCGAGCCCGGCTAGACGCGCTTGCAGCGCCGTCCACGCCGCGCGCAGTTCGCGCTCGGTCACGTCGCCCGCAATGACGGGCGACGTGACGCGCTCCAAAAGCACCCAGCGCTGCTGCGCCTCGCCCCGAGCTCGGCTCAGGTGCTTTTTGTCGCGGGCGATAAAGGGGAGCAGGTCGTCTAAGCTCAGCTCGGGGAGCGGCGCGGGGGCGACCCACGCCACAAAGCGCGCGACCCGTTCGGTCTCGTCGGCGTAGCCGCGCGCAGCGCTTAAAAGGGCGGCGAACAGCAACCCGTAGGCCACCGCGTCGCCGTGAGAGAGGCGGTGCTGGGTGGCGGCCTCGAGCGCGTGCGCCAAGGTGTGCCCGAGGTTGAGGTGCGCCCGCACCCCCCCTTCGCGCTCGTCTCGTGCCACGATCGCCGCTTTGACCGCGACGGAGCGCGCGACGGTTTCTGTCAAAAACGCCGCGGGGCCGTCGCGGCGAAATTCGGGGCGGGTGACCGCCTCCAAAAGCCACGGGTCGGCTAGAAGCCCGTGTTTAAAGAGCTCGACGGCGCCGGCGCGAAACTCGCGTTCGGGGAGGGTGCGCAGCACGGTGGGGTCGATCAGCACCGCTCTAGGCTGCCAAAAGGCGCCGACCAAATTTTTCCCCTCGGGGAGGTTGATCCCCGTCTTGCCCCCGACCGCGGCGTCGACCATGGCGAGCAGGCTCGTCGGCAGCGCGGCGAAGGCCAGCCCGCGCATGTACGAAGCGGCGACGAAACCCGCCAAGTCGCTCACCACCCCGCCGCCGAGGGCGAGCACCGCGTCGTGGCGGGTAAAGCCCTTTCGGGCGAGCTCGCTTAAGAGCGCCCCAAACTGGGTGAGGGACTTGCTCGCTTCGCCCGCCGCTACGGGGCAAAAGGTGACGCGCGCCCCGGCGCCCGCCAGGCTCCGGACGACGCGCTCGGCGTAGTGGGGCGCTACGTTCTCGTCGCTGATGAGCGCGACGTTAGGGGCGCTCACCGCTTCGCCGACTCGAGCCAGCACCCCCGGTTCGACGTGAACGTCGTAGGGGGGGGTGGTCTGCACCGTGAGTGTGATCCGTCGGTGCGTCGCGCCAGGGTCTCTCATCGTCTCCTTTCGGCTTCGCGCGCCTCGCGCCACGCCCACAGCTTCTCGACGATCTCCTCGACGACGTCGCTGCTGTGGCGCCCGTCGGTCGACACGTGAAAGCTCGCGGCCGCGTCGTAGGCGCTTTGGCGGGCGTTCAAAAGTTCGCGGATGCGCCCCTCGGGGTCGCCGATCTCCAAAAGCGGGCGTTTGTGGCGCCGCGTGCGCCGGTAGATGGTTTCGGGGCTCGCGGTGAGCACGATCACCGGGCCGCGGCTTAGGAGCATCCGCCGGTTCGCCTCGCGCATCACCGTCCCACCCCCCGTGGAGATCACCGCCTCGTCGAGGCGCAGGCAGCGGCGCACGACCTCGCTCTCGTAGTCGCGGAAGACCGCCTCGCCGTAGAGCTCGAAGAGTTCGGGGATGCGCATACACGACACCCGCTCGACGACGCGGTCGGTGTCGATGAAGTTGAGCCCCAAGCGGCGCGACAGCTCCCAACCGATGCGGCTTTTGCCGGTCCCCATAAACCCCGCCAGCGCGAGCCAGGTCACGGGGCGCTCGAGCCGCAGCCGTCTCGGGGCGCTGCTGGCCATCACGCGCCTCTCGGGGTGTCGGGGAGACGTCGCCTGTACACGTTACGCTCGCCGGGCGGTTAGAAGGTGCTGGCGAAGTCGCGGTGAGCCGCCACCCGCTCGGTGATCTCGCGCACCGTGTCGGCGCCGAACTTCTCCATCAGAGCGTCCGCCAGGATAAGCGCCGACATCGCCAACACCACGATCGAGGCCGCTGGTACCGCCGTCGTGTCGCTCCGCTCGCGGGCGGCGTCGGCGGCCTCGTGCGTCAGCACGTCGACCGTCGGGAGCGGTTTCATAAGGGTGGCGATGGGTTTCATCGCGGCGCGCACCACGAGCTCTTCGCCGGTGGTCATGCCCGCCTCGAGCCCCCCCGCGCGGTTGCTCTGGCGGTAGTAGCCCGCCTCGCCAGGATGCTCCGCCGCGCTCCGGTATCCGATGGGGTCGTGGACCTGGCTGCCGGGAGCCCCTGCCGCCGCCCAACCGTCGCCGATCTCAACCGCCTTGATGGCTTGAATGCTCATCACGGCCCCCGCGAGCCGCCCGTCGAGTTTGCGGTCCCACTGGGTGTGGCTCCCCAGCCCCACCGGCAGCCCCCGAAAGCGCGCCTCGACGACGCCCCCCAAGGTGTCGCCGCTGCGTTTGGCCTCGTCGATCCGCGCGATGATGGCGGCCTCGGCGTCGCGGTCAAAGGTGCGCAGCGGGCTCTCGTCGAGGTCACTGAGGCGCTCCCAGTCCATCCCGCCGTCGCACGGGATGCCGCCCAGCGCGACCACGCGGGCGCACGCCTGGACGCCGACGGTCTCTAAAAGCCGCAGCGCGATGGCCCCCGCCGCCACGCGGCTCGCCGTTTCCCGCGCCGACGCGCGCTCCAAAACGTCGCGCAGGTCTTTGTGGCCGTACTTGATGCCGCCCGTGAGGTCGGCGTGGCCGGGCCGCGCCTCGGTCAGCGCGCGTTTGCGCGGTTCGCCCCCGGGTAGCGGCGACATGATCTCGGACCAGTTGCGCCAGTCGCGGTTTTCGATCTGCAAGCTGATGGGGGCGCCCGTCGTGCGCCCGGCGCGCACCCCCGCGAGGATCTGGGCGCAGTCGCTCTCGATGACCATGCGCCGACCCCGCCCGTAGCCCCCCTGGCGGCGGCGCAGCCACGGGTCGATGTGTTCGCTCGCGACGAGCGCTAACCCAGCGGGGACGCCATCGAGCAAGACGGTGAGGGCCGGGCCGTGCGACTCGCCGGCGGAGAAAAACCTCAGCATCTTCCCAGCTTAGCACGCACCTCTCGGGTGGTCGCGGCCCCGCTGTGGCGAGCACACGGGCGCGCCGCAGGGGGCTGGGTCTACTCGAGCACGTTGGCGGTGACGATAATAAGAAGTTCGGTATTCAATTCGGTAGCGGTGTTTGTGGAGAACAGGTTACCTACCACAGGTATATCGCCTAGGCCGGGAACGCTCCTATTGGACGCTACAACTTGATTTTGGAGAAGTCCACCTAGGACGACGGTTTGTCCTGGTTGTAGCGTGATTCGAGAGTTGGCTTTGCGAGTTAGAAACTCGGTTATCCTCCCTTCCGCATCGCGTAAGCTCGGCGTATCTACGCGCGCACAGAGATCAAGAATGACTGAGTTATTGTTGGCGACTTGTGGCGTAAAGCCGACGATGACGCCGTAGGGGATCTCGTCCCTGGTGACCCCTCCGGCCTCATCCCTTACGTAGTTGTATTGCGTCCCTCCAGCTTGGAGTGTAGCGACGCCGTTATTGAGCACGGTCACGTTGCTGTCATCAACGCGCCTTGAAAGCCCCTGTTCTTCGTAGACGTCGAGAATGGCTCCCAGGTTAAAACCAGCGATGGCGCGTTGCGCATCAAAGACGAAGCTCAGACCTCCCTCTCCTGAAAAGAGGGTTGTCGAAAACCGGTCCATGGCTGCAGTCAAGTTGAGGCCAAGGCGCTCGCTTGCATTTGCAGAGACTTCTTGGATGCGCACCTGGACGTTGATTTGCCGCTCCGGCCGGTCGAGTGTCTTGATAAGCTCTGCAATTTCTTCTTGGATGCTCACAGGTGCTGTGACGATAAGTTGGTTTGTGCGGGGGTCAGCTGATATAGCCAGAGAGGGTGTCTCCAGAGCTTCACTGTTTGGTATAGGCGTAACGCCCTCTGTGTTAACTGCACCTTGGTTTGTTGCTTGAGGAGTAGACAGATCAGCGGTACTACACAAGTCAGTTACGCTTCGTTGTTCGGAGGAGCCGAGCGTATTGGTGGAAAAGATCGTGCCAAGAAGTACGCCCGCTAGGTTGCTCGCGCGAGCGTAAGAAAGCGGATAGACGCGTCGCACCCTCGCCACTTTACTTCTGTCGTAGCGCTCGAGCAGCTCCGCAACCCGCTCCTGCTGCGCTGGCGCGCCCCGAACGCTGATGAGCCCCAGCTCCTCGAAGGCGGTGACGTCGACGCTCTCGGAGGCGAACTGCGCAGCTAAAAACGCGGCGAGCTGCTCGGGGCTGCTGTTGACCGCGTAGGTGCGCACGTCGCGCGTTTCGCGCGCCTCGGTGCGCGTTTCAAAGAGGCCGGCGAGCACGGACGGCGGCCCGATGACGACGATGTCGGGGTCGCGCAGGACGTACGTGAGGCCGTTTAAGCTGAGCACGATCTCCCAGATCTCGCGAAAGGGTTTGGGTTCGCCGATGTCGTAGCGGACGACCGTGTCGGGGACGCCTTGGGTGATGGCGGTGAGGCCGACCGAGCGCGCGAGCGCCTGCAGCATGGCGCTCAGCGCCTCCCCCTCGGGGCCCGTGCGAAAGCTGACCGGCGCGTCGAAGCGCGCCTCGGCGGGGAGCGGGGCGACCTGCGCGCGCGCCGCCGGCGCCGTCGTCTCTGCGGGGGGCGCTTCCTGGGCGACGGCGAGCTGCACCGCGCCGGCGATCAGGGCGCAGGTGAGCTGAGTTGCGACGCCCCGAAGGAGGCGCACGTGCGGGACGAAGCGCCATCTCTGCGCGAGGGGCGAGTGGGCTGGGGGGAGGCTTGTCATCTCCCCCTCAGCGTAAGTCAGGGTCTTAGCGGAAGCCTGTGACGAACGTCGGTTCGCTCCCCGTAGGCGAAGGCGGCCGCGTCGGGCGTCAGCTCGACGAGCACCACCTCGCTCCCCGGCAGGGCCTCGCCGACGGCGAGCAGGATGGGCCCGTCGTGCTCTTGGGTGCGGAAGACGCCGGTGCCGGTACTCATCGCGGTAAACACCACGCCGCGCTCGTCGAGAAGGCGCTGTACGGTGTTACCCGCCGCCTGCGCCTCTCGGCTGTGCGCGAGCTGTAGGGGGGGAGGTGGTTGGAGGGGGGTGGTCGCCCCCGCTGCGGTCGCCGAAAGACCGGCAGGGCGCTGCGTTACGGGCGTGCCGGGCTCGAGCGGCGGTACGCGCAGGGCGGCGACCTCGGCGAGCGCGCCCCCCCTCGCCGCGTGCGCGTCAGCGCCCTCCCACGCGAGGGGGCGCGGAGTTTGAGGGGTGGCGGAAGCCTCGAGGCGTCTTGGCAGCTCCCCTGGTCGCGTCAGGGGGGGGCGTGGTGTCGGGGTCGGGATGAGCTCGCTGAGGTCGGGTGGCCCCTCCACCACGCTCTCGGGGGGGGGAGGCGGCGCGCTGACCTCGGCGACCGGAGGGGGCGCTACCGGCGGGGGTTCGGCGACCGCCGGTGGGGTTTCGGTGTCTGGCGCCGGGCCGAAGAGCGCCGAGAACGGGTTGGCGATCGCCGCTTGGTCGGCGGCGGGGGGCTGCTCAGCGCCTCGTGGTGCTGGGCTCGCCGCGTCCGGCCCCGCCTCCTCTGGTAGGGGGATGAGAAACGGCAGCTCGGCGATGCGGAGGTCCGCGGTCACTTCGGGCGGCGTCGCTGCGGGGAGGGGGGGAGCCCCCCCCGTCATAGCGGCGTCGTTCGCCGGTGGGGGGGTGTCGGTGGGCGTCGGGGCTGCGGGGGTGGCGAGGGTCCAGCTCAGACCCAAGCTCAGGAGTGCGAGCGCGGTGCGCCAGGGCGAGCGGGGCGTCTTACGGCTCATGGGCGTTCGTCCGCGGCAGGCTCCCCCGCAGCCGCCTCATCGCCCATGACCTCATCGCCTATGACCTCGTCGGCGCTAACCTCATCGCCCATGCTCCCGTCGCCTGCCAGGACGAAGACCGTAAAGTCGTAGCTGGCGCTTAGCAAAGGGTCGCTGCTCGACTCGTTGGTGCTCAACCCGACGCGCTCCACCCTAGCGAAGCGGGGGAGCGTCTCGAGCGCCTCCAAAAAGGCGATGGTCTGGCCGTAAGTACCCTGGGTGCTGAGCGAAAACCCCAGGGGCCGCACCCCTTCGACGCTGGCGCTGCCCAAACCGGTGTGCTGCAGCGCGCTTAGGGTCACCCCCGCGGCGCTGCTGGCCTCACGCAGGTAGTCGAGCAGCTCGGCGACCTCGCGCTGCGGGGGGAGCTGTACCAAAAAGCGGTCCCGTTCGGCCTCTAAGCGCGCGATCTCGCCGCGCAGCGCCGGGAGGTTGGCGCGCGCGGCGCGCCCTAGCGCTACCTGGGTCTCAAGGCCCTGCACGCTCGCCTCGAGTTCGCTTAGGCGCAGCGTCGTCGGCGTGTAGAGGTTGAAGTACCAGAGCATGAGCCCGAGCGCCGTCACGGCGGCGCTCAGCATAAGCAGGTGGCGGCGGCTCAGCTTGAGTGAGGGGGAAGCGGCGTTCTCACGCGTCCAAAACCCGCTCACGCCCTTTAGGGTAAGCCCTCTCACGGGGTGTCTCCTTCGCTGCTTTCGGCTGGCATCGCTGGATAATCGGCGTCTGGGTTGTCGGCGTCGCCGGTGAGGGCCGCGCCGATGGTCAGGTTAAAGGTGTAAAAACCGCTCTCCTCGCGCGTGAGGTCGCGCAGCATCACGCCGAAGTCCGGCGCCCGCTGAAGCTCACGGACGTAGTCGGCGACGACGCCGGCGCTACCCGCAACGCCCGCAACGTCCATCTCGACGACCGCTGTGAGGTCTTCGTAGACGCCCTCGGCGCGGCGCTGCTCGCTCGTGGCCGCGTCGAGGGCGCGCATCTCGAGCGTCTGGAAGGCCATACGCGTCGCGGGGTCCTCGCGGGCGGGGGGGCGGGTCTCGAGCATGGCGAAGAGCTGCTCGGAGAAGAGGATTTGGTTTCCCTGCACCTCCTGGGCGATCGCCTGGAGCTCGCCGAGGGCGCTGCGGCGGTTCTGTAGCGCGCTCTGCTCGGCGATAAAGCGGCTTAGGGCGCGCTGTTCGGCGCGCAGCGCGCTCTCACGCGCCTCCAAGCGCGCCTGTTCCGAAGACACCCCCATCTGCAACCAGCCAGCACCGAGGAGCGCGACGAGGGGCAGCGCTGCCGCCGCGAGCGTGTAGGGGTCGGCGCGGCGGCGCCGCCGGAGCGTCTTCGGCAGGAGGTTGATGGTGATCACGGGCCGCTAACCCCCCGCAGCGCGAGCCCGAGCGGTACCCCGAACTCGGGGCCGAGATCTTTGAGCGCGTGGGCGTCGCCGTGCTCACCGGGCGAGACGGTGAGCCACGGGTCGCCGAGCTCGACCCGCAGACTGAGCGTGCGGCCGAGCGCCGCAGGCAGCCCGTGCAGCTTGGCGCCGCCGCCGGCGAGCAGCAGCCGACTGATGTGGGCGTCGCCCGACTGCACCCGGAAAAACTCCAGGCTGCGGCGGATCTCGGTGGTGAGCTCGGCGACGACGGGTCGGAGCGCTTCGTAGACGCGTTCGGGGCTCGGCGCTCCCGGGGGGGCTGGTGCGGCGGCTTCGGGTGACACGCCGCCGGTGCCGGGGGGGAGCGCCCCGCCGTAGCGGAGCTTGAGCGCCTCGGCGCTGTCGAAGTCGAGCCCAAAAGCGCGCTGCAGCGCCGTGGTGAAGTCGTCGCCGGCGACGCCCAGGTTGCGGTTCATGAGCACCCGCTCGCCGCGCACGAGGGTGATGGTGCTGCTCGAGGCGGCGACCTCGACGACCACCCCGATCTCGTCGTCTTCGGTGTAGGCGTCCCCCACGAGGGTGCTGCGGTTGAGGCGCTCGCCTAGCAGCGAACCCTTGAGCGCGCGCAGGAGCGCAAACGGTTTGATGTCTAAGACTACCGGCTCGAGCCCCGCGCCCCGCAGCGCGTGAGCGAGCTGCGTGACGAGGTCGAGCCGCGTCGCCGCGACGACCACCTCGATCTCGCCGCCGTCGGGGACATCATCGGGGTGGTCGAGGATAAAGTAGTCGAACGCCACGTCGTCAATCGGGAAGGGGATGTAGCGCTCCGCCTCCCAGGGGATCGCTTTTTGGAGGTCTTTGAGGGGCATCTTGGGGAGCTGCAGGTTGCGCGTGATGGCGAGCCGGTTGGAGACGGCGGTGACCACCGAGCGCTGGCGCACCCCTGCCGCCTCGAAGAGGGTCTGCAGCTCGCCCTTAAGGGCTGCTTCGTCGAGGATGCCGTCGTCGTGGATGACGCCGGGGGGCATGGGGCGCACGCCGAGGTGTTGCAGCGTAGGGGGGGTGCCGGGGCGCAGCGCAACGACTTTGAGCGCGCTCGTACCGACCTCGAGGCCGACGGCGAGGTGGCGCCGGGCCAGGAGGCGAGCAAAAGGGACGCGTCGGGTGCGGGTCGCGGGCGTGACCATAGCGCTCCCCCTCCTCGGGGAACAGGGAGACTGTAACAACTCAGGCGGGCTAGAGAGATAAAAAATGTCGCTTGCGCCAGAGGGCTGTGGTGGGCGGCTCTATGGTGTCAGACGGCGCGCTGCTTATAGCGGGCTGCAGGCTTGGGGTACGCGCTTGTAGGTGCTTTTGCGGCGGCGAGGCGGCGTGTGACGGATGAGCAAAACCGCTCTGTGTACGAATAACCATGGGGACTTACGTATCTCAGCCTATACTAATCTATACTAAACGGCGAACAAGAAAGGTCGCCTTGCTCAACGTGGGTGAGATGGGAGGAGGGGTATGCGGCATTTTGGAAATAGCACTCGACGCACGCTCTCTTGGGGTGGGGCTCGAGGTAACAGGGGACTTGGCTGGGTGCTCGCGCTCTCCATCCTATCGGGTTCGCTCATCGCTTGCTCTACGGGTGTTCGCGACGACGTCGCGCCCCCGGAGGTCGAGCTGCCGGCGTCACCTGAACCTGTGCGGACGCTGACGACATGGACCATCGACCCCGACTTCGACGTCGCGCAGCTTGACGATCCGCAGACGCGCGCCTGGTACGAGCGGGTCTACACCGAGATCGCGCACGAGCGGACGAGGCGCTGTCTGCCGCCCTCGGCGACCCCGGAGGACTACCCACATTACCCCGCCTCGGGGACGCTCGCGGCGTGTTCGGGGGTCAAGCACTACGTCGGCCGCGGCCTCAACTTCTATGTCACCTCGCTCCTCAGCCTCTTTCGCGTGACGGGTGACGCGGCGCTGCTGCAGGAGGTCGACCGCGTCATGGAGCTCGCGCGCGCGCAGCTCGCCGACACGAACGGCGACGGTTACCGCAACTGGCGGTGGCTGAAGCGCATCGACTCGAGCGACTTCAACCTTAAGGAGGAGTCGTTAGCACACGGGTTCATCGCTCAGGTCGCCTACGTCTTTACGCAAAACGCCGCGCTCAGCACCCCCGAGCACCCGTACGCGGCGCGCGCGGCCCTCTGGCTCGAGTACCTCCGG
The DNA here is from genome assembly GCF_000092425.1 of Truepera radiovictrix DSM 17093. Classification (NCBI taxonomy): domain Bacteria; kingdom Thermotogati; phylum Deinococcota; class Deinococci; order Trueperales; family Trueperaceae; genus Truepera; species Truepera radiovictrix. The sequence goes on from NC_014221.1 coordinate 1,430,988, forward strand.
GACGACTTCGAGGCGAAGTGGGCGCAGCGCAGCGCGACGCGCGCGTCACGCGGACTGCCGCGGCACTCGCTCTTTCACCCCTACATGGAGCTGCTGCGCTACACCGTCTACATGGCGAAGCTCTTCCCGGAGGACCCGCGCTACGCGGCGCTGCGCGACGACATGACGCGCACGGCGCTACATGAGTTTCGGGAGGACATGACCGAAGCGGGCCCTGCGCTCGTGTGGTCGCACCGGATGCGGTGGGCGGCTGAGGACCCGGAAGCGTGCCTCGTCTTTCAGATGGGTACCTATCCGCAGCAGACGATGCTAGTCTTTGCCGACTTGGCGCTCGAGGGGCACGCCGGGTTTGCCGACGCCGAGAAGCTGCGGGCGCTCTCCCGCACGCTCTCGGAGTCGCTGCTCGAGCCTAACCGGTGGGGCTTTATGTATAAAGACGTCGGCGGCCTGAGAAACGGTAGCCTCGAGCTCCCGGGCAGCCGGAAAACGGCGGTGATCGACGGTTGGTGCTTTATGGAGTCGCCAGCATCGATCATGGGCAGAGAAGCGGACAACTTCCGCTCAGAGGGGTCGTACCGCCTGCTCACGTGGGGGTTTCTCGCCGCCTTTGCCCCGGAGCCCGGCACCCCCCTCGAGGCGACCAAGATCTACCGCACCAACCGCGAGGTCTACGGGGATCCCTTCTCGGCGGCGACGCCGCGGTCGGCGCTGCACATCCCGGTAGCGATGGCGTTTGCGCGCCTTTTTCACGCCCAGGGCTACGCGCTCGGAGCACCCTAACGCTTGACGATAAGGCGAGCGCGAAGCGGGCGTTAGAACGCTCTAACGCCCGCTTCGTAGGGCTTGGCGGTTTCACGCGTTGCTGCAGGATCAGGTGCGTCTAGGGCGCCCTTTTTTGTTTTTTGTCGTGAGAGCCCCCCTGGCTTCGTACGAACCGAGATACCTGCTAACCCGGTTTCGGCATCATCCCCGGCGGTAACAAAGGGCCTTTGGAGGGTTTGTCCGGTTTGGCGGGTGGAGTAGTTGCGGCGGGTGGGTTGGGCGCGACGTACGGTTCGTGCTCGGGGAGTTTTTCCCCCCGCATGAGCGCGGCGAACTCGTCGGCGTGGAGCGTTTCGCGCTCCAAAAGCACCCGGACGATGGTCTCGAGGTCGTCGCGGTGTGCCTGCAAAAGCGTCACGACGCGGCGGTACTGCTCGTCGATGATCGCCTTGACCTCGTTGTCGATGAGCCGCGCCGTCTCCTCGCTATAGGTCCTGATCCCCTCGACTTCACCCAAGTACGAGTCGGTGCCGCTTGAAAGCGCGACGCGTCCCAACGCGTCGCTCATCCCCCAACTCGTCACCATGCGCCTCGCGATGTTGGTGGCCTGCTGAAAGTCGTTTTGGGCGCCCGTGGTGATGTCGTTGAAGATAAGTTCCTCGGCCGCGCGGCCCGCGAGCGCGACCCCGATGGTGTCTAGGAGCATGTCGCGCGACATGTACATGCGGTCCTCTTCGGCAACCCGCATAACGTAGCCGCCCGCGCGGCCGCGCGGCACGATGGTGATCTTGTGAACGGGGTCGGCGTGGGGGAGCAAAAAGGCCGCCAGCGCGTGACCGCCTTCGTGGTACGCGGTGATCTTCTTCTCCTTGGGGCTGATGACGCGGCTGCGGCGCTCTGGCCCCATCACCACGCGGTCGGCGGCCTCGTCGATGTCGGCGGGGAGGATCTCTTTGCGGCCCGCGCGCGCCGCGACGAGGGCCGCTTCGTTGAGCAGGTTCTCGAGGTCAGCCCCGACGAAGCCCGGCGTGCGTTTGGCGACCGTGCGCAGATCGACCTTCTGGCTGAGGGGTTTGCCGCGCGCGTGAATCTGCAAGATCGCCTCACGCCCCTTGACGTCGGGGGCGTCGACGACGACCTGGCGGTCGAAGCGGCCGGGGCGCAAGAGCGCGGGGTCGAGCACGTCGGGGCGGTTGGTCGCGGCGATAATGATGATGTCGTGCTTGGACTCGAAGCCGTCCATCTCGACTAAAAGCGCGTTTAGCGTCTGCTCCCGCTCGTCGTTGCCGCCGTTGATGTTCATCCCGCGCCGCCTTCCTACGGCGTCGATCTCGTCGATAAAGACGATGCAAGGGGCGTTCTTTTTGGCGCTCTCGAAAAGGTCGCGGACGCGCGCCGCGCCGACCCCGACGAACATCTCGACGAAGTCGGAGCCGGAGATGCTGAAAAAGGGGACCTTGGCCTCGCCGGCGACGGCTTTGGCGAGGTGCGTCTTGCCCGAGCCCGGCGGCCCCACCATAAGCACGCCGTGCGGGATGCGGGCGCCGAGCGCGTGGAACTTGGCCGGGTTTTTTAGAAACTCGACGACCTCGTAGAGGTCGTTTTTCGCCTCCTCGACCCCGGCGACGTCTTTAAAGAGCGTCTGCGAGTTTTCCTCGGTGATCATGCGGGCGCGCGATTTGCCGAACTGCATGGCGCCGTCGCCGCCCGTGCGCATCCCGCGCATGAGGTACCACATAAAGGCGATGATGAGGATGATGGGGAGGAGCGTGATGAGGATACCCCCCCAGTTCTGGCTTCGCGGCGCGACCTCGACGGTGTTGACCTGCGCGTCGAGCTGACTAAGCTCCTCGGTCGACAGGGGGGCGCTGATGCGGGTGGTGTACGACTCCCCGCCCCGCACGCTGACCTCGAGCACGCCGTCGCCGACCACGACCTTGTCGATCGCTCCGCTTTCGAGCTGCCGAGCGAAGTACGAGTAGTCCCTAACGTTCCCACCCCCGCGTGACCCGTTCTGTGACGCTACAAACACCACCACGCCAAGCACGACTGCCCCGATGAGTACGCTCCGAACCGGAAATTTCCCCATAGTCTAGTCTACTCTTTCGGGGTCACGCGGATGTAAGCAAAGAACAGTTGGGGGGGAGAGCAATGAGCAACGAGCAATGAGTAATGAGTGATGAGTAAAAACTCTTCACTCATTGCTCGTTGCTCATGTCTCATGGCTGCTCTACTGCTGTTTTGCCAGGTCGTTAAAGCGCACGTGGGCGTTGTGAAACTGCAGCTCGATGGTGCCAACCGGGCCGTTACGCTGTTTGCCCAAGATGATCTCGGCGATCCCCTGCTTTTCGGAGTGCGGGTCGTAGTACTCGTCGCGGTAGATGAACATCACCAGGTCGGCGTCCTGCTCGATGGCGCCCGATTCGCGCAGGTCCGAGAGCATGGGGCGTTTGTTGGGGCGCGACTCGACCGCCCTGGAGAGCTGCGACAAGACGAGCACGGGGATGTCGAGCTCGCGCGCCAAGGCTTTGAGGCCGCGCGAGATCGAGGAGATCTCCTGCTGCCGGTTCTCGGCGCCGCCGCGCGAACCGCTCCCCTGCATGAGCTGCAGATAGTCGATGATCACGAGCCCCAAACCGTGCTCGGCCATGAGCCGCCGGGTACGGCTCCGGAGCTCCATGACGGTCATGTCGGCGGCGTCGTCGATAAAGATCTTGGCTTCCGACATCCGCCCGGCCGTGTCGGCGAGGCGCTGAAAGTCGCGGTCCGAGAGCTGCCCCGTGCGCACGCGGCTCATGTCGACGCGGGCTTCGCTGCAGAGCATCCGCATAACGAGCTGCACGGCCGACATCTCGAGGGAGAAGATACCGACCGTTTTGCCCTCTTTGAGCGCGACGTTTTGGCCGATGGTGAGCGCGAAAGCGGTTTTCCCCATCGAGGGGCGCGCGGCCAACACGTTAAGAGACGACGGTTGCAACCCGGCGGTCATCATGTCGAGCTCGCGAAAGCCCGTCCGCAAACCCGAGATGGGGTCGGGGTTGTTAAAGAGCTCGTTAATCTGCGCAAACGAGTCGGAGACGAGCGAGGGCATCCCCTGAAAGGCGTGGGTGCGTTTGTTCGACGAGAGCTCGAAGATGTTCGCCTCGGCCTTGTCGAGGATCTGCTCGAGGGGCATCGCCTGGTCGTAGGCGCTCTGCATGATGGCGCCCGAGGCGGCGATCAGCTCGCGCAGGGTCGCCTTCTCCGCCACGATGCGGGCGTACGACTCGGCGTAGGCCGCGGTCGGCACGCTGTCGGCGAGGCCGATGAGGTAGGGCACGCTGCCAACCGCTTCAAGTTCACCCGTTTGCCGCAGCTCCTCGGTGAGCGTCACGAGGTCGACGGGTTCGTTGCGCCGAAAGAGCCGTTCGCAGGCGCGCCAGATCTTGCGGTGGCTCTCCTTGTAGAAGTGCTCGGCGCTGAGCATCCCCTCGAGCTGCGCGAAGACCTCGTTGTCTAGGAGGATGCTTCCCAAGACGCTCTGCTCGGCCTCAAGGTTCTGCGGCGGCATGCGGCTCTCGATCACACCGCCCCCGAAGGCGCCGCCGGCCTCGCAAGACCCCTGTGAACACCTAGAGCCACGGGTAACACCACCCTGGCCGTGAGCTGTAAGGCGTTCTGCACGTCATCGCATCATCTCCCGTATCGTGCCCGTTCGCTTGGTAGCGGCTACTTCAGCTTCGTAGACCTCGGTCTATCGCCCCCGCGTGGGGCCCGCCTCAAAACGGCTCACCCACCTCATGGGCGGGTTCACGAAAGGAGATGATACCGGATTCGAGCCACAACCTGGCAGGGCCTCCGACGGGGGTGAACGGTACAATGCCCTGTGGACGGTTTTCTGTGATGGACGCTCTAGCTGTTTTCACCGCCGCGCTCGCGCTGCTGGGCGGCTTTGTGATCGGCTCGCTGCCGCTCGGCGGGCGCGTCGTCGCGCTTCTAAGCGGTCAAAGTCCGGCGGAGACGAGCGCACACAACCTGGGCGTGGAGAACCTGCTGCGCTTCGTCGGGGTGCCTGCGGCAGTCGTCTCGTTTTTGTTGGACGCGCTTAAAGGTCTTCTGGCGCTCGCCCTCTTTGGTGGTAGCCCCTGGGCGGCGTTCGGTGTCTACGCCGGGCACCTCTACCCGCTACCGCGTTGGCGCGGGGAGCTGCCCCGTGGACGCGGGAACGGGGTGCTGCTAGGTCTCTTGGCGGGGTTGTGGGCCGTCGTGGGAGTTCCTTTTTGGTTGACGGCGCTACCGGTCGCGGTCTACGCGGCGCTCCTGGCCCTTTCGGGGTTCGTCGCCCTGGCGACGACAGGCGGGCTCGTGGTGCTGCCGCTGCTCGCGTTGGGGGTAGCGGAGGGGGCGCGTAACGCGGTGCTAGCGGCGCTGCTTCTGGTCGTGCTGTTTGGGTTGTGGCGCCACAAGGTCAGCTTGGTGCGTATCGTGGACCGGACCGAGCCGCGCATCTGGGAGCCGCCGCCCGTGCGTGGTGTCGACCCCGGGGTGGTCTACGCCGCCTTTATGATCCACCCGCTCACCCTGGAGGACCTCTGGCAGGCGCCCAGCCTCCGGCCGTTCGGCGCCCTCGCGCGCCGCGGCCTCCTGCCGGAAGCGCTCATCCGTCTCTCGGTGCGTTGGCTGCGTCCGCAAAAGCGCGGCGAGATCAGCGGGATCCGGCTCTCGGACGGGCGCGAGCTGCGCGTGATGCTGATCGGCGGTCCCATGCTCCCCGACCAGATCCGCCGCTACCCGGATGAAGCGGTGCGGATGGCGATCCAGGGGGCGCGGCTGGCGTTCGAGTTGGGCGCTGAAGCCTTCGGGTTGGGCGCTTTCTGGTCGACGGTCGGCAACAAGGGACAGGCGGTGCAGGAGGCGGTGCCGCAGCTGCACATCACCAACGGCGGCGCCTACACCGCCGGCACGGTGCGCGCGGCGGTGCCGGGGATTTTAGAAGGCTTTCGCGCCTCCGGGCGCGACCTTAAGCGGGCGACGGCGGCCGTCGTCGGGGCCAACGGCGTCGTCGCTTTTGGCGTCGCGCGCACCGTGGCGCCGCACGTGGCGCGGCTTATCCTCATAGGCCGCGACGAGGCACGCCTGACGCGCAGCGCCCGCACCCTGAGGCGCAAGTTTCCGCAGACGCAGTTCGAGGTGAGCACCGACGTCGCGCGCTGCCGCGCGGCCGCGCTCGTCTTTTCGGCGACCTCCGACCCCAACCCCGTTATCCGCCCTGAGCACGTCGCACCGGGGACCTGGCTCTTTGACCTCGGGCGCCCCGCCGACGTCGACGAAAGCGTGCGGGCGCTCCCGGGGGTGCGCCTCATCCCGGGCGGCGTGGTCCGCCCACCCGGGCGGATGCGCAGCTCGCTCGACCTGCACTTCGGCGACGGCCTCGTACCCGCTTGCTTGGCCGAAACGATGATCATGACCGCGAGCCGCGCCTTCGGGCGCAAGTCGCTCGGGGAGCGCACGCGCGAGGCCGACATCACCTTCTACGTCGAGGAGGGGGCGCGTCTCGGCTTCGAGGTCGTCACCGAGGACGTGACGCAACCTGCCCGCACCGCCGCAGCGCGTGACGAGCGCGCTTTGGAGGCCGTATGACGAGCCGTATGACGCTCGCCTTTCGCGTCCGGGGAACGCTCGAGGACCCCCACCTCGCCCCCCTCTGGGAGGCCGGCTGCACCGGCATGCTCGAGGACGGCGGTGAGGTCGTCGCCTTTTTCAGCGAGCCCCCCCCAGGGGAGCTCCTCACCCGCTTCCCCCCCGGTGGGCGCTGGGAGCGTGTCGACGACACCGACTGGGTCGCCCGCTACCACGAGACCTTGGCGCCCGTTGTCGTGGGGCGGCTCGTGGTCGCGCCGACGCACCGCGAGGTGACGCTCCGCGCGCCCCAGCGCGCGCTCTGGCTCGACCCGGGGATGGCGTTCGGCACCGGCCACCACGAGACGACCTACCTGGCGCTCGCGGCGCTCGAGCGCCTCGAGCTGCGCGGGCGCCGCGTGCTCGACGTGGGGGCGGGTTCGGGCATCTTGGCCATCGCCGCCGACCTGTTGGGCGCGGCGGAGGCCGAGGGGCTCGACATCGACCCCGACACGGTGGGGGTCGCCGAGGCCAACGCGGCCCTAAACGCTTCGCGGGCGCGCTTCTCGGCGGGGGAGCTGAGCGCGCGGACGAGACCGGCGCACGTCATCGTCGCCAACCTCTACGCCGAGCTGCACGCCGAGCTCGCGCCGCTCTACGCGCGCCTCCTGAAGCCCGGCGGTTACCTCCTGGCGACGGGTATCTTGGCCTCGCGTGGCGCGGTGGCGCAAGGGGCGCTGGAGCGGGTTTTCGGGTCCGTCGAGGTAGAGGCGCGCGGCGAGTGGCTGCTGCTGCGCGCCCGCGCCCCATGAGCCCGCACACCGTGAACCCGTACACCGTGAACCCGTACACCGTGAACCCGTACACCGTGAACCCGTACACCGTGAGCCCGCACCGCCCGAGGAGGCGCGCGTGAGGGTGCACCGGGTGTTCGTCCCCCACCTCGCTGCGGGGGAGCGCGTCCTGACGGGCCGTGAGGCGCAGCACCTCGCGCAGGTGCTGCGGGTGCGCCCAGGGGCGCGCGTGCGCGCCTTTGACGGGGCGGGGCTCGAGGCCGACGGGACGGTGCGGGAGGTTACGGGGCTGCGCGTAACGCTCGAGCTCGGCGCGCCCTACGCCCGCGAGGTCGAGGCGGCGCTGCGCGTGACGCTAGCGGTAGCGCTCCTCAAGGGCGACAAGCTCGCCGAGGTGGTGCGGCGCGCGACCGAGTTGGGGGCCGTGGGCTTTCGCCCCTTTGTGAGCCGCCGCTGCGACGTGCGCGAGCTCTCGGCAAACAAACTCGCGCGACTGCGCCGCGTCGCGCAGGAGGCCGCCAAGCAGTCGGGGCGGAGCGTGGTGCCACCCGTGGCGGAAGCCGCTCCCCTGGCTCACCTCAGCCTGCCGGCGCCCACCCTCGTCGCGCACCCGAGCGCCCCCCGAACCCTCGGCGAGACGCTCGCCGCACTCACCCCCCCGCCCACCGCGCTCACCGTCCTCACCGGCCCCGAGGGGGGGTTGACCGAAGACGAACTCGCCGCGCTCACTGAGCGCGGCGCGCACCCCATCCGCCTGGGCGCGCGCATCCTCCGCGCCGAGACCGCCCCCGTGGCCCTCACCGCGGCCCTTCTCATCCCCGAGGGGTTATAAAGGACCGTATGACGCGCTCCGCTCTTTGGCCCCTTCGCGCGCTCGCGCTCTGCTTGGGGTTGGGCGTAGGGCTCAGCGCCTGCACGCTCACCTACCTGCCGCCGCTACGCGAGGTGCGCGAGAGCACGCCGCGGCTCGAGCTGGGGCCGGCGTCGAGCTTGCGGGCCGTGCAGGAGGCGGGCGGGACGAGGCTCGAGCTCGTCCTTGAGCTGAGCCGCGTGCCCGAACCCGACTGGCTCGCCGTGCAGTGGTTTAACCCGCGCAACGAGGAGGTCGCCGCAACCTCGCTCTGGGTGGTGCCAAGGGAGACCGAGCGCCGCAACGCCCTACCCGCCGACGTGCCCGTCGAGCCCGGTCTGTGGCGGGTCGTGGTGTCGTACCAAGGGCGGCTTGTGAGGCAGCTGTCGCTCGAGCTCTAACGCTCGGCGGCCACCGGTGAGAGGGGTCCGCGAAACAGCGCCCAAACAACACAGACCAAACAATACAAATCAAAATAAGAGGAGCCGTGAAGCACCTCACGGCTCGCACGCGGTCGCGCGGTGGGGTTAGCGCTGGGCGGGACGCACGCGCACGCTCGGTTTGGGTTTGGAGGCGCGCTGGCGGTTTTTAAACCACACCACCATCGGGGCGAGGATAAAGATCGACGAGTAGGTGCCGAACGCGATGCCGACCAGAAGCGTCAGGCTAAAGTCGCGGAGCACGCTGCCGCCGAAAAAGAGCAGCGCGAGGACCGGCAGGAGCGTCGTGCCGGAGGTCAGCACGGTGCGCGAGAGCGTCTGGTTGACAGAGGCGTTGACGATCTCGCGGTAGCTCATCCCGCGTCCCTTACGCAAGTTTTCACGGATGCGGTCGGCGATGATGATGGAGTCGTTTAACGAGTACCCGACGACGAAGAGCAGCGCGGCCAAGACCGGGATGCTGAATTCGGCGCCGGTGAGCGCCAAAAAGCCCATGACGATGACCACGTCGTGCGCCGAGGCGATCACCGAAGCGACCGCGACGATCCAGTTGGGCCAGAAGCGGAAGCCGACGTACACCAAGATGAGGCCGAACGCTAAGAGCACGGCGAGAATCGCCCCTTGGCGCAAGTCGGCGCCGACGGCGGGGCCGACGACGTCGGCTTGGAGCAGCTCGGCCTCTAAGGCGGCGGCGAGGTCGCTGGCAAAGGCCGTAGCCCCGTCGCCCTCACCCTGGCCGAGACCGATACGCACCGAGTAGAGCTGGCCCGCGGCCTGCTCGGCTCCGCCGTCGAGGGTGCCGTCTTGCACCGCCTGCACGGTCGCCGTGCTGCCGTCGACGCCGGGGATGTCGGCGGCGACCTCGCTGATGGCGGCGCGCACCTCCTCGACGGTGGTGCCTTCAGCCGTGCGCAGCAGCGCGCTGGTGCCGCCCGTAAAGTCGGTCGAGGGGTTGAGGCCGACCGTCAGCACGGCTAGGAGCGCCCCGGCGGCCAGCACCCCCGAGAGGGTGGTCACGAGGGGGGCGCGCTTTAAAAAGTCGATGCCGGTGACGTAAAAGCCCCTGGGGAGCCGTGGCCGCCTAAACCGCAGGGTCAAGACGTCGAGCAAAAAGGGCACGACGACCGTGTTGACGAACACCGCCGCGACGATCCCAATCGCGAGGGTGATGGCGAAGCCGCGCACCGGACCGGTGGTGTACTGGTAGAGCGCTGCGGCGGCGATTAGCGTGGTGACGTTGGCGTCGATAATGGCCGAGAGCGAGTTGGCAAAGCCACTCCGCATCGCGAGCCGCAGGCTCTTGCCGGCGCGCAGCTCCTCTTTGATGCGCTCAAACGAGATGACGTTGCCGTCGACGGCGGCGCCGATGGTGAGCACCAACCCGGCGAGGCCAGGGAGCGTGAGGGCAGCGCCGAGGCCCGCCAGCATCCCGAAGATGAGCACGAGGGCGAAGAGCACGCCGACGGTGAGCACGCTGCCGAAGAGCGGGCCGTAAAAGAGCAGCACGGTGACGACGACCGCGACCGCGCCGATGAGCCCCGCGCGGGTACCGGCGGCGACCGAGTCGGCGCCCAAGGTCGGCCCGATGGCGCGGATTTCTTGCACCTGCAAGGCGATGGGCAGGCTGCCCGAGCGCAGCACCAAGGCGAGGTCGGAGGCCTCCTCGAGCGTAAAGCGCCCGGAGATCTGCCCGCTCGCGTCGATGCGCTGGTTGATGGTCGGGGCGCTTACCACGTTGCCGTCTAAGACGATCGCCATGCTGCGGCCGACGTTGGCGCCGGTAAACTGGCCGAAAGCCTGCGCGTCGGCGCCGCGGACCTGAAAGTTGACCACGGGGCGCCCGAGCTCGTCGTAGCCCGTCTGGGCGCCGCTCAAGATCTCACCCGTAAAGGCGGGGGGTTCAAGGTCCGCTTCGGTCATCGCCTCGACCGGCATCCCGACCGACTGCGGTCTGACCAAACGGAACTCCAACACCGCCTGCTGACCGATGAGGTCTTGCGCGCGGTCTTGTTCGTCGGCCGATAGACCGGGGAGCTCGACGATGATGCGGTCGCCCCCGGCGGTCTGCACCAGGGGTTCGGCGACGCCAAACTCGTTGACGCGGTTTTCGATCACCCGCCGCGCGGCCTGAAGGTCTTCGGGGGCGGGGTTGGGGGTGGTGGACTGCAAGACCACGCGCAACCCCCCCTGCAGGTCGAGGCCGAGCCGCAACGGGGGGAGGCCCGTGGTGTTCCACGGTTGCCAGAGGTAGAGCACGGCCGCCAAAAGGGCGCCGAGCACCAAGATGCCCGTAAACGAGCGTTGTGTCATAGGGTCTCCAAATTGGGTTGACAGAGGGCGTTAAGACGAGGCTTCTAGACCTTGTAATAGACCTTGTAAAACGCCCTAGCCACCCTCGAGCTTGAGCTGCTGCAGGGCGACCAAGCTCGGTCTCTGGAGCAAGGAGGGGGCGGCGGGGGGGAGGGGGGCGCGTTGCCAGGCGCGCCCAGAGCCCGCACCTGTCGCCGCGAGCGGCAGCCAAGCGGCGCCCCCTACCTGAGAGGGGGCGCCGGCGCGGGAGGCGGGCTCGAGCGCAAAAGGGGGTGCCCCCATCCCCGCTTGCGGCGCCTCCTCAGGCAAGGGGCGCAGCGCGCGCGGGCTCTGCGGCCAAGGCCACGCGCAGCACAGGAGCATAAGGGCGCACAGCCAGCGCGCCGCGTGAGCCCAACCCCGCGGGCCGCGCGCGTTACGGCGCGCCCTGGCGAGCAAAAAGCGGATGTCGGGGGGTCCTTGCGGACGCCCCTGCACCCGCTTGTGGTAAGCGCGAGGTCGGTGGCTGCAACCCATCCGGGCCTAGGCTACCACGCTAGGAAGAAGTTTGTAGTCTAGCGCCAACTCCACCCGAGGTGCAGCGGGCGTTTAGACCGGCACCTCGACCATCTCGTACGCCTCGATGATGTCGCCCTCTTGCACGTTGTCGTAGTTTTGCAGGTTGATCCCGCACTCGAAGCCCGTGGCAACCTCGCGCACGTCGTCCTTAAAGCGCCGCAGCTGCGCCACCGAGCCCTTGTAGACCTCGCGGCCGCCCCGGATGAGGCGCGCCTTGGCGCCGCGCCGGATCACCCCGTCGGTGACGTAGGAGCCGGCGATATTGCCGCTTCTAGGCACGTGGATGACCTGCCGCACCTCGGCGTGACCGATGACCTGCTCCTCGAATTCGGGTTCGATCTGGCCCTTAATTAGGCGCTGCACGTCCTCGATGAGGTCGTAGATGATGCGGTAGCTTTTGAGCGTGATCCCCTGCCGTTCGGCGGCCTTTTTGACGCTCCCCGGCGCGGTGACGCCAAAACTCATCACGGTGGCGCCGGCGGTCGAGGCGAGCAGCAGGTCGGACTCGGTCGGTGCGCCGACCGCGTCGAGCATCACCTCGACGTCGACCTCTTCGACCTGTTCGGCCTCGCGGGCGATCACCCCCTTGATCGCCTCCAAAGAGCCCTGGGTGTCGGCGCGCAGGATGAGGTTGATCTTGACCGCTTTGGGTTTGCCGAAAAGGTCGGCCAAGGTAACGCCCTTTTTACCGATGCCCTCGCGCTCGGCCTCTTCACGCGCGGCGCGGCGCTCAGCCACGATCGCTTTGGCGGTCGCCTCGTCGGGGGCGCTCACGATCTTGTCGCCCGCGACGGGCTGCTCGCTAAAGCCTAGGATCTGCACCGGCACCGACGGCCCCGCTTCGGCGACGGTTTGGCCGTTTTCGTCGGTCATGCGGCGCACCTTCGCCCACACCTCACCTGAGACGAGGTAGTCGGCGACGCGCAGGGTGCCCTTTTGCACCAACACGGTCGCTAGGACGCCGGCGCGCTTGTCCAAGACCGACTCGATGATGACCCCTTCGGCGGGGCCGTCGACGGGGGCGCGCAGGTCCTCGAGCTCGGCCACGAGCGAGATCATCTCCAAGAGCTGGTCGACCCCCGCGCCCGTCTTGGCGCTGATCGGCACGGTGATGGTGTCGCCGCCGTAATCCTCGGGGACGAGCTCTAAGCGCATGAGGTCCTGCTTGACCTTGTCCACGTTGGCTTGCGGCAGGTCGGTCTTGTTAATAGCGATGATGATGGGCACCCCGGCGGCCCTGGCGTGCGCGATGGCCTCGCGGGTCTGCGGCATGATCGAGTCGTCGGCGGCGATGACGATCACCGCGATGTCGGTCGCCGAAGCCCCCCGCTGCCGGATGGTGGTAAACGCCTCGTGACCCGGCGTGTCCAAAAAGGTGATCGGTCCGTTCGGCGTCTCGACGCGGTACGCCCCGATGTGCTGCGTGATGCCGCCCGCCTCTTTGTCGGCGACGCGGGTTTTGCGGATAAAGTCGAGCAGGCTCGTTTTGCCGTGGTCGACGTGACCCATAACCGTGACCACGGGGGCGCGGTGCGGGGCGGCGGGTTGCGCTTCGGCGGGCGCCGGTGCGGTCGCGGCCGCCTGTGGCTGCGGCGCAGCGGCGACTTCGCCGCGCTCTTCGCTCACGAGCTGCCGGATGGTCTCGGCGACGTCCTCCTCGAGCGTCGACGAGTGCGACTTGTACTCGACGCCCAAGCTGTCGAGGTGCGCGAGGAGATCTTTGGTGTCGATGCCGAGCTCTTTGGCGAGTTGGTAGATGCGGACTTTTTCAGACATTCAGCCCTCCGGGGTCTTGGGGTTCTAGTTCATAGGCTTTGGGGCGAGGGTCGGTTGCCCTCGGGGTCGTGGGTGTTGTCGGTGTGCGGCGCTTCGGTTTGGGCGCCGTGGGGGTCGCTGACGGCGGCCTGCACCAGCGCGCGCACCGCTTCGGCCTGGCTGCGAAAGGTGCGCCGCAGCTTTTTGAGCTCCCAGCAGCTCGGCGTGTCGGCGCAGAGCCAGCTCCCGCGCCCCCCCGCGCGCCGCGCCGCGTCGAGGTGCCACACGCCGTCGCGCTGGTAAAAGCGCAGCAGCTCGGCCTGTGGCCTCGAGCGGCGGCACGAGGTGCAGCGGCGCAGCGGCACGTGACGCGCTCTCGCGGCCACGCGAACTCCTACGCTTCGTCGCCGACGCGCTCGGCCGCGTCGCCTTCTTCCGCGGCGCTCGGGGCGGCGCTAAAGAGCGCGTCAAAGGCAGCGCGTTTGGCGTCGTCGGTGGCGATGGGGGCGTCGTGGACGCGCGACGCGGCGGCCTGCAGGGCGGCGTCGAGGTCTGAGATGTGCTCCGAGGCCACGAGGTCGATTTTAAAACCCGTCAGTTTGGCCGCGAGCCGCACGTTTTGCCCCCCCTTGCCGATCGCTAGCGAGAGCTGGTCGTTGCTGACGGTCACCTTGGCTTCACCCGTTTCGCTGTTGACCTCGATGGTGCCGACCTTGGCGGGGGAGAGGGCGTTGCGGATGAATTCGCGCGGGCTCGGGTCCCACAAGATGATGTCGACGCGCTCGCGCTGCAGCTCGCCGGTGACCGCTTGGATGCGCGCGCCGCGGTGCCCGATGCAGGCACCGATGGGGTCGACGTTGGGGTTACGGCTCACCACGGCTACTTTCGAGCGCTGCCCGGCTTCGCGCGCAACCGCTTTGATCTCAACGGTGTCGTCGGCGATCTCGGGGATCTCTTGGCGCATGAGGTACTCCAAGAGTTCGGGCGCCGCGCGCGACACGAGGATGCTCGGGCCGCGGTTGCCGAGTTCGACTTTCATGACAAACACCTTGAGCCGCATCCCGACCATGTAGCGCTCGCCCGGGATCTGCTCCTTGGGCGGCATGATCGCCTCGCCGCGCCCGAGGTCGACGAAGACGTTGCGCTTGTTGTCGGTGCGCGACACCACGGCGGTGATCACGTCGCCCGCGCGGTCTTTATACTCGTTAAAGACGAGCGCGCGCTCGGCTTCGCGGATCTTTTGCGTAATGACCTGTTTGGTGGTCTGCACGGCGATGCGGGTAAAGCGCTCGGGGTCGACCGGGAGCTCCATCTCCATACCGACTTCGACGGTCGGGTCGAGCTCGCGCGCCTCTTCGAGGCTCATCTCGAGCCCGGGGTCCTCGACGGTCTCGACCACCCGTTTAACGACCAGCACGTCGATCTCCCCCGATTCGGGGTCGACGTGCACCTCGATCTGCTTGCCGGGTTCGACGTTGCGCTCGTAGGCCTGCTCGAGCGCCTCTTCAAAGCTCGCCAAAAGCTGTTCTTTATCCAGGTTGCGCTCGTGAGCGAGTTGGTTGAGCGCGTCGATAAAGTCTTTGTTCATCTGTCTCCTCGTAAGGGGGTCGGGGACGGTTTTAGCGCGGCGTGTCGGGCCACTCGGCCAGCCTCGCCTGTATGTCCTCTAGCGCGAGCGTGCGCGGCTGTCCGTGGACGTCGAAGGTGACCTGCGCGTCGCTGACCTCGACGACCCGGCCGGTAAACGTTTCGCCGTGCGCGCGCACCTTGGCGAGCAGCCCCGAAAAGCGCCGAAAGTGTTCGGCGGTCCTTAAGGGGCGCTCGGGGCCGGGGGATTCGACCTCGAGCCGGTACGCCCCCTCGAAGGGGTCTAAGCGGTCGAGCTCTAGGCTAAAAACCTGCGTCGCCCGTTCGACGTCCTCCATGGTGACGACGCCGCGGTCGCGGCGGTCGATGCGCAAGAGCACGTTGCGTTTGCCTCCTCTGCCGCTCACCACGAGCTCTAGGACCTCGTAGCCGAGCGGCTCCAGCAGCTGTTCGGCAGCTCTTTGTAAGTCCACGGCACCTCCCTCTCCCCAGTTCGCGTTGCTGCGCTTCCGGAGTGCCAAAATAAAAGGATGGGCCGCGGCCCACCCTTTATCAAGGCAGTCGGGAAAACGTTCCAGGGTTCAATATACAGCCTTTTAGGCTCCTTTTACAAGGCTTTGGGCGACGCTGCGAGCGGGCGCCTCCGGGAGATCCCGCTGCCTCGAACCCGAGCCGGGCTCGGGGCGCGTCGCGCAAGCACTTCACAACCGTGTGCAAGGTGTGTAAACTAACGCCATGATAGGCGCCCCGCTCCGAGCTAGCTGACCTGCGGTACGTTCTTCGCAACGTATCGCCCCCGATGACCGGCCCCGTAGGTGCGGTCGTTTTTTTGTTCGCCACCTGAGGTCTAGAGGCTCGACCGAGCAGAAACGGACGACGACGCGTGAACCCACCGCCTAGCCCACAACCCATCTTGCTGCTAACGCCAGGCCCCACCATGCTCCACCCGAGAGCCGCAGCCGCCCTCTCCTGGCCGATGGTCGGCCATATGGACCCGGAGATGTTCGCCTTTAACGACCGCGTAGCCCGCGACCTGCGCACGCTCTACGGGGCCGCCGACGAGGATTTTACGGCGCTCTTGTCGGGTACCGGGTCGCTCGGGATGGAGTCGGGCCTCGCCAACTTGCTCGAGCCCGGCGACCGCGCGTTGGTGCTCTCAAACGGCGTCTTCGGCGAGCGGATGGGGGAGATGGCGGCGCGCCTAGGCGCCGAGGTGTCGGTGCTGCGCGCGCCGCTCGGCGAACCCATCGACCCCGAGGCGGTGCGCCGAGCGGCTAGAGCGCAGCCTCCCAAACTCATCGCCGTGGTACACGGCGAGACCAGCACGGGGGTGTTAAACCCGGTGCCGGAGATCGCCGCGGTCGCCCGCGAGGTCGGTGCGCTGCTGTCCGTTGACGCCGTGACAACGGTCGGTATGCTGCCCTTTAAGTTCGCCGAGTGGGGGGTTGACTACGCCTACACGGGGTCGCAAAAGTGCCTCTCGGCGCCCCCCGGGTTGGCGCCGGTCGCCTACAGCGCGCGCGCTTTGCAGGTCGTGGCGGCCCGCCGAACGCCGGTGAGCACCTGGTACAGCGACGTTTCGGGGATGCAGGGGTACTGGTGCGCGGACGGGGGGGCGCGGCGCTACCACCACACCGTGCCGGTGCAGCTGCACTGGGCGACCGGTGAGGCGATTCGCGCCGCTTTAGAGGAGGGGATCGCCGCCCGCGCGGCGCGCGCCAAAGCGCTCGAAGACGCCGTGTTGGCGGCCCTCGGTACGGTCGGCTTCCGCGCCTTCGTCCCCGCGCGCTGGCGCTTGCCGACGGTGCTCGCCGTCACCCTCCCCGAGGCCCTCGACGACGCGCGTCTGCGCGCGGCGCTGCGCGAGCGCTTCCGCATCGCCGTCACCGGCGGCCTGGGCGAGACGGCCGGGAGGATCTGGCGCCTAGGTCTCATGGGTGAAAACGCCCGCCCCGAGTACTACGCGCGCCTCATGCACGCTTTAGAGGTGCTCTTGGGGGCTCGAGGGTTGGTCGCGCGCTTCGAGGCGCTCCTGAGCGTCGCCGGGTAGCGCCGTGGAGCTCTCCGCGTGGCTCCGCGCCCGCCTCGCTGCCCACGAACCCGGCGCGGCGCTCCGCCGCCGCGCCGAAGCTGCGGGGGTGGCGCTAGACGCGCTTAAGCGTGAGGACCCGGCCGCCTACATGGCCGCTTGCGCCGCGCCGCTCGTACGCACCGACGCGCGGCTCGTCGGGGTGGTGTCGGGGATCGTCGGCCGTCTGTTACCCGAGCACCAGCTTTTTCAGGTACCGCTCGTCACGCCGCAGACCGATACCGAGCTGCGCGTGTTCCCGCCCCTAACGCGCGCCGAGCGGCGCGCGCTCGACGACGCCTTCGGGCAGCTCGTGGGGGAGGGGCCCTACCGCGAGCAGCGGGTGTTCTACCGCGTCGTCGAGGAGCGGGGGGGGGCGCGCCGCGAGCTCGCCTGGCCGCTCGCGCCGAGCGCCTACCGGGCGGGCACCACGGGCCTCATCGGACCCTTCGAGGACGAGGCGGCGGCGCGCGCCTGGGGGGAGGCGCACGCCGAGCGGCGCAGCGGCGTGGTCTTCGACACCCTCCCCTACGGCGGGGCGTGGTTCTGCGACCTCTTTCGCGGCGAGCTCGAGTAGCGTCCCGTTCGCAACCCCCTGTTTTGCCCAAGGGTTCCGAGCGGCCGTGCAGCTGAGCGCGTCGCCCTATCCGGCCGCGACGGGCGCGTCGAGGCGCACCTCGATACCCCCCTCGAGCGTCAGCGTATGGTGCCCTGCGGTCCGCTTTGGCGGGGTGGCGCCGTGCCGCGCGGCCTTTCGCGGCGCGGGGTCAGGTGACGCGGCGCTAGCAAGCATCTGGCCGCAGCGCACGGTCCCGCCCGTGAGTTTGGCGACCTTGTAAGCGACGAGATTGTCCCGAAAGAGGAGCCATTCACCCCCCTCCCCACGGAGACACGTCGCTAAGCTGAGCACATCTGGGGGTAGCTGGTGGCGTTGGCTCGGTTTGAGTTCGACGAGGTAGCATCGGTTCATCTTCAGCCCCCATCAGGTAAAATGCGCCCTCTAGCATAGCGGGCACCGTGGGGTAGCGGAAGGGTGTGTTTCCAAAACTTGTACACAAGAACCCCCGCGGGGGGCGCCCCCCGAGTCACCCCGAGGCCCAGCAGAGCTGCCAAGGCTCACCTGGCCGTTGGGTCTGCAGTACGCGGCGCTGTCGTGGCCACTGCGTGTGGTTCTCCTGCGCGCGCCTCTTGGCGAGAGACCCCTTTGGCCCTTGCGCTCGCGCGGGGCATCGGCTAAACTCGGGGTTGTGAGAAGCGCTTTAGCTTCGCCCTTTACCCTGTAGCGCGGGACGCCCCGCGCGAGTTAGGCGCTGCCCTTCGGGGCGGTGTTTTTTTATGTTTCGAGGAGGCACGATGCCGGACGTAGGGCGACAAGGCGACGCGGAGGCTGCGCCGAGAGGACCTGAGGACCTCAAGGCGCTGCAAAAGGCGGCGCTAGAGGAGATCGCGAGCGCTGCGGATCAGGCGGCGCTGCAGGCGCTGCGGGTCAAGCTGCTCGGTAAAAAAGGGGTGCTCACCGCGCAGCTTAAAGGGTTAGGCGCGCTCTCGGCCGAGGCGCGTAAAACGCGGGGGGCGGCCGTCAACGAGACCAAACGGGCGCTCGAGGCCGCTTTTGCCGCGCGGCGCGAGGCTTTGGAGCGCGAGGCGCTCGCGCGGCAGCTTCTCAGCGAGCGCCTCGACGTGACGCTCCCGGGCGTCGCCTTTCCGGTCGGCGGCTTGCACCTCCTGACGCGGCTCACGCACCGTCTTCTGGACGTCTTTCGCAGCCTCGGCTACGACGTCGCGGTCGGACCCGAGCTCGAAACCGACGACTACAACTTCCGGATGCTCAACTTTCCCGACGAGCACCCCGCGCGCGACACCCAGGACACCTTCTGGACCGAAGACGGTCGGCTCCTGCGCACCCACACGAGCCCCGTGCAGGTGCGCTACATGCTGGCGCACCGGCCGCCCTTTAAGGTCGTCGCGCCCGGCCGCGTCTTTCGCAACGAGGCGGTCGACGTGACCCACGAGGCGATGTTTCACCAGCTCGAGGCGCTCGTCGTCGGCGAGCGCGTCACCATGGCCGACATGCACGGCGCGATTCTCAGCATGGCGCGCGCGCTCTTCGGCCCGGAGACGAAAACGCGGTTGCAGCCGACCTTTTTCCCCTTCGTCGAGCCGGGGGCGGAGTTCGCGGTGTGGTGGACGAACCCGCGCACGGGCCGCGGGGAGTGGCTCGAGCTGGGCGGCTGCGGCATGGTGCACCCGAACGTCTTTAAAGCGGTCGGTTACGAGAACGTCACGGGTTTTGCCTTCGGCTTTGGGCTCGAGCGCCTGGCGATGGTCTCGTACGGCGTGCCGGACGTGCGCTACTTTTTTAACGGTGACCTGCGGGTGCTGCGCCAGTTCCGGGGGCCGCTATGAACGTACCCTGGAGCTGGCTGCTCACCTTTTTCGAGGACGGGCCGACGAACCACCTTTTGGCGGCGCTCACGGAGCGCGTGCAGCGAGGCGCTCCGGAGGGGGCGTTAAGCGGCGCCGAGCTGGAGGCCGCGCAGCTCGAGAAGCTCACCGAGCTGCTCGACAGCTTGGGCCTCAGCGTCGAGCGCGTCGTCGAGCGCCCCGCCGCCCCGGCAGGGGTGGTGGTGGCCGAGGTGCGCGCCGTGGCGCCCGTTGCGGCTTCCGATCACCTGCTTGTGGCCGAGGTCTGGGACGGCCACGAAACGCGCCAGGTGGTGACGGGGGCGCCGAACACGGCGGTGGGGTTGCGCACGGCGCTCGCCAAACCCGGCGCGACGCTCCCCGCCGTGGGGCTTGCGGTCGCGGTGCGCGAGGTGGCCGGCGTGCGGAGCGAAGGGGTCCTCTGCAGTCCGCGCGAGCTCGGGCTGTACGACCACGCGGGGGGTCTTATCGCGTTCGGCGAGGACGCCCCCGTAGGCGCGGCGTTAGCGGCGCTCTGGCCGCAAGAGACGGTGATCGAGCTCGAGCTGACCCCCAACCGCGCGGACGCTTTTTCGCTCCTCGGCGTGGCGCGCGACCTCGCCGCGAAGCTCGGCGTCCCCTACCGCCACCCCGCCGACGGTCTGCCGCTCGGCGACCCGGCCTCTGAAGACGGCCTCAGCGTGCGGGTCGACGACCCGGCCGCCTGCCCCCGCTTCGTGTTGCGGCGCGTCGACGGGGTGTCGGTGGGGCCGAGCCCGCTCTGGTTGCAGCGCCGCTTGGCGGCCTTGGGGCTGCGCCCGCGCAACAACCTGGTCGACGTCACCAACTACGTGACCTTCGAACTCGGTCAGCCCTCGCACGCCTACGACGTCGCCGACCTGACGGGGGGCGCCGTCGTGGTGCGGCGCGCGGCGGCGGGGGAGAGGCTGCTGGCCCTCACCGAAGAGGAGCTGGCGCTCTCGCCGGAGAACCTGCTGATCACGACGCCGCGCGCGCCGTCGGCGGAGGGAGCGACGCAGCCCATCGGCCTAGCCGGGGTGATCGGCGGGGCCCACCACTCGGTCAAACCGACGACCACCGCGGTCGCCCTCGAGGTCGCCCACTTCGACCCCGTGACGATCCGCAAGAGCGCCAAGCGGCTCGGGCTCGTCACGGACGCGCGCACCCGCTTCGAGCGCGGTGTCGACCCCAACCTGCCGCCCGTAGCCGCCGCGCGCGCCGCGCAGCTCATGGCCGAGGTCGGGGGCGGGAGGGTTCACCCGGGGCGCACCGAGTTTGGCGGCGACGCCCCCCCCAAACGGGTCGCCTTTCGCCCCGCGCGCGTACCCTTTTTGACCGCCCTCGAAGTTCCCGAGGAGGTGCAGCGGCGGTTTTTGGCGGGGCTCGGCTGCCGCGTCACCGAGAGGGGGGAGCGCTGGGAGGTGCTGGTGCCGAGCTGGCGCTTCGACCTCGCGATCGAAGACGACCTCGTCGAGGAGGTCGCGCGCCTCTACGGCTACGAGCACATCCCGCAGACGGTGCCGGTGATGGACTTTATCCCCGCGGGGGCCGACACCACGCACCGGGGGTTGCGTACGCTGCTGGCGAGCATGGGGTTTCAGGAGGTGATGACCTACAGCTTTACCGGCGCGCTCGAGCTCGAGCGGGCGCGGGCGCCGGCGGCGCGCGTGCGCCTCGCCCATCCGCCGAGCTCGGAGCGGAGCGTGCTGCGCACCGCCCTCTACCCGGGGCTCTTGGCGGCGGCGCGGGGGAGCCGCGGGGAGCGCCTCGCGCTCTTCGAGGTCGGGCGGGTGTTCGTAGAGGACGAGCTCGAGCGCCTCGCGCTGCTGTTACGCGGCCCCTGGGCGGAGCTGCCCTGGTCGCCAGCCGCGCTCGCCGGTGACTTCTACACCTTCAAGGGGCTTTTGGAGGGCCTCGCCGAGACGCTCGGGGCGACCCTGCGTTTAGAACCCGCCCCACACCCCGCGCTGCACCCGGGCGTGAGCGCGAGCGCCTTCTGGAACGGCCGCGAGGTCGGCTTCGTGGGGCAGCTCCACCCCGAGGTCGCCGCGCAGTTCGCGTTGGAGGCGACCTTCGTGGCGGAGTTGACGCTCCCCCTAGAGGGCCGAGAGGCGCCGTTTCGCGACTTTTCCCGTCAACCGTTCGCTGAGCGCGACCTCGCCATCATCGCCCCCGCCGAGGTGACGTACGCGCAGCTCGCGGCGCTCGCGCGCGAGGCGGCGGGCGCGTGGCTCGAGTCGGTCGCCCCCTTTGACGTCTACGCGGGCCCCCCCATCCCCGAGGGGGAACGCAGCGTCGCGCTGCGGCTGCGCTTCCGGCACCCCGAGCGCGCGCTAGAGGGCGACGAGGTCGACAGCTACATGGCTAGGCTTATCGACGCGCTCGCGCGCGAGGGCTACAGCATCCGCGACCGTTAGGCTGCTAGCGGCGCGAGAAGTTTTGCAAACGTCACGCCCCGTTCACGCGCTTCGTGCTATCGTGCGCTATCTAGCGTGAGGCGCGTGACGTTTGGACGCCTTCGCCACGCCGGAAGGGAGGCAGCACGAGGACAATGCGGCTCGAGGAAGCGCAAGCCCTGACCGGTAGCCGAGCGTGCGGCGACGCTCTAGCTGCGAGCGCCGGTTAGGTGACGAGGTGGAGGGCCCTACGGGCGGCCGTACGCCCCTAGGGATAGGCGAAAGCCGAAAACGCGAGCGGTGTCACGAGGCACCTCAAGTCTGCGGGCCCCTCCTGGTTAGACCCCCACTCGAGACCTGTTGGGTCTTTGGGCTCACCCCCCAACTCTGAACGTCGACTGTGAGGCTGTGTCAACTCTGCAGCGCGCCGCAAGCCCATCACCCCAGGGTGTTCGGATGGCGGCTGCGTGCGGCGCGTTTCCACGGGCGCTTTTTGTTGGCACTTCACCCTTGTGACATGTAAACACGCTGTGTAGACACACTGTAGGAGACACCATGTGCGGCATTGTCGGTTACGTCGGTCATCGTCAGGCAGCAGAGGTCATCTTAGACGGGCTTAAACGGCTCGAGTACCGCGGTTACGACTCCGCGGGCCTCGTCATCGCCCCGCAGGAGCAGAGGGGCGCTCTCAGCGTGGTGAAAAAGTCGGGCAAACTCAAGGTGCTCTCCGAAGCCCTCAAGCAGGGCCCGCTCGTCGGCACGCTGGGGCTCGGCCACACCCGCTGGGCCACCCACGGCAAACCGAACGACGTCAACGCCCACCCGCACCTCTCGGAGGACGGGCGCTTGGCGGTGATCCATAACGGCATCATCGAGAACTACCTGTCCCTGAAGGCGAAGCTTGTAGAGAGCGGCCACGTCTTCTCGTCGGAGACCGACACCGAGGTGATCGTCCACCTTATCGAGGAGCACTACGCGCGGCTCGAAGGGGACCTCGTCGCGGCGGTCCGGAGCGCCCTCAAAGAGGTCTCAGGCGCCTACGCGCTCGTGGTCTCGCACGTCGACCACGAGCTCATCGTCGCCGCGCGCGCCACGAGCCCGATGGTGTTGGGTCTCGGTGAGGGGGAAAACTTCGTCGCCTCCGACGTCCCCGCGCTGTTGCCCTACACCCGCGAGGTCATTTTCCTACACGACGGTGACATGGCTCTGATCGCCAAAGACAGCCTCACCGTCACCGACTTTGACGGGCGGGTGTTGGCGCGCCCCGTCACCACCATCGAGTGGGACGCCGAGGCAGCCGAAAAGGCCGGTTTCGAGCACTTTATGCTTAAGGAGATCTACGAGCAGCCGACGGTGTTGCAGCACACCCTGGGCGGCCGCTTCGCCGGCAACGGCACCGACGTGCAGCTAGAGCTCGGCCTCGACCCGCTCGCCGTGGACCGCGTGGTCATCTCCGCTTGCGGCACGGCGTTCTACTCGGGGCTCGTGGGGGAGTACCTCATCGAACGCCTCGCGCGCCTGCCGGTCGAGGTCGAGATCGCCTCGGAGTTTCGCTACCGCGAACCGGTCTTAGATGAGCGCACCCTCTGCGTGGTGGTCTCGCAGTCGGGGGAGACCATCGACACCCTCGAGGCGCTGCGCGAGGCCAAACGCCAGGGGGCGCGGACGCTCGCGGTGCTTAACGCCAAAGGCTCGTCGATTAGCCGCGAGGCCGACGACGTGCTCTACATCCACGCGGGGCCGGAGATCGGCGTGGCGAGCACAAAAGCCTACACCGCGATGGTGGCGGCGTTCGAGCTTTTAGCGATCTTTTTGGGCCGCGCGCGGGGGGTGCTGAGCGGCGAGGCGGCGGCCGAACTGATCCGCGCGCTGCGCGCGCTGCCGGGGCTCGTCGAGGAGACCCTCGGGGCGCGCCCTGAGATCGCGGCGGTCGCCGAAGCCTTTAAGGACAAGCGCGACTACCTCTTTCTCGGTCGGGGGGCGAACTACCCGACGGCGCTAGAGGGGGCGCTCAAACTCAAAGAGATCTCCTACATCCACGCCGAAGCCTACGCGACCGGCGAGATGAAACACGGCCCCATCGCCCTCATCGACGCCGACATGCCCGTGGTGGCGGTGGCGACCGCCTCGGCTTTATACGACAAGACGATCTCCAACCTTCAGGAGGTGCGCGCGCGCGACGGCGTGGTGATCGCGCTCGCGAGCCGCGGCGACGAGGCGATTCGGGCGCACGCCGACCACGTCATCTACGTGCCTAGGACCTTGGAGCTGGTGTCGCCGATCGTCAATGTGGTGGCGCTGCAGCTGTTGGCCTACGAAACCGCCGCGCGTTTGGGGCGCGACGTCGACCAACCGCGCAACCTGGCCAAGAGCGTGACGGTGGAGTAGCGCCGTCACGCACCGCTAGCTTGCCGCGTCAGACGCTCGACGCGCGCCGCTTCGCCGCTGCACGCTATGATGGGGGCCATGAGAGTGTTGCACGGTCTAGGGGAAGCCGCCCCCCTCTTCGCGGCGCGCCAGGGCCCTGACAGCGCAGCCCACGAGGAGGCCGTCCGGGCGATTTTGGCGCGCGTCCGCGCGGAGGGCGACGCCGCCCTGTTCGACCTCACCGAGCGCTTTGACGGCGTGCGTCTGGGCGCGCTGCAGGTTCCCGAGGCCGCCTTCGCAGCGGCCGAGCGGGAGGTCCCCGCAGCGCTGCAAGACGCCATGCGCCTGAGCGCCGCGCGCATCCGCGCTTTTTACGAACGGCAGCCGCAGGAGGGCTTTTTGTACCCCGCCGAGGGGGGGCTCTTGGGGCAACTCGTCCGGCCCGTCACGCGGGTCGGGGTGTACGCCCCCGCTGCCCTCTTTAGCACCCTCCTCATGTGCGCCGTGCCCGCACAGGTCGCGGGCGTCCGCGAGATCGCCGTGGCGACCCCGCCGCGGGGTGACGGCCGCGTCGCGCCGGAGATCCTGGTGGCCGCGCGCCTCTTGGGCCTCACCGAGGTCTACGCGGTCGGGGGGGCGCAGGCGATCGGCGCGCTCGCCTACGGCACCGAGAGCGTCCCCCGCGTCGACAAGATCGTCGGGCCGGGCAACGCCTACGTCGTGCTCGCCAAACGGCTCGTCTTCGGCGAAGTCGGTATCGAGGCGCTCCCTGGGCCCACCGAGACGCTCGTCTTGGCCGACGAAAGCGCCGAGGCGCACCACGTCGCCGCCGACCTCTTGGCCCAGGCCGAACATGCGGGCGCGCAGCCGGTTTTCGTCACGACCAGCGAGGCGCTCCTAGAGGCCGTGCAGCTCGAGCTCACGCGCCAGCTCGTTACGCTCCCGACCCGCGAGGTCGCAGCGGCCTCCCTGGGGCGCGGCTACGCCGTCTTGGTCGGAACGCTCGAAGAGGGGGTCGAGGTCGCCAACCGCTACGCCCCCGAACACCTCTGCTTGCTCGTGCGCGACCCGTGGGCGGTGCTCCCCGCCGTCGAGCACGCGGGCGGCGTCTTCCTGGGCGCCTCGAGCATGGAGGCGTTGGGCGACTACGCGGCGGGGCCGAGCCACGTGATGCCCACGGGCGCTACGGCGCGCTTTTCAAGCGCGCTCAACGTCCGCGACTTTCAGAAGGTGATCCCCCTCGTCAACGTCAGCGCCGAGACGCTGGGGCGCATCGGCCCCGCTTCGGCGCAAATGGCCCGCGCCGAGGGGCTCGAGGCCCACGCCCGCGCCATCGAGGCGCGCCTTAAACGGGACGCGCCAGGCGACGCCCCGGCCACTGCGGCTGGAGCGGTGCTCCGTGACTAGGACGCCCGTGACTAGGGTGAGCGCGACCAGGGCGCCCCGCGAGGCTGGGGTGCGCCGTGGCTAAACGGTTCGTTTGGCTCCTCGCGCTCACCCTGCTCGGCGGGGGCGTCGCCGGTGAGCCGACCCCCGGCTGCCCCGCCGACACGCTGCTGGTCATGGGCGCCGCCCAGTACGACGGCGTCCCCTCGCCCGCCTTCGCGCGGCGCCTCGACCGGGCGTTCGAGCTCTACGAGGCGGGCTGCGCCGAGAAGATCCTGGTCACGGGCGGCAAGCGCCCCGGCGACCGCTTTACCGAGGGGGAGGCGGGGGTGCGCTACTTAGCGGCGCGCGGGGTGCCCGAGACGGCCCTCTTAAAGGAGACGAAGAGCCGCTCGAGCCTGCAAAACCTCCGCTACAGCCTGCCGCTGGTTCGGGGTGAACGCGTGCTCATCGTCACCGACGACCTGCACACCTACCGCACGGGCTTTTTGGCGCAAGAGCTCGGCCTCGACGCAACCGTCACCGGCGTCCCCACCAAGGGGCCGCGTCTGCCCTACTTGCTGCGCGAAGCGGCGAGCGTGACGGCTTACCTCTTGGGGCGCCGGTAGTGGCGGCCGAACCGCCGGGGACGCTGCTACAGGGGCGCTTCCAACAACCCTTAAGCTACCGCTTCGACCTCTGGCGTCCGGCGGGGCCGCTGCGGGGGCCGCTGCTCGTCTGCCTGCACGGCTACGGGCAGAGCAAGCGGGCGTCGCTTGCGTTCGGTCAGCGCGTCCGTCACGGCGGCCCGGTCGCCGCGCTCCAGGCGCCGCACCCCCATCACCGCCGCACCGAGGCGGGGTTACGCGTCGGTTTCAGCTGGGTCGGCGCCGCTGAAGCGGGCCTTTACGAACCGGACGAAGACCTCGCCAACCACCACCGCTTCGTGCAGCACGTCATCGCCCGCGCTCACGCGGAGGGGCTAGCGGCGGCGCCGAGGGCGTTTCTGTTCGGTTTCTCGCAGTCCGTGAGCCTCAACTACCGCTTCGCTGCCGCTCACCCCGAGCTGCTTTTGGGCGTCATCGCCGTCGCGGGGGCGACCCCGTCGGCGTGGGAGCGCGCCGCACCCCGCTTGGGGGTACCCGTGCTCCACATCGCCCCGACCGATGACGAGGCGTACCCGCGCGCACGCGCGCAGCGCTTTCGGGAGCGCCTGGCGGCGGCCACGGACGACCTCACCTGGCTCGAGCCGCCCGGGGGGCACCGCGTGCCGAGCGCGTGCTACCCGGTGATGCGGCGCTGGCTTTTGGAGAGAGCCCGTCCTTAGGGGAGCCCCTTAGAGCACCCCTTGCGTTTGCAGAAGAAAAAGGATCCCGAGCGCCAGGAGCGCGTAGAGCAGCCAGCGCACCCCCTGCCGCGCCCCGCGCCCCCCGAAGCCCTGGAGCGCGCTCCGCGCCTCCTCGCGGTCGCGCTGGCGCCCCACGCGCTGAGCGCGGCGGATGGCCTTGACGCTCCGGTCGATCTGCCCCTTGCGCCGGTAGGCGACCCCTAGGTTGTGGTGCGCGTTGGCGAAGCTGTCGTTGAGCTTCAGTGCCCCCTCGTAAAGGGCGATCGCCTCGTCGACGCGCCCCTCCTCGAGGGCGACGTTGCCGAGGTTCGTCTGCGCGCGGTAGTGTTTGGCGTCGCTCGTTAGGGCGCGGGTAAAGGCGTCTTTGGCGGCTTGTGGGTCGCCCAGAAAGATGTGGGCGGTGCCGCGCTGCGTCTCGGCTTCGGCGTGCAGCAAGGGTTCGGTGATCCCCGCCAGCAGCGCTAGAGCCGCCTCGGGCTCGCCGCGCTCGAGGTGCTTGCCGCTCACGCCGAGCTGCGCGACCTGCGCTTGCAACGTGGCCGGATCCGAGGGCATCGCTGCGCGCACGGCTTCGGGGAGTTTAAGCGCGGCCACGCGCCGGTGAGCACGGTCCCACGCCTTGGCCCGCAGGAAGGCGCGCACCTCCTCGAGCTCGCCGAGAGCGTCCACGACCTCGGGGTCGGCGCTTGGCTCCTGCAAAAGGCTGCGGAGCGCCGCGCTGAGCTGGCCCGCACGGAGCGCTTCGGCCCAAGGCGGCAGCGTCGTGGCGCCGCCTTCCCGGACGGTCTGCGCCGGTGCGACCTTGAGGGTTCCCGTCTTCATCCCGTGCAGTATAGCGCGGCCCTTTATGTGCCCGATGATGGCCCACGCGCCCTTGGTTACGCCGCGCCCCGAATCTCTCACCCGCGCGCCGTATACTCAGACTATGCCGAAGTTTGAGCGCAGGGTGGTGACGGGGTGAGGCGGCGAGGCGCGATCTTTCTCCTTGCGTTTCTCCTGTCCGTGGTGGTTAACGCGCAGTTTTTGCGCGACTTTTCAGGTCTGTCCGAGGAGGTCTTCAGCTCCCCGACGGGGCGCGCGTTTTTGCAGGCGTACGGCGCGCTGAAAGCGGGTTACCTCAACGAGACGGACGACGAGGTGCTCCTGCAAGGGGCGATCGAGGGGATGCTCGGGGCGCTCGAGGATCCCTACACCTCCTACGCGACGCCGGAGCAGGCGGCCCAAGACGCCGAGAACCGGAGCGGGTCGTTCGAGGGCATCGGCGCCGTTTTGCAACCCCGTAACCGCGCGACCGACACCGTCGTCGAGGTGATCAACGTCTATAGCGGCTCCCCGGCCGAAGAGGCGGGGGTCCAGGTCGGCGACATCTTCGTCGAGGTCGACGGGGTCGACGTGCAGGAGGCGACCACGCAGGAGATCGTGCGCATGGTGCGCGGCCCTGCGGGGAGCGAGGTGCGGCTCGGCTTCCGGCGGCCCGGCGTCGAGGGGGTCGTTTACATCACCGTGACGCGCGGTTCGATCGCGATCGTCGACGTCGAGTCGACCGTGCTCGAGGGTGGGGTCGGCTACCTCAGCATCTCGTCGTTCGCCAACGAGCGCGTCCACGACCAGCTCACCGAGCAGCTGGAAAACCTTAAAGCGCGCGGCATCACCTCGCTGATCCTCGACCTGCGCAACAACGGCGGCGGGCTGCTCGACCAGGGCGTGCGGGTCGCCGACGAGTTCTTGTCCGAAGGCGACATCGTCTTCCAGCGCGCCCGGGGGGTGACGCAGCGCCTCGCGACCGCCGACCCCGCTTGGTTCGACCTGCCGATGGTGGTGCTCGTCAACCGCAACTCGGCCTCGGCCTCGGAGATCGTCGCGGGGGCGCTGCAAGACAACGGGCGCGCCACGGTGATCGGCGAGGAGACCTTCGGCAAAGGCGTCGGGCAGAGCGTCGTCTCGCTGAGTAACGGCGGACAGCTCGTGTA
Organism: Truepera radiovictrix DSM 17093; assembly: GCF_000092425.1. Taxonomy (NCBI): domain Bacteria; kingdom Thermotogati; phylum Deinococcota; class Deinococci; order Trueperales; family Trueperaceae; genus Truepera; species Truepera radiovictrix. The sequence continues at coordinate 1,459,580 of NC_014221.1, forward strand.
TCTCTCGTTCGAGTGGTTGACGCCGTCGCGCCGTTCGATCAACGAACAGGGGATCACACCCGACGTGCTGATCGAAGACGCGCTCCTCAGCGACGTGCTGACGCTACAGGGGCAGGGGGCGCGCCCGGGGCAGACGATCGAGATCGTCGTCGACGGCGAAGTCGTCGGCACCGCCGAGATCGACGACGAGGGCAACTTCACCTTCTTCCAGCCCCTGAATAACCGCCCCGACAGCGCCGTGCAGGGCGAAGCGCTCGTCGACCTCGAGGCCGACACCATCTTGCGGCGGGCGCACCACGAGCTGCTCAGCTTGCAGGCGCAGGCGCGCTAGCGGGCAAAACGAGCAAAAGAAAGAGGCGGGGTCACTCCCGCCTCTTGGCTTGTTTGGCCGCGCGGAGCGTGCGCGCCGCTGGGCCGCCTTTAGAGGTTGGGTCCAGCGGCGCGCACAGCTTCGGGGACGCTGCTGGCGAACTGGGCGAAGTTGTCGCCGAACATGCGGGCGAGTTTGGCGGCTTGCCGGTCGTACGCCTCGGCGTCAGCCCAGGTGCTCTTGGGGTCGAGCACGTCCGCGGGGACGCCGGGGCACGCGGTCGGCATGGCGACGTTGAACACGGGGTGCTGGCGCGTCGGAACCCCCTTAAGCGCGCCCGAGAGCGCCGCTTGCACCATCGCGCGGGTGTAGGCGAGCTTCATACGCGCGCCCGTTCCGTAGGGGCCGCCGCTCCAACCGGTGTTGACGAGCCACACGTTCGCGCCGTGTTGGCGGAGCTTGTCGCCGAGCATCTGGGCGTAGACGCCCGGGTGGCGCGGCATAAAGGGGGCGCCGAAGCAGGTGCTAAAGGTCGCTTTGGGTTCGGTGACGCCGCGTTCGGTGCCCGCGACCTTGGCGGTGTAGCCGCTCAGAAAGTGGTACATCGCCCCCTCGACGCTGAGCTTGGCGATCGGGGGGAGCACGCCGAAGGCGTCGGCGGTCAAAAACACGACGTCGGTGGGGTGCCCCGCCGTGCCCTCGAGGCTCGCGTTGGGGATAAAGTGAATCGGGTACGAAGCGCGCGTGTTCTCCGTTTTGCGCGCGTCGCCGAAGTCGACCGCGCGCGTGTGGGGGTCGACGACGACGTTTTCGAGAATCGTCCCGAAACGCTTGGTGGTGGCGAAAATCTCCGGTTCGGCCTCGGGGCTGAGGTTGATGACCTTGGCGTAGCAGCCCCCTTCGAAGTTGAAGATACCGCGCCCCGACCACCCGTGTTCGTCGTCGCCGATCAGCGTGCGGTGCGGGTCGGCCGAGAGGGTCGTCTTGCCGGTGCCCGACAGGCCGAAAAAGAGGGCCGCTTTGCCCTCTGCCCCGACGTTGGCCGAGCAGTGCATGGGCATGACGTCGCGGTCGGGGAGGAGAAAATTCAGCACCGAAAAGATGGACTTTTTGATCTCGCCGGCGTACTCGGTCGCGCCCACGAGGACGAGCCGCTCGCTAAACGAGACCGCGATGACCGTTTCGCTCCGGCAGCCGTGCCGTTCGGGGTCGGCGCGAAAGCTCGGGAGGTTGATGACGGTAAAGTCGGGGTCGCGCGCCTCGCGGGTCTCGGGGCGGACGAACATGTTGCGCGCGAACAGGCTGTGCCACGCGTACTCGGTGATCACCCGGACGCTCAGGCGGTACGCCGGGTCGGTGCCGGCGTAGAGGTCCTGAACGAACGGGGTGGTGTGAGCGAGCGCCGCCAACATGTCGCGTTTAAGCGCCGCGAAGTGCGCTTCAGACAGCGGTTGGTTGATCGCGCCCCACGCCACGGTGTTTTCCGTCAGCGCGTCTTTGACGATAAACTTGTCTTGGGGCGAGCGTCCGGTGAAGTGTCCGGTGTCGGCGCAGAGCGCGCCGTCGACACTCAGGAGGCCCTCGTGGCGCCTCAAAGACTCCTCGATAAGCGCGGCGCTCGGAAGATTGTGGTAAGGTGTGCGCAGAACGTCGGACAACCCGGACAGCTGAACGGCTGGGGTGGCGGTGTCGGCCATAGATCACCCTCTTTGCGAAGTCACTTCCCCCCGCGCAGCGCGCGGACAGATGAGTTTCACCTTAGCAAGGTGTAACGAGAGGGGTATCTAGGCTACTTTGGGGATGGTACACCGTTGCTACCGCCGTCGCTGCGCGCCGCCAAGGGTGCCTCGGTCGCCTGTAAGCTTACCCAAGTGGTTTATGAGAGCGCCGTTCGCCCTCTCGGTGGCGCCGCTGACCTGGCGTAGCCCGGGTCAAGGGGCTTCGGGCAGCGCCGGGGCTCAACCCCACGAGGTCGACCGAGAGATGCGCGCGGGAGGTGCCTGCGTAGGCCCTGGGGGTAAGCGAGCGCGCGTAGGCGGATCGTAGCGGAAAAAGAGGCCACAGCTGACAAACGCGTACGCGTTGGGTCAGCTACCGGTAGGCGTGGTCGCTCTGGAGAACGAAAGAGCTCCCCGCGTCGGGGGAGCTTGGTTGGGGTGCGACCCGTGAGGTTTTAGACATGGCCTAACCCATGAGAGGCTGGTTGTTGGGTCGATGGGCGTCGTGAGCCGGGGGGCCTGCTAGCGCGTCGACGAGACCGAGGTTCTGCAGACGTCACCGCCACCGTTGCCCGGGCGTGCAAAGGCAAAGGTGCTGAGGCTCAAGCAGATAAGCCCGAGGGTAACGATCTTCTTGACCATGTCGCGTCCTCCTTGGGTTCACTCTAGCGCTCGCGTGTTGCCGGAGCGTTACCGAGGTGTGACCGCGCGCCGCGCGCGCGTTGCCACATGGGCGTGTGCGTTGCCATATGGGTGCGACGGCCGCGCGCGTAAGCTCTGGTGAGGAGGTGTGGTATGACCCAGAGAGAGGCGAAAGCGAAGCTGGCGGGCACGTGGTCCTTTGCGCAGGTGGGTGGCGCCATCGCCCTGCGCGAGCGGTCGCTGGTCGAGGCCGTGCAGGCGCACCGAGCCCCGACGCCCACCTTATCCCTGAAAGCGGCGCGCCCCACCGAGACCGCTTTCCAACCGCGTTAAACCCGGGGCCGCCTTGAGGCGCAAGGGCGGCCTTTTCGAGCTGCCGCCCTGAGCGCGTGAGGGTGGGGGGCGTGACGTCGCAGGGTCCAGGCAAAGCCTTGCCCTGGGCGGGCTTTGGTCAAGTGCGAGGGTGAACCAGGGCGTTCGTGGCGCGCACTCGTCTCGAGCGGCCCGCCGGCTCACCTGCCTCTAGCTAGCCGTAGCGCCCTCACGGCCGACAGCGTACGACGCGCTGCGCTGCCGGTTACGGGCTGTGCCGCTTTCACCGCTGGACGCGCGACCATCGGTTGCCGAGAGTACGAGATCCTAGTTGTAGCGCGGCTCGAGGTCGCGCGCCACGCGTTGCAGGTGCGCCCGGACGATCGGCACCCGCGGGTCGCCCGGGCGCAAGGCGGCGTGGGCCGCTTGCCACAGCTCGGCGTCGTCGCCGAGGGTCTCGGCCAAGGGAATCAGGGCTTCGGGGTCGCCGGAGAGCAGCACGGTCTGGCGCAGCTGCTCCTCGAGGTAGAGGCGCGCTTCGCGGATTCCAGGCGCCTCGCTCTGCGGGAGCAGAGGGCCGCGGTAGAGCTCGAGGGCGCCCCGCACGTCCTTCTGGGCGAGCGCCGCTTCGCACGCGAAGGCGTCGAAGGCGTAGGGCACGGCGATCTTGTACGGTTCCGGGTGGCTGGTGATCGGTACGAGGTTGCGCAGGCGCGACACCGCCGAACGCAGCGCGACGAGCTTCGTGCTCTCGTCCTCGTAGAGTTTGGCGTGCAGCGCCTCGGCGCTGAGGCCCTTGGGGTGCAGCGCGAGCAGCACGAGCACCTCGAGCGCGCGTTCGCTCAGCTCGAGGGGCTGGTTTCTCAACCAGACCGCCGCGCGCCCCAGGGCGGCGATGCGCAAGGGGCGTTCGTCGCCGAGCACGGTTTCCCAGATGGGAGCGAAGAGCGTCTCGGGGCCCGAAAGGAGAAAGAGGCCGTTTTTCGAGAGCGACTGGAGGCTGCGCCGGAGCGCGTCGGGCAGCTCGGCGAACTCGAGCTCGCCGAGCTGCATGAGGTAAAGCGCGGCGCTTAAGCGCAAGTCGGCCTCGAGCTGCGCTGCGTCAAGGACGGCGCGCAGGTGCGCTTCGGCCTCGCGCGCGCCCCTAACGGCGAGCCCCATACCGAGCGCCAAGGCGGCGGGGAGGGCGTAAAAGGGGTCTTCACCCCCCGTAAGGGCGACGACGCGCCGCCCTTCCTCGACGGCCCGTTCGACCTCGCCCTCCTCGAGGAGCAGGCGGACGCGCAGCACGGCGAAGCGCCCGAGGTCCTGGCGCGAGCTCTGCCGGAGGTTCTCGGCGCAGAGCTCTCTAGCCTCCTCGAAGCGCCCGAGGACGAAACTCAGCTCGGCGAGCGTGGAGCGGAACTCCACGGCGAGGCTCGGGTGGGTGCTTTCAAGGAGGTGCCTGGCTTCGGCGAGCGCGTTGTAGAGCCCGTTGGTCTGGCCGCAGAGGAGGCGCGCGTACGCCCAGCCGTTCAGCAGCCTGAGGCGGCGCTGGCCATCTTTGAGCTGGTGTCTATCGAAAGCTTCGAGCGCCCACTCGCCCCAGCTCAGCGCGTCGGTAAAGTTGCCGTCGTGAATCAGCCTTTCGGCGAGCCCGCCGGCGTTGCGTACGACGTCGTAGGGCCGACCCTCCTTTTCGGCGAGCCGGACGCTCTCTTTAAGGAGTGCGACGCCGACGCTGGGGTCGGGGTGTAAGCGCCCCAGCTGATAGAGGGTAATCGGGGTGGCCTGGGCGGCGGCGGCGCGCTGCGCCTCGGCAAAACGCAGCGCCGGGTCGCTGAGGGTGCCGGCGTAACGCGCCCGCAAGTTGGGCGCCTCGTGCTCCGCGAGGTGCCGCGCGACGTCGGTGAGCACCGGTTGGTGGGCCGACTGGCTGTACGCGGCGACGAGGCGCCACTCGAGCACCTCCTCGGCGTAGCGGGCTGGCGCCTCGAGGCTCTCGAGCAGCAGGTGCAGGCGCGCCAAAAGCCCCTGGTCCTGGTAGACCGGCCCCGCCTCCTTAAGGATCTCCGCGACCCGTTCGGGCAGGCTCATCACCGCCAGGTCGAGCGCCTCGGTGTAGCGGCCGAGCTGCATAAGCACCTCGAGCAGCAGCTCCGGGGCGACGAGCGCCTGTGCGCCCGGCGTAGCGAGCTCCCCCTGAGGGGAGGGGACGTGGGGCAACGCCTCGCCGCGCAGCCGCCGGACGCTGCTGATAAACGTCAGGTAGGCGCCCCCCGACGAGCGCCAGAGGGTCTCGCGTTCGCTGGGGGTGAGAAAGGGGCCGGCGAGGGTTTCGGCCTCCTCCAAGCTCAGCGCCAACTCCGCCTGCTTGAGGTGCAGCCCCCACACCCCGAGGGGTGCGGTACCGCTCACGAGGGCGATGACCTTGGCGTGCTCGCTGCTAAGTTCGAGGAGCGCGTCGCGCAGCGGGGGGCTAAACTCGGCGTTCGAGAGCGCGATGAAAAGGGGACCGAGGAGCGGTAGGCGCCTTTTAAGGAGCTCCGTGCTGTAGGTGTAGGGGAGGGCGTAGGGTAAAAAGGTGGCCTCGAGAGCGCTGTTGACCGCTTCGGCCAAACGGTTGCCGAGCGCCACGGGGTCGCCCGCGTCAGCCGGCGCGAGCTGCAACCAGGCGACGCGGTGCACCTTGCGCAGCGCGTCGATCAAAAAGGGGCCGCCGTACGCCTCACCCCCCTCGATGAGGATGGGGCCGGGGTGGCCGTGGATGCGCGCGAGCAGGCGTTGGAGCCACACGGTTTAGTATATCCCTGTAAGCTCCGTGGGGTCGGCGAACCCATCTTGGCGCCGCCTCGCTCGAGGTCGAGGGTGCGAGACTGCAAGTACCGGCGACAAACGCCCCCGACCGGTCGCGCGGGCCCGTGTGTGACGGCGCTTCTCAGAAAGCGACCCTGCTAGCCGTGCTAGCAGGGCAGGGTGTAGCGCCACCGTTCCCCCCGGTGGTGTTGCTATCGTAGTTTTTGTGTGCTGCAGCGGCTAGAGACAGATGCAAGTACGCCCTGGTACTTGTGTACCACTTTGGCGCTGACGGGGTATGTGACGGGGCATGAAGGTGCCGGCCGGTTCGGAAGGTTCGCCAGCTTTGCAGCTTAGCGGTGTGCGCCCTTGTTAGCCTGCCCGAACAGGTGGCAGAACGAACAGAAACAAACAGCAGGTTTCGTGGCGACACCTTTACTTTTGTGACCTTGCGTAGTACGCTAGGCGCACAGTGCTCGGTTCGGGGCGGGGCGCGCTTCGGAGGTCCTCGGCCTCTCGGTGACGCCGATGGGTGGCTCAACCTCCAGGCACCGGAGTGCGAGGCGGGGTACCGGTCACCCAAACCTCCCCGCTCCCGGCGGACTTTTAGAAAGGAACCATCTTGTCATCGATTAGCGCCAGCAGAGTCTACATGCCCACCTATAACCAACGCCTCGTGCTCGAGCTCGTGCGGGTGCGCGGGCCCATCTCGCGGGCGGACATCGTCCGGCTCTCGGGCCTGACGTTCCCCTCGGTGTCGCGGATCGTCGGGGAACTCATCGAGCGCAACCTGATCGCGGAGAAGCGCCAGCGGCGCGGCGGTATGGGCAAACCACCGACCGAGCTCGAGCTCAACCCCGAGAGCGCCTTTTCGATCGGGCTCAACGTCGACCGCGATCACCTCTCGGCGGTGATCGTGGACCTTGCGGGCGTGGTCAAAGGGCACTACCACCATCCGCTCGAAGACCCGAGCCCCAAGTCGGTGCTCCCCCTCCTCTCAGAGGCGGCCGAAACGCTCCTAAACGAGCACGGCGTCGCCAAGAGCCTCCTCTTGGGGGCGGGGGTTGGGTTGCCCGCGCCGCTACACACCTCGGCCGTCGACGGGCTTTCGCATAACAGCGCCCTGCCCGAGGACCTCTCGGGGTGGCAGAGCGTGGCGCTGCCGACGACCTTGGGTCAGCAGCTCGGGTGCCCCGTCCTGCTCGAGAACAACGCCACGGCGGCGGCGATTGGCGAGCGTTGGTACGGCGTCGGGCGCAACATCGACAACTTCTTCTTCGTCTTTTTCGGCTACGGCGTAGGGGGTGGGCTCATCCTCGAGGGGCGGCCGCACGTCGGCTTCCGCGGGTTTGCGGGGGAGTTCGGCAACATCCCCATCCGCGCGCCCAAGCGGGGGATGCCGAAGCACACCGGCGAGTACGCCGCCATGGGGTTGCTCCATGAGCGGCTCAAAGAGGCCGGTGTCGCTACCGACGCCGAAACGCTCGCGGCGCGCTACGCCGAGGGTGACGCGATCATCCTCGAGTGGTTGGACACGGCGGCGCAGCACCTCGCGCCCGCCCTCGTCTACGCCGAGTACCTCATAGACCCCGAGGCGATCATCTTCGGCGGCAGGCTCCCGGCGCCCCTCACCGACGGGCTCATCGAGCGCGTCGCGGCGCTTTTGCCCGCGCTGCGCCACCCCGCCAAACCGTACGAGCCGCGCCTTCTGCGCGGTGAGACGGGGGAGAACGCGGCCGCCCTGGGCGCAGCGACGATCCCCATCTACCGCGCGCTGACCCCCGACCCGGTCCCCGAGGGGCGCTACTACAGCCGCGCCCATCCGGCGACCGTGCAACCCATGCGGGCGTTTTAAAGGTGCGTAGCGGTCCGCAACCGCACCTCAAGCTCCCCGCAAGCCGCCACTGGCACCCTGGGGGTATGAAAAGCTTGTCGCTACCAACCCCCACACCCTTTGCCGCCAGCCGTGAGCGCTCACCCGCTCGGCGCTCCCTTGCAGAGCGCGCCCTTTTCATCATCATGACAGGGCTCGTGCTCTGCGGCGTCGTCGACCTCGAGGCGTCACCCGACTAGCGCGCAGCGGGGCGCGGCCGCCCTACTCACCGAGCCGCGCCCTCAGCTCCTGTTCGGCCTCGCGCCAGGTCGGGCCAGAGGTCACGAGCAAAAGGGTGTTTTCGGGGAGCTCGCCGTGAAAGGCGCGCCGCCCCCGCTCAGCGCGGTCGGGGTCGCTATACTCGTCGACCATCTCGACCGTCTGGATGGCGGCGTCATAGTCGGCGAAGATGCGCGCGACAAAGTAGCGTTTGGCGTACATGCCCCACTCTAAAGCCCGCTGGGAGGGCGCGCCGTCGCGCAGCTCGCTTTGTCGCGCGCTCAACCTCGGTTCAAGACCGCAGACAGCGTAACGGCTACGTAGCCGCTGCGCGCAGCTCCCTGCGCCACTCACGCCTGTGACACCCGGTGCCCGTGTCGACTGTCGGCCGGGTCAGCTCGGCGCCAGCCCAACGCTAATGGGGGCTTGGGGCCGAGCGGCGCATGGACAAGGGCCGTGACCGCCCGGTAAACGTTGGGAGCAAGAGCGTTGCTCGCCGGAGGACTGTGCCAAAAAGCCAGAGGCTGCGCGAAGTATCTCCGCGCAGCCTCAGCGTTTGGTGCCGAAGGTGGGACTCGAACCCACACGCCGTGAGGCACACGACCCTGAATCGTGCGCGTCTACCAATTCCGCCACTTCGGCGTGGCTCAGGCAGTCTAGCAAAAGCCCTCTCCTTTGGCAAGGGGTCTAGGGTTTGGCGTTGCGTTTGCGGTAGACGTAGATGGTGGTGCCGACGCCGCCCGCGAGCGCGAGAAAGAGCGCGAGAAAGAGCGGTGTGCCGATGATCAGCAGCAACACGAAGAGCGGGGCGGTCGCGACGATGCCCCAGATCATGGCGTCTTCAAGCTCCATACCTCACTCTCACCCAAAACGTCCCCGAGCGCAACCCCCAAACCTCCCAACAGGCCATGTGGCGACGTGGGTAGTGCGAGCTACCCCTTTTGTTGACACCCTTTGTGCTTAGCCCGCACTATAGGGACATGACGCAACGACACGTTGACCTAGCGCTCCTCGTGGGGATCGGCGTGCTGCTCCTGGCGCTGCTCGTGCTGGCGCTACGCGCGGCGCCGGAGGGGAACGCGCCGGTGACCGGCGTAGCGCCGCGCACCGCACGGGAGGGTGCGCCCCCAAACACCCCGGCGGGAATGGCTGACCCTGCGAGCGAACCGACGCAGGTGACGTTGCCGGAAGCGCCCGGTGGGGGGGGCGCGACGCTAGGGGAGGGGCAGGGGCTCGAGAGCGCTGCGACGAGCCCGCAGACCGTCCCCGAGCGGGCGGGGAGCGCGTCAGACCGCGCCGATAGCGCTCCCGAGCCAACCGGTGCTGATCAAGCGGCTTCGACCGGCACGCTGCCGGCGGCGCCTGGCAGCGCCGCGGTGACGGGCGGAGCGGTGCCGACCGCGGCCGCGAGGACGGGGGCCGCGGGGGTGGGGGCCGTAGGTGCGGCGCCACCTCAGGGCGCGGCGCAGCCTTTGGAGCGCGTCGGTTTCGCCTTCGGCGCGGGCAGCGTGGGGGCGTGCGGGGTGCCGCTCCAACCCTGGCAGCACGTGGCGGTGAGCCGCGACCTCCTGGAGCGCTACGGATGCGGCGCGACGGTCGAGATCACCCTCGCCGAGAGCGTCGCCGGGCGGGAGCGCGTGGTGGCCCAGGTCGGCGACACGATGGGGGCGGAGCTCTCCGGGACGGTCAACATCTTCGTCGCCGAGGACGAACCCGCTTTCGAGTACGGCGTCACCGAGGGGACGTTGAGGCCCGTCGGTTCGCCCTAGGCGCGTGCGCCGCTTTACCGCCCAGGGCACCAACGAGGGGTTTACGTGCCGCCACTGCGGCGCTGCGGTGCCGCCTTTAGCCAACGGCAGCTACCGCAACCACTGCCCGCGCTGCCTCTACTCGCTTCACGTCGACGTCTTCCCGGGCGACCGCGCGAGCGACTGCGGCGGCCTGCTCGAGCCCATCGGGGTCGAGCACAGCGGCAAGAAGGGCTGGGTCATCGTCCACCGCTGCGGGCGCTGCGGCGCGCTGCGGCGCAACAAGGCGGCGCTGGACGACCCCGCGGCGCCCGACAGCTTTGAGCGGCTGCTCGAGCTCTCGCAAGGGCCGCGCTAGCGCCGCCGCGACTGGCGCGCGCCCGCAAGGCGGGGTAGAACGGCTCGCGCGACCCGCGCGCGGCGCGCGCCACCCTGTATCGTCACCTTGTAGCGTTTTTGTAGCGTCTTTGCGCCATCACGTGTAGAGGAGGCCGACTATGCCACCTAGAACCTACGAGACCCTCAGCCTCGACCTGCGGGCGGGGGTGCTCACCCTAGCGCTCAACCGCCCACACGTCCTGAACGCCCTCTCGCCGCAGCTGTTAGAGGAGTTGCGGCGCGCGCTCCAGGAGGACGCGGCCGACCCCTCGGTGCGGGCGGTGCTCCTGACGGGGACGGGGCGCGGCTTCTGCTCGGGGGCCGACCTCGCCGAGACCGACCTGGAGGCGGGCGCCGAGGTCGTCGTCGAGCGCCTTTACAACCCCGTTGTCCACGCTCTGCTCGCGCTGCAAAAGCCCGTCGTCGCGGCCGTCAACGGGGTCGCGGCGGGGGCGGGGATGAGCCTCGCGCTGGCCTGCGACGTGCGCCTGCTGTCACAAAACGCCGTGTTCGCGCTCGGCTTTTCGCGCATCGGTCTGGTGATGGACGCCTCGTGTTCGTACTTTTTGCCGCGCCTCATCGGCCCCGCGCGCACGCTCGAGCTGGCCTATAGCGGGCGCAAGGTCGGCGCCGAGGAGGCGCTCGCCATGGGGCTCGGCGAACACCTCTACCCCGCCGAGGGGTTTTTGGAGGCGGCGTTTGACTACGTCAAGGCGCTCGCCGCGGGGCCGACGCGGAGCTTCGCGCTGATCAAGCAGCAGGTCGCCGCTTCGGCGCACAACGACCTTGAGGCGCAGCTCGCGCTCGAGGCGGCCTTACAGGGTGAGGCGAGCCGGACGGCCGACTTCACCGAGGGGGTGCGGGCCTTTGCGGAGAAGCGCCCCCCCGCCTTCGAGGGGCGTTAGATGGCGCTGCCCGAAGGCCTGCGTGACACGCTCTTTGTCGGCACCATCCTCACGATGGATGAGGCGCGCCCCCGGGCCGAAGCGCTCCTCGTGCGCGGGGGGCGGATCGCCGCGGTCGGCGCGCTCGCCGCGGTCGCGCCGCTCGCCGCCCCCGGAGCCGAGCGCGTCGAGCTGTCTGGGCGCGCGCTGCTGCCCGGGTTTCACGACGCGCACGTGCACCTCACGCAGCACGGCCTCAACCTCGACCGCCTCGACCTAATCGCCACCCAGAGCTTGGAGGAGGCGCTCCAGGCGGTCGCGGCGCGCGCGCAGGTGACCGAGCCGGGCGCCTGGATCGAGGGCTCGGGGCTCTCCATGAGCCGCTGGGGGGTGTCGCGCCTCGACAAACGCGACCTCGACCGGGTGTCGCCGCACCACCCCGTGGTGCTCCGCTCGCAAGACGGTCACTCGGTGTGGGCCAACTCGCTCGCGCTGGCGCGTGCGGGCGTCCACGCCCAGACCCCCGACCCCGAACACGGCATCATCGAGCGGGACGAGGCGGGCGAGCCCACGGGCCGCCTTTTGGAGCAGGCCTCGGCGCTCGTGATGCGCGCGCTGCCCGCCCCCACGGAGGCGGCGCTGCGCCGGGCGCTGGCGCGGGCCGGCGCGCACCTCGCGAGCCTCGGCATCACCACCGTGCACCACATGGCCTACGAGCCGCCGAGCTACTTCCGGCAACTCGCGCTCGCGGCGAGCGATGAGGCGTTCTCGCTGCGTGTCTGGGCGTGCGTGCCGCACGAGGACCTCGAGCACGCGGCGGCGCTCGGGTTGGCGACGGGGCAGGGGGGCGGGCGCTTCGCGGTGGGGGGCGCCAAGTTCTTCGCCGACGGGGCGATAGGCAGCCTGACGGCCTGGATGCTCGAGCCCTACGCCGGCACCCGCACGTGCGGCGTCGCCGTGCACGGCCCCGAGGTGCTGCGCGAGCGGCTGCCGCTGGCTATCTCACAGGGCCTGACGCCCGTCGTTCACGCCATCGGCGACGCCGCTAACCGCGCGGTGGTGAGCGCTTTCGAGGCGACCCGGCCGCTCTGGGAGGGGGCGGGGTTGCGCCCGCGGCTCGAGCACGCCCAACACCTGCACCCCGACGACCTCGCCCGCCTCGCCGCGCTCCGCATCCCCGTCTCCATGCAGCCCGTGCACCTGGTCTTCGACGCCAAGCGCGTCGCCGAGCTTCTCCCCGACCGGATCGCGGGCTACTGCGCCACGCGCTCGCTGCTCGCGGCGGGGGCCCCGCTCGCTTTCGGGTCGGACACGCCCGTTGCCGACCCCGACGTGAGGCTCGGGTTGCGCGCCGCCACCACGCGCGTCGCGGCGACCGGCGAGGCGCTCAACCCGGCCGAGACCGTACCGGTCGAGGCGGCGCTGGCGGCCTACACGCGGGGCGCCGCTTACGCCATCGGGCGCGAGGGGCGTTCGGGGCGGCTCGCGCCCGGCTTCGACGCCGACCTCGTCGTGCTCTCGCACGACCCCACGGCGACCTTAGACGGGCTCGAGGTCGCGGGGACGATGCTGGCGGGGCGGTGGACCTACCGCCCTGGTGACCCCGCGGGTGACGCGCGCTATACTCACGCATGACCCGAGCTGCCGAGCGCTCCAGTGAGCTAGACCTCTCCAACCTGCTGCGGCGGGCGCGCGTCGCCGCGCGCGCCCTGCCCCGCGCCCCCCGGAGCGCCGCGCTGCGCGCCGTGGCCGACGCCCTCGAGGCGGACGCCGAGGTGATCCTCGCGGCGAACGCCGAGGACGTCGCGGCCGAGCGCGCGCGCGGCACCGCCGCCCCCCTCGTCGACCGTCTGGCGCTCTCCCCAGCGCGCCTGTCCGGCATCGCGGCGGCGGTGCGGCAGGTCGCCGCCCTGCCCGACCCCTTGCACCGCGTCCTCGCGGGGTGGCGGCTCGAGAACGGCCTGCAGGTGCAGAAGGTCACCGTGCCCTTCGGGGTGATCGGCATGATCTACGAGTCGCGCCCGAACGTCACCGTCGACGCGGCCGCGCTCGCCCTCAAAGCGGGGAGCGCGGCCGTGCTGCGCGGTTCGGCGAACGCCCTCAGGAGCAACCGCGCCTTGGTCGCCGCGGTGCGCCGCGCGCTCGCCGGCGCGGGGCTCCCCGAGGACGCGGTGCAGCTCATCGACTCGCCCGACCGGGCGCTCGTGACGCAGCTTCTAGCGGCCCGCGGCCAGGTCGACCTGGTCATCCCCAGGGGCGGCGCGTCGCTGATCGGTCACGTCGTCGAGACGGCCAAGGTGCCGGTGCTCGAGACCGGCGTCGGCAACTGCCACGTCTTCGTCGACGCCTCGGCCGACCTGGAGATGGCCGAGCGGATCGTCCTCAACGCCAAGGTGCAGCGGCCAGGGGTGTGCAACGCCGCCGAGACGCTGCTCGTCCACGAGGCGGTCGCTAAGGCCTTCGTGCCCCAAACGCTGGCCGCGCTCGCGGCGGCCGGCGTCGAGCTGCGCGGCTGCGAGCGCACGCGCGCGCTCTTCCCGGCGGCGCGGGCGGCCAGTGAAATCGATTGGGCGACCGAGTACCTAGACCTCAAACTCGCCGTGCGGGTCGTGGCGAGCTTGGAGGAGGCGCTCGAGCACATCAATCGCTACGGTACGGGCCACTCTGAGGCTATCGTGACGCGTTCGCGCGACGCCGCGCGGCGCTTCGAGGAGGAGGTCGACGCGGCGGCGGTCTTCGTCAACGCCTCGACCCGTTTTACCGACGGCTTCGAGTTCGGCTTCGGCGCCGAGATCGGCATCTCGACCCAGAAGCTGCACGCCCGTGGACCGATGGGGCTCGCCGAGATGGTGACCTACAAGTACCTCTTGGAGGGGGACGGTCAGGTGCGCACCTAGCCCCTAGCGTGCGCGTGCGGTGAGAAAGCGCCGGGCGGGGGAGGTCTGCTCGAGCACGAAGTGCAGCAGGGTGAGCGCCGCAAAAAAGCTCAGCACGACGAGCTCGCCGCCGTCCTCTAGGAGAATGGTCCGCGCCAGAAAAAAGCGCACGGTGGGGTTTTCGACGTAGGGCGCCGCCGCGTGCAGCGCGTCGACGACCGCGCCGCAGAAGAAGAGCGCCCCCAAAAGCCCTAGAAGAAGCCTCGAGAGCGGGCGCAGCGCCGGCTCGCGGCGGTAACCCAGCGCGATCAGGAGGAGCAAGGGGGGGGCGACGGCGAGCCACAACACCGCCTCCGCGTAGAGCTCGGGGCGCACCCCCAGAAGCGTCGGGAGCGCCCCGCTGTCTACAAGGGCCGCACCGACCCTCTCGTGGAGTTCAAGGGCGTCATCGAGAAGGATAAAGACGAGGGTCACCCCCCACGCGACGTAGGTCAGGGCGCGCTTTCGGGCGAAGAGGACAAACAGGAGCAGGGCTGCAAACCCCGCCTTGAGGTACGAAAAGATTTCGGGGTACGACCCATCGATACCGAGGCTCCAGCGCGTCCTGTCGTGGAAGATCCCACTGTAGGCGACGTCGCGCGTGAGGCGGGTGTGGGCTAAAAACGCGCCGATAAAGAGCAGGTCGATCACCAGAAGAAGCGCGAGCGTGACGATAAACAGCCGGCGGGGGCTCGGTGCGCTGCGGGGGTAGGTCTGGCTCAGCTGCATAGGGGGGTCCTTTCGGGGTGGGCGCGGGGTTGGGGGGCGACGCCTCTAGAGCCGCCGGATCTTCGGCTGACGGTTACCTGACGGTTTGCTGACCTTCCGATGACAAAAGTGTAGCACGCTAACGCGCCCTTAGGTAAGTAAGCGCCGCGGCGCTCGGGCGCCGCGGCAGAACCCGACATCTGGCGGAGTTTTCGTCCTGGACGTAGCTTCTGGCTTACTTCGGGGGTCGCAAACGTGCTAAAGTGAACTGTTTGACTGTTTGCCTGGCCGAACACGCCGGCCCTTGACGGTAAGCGAAGCGGAGGACATGTTGACGACCTACACAGCGGACAGCATCAAGGTACTTAAAGGTTTGGAGGGGGTGCGTAAGCGCCCGGCGATGTATGTTCAAGGGGGCACGGGGGTCGACGGGTACCACCAGCTCCTCACTGAGATCATCGACAACGCTATCGATGAGGCCTTGGCGGGTCACGCCGACACCGTCGAGGTGGTTTTAAACCCCGACGGCTCGGCGACGGTCGCTGACAACGGCCGCGGTATCCCCGTGGGCATGATGAAGCGCGAGGGGCGTCACGCCATCGAGGTGATCTTTACCGAGCTGCACGCGGGTGGCAAGTTCGACTCGGACGCCTACAAGGTCTCCGGGGGGCTCCACGGCGTCGGGTCGTCGGTCGTCAACGCACTTTCGGTGTTTCTAGAAGCCGAGGTCAAGTCCGGTGGAAAACTGCACCGCATCCGCTTCGACCGCGGCGAGGTGACCGAACCGGTTCACGTCATCGGCAAGGTCAAACCGGGTGACACCGGCTCCAAGGTCACCTTTCTGCCCGACCACGACATCTTTAAAGAGGTTAAAGCGTTCGACTACGCGCGCATCCGCCGCCGGCTGCGCGAGCTCGCCTTTCTCACCGCGGGCGTCAAGATCACCCTGGAGGATCGGCGCGGCGCTGAACCCAAGCGCGAAGTGTTTCAGGAAAAGGGTGGCGTCGCGGCCTTTGCGCTTACCCTCGCCGAGGGGAACTACCTCTACGACAAACCGGTCCTCATTCGCGGGCACGCCGACGACATCGAGGTCGAGGTCGGGTTCATCCACACGGGCGCCTACGTCCAGACCATCTTGACCTACGCCAACATGATCACCAACCGCGACGGCGGCACCCACTTAACCGGCTTTAAAACCGCCTACACCCGCGTGCTCAACAACTACGCGAAGGCGAAGAACCTGATAAAAAAGGGCGACCCCGCGCCGACGGGTGACGACTTTTTGGAGGGTATCTCGTGTGTCGTGTCGGTCAAGCTCGGCGACCCGCAGTTCGAGTCGCAGGCGAAGGTCAAGCTGTTAAACCCCGAGGCGCAGAGCGCGGTGCAGTCGGTCGTCTACGAACGGCTCACCGAGTTTTTGGAGGAGAACCCGAAGGTCGCCAAAGCGATCATCGAAAAGGCCGTTCACGCCGCCAAAGCGCGCGAGGCGGCGCGCAAGGCGCGCGACCTTGTGCGCCGCGCCAACCCTATCGACAACGACGAGCTGCCCGGCAAGCTCGCCGACTGCCAGTCCGAAGACCCGTCGGTGAGCGAGCTCTACATCGTCGAGGGGAACTCGGCGGGCGGCTCGGCCAAGGGGGGGCGCGAGCGGCGCTTCCAGGCCATCTTGCCGCTCCGCGGAAAAGTCCTCAACGTCGAGAAGGCGCAGCTCAGCAAGGTGCTCAAAAACGCCGAGATCCGCGCGATGATCGCCGCTATCGGCGCGGGGCTCGAGGGCACCGGCGACGACGCGCACTTCGACCTCGAGTCGGTGCGCTACCACCGCATCATCATCATGGCCGACGCCGACGTCGACGGTTCACACATCCGCACGCTGCTCCTGACGTTTTTCTACAACTACATGCGCCCGCTGATCGACGCGGGCTACCTCTACCTGGCGCAGCCGCCCCTTTACGCCGTGCGCTTCGGCCGCGAAAAAGACGTCACCTACGTCTACGACGACGCCGATCTGCAGCGCCTGTTGGCTGAAAACAAGGGGCGTAAGTACGAGCTGCAGCGCTTTAAGGGGCTCGGTGAGATGAACCCCGAGGAGCTGTGGGCGACCACCATGAACCCGGAGACGCGCATCCTTAAAAAAGTCACCGTCGAGGACGCCCTAGACGCCAAGGAGACCTTCGAGGTGCTGATGGGCACCGAGGTGCCGCCGCGCCGCCGCTTTATCGAGGAGAACGCGCACTTGGCGCAGCTCGACGTGTAGCTTTCCTGCGCGCAACGCCCACAACAGGCCGACCTCCGGGTTGGCCCTTTTGCTGTGGGCTTGGGGGCGCCCCAGCTAGCTCAGGGCCGCTGCGGCGTAAAGCGGCCCCTCAACCCCTCTCTGCGCGCCCGCCCGGCCCACAGGTGCGCTTGCCGCAGCGGTTCGGGGAGCTTGGTGGGGGCGGGCAGGGCGCGAATGAGCTCGAGCCCCTCCCGTAGTCCCAGGCGGTGCCCCGGCGAGAGGTAGAGGGGTTTGACGCGCGCGCGCGAGCGGTAGACCCAGCCGAGCTGCGCGCTTCTGGCAGTGAGGGGCACCGCGCTGCCAGCTTCCTCGGGCAGCTCACCCGCAGGAACGCCGTAGAGGAGGCTTTTGGCGACCCCTAAGCTCGGCAGGTCGAGGTGCACCCCTAGGTGCGCGGCGATACCCAGCCCCCGCGGGTGCGCGACCCCTTGGCCGTCGACGAGCAGCAGGTCCGGCACTTCTGAAAGCGCGGCGAGCGCCGCTAGGTAGGTCGGTGCTTCGCGGAAGGAGAGAAACCCCGGGACGTAGGGGAAGAGCCCTTCCGGAGGGGTCGCGGCGACGCTGACCTCGAGCACCCGCTCCTCGGCGAGGTCCCACAGCACCGCCGCCGCGACGAGGGGTTCGCCGCGCCTGCTCGAGGCGTCGAGCGCCGCGACCTTGCGCACCCCCGTAAGGTCACCCGTTAACAGCACGCGCGCGGCGAGCTCGCGCTGAAGCTGGCTCGCGCTTTTGAGGTCGCGGGGAGTGGGGAAGAGGGCGCTCACGCCTCCAGCTTAGCAAGCCGTAGACCCCCTTTTCGGAAGAGCAGTGCGCCCTACGCTAGTTTGACGCGCTGGCCACCCGCCCCCCTCATCACTGGTCTCAGCAAGTACCGACGTACGGCTCAGCGTCTCTCCAGGTTAGAGGTCGCGCTCGTTGTTCTCCGGGGTCTCTTCCCGGTCGGTTCCGCCCGGCTCGCGAGCCTCCCCTTGCTCCCAAAGCTCGCGTTGGGTACCGCGCTGCTCGCCGCGCTCTGGCTCCGACCCTCGTTCTGGCTGGGGCTGGTGTTGATCATCATCGTGCGCCAGATGATGATCCTGGTGCTTTGGTGAGAACGTGCCAGCGAAAACCCCCAGCCATCAGGGGCCAGGGGTCGAGGGTGGGCTGCTCGAGCTAGACGATCCGCGCCCAGGGGCTCGGGGCGACGAAGGGCTCGAGCCCCACGTCGTGAAAGAGCGCCTCGGGGAGATCGAAGCTGGCGAGGTAGAGGTCGCCGACGACCCCGCCGGGGGGGGTCCCCGGTTTGGGGAGGGCGAGCGCGAGGGTGGCCGAGGCTCTTACGACGTCGCCCGGCACCTCGCCGCTGTCGGCCGCTAGGCCGGTCGGGACATCGAGCGACAAGACCTTGCAGCCCAGGTTGTTAAGGACGGTGATTACGTCCAAGGTGCGGCCGCGCGGGGGACCTTCGAGCCGCATGCCGACAGCGGCGTCAAGGGCGCAGCTGAACTTCATCTTAGGCAAGCTGCTGCGCAAACGCACGTTGGGCAGCTCCGCGAGGCGCTCGAGGAGCTCTTTGGGCACCCCCGAGTAGTTCTCCGCTTCGTGGGTCGGCACCACCCACACGGCGCGGCGCGCGCGGGCGAGGCAGTGAGCGGCGGCGAGCCCGACCCCGCCGTTGTGACCGCGCCCCGCGACGACCAAGACCGGACCGTCGGGGGCGAGGTGCGCCGCGAGCCCCGCCAGGCTCTCGCCGGCGCGTTCCATCAGGGTTTGCAGTTCGAACCCGTAACGTCCGGTAGCGAGCGTGGTGAGGTGGCGCGCTTGCGCGGCGCTCATCTTCGGCACCTCCGCCCAAGCGAGCGTCGGCAGCGCCTCCGGAGCGCCCCCCGCGCGCCGCTGAGCGCGTTCAGACGGGCTCGGGAACATTGTCCAGCTCGGCCGTGCTGTAGACGCTCTGAACGTCGTCGAGATCCTCGAGCGCTTCGATGAGGCGCGCTAGCTTCGCCGCCTCCTCGCCCGTAACGCTCGTGGTGGTCTGCGGCACCTTGGTGAGTTGGGCGACGTCGGTCTCCAAGCCCGCCGCTTGCAACCCCTCGAGCACCGTGTAGAGGTCCCCGGGGGCGGTGGTGATGGTGAGCTGCTCGCCGACCTCGAGGTCTTCGGCGCCGAGCTCGATGGCGAGCTCTTGCGCCCGCTCGCTGGTGTCCGCAAGCGTGATGATGCCCTTGCTTTCAAACTGCCAGGCGGTCGAGCCCGACATGCTGCCGCCATGTTTGTTAAACGCGTGCCTCACCTCGGCGACGGTGCGGTTGCGGTTGTCGGTCAGCGCTTCGACGAGTAGGGCAACCCCAGCGGGGCCGTAGCCCTCGTAGACGACCTCGTCGAAGTTGCCCCCCTCACCCCCCCCGAGGGCGCGTTCGATCGCGCGGTCGATATTGTCCTGCGGGACGTCGTCGGACTTTGCCGCAGCGAGGGCGTTTTTAAGCGCCAAGTTGGCGCTCGGGTCGCCGCTCCCCCCCGATCGCACCGCCGCCTGCACCGCGCGGATGTGTTTGCTGATGGTTTTGCCGCGCTGCTTGTCGTTGGCCGCTTTTTTGCGTTTGATCTGGGCCCATTTGCTGTGACCGGCCATGGTCCTCCCTTCCGCTCGGATGGTCTTTAGAGCGCGTTACACGTCCCTTTAGTATAGACGCTCGCACGCACCCTGCGTGCTGGCGCAGGTTCTAAACAAGGACGCGCCTTAGCCAGAGAGCGTAGGCCGCTCGAGGCCACTACGTTGCACGAGCAGCGCGAAGCGCACGAGCCGCGGCAAGCGGTACCAGCGCTTCGGGTCGCCGCCGACCCGCCAGAGCCATTCGAGCCCCAACTGGTGCGTCCAACGGGGGGCCCGCTTGACCTCCCCGGCGAGCACGTCGAGCGCGCCGCCGACACCTATCATCAAAGGGGCGGCGAGAGCCGCGCGGTGGCGATGCAAAAAGAGCTCCTGGCCTTCGCCCAAGCCCGCTATGAGCAGCTGCGCGCGGCTCTCGCGCACCTGCTGGACAACCTTCTCAACGTCGTCTGACCTAAAAAAGCCGTGCTGCACGCCTGCGACGGCGGTGCCAAAGCGCGCGCGCGCCGCCGCTGCGGCCCGCTCGGCAACCCCCGGCCTAGCACCCAAAAAGTAGACCCTTAGCGCGGGTCCGCCGCGCGCCAAAAGCTGCGTCATGAGCTCGACGCCGGGGACCCGGCCCGGCAGCTGCACCCCCGCGCGGCGGGCGGCCCAGACGACACCGACGCCGTCGGCGACCGTGAGGTCGGCGTGGTGCAGGGCGTCGCGCAGCGCCGCGTCGCGTTCAGCGCGCACGATGATCTCGGGGTTGAGGGTGACGAGCAGTTTGGGGAGGGCGCCGTCAAAGGCGGCCCGTAGGCCCCAGTGAGCGGCCTCCTCGAGGGTGCAGCGCGCGACGCGGTAGCCGAGGACGTCGGCGGTTGCAAAGCTGGCCTGAGAGAGCGCAGGGGACATGAGCCGACCTCTAGCGCGCGCAGGCGTCGCCGACGCCCGCTGCGGAGACGTCGTGGCGGTCCGGCTGGTCACCCGGCACGGGGACGCGGTGGGCGGTAAAGCGAAAGAGGGGTGCGCCCTCGGCGTGGAACGTCGTTTCTAGGTAGGGGACCGTGCGCGACGCTGAGAGCAGGCCGGCTGTGGCGAGGTCGTCCTCGAGCGCGAGGGTGCGCAGGTACTGCCCGGCGCGCGAACGCCACAGGGCTTGGGTGGGGTTGGGAAAAGCTTTGAACAGGCTGATGCTCATGAGTGTGGCGCCGACGAGTTCGGCGTCGCCGAAGCGCCGTTTAAGCTGCGCGGCGAGAAACCCCGCGCAGAGCGCGTCGTCGAGGTCTTCGTTGCCGGCGAACCCCGAACACACCAAAGCGACCTCGTCGTGCGCGAGCGACGCGGCGTGGGCCGCGACGGCCTCGGCGTTGTACAGCGAACCGAGCAGCAGGTGACGCGCCCCGGCGACCTGCTCGAGGACGCGCGGCGCGTTTTCGGAGACGAGCACGGCGCTGCGCCCGGCAACGGGGGCGGTCAAGAGCTCCTGGGGCGAGTTGCCGTAGTTAAACCCCTCCGGTGGGAGCCCGCGGCGTTCGCCGACCAGAAGCAGGTCCTTAGCCTCCGCGAGGTGCAGGGCGCGCCGGATGCTGGCGCTCATGTAGAGCGCCTCTAGGCCGCGGTCAAAAAGCAGCGGGGCGATGGTGCAGGTGCGCAGCACGTCGATCACGACCACCACGTCGCCGTAGCTGCTTTTGGGGAGGAGGTCGACGCGGAGCTTCACACTAGGTCCAAGGTGACTCTGGCGGTGACGGTGGCGAGGGGGCGAGGTCGGGCGCCCCGAGCTGGCTCCGGTAGAGGTGGTGCGTGCCGTTGCCCAAAGGGGGGGTGGAGCGGGCATAACGCGGGGTCAAACACACGCTACAGTCTAGCATCCCCCTCCCGAGGGTGGGCCAAAGGGGGCGGCCAAAAACGACACCGCTACCCGCACGCCAGCGGCTAAAGGGCGTGACGCGCATCCGACGCCGCGCACCGGCCGCGCGCGGTAGGCTAAGCGGGTGCCGTCACCCTCGTTTGAAACCGCTTACGCGCAAGGGGCGTTCGCCGACTTTTTTCAGCTCGCACCAAAAGACACGGCGGCGGCGCTCGAGCTCCCCCGACCGGTGCCGCGCGCGGCGCTGACCGCGGCGCTTGGCCGCAGCGCCGAAAAGCTCGGCGCGCCGGAGGCCGCCCTGAGGAACCTGGAGCGGCTCGCGCACCCAGGGAGCCGCGTGGTGGTGACGGGGCAGCAGACCGGGTTGCTGCTCGGGCCGCTCTACACCCTCAGCAAAGCGGTCACGGCGATCGCGCTCGCCAAGAGGCTCTCGAGCGAAGCGCGCCCCGTCGTACCGGTGTTCTGGCTCGCGAGCCAGGACGCCGACAGCGCGGAGATCGATCACAGCTACCTCCTCGACCTGCGCGAACGGCTCCACCGCCCCGCGCTGCCCCTGCCGGAGGGGGTCTGCGCGGGGCGCATCCCGCTGCCAGAGGCGTGGCTAGAGGCGCTGCTCTGCGACCTAGACGCCCTTGAGGTCCCGGAGCCCTACCGCCGTGAGGTGGGGGCGCTGCTGCAGCGCACCGCCGCGCGCGCCCAGAGCTTTAGCGAGTGGTTCGGTGCGCTGCTCTACGAGCTCTTGGGGCCGGCGGGGCTCGTCGTGCTCGACCCGATGGCGTGCGACACGGCGGCGCTCTTTAGGCCGGTGTTGGAGGCCGAACTCGCCGCGCCGCTGCGCTCGGTGACGGCGATTGGGGCGGCGGGGGCGCAGCTGCGGCGCCTCGGGTGGACGCCGCAGCTAGGGCGCGGGGCGGGGGCGACGAACCTCTTCGTCGAGGAGGCGGGCCAGCGCCGCCTGTTGCGCGTCGACGGCGACGGCTTTCGCACCGAGCGGGCGCACTACACCGCCGCCGAGCTGCGCGAGCGGCTCGAGCACGACCCCTGCGCCCTGACGCCGGCGGCGGGGCTGCGGCCAGTCACCCAAGACGCGGTGCTGCCGACCGCCGCGACCGTCGTCGGGCCGGGGGAGCTGCGCTACTTCGCCCAGCTCCGCGGCGTCTACGAAGCGCACGGCGTCGCCATGCCGCTCATCTGGCCGCGCGCGTCGGTCACGGTGCTAGAGCCGCCGGTGCGGCGCATCCTGGACAAGTTCGGCCTCTCGGCCAGGGAGCTGCAGCGCGACTTCGACGGGGTCATGGGGGAGACGCTGCTCGCGCTGCACGGCCACAAGGCCGCTTTCGACGAGAGCTTGGCGGCCCTTAAACGTCACGCGCTCGAGCTGACGCGGCATGCCTCGAACATCGACCCGACGCTCTCAGGGACCGTTGCGCGGGCCGAGGCGCGTTTGACGAGCGTGTTCGGGACGCTCGCGAAGAAAAGCGCCGCCGCGCTTTCAGCCCGCGACGACCTCTACACGCGGCAGTTCGGACGGCTGCGCGCGCACCTGCTCCCGAACGGCGCGCCGCAGGAGCGGGTGCTGAGCCCCTTCTCCTTTTTCCTCAAGTTCGGCGTGCAGAGCGTGGTCGAAGCGTTTTTGGCGCTGCCGCCGGAGGGGGAGCACGAGGTGCGGTTTTAGCGGCCGCAGCACCGCGAAACGTGGTGCCAACTTTTAGGCGCTTGTAAGCGCACAACGGGCGCCTCCGACCGGAGGCCGCACGCGGACTACTGCCCGTGCCGCGACACCGAGTAGTTAGGGGCGTCTTTGGTGATCGTCACGTCGTGCGGGTGCCCCTCGATGAGGCTCGCTTGGGTGATGCGCACGAACTGCGCGCGCGCCTGCATAGCGGCGAGGTTCTCGGTGCCGCAGTAACCCATCGCGCTCCGCAGGCCGCCCAACATCTGGTACAAGACGTCGCCCACCGGCCCCTTGTAGGCGACCATCCCCTCGATGCCCTCGGGGACGAGCTTTTTGGCGTCCTCCTGGAAGTAGCGGTCGGCGCTGGAATTGCCGTCGCCGGCCATCGCGCCCAAGCTCCCCATCCCCCGGTACGCCTTATAGCGCCGGCCGTCGCGCAAGATGTCCTCGCCGGGCGCTTCGGAGGTGCCCGCGAGCATGGAGCCGACCATCACGCAGTCGGCGCCGGCGGCGATGGCTTTGGGTAGGTCGCCGGTAAACTTGATGCCGCCGTCGGCGATGACCGGCACCCCCGAACCGCGCGCGGCGTTAGCGACCTCCATGATGGCGCTTAGCTGCGGCACCCCGACCCCCGTGACGACCCGGGTGGTGCAGATGCTGCCGGGGCCGATGCCGACCTTTAGGGCGTCGGCGCCCCGGTCCAAAAGGGCCTTCGCGGCCTCGGCGGTGGCGATGTTGCCCGCGACGACGTCGACGTCGAAGCTCTCTTTGAGGTAGACCAGAGCGTCCAGGATGCCCTGCGAGTGGCCGTGCGCGGAGTCGAGCACGAGCACGTCGACGCCCGCTCTAACGAGCGCCTCGGCCCTGGCCTCGAGGTCGCTCGCGACCCCGACCGCCGCCGCCGCCCGCAGCCGGCCGAGAGCGTCTTTGGCGGCGTGCGGGAACTCGAGCTTTTTGGTGATGTCTTTGATCGTAATCAGGCCCTTGAGGATGTAGGCGTCGTCGACCACCAGCAGCTTTTCGACCTTGTGCCGCCGGAGGATGTCGCGCGCCTCCTCGAGCGTGGTGCCGACCGGCACCGTCACGAGGTCGTCTTTGGTCATGAGCGCCTCGACGGGCTGCGAAAAGTCGGTTTCAAAGCGCAGGTCGCGGTTGGTGAGGATGCCGACCAAACGCCCGTCCGGTTCGGTGATGGGCACCCCGCTGATGCGGTACTCGCGCATCAAGTCCTCGGCCTCTTGGAGCGTCGCGTCGCGCGTTAAGGTGATCGGGTCGACGATCATCCCCGCTTCGGAGCGCTTGACCTTGGTGACCATGTCGGCTTGCGCCTCGATGGGGAGCTTTTTGTGGATCACGCCCAAGCCGCCGTGCCGCGCCATGGCAATAGCCATCTTTGTCTCGGTGACCGTGTCCATGGCCGACGAACTCACGGGGATGTTGAGCGCGACGCGGCGCGAAAACCGGGTGGTCGTGTCGACGTCTTTGGGGAGCACCTGCGAGTAGGCCGGGACGAGGAGCACGTCGTCAAAGGTCAGCGCCTCGCCGCGGAACTTGCTGGGCGCGCTCGCCGCCGGGTGGGGGGTGGGGGTTGGCTGTGTCGTCACCTGGGCACCTGCTTTCTCATCCCATCCTAAAGGGGCGCGACGTGCTTTTCCAGCGCCTGCAGCCACGCCTGCGGCAGCCGCACGACGCGCCCGCGGCGGTCGACCGGGGTGTGGACGCTCTCGCCCGAGGCGACGCGCTCGCCGCCGCGCGTGATCTCGTAGCGGTAGCGGACGCGGCGGCTTTTGAGTTCGGTCATCTCGGCCTGGACGCTGAGTTCGTCGTCGAAGCGGGTGCTCTGGTGGTAGAGCACGTTAAGGGCACTTACCGCGAGCGAGACGCCCTCCTCCTCGAGCGCGCGGTAGCTCATCCCGCGCGCGCGGAGCCACTCGACGCGGGCCGCCTCGAACCACACCACGTAGGCCGAGTGATGGGCGATGCCCATCTGGTCGGTCTCGGCGAAGCGCACGCGGAGCGTCAGGGTGGGCCTCACGAGAGCACCTCGGCGGGGTCGGTGTGAAAGCTGAGCCGCGGGGTGCGTCTAAGGTCCGCCGCTGCGGCGAGGCGCCGCTGCAAAAAGCCGCTCGCGCGCTCCAGCGCCGCTTTTAGGGGCGCTTCGTCCTCCTCGCGCAAGGTGCTGACCAAGACCTTGGCCGCCGAGAAGTCGGCGCTGAGGCGCACCCGCTCAATGGTGGCTACGACGGGGATGCGGGGGTCTTTGAGTTGGGGGATGAGTTCGGCGAGCGCACGCTCGAGCGCGCGCGCGTGCCGCTGAGAAGCGTCCATCTACGTAGGATAGCGCGCGCCCGGGCGGCGGTGCGTAACTGTAGGCATGGGGCCCAGCGGCGACGTCGCGCGGGGGGCGTAAAGGGGCGACGCCGAGGGCTATGCTGGAACCCAAACGCTCTCGCTTACGGCGGCAAAGGAGGTCGCGTGACCCACACGCCACGTACACCACCCCACAGGGTCGGCTTTTGGGGGGGCTTCGGGCTCTCGCTCGCCCTGCTCGCGCCGCTCAGCGCGCTCGGGTGGCTCGCCTGGCAGCTCGGGCTGCCGTTTCCCCCCTTTAACCTCTTTGACGGGCTCGCGCGGGTGCTGCCGGGACCCCTCGTCACCGCCGGCATCGACGCGCTCGTCCTCGTCCTGCTCGCTTTGGGGCTCTCGGTCGCCGACCTCGCCAAGCTCGCCGAGCAGCTCCTGGCGCTCGCGCTCTTTACCGCCCTCCTCCTCCTCGCGGGTGGCGCGTTCTGCGCCGCCTTGCGCCGCCGAGCGCCGTGGCGCGCGGGGTGGGCGCTGGCTGTTGCCGTCGGGGTGCCGCTAGCCCTCGTCGCGGCGCAGGCCCCAGGGCCCCACGCGCCGCCCTTTGCGGCGGCGTGGACGCTGGCTTTCGTGCTCGCCTGGGCGCTGCTGCTAACCGCCGCGCAGCGCCGCCTCAGCCCGCCCGCCGCCGCGACCGAGGTGGGTGCTGGGGCAAGCGCCGACCTAAGCGCCGCGACCGACCGGCGGCGCTTCATGGTCTACTTGGGCGGCGCGGCGGCGCTCGTCACGGTCGTCGCTGCGGGCGGCGCGGCCTCCCTGGGGGGGCGGCGGCCCGACGAGGAGGCGGAGGCTGGAACGCGCTGGTCGGAGGTGAACCGGCTGCCCAACGCGGACGCGGCCGTGCAGCCCGCCCCCGGCACGCGCCCCGAGCTGACCCCCTTAGAGGCGCACTACCGCATCGACATCAACCTCGCGCCGGTCGTCATCGACGAAAAGACGTGGCGGCTGCGGGTCGAAGGGCTCGTCGCGGCGCCCCTCGAGCTCACCCTGGATGAGCTGCGCGCTTACGAGAGCGTCGACCAGTTCGTCACCCTCTCGTGCATCTCCAACCCCATCGGCGGCGACCTCATCGGCACCACCCGCTGGACGGGGGTCCCCTTGGTGCGGCTCTTGGACGACTGGAACCTGGACCCGCGCGCTTCGCACCTACGCATCACGGCGGCGGACGGCTTTTTCGAGATCATCCCGGTAGCGGACATCCGGCGCGACGAGCGCATCATGCTCTGCTACGCCTGGGACGGGGTGCCGCTGCGCTTTCGCCACGGCTTCCCGCTGCGCATCTATATCCCCGACCGCTACGGGATGAAGCAGCCCAAGTGGATCGAGCGCATCGAGGCTGTGGACGCCTGGGAGCCCGGCTACTGGGTCGTGCGGGGGTGGGACCGCGAGGCGCGTATGAAAGCGACGGCAGTGATCGACACCGTCGCGCAAGAAGCCATCGTCGACGAGGGGGGGCGGGCGCTCGTACCGGTCGGCGGCATCGCGCACGCGGGGGCGCGCGGCATCTCCCGGGTCGAGGTGCGCGTCGACGACGGGCCCTGGCAGGAGGCGAGGTTGCGCGAGCCCCTGTCGCGCACGACCTGGGTGCTCTGGCGCTTCGACTGGCCCTTCGAACCGGGGGAGCACCTGCTCACCGTGCGCTGCTTCGAGGGCGACGGCACGCCGCAGATCTCCGAGCGGCGGCCGCCGCACCCGAGCGGGGCGACGGGGCTGGACGGGCGGCGGGTTCAGCTTTAGGTCGTCTGTAGTGTGGCTTGCAACTTGTGTATCTACGAGCCACAGGCCACGAGCCTTTGGAGCCCTGGACCGTCGCTAGGCGTTGCGCTCGAGCCACACCTCAAGCACCTTGTGGTCGAGTTTGGCGAGCGGCAGCGCGCGGAGCTCCGCGGCCCTCACGAAGCGCCCGTCCCCCGGCGGTGGGGCCTCTACGAGCACCGGCGTGGCGGTGATCCGAAAGTGCGTGTAGGCGTGCTTGACCGCCCCCAACTGCGCCCCCGGGGGCGCCTCTTCGGTGAGCGGAAAGCCCCACAAACCCCCTAGCATCTCACCGATGGGGCGCTGGCGCAGCCAGAGGGCGCCGTCACGGGCGCAGACGAGCGCGTAGCGCCGCACGTGCGGCACGCGCTTGCGCGCTTTGGGGGCGGGGAAACGCGCGACCGCACCCTGCTGGTACGCCCCGCAGTGCGCCTGCACGGGGCAGCGCGGGCACTGCGGGGCGCGCGCCGTGCAGACCAGGGCGCCGAGCTCCATGAGCGCCTCGTTGAAGTCGCCCGGGGCGTCGTCGGGGAGGTGCGGCTCGAGGCGTGCCCGCACGGCCTCCCGGGTGACCTCGCCGGGGAGGCAGAAGAGCCGCGCCGCAACTCGCTTGACGTTGCCGTCGACCGCGAGCGCTCGCTCCCCGAACGCGAGCGAGGCGACGGCGGCGGCCGTGTAGGGGCCGATGCCGGGGAGCTTAAGGAGCGCCGCGTAACTCTCTGGCAACCCCCCGTGTCGGTCTAGGGCGGCCCTAGCTGCCTCCTGGAGCCGACGCGCGCGGCTGTAGTAGCCGAGCCCCTCCCAGGCTTTGAGGACGTCGTCCAAGGGGGCGGCGGCGAGCGCCTGTAGGCTTGGAAAGCGCGCCATCCACCGCCTAAAAAAGGGGACGACGGTCGCGACCTGCGTCTGCTGGAGCATGACTTCGGAGACGAGCACACGGTAGGGCGTGCGCACCTCGCGCCAGGGGAGGGCGCGTTTGGCGCCGCCAAACCACGCCAGAAGGTCGGCTGCTAGGGGTGAGACGGGTGCGCCCTTCACCCCTCTAGGCTATCAGCTCGCCCGCAGCGCGCGGGTTGCCCGTCGCCGGGCTATGAGCCCGGGGCTGCGAATGGTAAAGTGCTTGCCTAAGAAGGTCCCGGTCTGGTGAAGCCGTGCGAAACGCTGTCGATAAGAGGGCAAGGGGTTAGCGCCCACGACTGAGGGGTGCACCTCCAAACCCACGCCCGACGAGGTAGGGAGTGGCATTGCCGAGTAGCCGAGAAAAGACGATTGGGGAGAACTTCCAAGCGCAGACCAAGTACCGCCGCGGGGCGTTGCCGCCGAAGACGGGAAAGGCGGTCAGCCCCTTTAAGGTCTACGCCAACCCGCTCGAGGTCGCGGCTTTGCCAGTTCCCGAGCTCTCGGGCGGCAAGGGGCTCTGGGGGACGCTCGCCACGACCCGCGAGAGCATCCCCGAGGGGGGGCGGTTGCGCCAAGGGGACGTGTCGCAGCTGCTCTGGGCGAGCTCGGGCTTTACCTATGGCGGGCAGCGCACCCACGCGACGGCCGTGCCCTTGGCGGGGCTCGAGACCTACCTCGTGGTGCGGCAGATCGAGGACGTGTTCCCCGGTGTCTACCACTACAACCCGCGCGAACACGCCCTCGAGCACCTCGTTCAGACCGAGCCGAGTTTGGAGCTCGCCGACGCGCTTCTAGACACCGACATCAGCGCGTGCGCCGCGGCGGTCGCCTACACGGGGCTGCCAGGGCGCATCGACGACGGCGCCAAAAGCCGCGCCTACCGCTACCTCTACCTCGAGGCGGGCGCCGCGGCGCAGTGCGCCATGTTGGCCGCCGTCGAACTCGGGCTCGCCGCGACCGTGCGCGCCGAGTTCTACGACGACGAGCTCGCGAGGCTGCTGCAGATCGACGGGGTGAGCGAGGTGCCGCTCTGCGTGCTGACGCTCGGAACCTAACCGAGACCCGACCCCGTGACCTAGGCGCATGGACAAGCTTTTCGTCTACGGCACCCTCAAACCGGGCGGGCGCAACTTTCACCTCGCGCGGGGCGTCGTTCGCGCCGAGCCCGCCTTTGTCGACGGCTTTGTGCTGCTGCACTTTCACCCCGAGGGGTATCCCGCGATGGTGCGGGGGGCGGGGCGCGTGTACGGCGCCCTCCTGACGTTCGCCGACCTCGACGCGGCGCTGCCGGTGCTCGACCGGCTCGAGGGGCTCGACCTCGAGCCACCCGAGTACGCGCGCGTCGAGGTCAGCGTTCAACCCTCCGGCCAGCGCGCCTGGACGTACCTCTACGTCAACGAGACGCGGCTCGCGGCGCCCGGCGTCGTCCCCGTGCCCAGCGGGGATTGGCCGCTGCAGTAGCCGCTACGCAGCGCCGCTACCCGCGCACCCGCATGCGCAAGCGGTCCTACGCGCACCTTCTCGGCGCTACCCGCTAGACCGCGCAGCACCCCCGAACCCTAAGCCTTGAGGGATTTGCATCCCTTCGTCGATACCGCTTCTCGCTTTCGATTTTAAGGCGCGAGGTGCATCGACCTTAGACCCGACGGCGCACCCGCAAAACACCCTAAAAAACGTAAGAAAGCCCGTTCTGGACGGAAAAAGTCGATTTGACAAAACTATTTTCACGTCGTAGGATGGCTCTCGTTGTGCGGTGGCCTGCAGGGTCACCGGAAGCGATTCGTAAGCGCCCTGGGCGCTCCCCATGAAACAGTCTGTCGAAGGAGAAGCGTGAAAACCCGTGACTGGTGCCTTATCGATTCGACCCTGCGCGAGGGCGAGCAGTTTGCGCTCGGCAACTTTAGCTTGGCCGATAAGGTGGAGATCGCCAAGGCGCTCGACGCGTTCGGGGTGGAGTACCTAGAGCTCACCACGCCGGTGGCCTCTCCGGCGTCGCGGCAGGCGTTGGAGACCATCGCAGGGCTCGGCCTAAAGGCCAAAGTCCTGACGCACACCCGCGCGAACCTCGAGGACGCGCGCGTGGCGCTCGAGTGCGGCGTCGACGGCGTCGATATCCTCTTCGGCACCTCGCCCGCGCTGCGCAGCTCGCACGGGCGCGGCGTCGACGAGATCATCGACGAGAGCTTAGAGGTCATCGGCTACGTCAAGAGCGCCGGCAAGAGCGTGCGCTTCTCCTCAGAAGACACCTTCCGCAGCGACCGGGAGGACCTGCTGCGCATCTACGCCGCCGCCGACCGCGCGGGCGTCGACCGCGTGGGGCTTGCCGACACCGTCGGGGTCGCGAGCCCCAGCGCGGTGCGCGAACTTGTCGCCGACGTGCGCGCGGTCGTCGGTTGCGACATCGAGTTTCACGGCCACAACGACACGGGTTGCGCGATCGCCAACGCGTTCGAGGCGGTGCGCGCCGGCGCCACGCACATCGACACGAGCATCTTGGGTATCGGCGAGCGCAACGGCATCACGCCCTTGGGCGGCTTTTTGGCCCGGATGTACACCCAGAACCCGCAGCGGCTCCAGGAGAAGTACAACCTCACGATGCTCCCCGAGCTCGACGCCATGGTGGCCCGCATGACGGGGCTTTCGGTGCCCTTTAACAACTACCTCACGGGCGCGTACGCCTACAACCACAAAGCGGGGCTGCACCTTAAAGCCATCTACGTCAACCCCGGCGCTTACGAGATCATCCCGCCCGAAGTCTTCGGGGTCACGCGCACCCTGCAGATCGGCAGCCGCCTCACCGGGCGCAACGCGGTCGCGGCGCGCGCCGCCGAGCTCGGCCTGGAGCTGCCGGACGAAACGGTGCGCGAGCTCACGCGCCAGATCAAGGCTTCTGCCGACGCGGGTGACTTAGCGCTCCACGACGTTGACGCGCTGTTGCGCGCGGCGGCGCAGAGGCGCGCGCCAGAGGAGGTGTTCGCGTGAGGCCACCCGACTTAGCGGGGCTGACGCTCGCCGAGCGCATCCTCTCGGTGCGCGCGGGGCGCCGCGTCCGGGCTGGCGACCTCGTCGTGGTCGACGTCGACCAGGTGATGGTGGTCGACTCGATCGCCCCGTCGGTGATCCGGCGCATCGAAGGGGACCTCGGCGGGCGCGTCCGCAACCCCGAGCGCGTCTCGTTCGTCCTCGACCACGTCGCGCCGGCGGCCAACGTGGAGGTCGCGAAAGCGCAGGCGGACGCGCGCCGCTACGCCCGTGAGCGCGGCTTCCGGCTCTTCGACGTGGGGCGCGGCATCTGCCACCAGGTGTTGATGGAGGAGGGCCTCGCCCAACCCGGCGGCGTCGTGTTGGGTTCGGACTCGCACGCGACCACCTACGGCGCGGTCGGCTGCTTCGGTACCGGCATGGGCGCGACCGACATCGCGCTCGCGGCGGCGAGCGGCAAGACCTGGCTTAAAGTGCCGGAAACGGTCGCTGTAAAGCTCACGGGGACGCTACCCGCGGGGGTGAGCGCCAAAGACGTGGCCCTGAGCGTTATCCGCGAGCTCACCGCCGACGGCGCCACCTACGCCAGCCTCGAGCTCCACACCCCCGACGGCTTCACCCTCTCCGAGCGCATGACGCTCGCCAACTTGGCCGTCGAGGCGGGGGCGAAGGTCGGTCTGGTGCCGCCGAGCGGGGAGGTTCGGGAGCGCTTCTCGGTGCCCGAGTGGCTCGTGGTCGACTCCCGAGCGCGCTACGCCCGCGTCGTGGAGCTCGACCTCGGCGCCCTGGAGCCGGTTGTCGCCGCGCCACCTTTTGTCGACAACGTCCACCCGCTCACCGCATTCACCGGCGTGCACGTCGACCAGGTGTTTGTCGGGACCTGCACCAACGGCCGTCTGGACGACCTGCACGTCGTCGCCGACATTCTGCGCGGCAAGCGCGTGGCCGAGGGGACGCGGCTTTTGGTTATCCCGGCGAGCTCGCAGGTGTTGGAGGCGGCTGCCGCCGACGGGACGCTCTCGACGCTGCTCGCGGCGGGCGCGGTCCTGGGGACCCCCGGTTGCGGCCCCTGCATGGGGCGGCACATGGGCGTCTTGGCCCCCGGCGAGGTGTGCGTGTCGACGAGCAACCGCAACTTCGTCGGCCGTATGGGGAGCCCCGAAGCGCAGATCTTTCTGGCGTCCCCGGCGGTGGCGGCGCGCGCGGCGCTCTCGGGCACCCTCACCCTCGCCGAGGACGCCGCGCTTCCCGAACGGGCGGTGGCGTGATGGCGCGGGTCTGGACGTTCGGCGACGCGGTCAACACCGACGACATCCTGCCGGGCAAGTACGCGCCTTTTATGGTCGGCGAGGACCGCTTTCACCGCTACGCCTTTGCCCACCTGCGCCCCGAGTTCGCCGAGCGGGTGCGTCCCGGTGACCTGCTGGTGGGCGGGCGCAACTGGGGCCTTGGCTCCTCGCGCGAGTACGCCCCGCAGGCGCTTAAAGCCCTCGGGGTCGGGGCGGTGATCGCCAAGTCGTTCGCCCGCATCCACTACCGCAACCTGCTCAACCTAGGGATCCCGGCGTTTACCTCGGAGACCGTCCCCGACGCGCTCCAGGACGGCGACGAGGTGAGCTTCGACCTCGCTGCCGGCACCGTGACGCGCGGGGACGAAATCTTCCAGCTCGAGCCCCCGCCTTTGTTTCTCCAGGAGGCGCTGCGCGAGGGGTCGATCCTCGAGTTTTACCGAAAACACGGGCGCTTTCCGGGTGAAGCGCCCTAGCGCCTCCGGAAAGCGCGAACCGACGTTTACCGCACACACCATCTTGAAAGGACACCCCATGCTCCAAACCATCGATACCCCCTACGGCACCGTTGAAGCTGACCCCGACACCCTCGAGC
The DNA here is from genome assembly GCF_000092425.1 of Truepera radiovictrix DSM 17093. Classification (NCBI taxonomy): domain Bacteria; kingdom Thermotogati; phylum Deinococcota; class Deinococci; order Trueperales; family Trueperaceae; genus Truepera; species Truepera radiovictrix. The sequence continues at coordinate 1,492,339 of NC_014221.1, forward strand.
TCGGCGAGATCTTGGTCTCGGACGACGGCACCGAGCTGGAGGTGGTGAGCCTCGACCCCTTGAGGCTCGAGCCCGCCCCCGAAGAAGACGAGGATTGGGGGGAGTAGAGACGACGAGTGCTGAGTACCCAGTACCGAGTGCCCAGTAGGGGCTTCTACTCGGAACTCAGCACTCATCTCTGCACTTTCATGACCCAGCTTTTAGAACGTCCCGCACCCCCTGCCACCGCCCCCCGCATCGCCGTGGTCTACGACCGCCTGCGCCCGGAAGAGAGGATGCTGTTTGACGCCTTCGAGCGCGCCGGGGTGCCCGTTGAAAAGCTCTACGCGCCGAGCCTCGCTTGCGACTTCTCGCACCTCGCCGCGCTGCCCCGCTTCGACGTCGTCGTCGAGCGCTGCGTCTCACAGACGCGCGGCCTGGCCGTGTCGCGCATCTTTTCGGCGCTCGGCGCGCGCGTCCTCAACCCCCCTGAGGTGATCGAGGTTTGCGGCGACAAGCTCGCGACGAATGCCGCCTTGGCGCGCGCGGGCGTCCCGACCCCGCGCACGGGCGTCGCCTTCGACACGGAGACGGCGCTCGCGCTGGCCGAGGACTTCGGCTACCCCGTGGTGCTTAAGCCCACCGTCGGTTCGTGGGGCCGCATGGTCTCCAAGCTGAGCGACCGCGACGCCCTGGAGGCGGTTTTAGAGCACAAGGAGACGCTCGGCGGGCCGCAGCACAAGGTCTTTTACCTGCAGGAGTTCGTCCGCAAACCCGGCCGCGACATCCGCGCGTTCGTCGTGGGCGGCGAGGTCGTCGCGGCCATCTACCGCACTTCTGAGCACTGGGTGACCAACACGGCGCGCGGGGCGGTGGCGACGAACTGCCCGCTCACCTCCGAGCTGCAGGACGTGGCCCTGGCCGCAGCCGCAGCGGTAGGGGGCGGCGTGGTGGCGGTCGACCTGCTCGAGTCGGAGCGCGGGCTGTTGGTCGTTGAAGTCAACCACACCATGGAGTTTCGCAACTCGGTGGCGACCACCGGCGTCGACATCCCGGGTCGCGTCGTGGCGCACGCGCTTAAGCAGGCGGGCGTCTTCGTCTCGTCGGCTGTCTAAGGACCTAGCGCGCGTAGAGCCCGCACGCTAAGCTCGAGCAGCCTGCGCCCCCAAGCCCTAGCCCGCGTCGAGCGGATGGCGCCACCTGAGGCCGGGGAAGCGCGCAACGCCTCGGTCGGCGGTCGCTAGCTCGCTACCCGATTCGATGGCGAGCGCGGCGAGGTAGGCGTCCGGTACCACGTTCCCTTTGGCGCCTACTGCATGGCAGAGCTGGAGAAAGATGCGCCAGTGACGCTCGCCCGGTGCCAGGATGACGCAGTTGGGTTGCGCCCTGATGTCCTCTAGGTACTCGAGCGCGTCGTCTAGAGGGGACGGCGGTGAGAAGACGCGAGGATGCGTCACGACCCGTATGAAGCCGCTGCATACGATATCGGCGAGGCCGAAAGCGGCGTCTTGGTTGACGAGCTTTTCGAGCCACCCCACGTACGCCGGGTGCTGCGGCGCGTCCGGTCTAAAGGCGTAGACCAGCGGATTGATGTCGAGCAGGATCACCCCCGGCCTTCCATCAGGTCGAGCAGCGCCGCATTGTCGTCGAGGTCTACCCCCGGTTGCAAACCCTTAGCCGGACCTCGGTAGACCTTCGGTGTAAAAGGTGGGCGGTCGCGCGCGCCCTTACGCCGCGCGAGTCGTTCGCGCAACGCCTCTTCGATCACGGCGGTGAGCGTCTGGTTCGTCTCGGCAGCTAAACGCTTCGCTTCCCGCAGCAGCTCGTCGTCCAAACGAATGGTGGTTCTCATGCATCAGAGCATAGGCACTAGGCATCAGTATGTCAAACTACTCCCATGAGGTCGTTATGTCCGAACGCCTAAACGTCGCTATCGTCGGCGCCTCGGGGTATGCGGGCGGCGAGTTTTTACGCCTCGCCCTCGGCCACCCCTACCTCAACGTCACCCAGGTCACTTCCGAGCGCTTCGCCAAGCAACCCGTGCACCTCGTGCACCCCAACCTGCGCGGGGCGACCAGGTTGCGCTTTTCGCCTCTGGCGGAGCTGCAAGAGGCCGACCTGCTCGTGCTGGCGCTGCCGCACAAGGAGTCCTCGACGCGCTTTGACGCGTTCAGCCAGAAGGCCCCGCGCCTCCTCGACCTCTCCGCCGACTTTCGCCTCAAAGACGCCCGCACGTACGAGCGCTTCTACGGCGAGCCGCACCCGCGCCCCGAGCTCCTCGAGCGCTTCGTCTACGCCAACCCCGAGCTGCACCGCGACGCGCTCCGGGGGGCGCACTACCTCGCCGGTGCGGGGTGTCTGGCGACGGCGGCGATTTTAGGTCTCTACCCGCTCCTCAAGTACGCCGTACCGGCGCGGGGCGACATCATCGTCGAGGGCAAGATCGGTTCGTCGGCGGCGGGTAACCGGCCGACGGACGCGGGGCACCACCCCGAGCGGGCGGGGGTGGTGCGCACGTACGCCCCGACCGGCCACCGCCACGAGGCCGAGCTGATGCAGGAGCTGCCGGGGCGTTTCCCCGTCCACCTGACGGCGACCGCCATCGAGCGCGTGCGCGGCATTCTGGTTACGGCGCACGTCTTTTTGCCCGACGGCTACAGCGACCGCGACGTGCTGGGCGCCTACCGCGAAGCCTACGAGGACGAGCCCTTTATCCGGTTGGTCACCGCCAAACGGGGTATTCACCGGGTGCCGGATCCCAAGATCCTAGACGGCACCAACTTCTGCGACATCGGCTTCGCGCTCGACAACGACAGCGGCCGCGTGGTGGTGATGAGCGCGCTCGACAACCTCGTCAAGGGCACGGCGGGGCACGCGCTGCAAGCTTTGAACATCAGCATGGGGTGGCCCGAGACCCTGGGGCTCGAGTTCTTGGGGCTGCACCCGTAAGCCCGTGGTGTGTGGCTCGTGGCCTGTGGGTTATGGGTGGGTCCGTGGTTCGCGCGTTCTATGAGCTTAGCGGCGCCCAGGGGGGTGTGGGGCAGGTATAACGGGGGATGGGCAAACGCATCCGCATCGACGCCGGAACGATCGTCGCTTGCCAAGGGGGGGAGCACCGCATCCTCGAGGGGGGCTGCCTGGTTACCGAGGGCAACACCATTCACTACGTCGGCAAGCGCTTTTCGGAGCCGGTCGACGAGGTCATCGACGCCACGGACTGCCTCGTCACCCCCGGGCTCATCAACGTCCACACCCACCTCTTCGAGTCGCCGCTCGACAAGACGCTCGTCGAGGACATCGGCCGGCGCGAGTTCGCCAACTCCAAGCTGGTCGACGTGCTGCCGGGTAAGGCGCGGGCGATGGACGAGGCGGCCGAACGGGCGTGCGTGGACTTCTCGATGCTCGAGCTGATTCGCACGGGCACCACCACGGTCATGGAGATCGGTTTCGTCGGCGCCTACACCGCCGAGGCCGCCGAGCGCGCGGGGCTGCGCGCCTACATCGCCGACGGCTACCGTTCGGGCCGCTGGACCACCGACGACGGGCGCAGCGTCCGCTACGTCTGGGACGAGGCGGCCGGTTGGGAGGGCCTGGAGCGGGCGGTCGCTCTCATCGAGCAGCTAGGCGGGCGGGCTGGGGGGCGCATCCAGGGTTTTTTGTCGCCCATGCAGGTCGACACCTGCACCGCCGAGCTGCTCGTCAAAAGCCGCGAGCTCTCCGACGCGCTCGGTGTGCCGCTGGCCCTGCACGCCAGCCAGGCGGTCTTCGAGTTCGACGAGATGCTGCGCCGTCACGGCCGGACGCCCGTCGAGTGGCTGGAGGAGATCGGTTTTTTAGGCGAGCGCTGCATCCTGGGCCACGCCATCTTGCCCGCCGGGCACAGCTGGGTGCAGTGCGCGGGCGACGACTTAAGCATCCTAGCCCGTCACGGCGTCTCGGTCGCGCACTGCGCCTGGGTGTTCGCGCGTAGCGGCATCGTGATGGAGAGCTTTCCCAAGTATCAAGACGCCGGCATCAACCTCTGTTTGGGGGCCGACAGCGCGCCGCAGTCGATGATCGAAGCGATGCGCTGGGCGGCGATCCTGGGCAAGGTCGCCCACCGCCAGGCGGCGCGCGCGACCGCCGCCGACGTCTTTAACGCGGCGACCCTCAACGCCGCGAAAGCCCTGCAGCGCCCCGACTTAGGGAGGCTCGAGGCCGGCGCCAAAGCCGACCTTTTGGTGTGGGACCTCACGGGGCTCGGTTTCACCCCCTGCCGCGACCCGATCCGCGCGCTCGTCTATAGCGCCCAAGCCGAGGACCTTAAGGCCGTGATGATCGACGGCGCCTGGGTGATGCAGGAAGGGCGGGTGCTCACCGTCGACGAGGCGGCCGTGACGGCGCGGCTGCGCGAGGCGGCGGCGCGGGTGTGGTCGCGCTTCGGGCCGGGCGACTGGGCCGAGCGCACTGTGGACGAGCTGTCGCCGCCCAGCTTCGCGCCGTTTGAGGGTGAGGCCTAAATGGCGGCTGCGCAGCCGCGGGCGCCGTGAAGCGGGAGCGCGCGGTTGATCCCGGCGGGGTGCAAGGGGGCAAGCAGCCTCGGCGCGTGGGGTGATGCGTATGGTAGCATATACGCTATGAAACGGACGACGGTGTACGTAGATGAAAAGACCGACCTCGAGTTGGCGCACCTCGCTAGGCAGCAAGGGCGTCCCAAGGCCGAACTCGTGCGTGAGGCGCTCTCTCGCTACGTCGAGCGTCAGCGCACGCCGCGTCCCCTGCCCCGCTCCGTCGGCATGGGTCGGAGCGGTCTGCCCGATCTCGCCGAGCGCACAGACGAGCTGCTGGGTGGCCTTTACGAGGAGGAGCACGCGAGCGTCACGGCAGCGTCGAGGGAGCGCCAGAGGGACGAGGAAGCGCAAGGGTGAGCCTCCTCGCCGATACGAGCGGGGTGTTGGTGCTGCTCGACGCCGACCACGCGCTTCACCACGCTGCCAGGTCGCTCCTAGAACGAGAGGTGCTCATCGTGCCGAGCTCCATCCTCGGTGAGGTGGACTACCTGGCGAACGCGCGGTTGGGCGCCCAGACGGCACGAGCGTTTTTAGAGGACACGGTCACCGGCGCCTACGACTTCGTGCAGGTCGAGCTCGAAGACATGCGGCGCGCGCTCGCGCTCATGCAGCAGTACCGGGACGCGCACATCGGATTCGTGGACGCTTCGATCGTCGCGCTCGCCGAACGGTACCGCCTGCGCCGCATCCTGACGTTAGATAGCCGTCACTTCAGCCTCTTCCGCCCCGCGGGGCTCGGCCATCTGGAGCTGCTGCCGTGATCGTCGTCAAGGTCGGCGGCTCTACGGGTATCGACTACGATGCCCTGTGCGAGGACGTCGCGGCGCTCTGGCGGGAGGGCCAGCGGCTCGTGCTGGTCCACGGCGGCAGCGCCGAAACGAACCGCGTCGCCGAGGCGCTCGGGCACCCCCCCAAGTTCGTCACCTCCCCCTCGGGCTACACGAGCCGCTTTACCGACCGCGAGACCCTGGAGATCTTCGAGATGGTCTACTGTGGCAAGCAGAACAAGGGTCTTGTCGAGCGGCTCCAGCGCCTCGGCGTGAACGCGGTCGGGCTCTCGGGGTTAGACGGCCGCCTCTTCGAGGGCAAGCACAAGGACAAGGTGCGCAGCGTGGAAGGCGGCAAGGTCAAGGTGCTGCGCGGCGACCACACCGGTACCGTCGAGCGGGTGAACACGGGGCTCCTCACGCTCCTCTTGGAGAGCGGCTACCTACCCGTCCTGACGCCGCCGGGGGTGTCTTTTGAAGGCGTCGCCATTAACGTCGACGGCGACCGCGCGGCGGCGGCCGTGGCGGTCGCGCTTCAGGCCGAGGCGCTGCTGCTTCTCTCGAACGTCCCCGGGTTGCTGCGTGACTTCCCGGACGAAGCGTCGCTTATCCCCGAGATCCCCGCTGGTGAGGTCGAGAGCTACCTCGGCTTCGCGCGGGACCGGATGAAAAAGAAGGTCCTGGGTGCGGCCGAGGCGGTGCAGGGGGGGGTGAAGCGGGTGGTCTTTGGTGACGCTCGAGTCCGCCAGCCGGTGCGTGCGGCGCTCTCGGGGCGGGGTACGGTCGTTCGCTGATGCCGCGAGACGTCTCGGTCACGGTGGGCGCGCACCTTTTCAACCTCCGCGTCGCCGCTATCATCCGCCGTCAAGGAAACGTGCTCGTCAACAGGCTTCGTGACCAGGACTTCTGGTTCTTACCGGGTGGCAGGGTGCAGGAAGGGGAAGCGACCCGAGAAGCCCTCCTACGCGAGCTGCGGGAGGAGCTCGGGGCCGAATGCCGCGCCCACCGCCCCGTCTTCTTTCACGAGAACTTCTTTCGGCATGACGGCAAACGCTTCCACGAGGTGTGCGTGTACTATGACGTTGAGCTGCCGCCGGACGCAGCGACGCTAAGCGACGTTTCAGCGGCTGATGGTGGTATCGACCTTGAGTGGCTCGAGCTGACGCAGCTTAGCAGCATCAATCTGCAACCCCCTTTTTTACCCTCACGTCTTCAAACATTACCGCTAGGACTCGAGCACGTTGTCAGCCGCAACTAGGAGAGGCATGTCACAGACGCAGACGAAAACGCAGGAGATTCTGGCGCGCGACGCCGAGCACCACACCGGCCTCTGGAAGCCCGACGTGGTCTTCACCCACGGCGACGGCGTGAAGCTCTACGACGCCGAGGGCAGGGAGTACCTCGACTGCATGGCGGGGATCGCGGTTGCCAGCATCGGCCACGGCAACAAGCGCTTGGCTAGGGCGGTCGCCGAGCAGGCCGAAAAGCTCATCATCTGCTCGCAGGCGCACGCCAACGACGCCCGCGTCCGGTTCTACGAGCTGCTCTTTTCGTTTGTGCCGCCCGAGCTGGGCTTGACGCGGGTCTTTATGGCCAACTCGGGTTCGGAGGTCAACGAAGCGGCGCTCAAGTGGGCGCGCGCGGCGACCGGCCGGCGGGGCTTCGTGGCGGCGCGGCGCGGTTTTTCGGGGCGCACCTTGGGGGTCCTCGGGCTCACCTGGGAGCCCAAGTACCGCGAGCCCTTCGCGCCCTCCCCCTACCCCGTGACCTTCGTCGGTTACAACAACGTGAGCGAGCTCGAGGCGGCGGTGACCGACGAGACGGCGGCGGTGTTTTTGGAGCCCGTGCAGGGCGAGGGGGGGATGCACCCGGCAACGCCGGAGTTTTTAGAGGCGGCGAGAGCGCTCTCGCGTGAGCGCGGCGCGCTGCTCATCATGGACGAGGTGCAGTCCGGCGTCGGGCGTACGGGCAAGTTCTTGGCCACGGAGCACTACGGCGTAGCGCCCGACATGGTGACGCTCGCCAAGGGCTTGGGTGGCGGCGTGCCCATCGGCGCGCTGCTAATGACGGATGAGGTGGCGCGCGCCATGCCCCCCGGCGGCCACGGCACCACCTTTGGCGGCAACGCGCTCGCCTCGGCGGCGGCGGCGGCGGTTCTAGAGGAGCTCCGGGCGCGGGGGCTGATCGAGAACGCGGCGGAGGTCGGGGCGTACTTTCAGGAGCGGCTGCGCGCGCTCCCCGCGCCGCAGATCCGCACCGTGCGCGGCCTCGGTCTGATGATCGGGGTCGAGTTCAAGCTCAAGGTGGCGCCCATCGTCGCCGCGCTGCGGGGCGCTGGGGTGTTGGTCATCAACGCCGGGGCGACGGTCATCCGCTTCGTGCCGCCTTTAACCATCACCCGCGCCGAGGTCGACGAGGTGGTCGCGCGCTTGGGCCGCGTGCTGGAGGCGCAAGCGGTGAACCCCGCGTGACGGGGGAGGCGCGAGGCGGCGCTCGAAAGCCGAGGACTCACGTAGACGCCCTGTTAGACGGCCTCGACGCGCTCCTACGCGCGCAGGGGGTGTTCGAGACCGCCTCCGTTTAGGCGCGTCGTTCGCCCTCGAGGTGGGGTGCTAGCGCTCTAGGGCGCTTCTGCTAGAGGATTACGCCACTTAAGGCGAGGAAACCGGCCGAAGTCGCCATCCGTGCTGCACAGGGTGAGGCCGTGCTCTAGGGCCAAGGCGGCGAGGTGGGCGTCGGGGATGAGGTTGGCCGTGGCGCCTGTTTGCGTGACGAGGTCCCTCAGCAGCTTCGGGTGTTCTGCGGTAGGGGTGGGTAGCCAAACCGAGGGAACGCTCAGCCACGCCTCGACCTGGGCCCACGCCTCCGCTGCGGTGAGGGGGCGTTCAAAGACCCTCGGGTTGGTGGTCAGTCGTAAAAAAGCGAGCAGCGAAGGCCAGGGCAACCCGACGCGGTAACCCGCACTGAGCTGCGCGTCGAGCCACGCGTGTGCCGCGTGGTGCTGAGGCGAGCCCATCACGTGGGCGTAGATCAGCAGGTTGGCGTCGATCAGGATCAACCGTGGTGGGCGCCTTCAGCTACCTCGAGCGCGTCGGCTACGCTATCTAGGTTGACCAACGCCCTTCCCAAAGAGACCGTCTGCGTCCTAAAGGCGTCCGTGGCTCGTGGCTGCTCGAGAGCCACGAGCCCTTCGCGTAGGGCGCGGTTGACGAGCGACTTGAAGCTTTCCCCGCGCTCCTTTTGAAGGCGCCGAAGGCGCTTCTCTACGTCATCGTCAAGGGTGAGGGTCGTTCTCATACCTTACTGTAGAAAAGCATGCATCAAGCGGTCAACCTGCTGATGTGCTGATGCCTAGAGCCCCCTCCTGTTACGATGGCCCCATGCTGCAGGTCGCCGACCTCCTCGCCGAAGCCGTCGCCATCCCCAGCGTCTCGGGCGCCGAGGCCGAGGTCGCGCGTTTTCTGGTCTCGCGGATGGCGGGGTTTTGCGACGCGGCCTACCTCGACGCCGCGGGCAACGCGGTCGGCCGCGTCGGTAAGGGGCCTTTCAAGGTGTACGTTCTAGGGCACATCGACACCGTTCCGGGCGTGGTGCCTGTGCGCGTGGAGGGGGGCAAGCTCTACGGGCGCGGCGCGGTGGACGCCAAAGGCCCCTTCTGCGCGGCCCTAGCGGCGGCCTCGAGGCTCACGGAGGCGGCCAAGGGGGCGCTCAGCGTCACCCTCATCGGCGCGGTCGAGGAGGAGGCGCCCTCCAGCAAGGGCGCGCGGCACGCGCTCGTGACGCTCCCCAAACCCGACCTGGTGATCATTGGCGAGCCCTCGGGTTGGGACGCCGTGACGCTCGGCTACAAGGGGCGGCTCGTCGCCAAGCTGGCGCTCGAAAAGCCCAACTTCCACTCGGCGGGGGAGGGCAGCACGGCGGCTGAGGCGCTGCTTGAGGTGTGGGAGGGCCTCAAGGGGTGGGCGCAAGGGGCCTCGGGGGCGGGGCTCTTTGACAGCGTGCAGCTCGCCCTCCAGAGCCTCAACACCCAGTGCGACGGTTTGACGCAGCGCGCCGAGGCGACCATCGGGCTGCGGCTGCCGCCCGCATGGCCGCCCGAGCGGGCCGAAGGGGCCTTGCGCGCGCTGCTCGCGGGCGTCCCCGGCCTACGCGCTACCTTCACGGGGCACGAGGTCCCCTACCGCGGCCCCAAGGACACGCCGCTCACGCGCGCCTTTCGCGTGGCCATCCGCGAAGCGGGGGGGACGCCGCGCCTGAAACTCAAAACCGGCACCTCGGATATGAACGTGGTCGCGCCCGTTTGGGACGTGCCGATGGTGGCCTACGGCCCCGGCGACTCGGCTTTGGACCACACGCCGGACGAGCACGTGGAACTTGCGGAGCTAGAGCGCGCCGTCGGCGTGTTGGAGGGGGTTTTAGAGCACCTTAGCCGCAAGGTGGGCCGAAGCGCAGAGACGCTCTAAACCTCCCGGCGCGCCCTCGCACCCAAAGGCCGACTCGGTGGTGCTTTGGTTGCAGTGGTCATAAGGTCGGCAGCCACAGCTCGAGCGCCCCCGGTAGCGAGCTTACCTGGACTTGCGTGCTGTCGACCTGAGCGCCCGTCAACGACGCCTCGTCGTAGTGCAGGGGTGAGCCGTCCCAGGTCAGCTCGAGCCGCCGGCCTTTGGTGACCGTGACGTTAGGGAGCGCCTCCAGCCGTCCGGAGATGAGGCTGGTGACGTAGGCTGTCCACCCTACGCGTTCGTCCTCTCTCACCAGCACGAGGTCAAAAAGGCCGTCGCTGGGGTCGGCCTCCGGTGCGAGCGCCACGCGCAGCCCCACCGAGGCGGTGTTCATCACCTCGACCAGCAGATAGCGGCCGGAGAGGTCTGCGCCGTCGAGCTGTAGGCTCCACGGCTGCGCTCGGTAGCTCGCGAGGGTGCTTATGGCTCTGGCCGCGCGCACGACGTTGGCCCCTGCACCGAGGTAGTCGGTGAACCCGCGGGCCAAGAGGCCCGCGCCGAACGCCTCCAAAAAGTACACCGTGCCCCACGGGCCGCGCGCCACCCCGAGATCGAAGGGGCGCGGTCGCGGTTTCGCGAGCCCCATGAGCAGGGTTTGGGGCGGTGCGGTAAGGCCGAGCGTGCGGGCGACGTTGTTGGCCGTGCCGAGGGGGAGTAGGGCGAGGGGCACCTTGCGGCGCAGGTGGTAGAGCGCTAGAGCGGTAGCGCGCACAGTACCGTCTCCGCCCGCGGCGATGACCAGGTCGCCGGGGTCGCGTAAGGCGTCTTTGAGGTCGCGCTCGCCGTTGATGGCGGGCACTTTGGCGCTCACGCCGATCGTTGCAAGGGTGCGCACGATAGAGGCCGCAGCGAGCGTCTCGGTGGCGGCAGCGTTGGCGTTGTAGATAAGCGTTGCCCGCACCTCCCTGCTCCTTTACACGTCACGTCACGGCGCACGTCGTTGCAGCAGGTGAGCGGTCCTAGCGGGTGGCGTCTTACCCGTTGCGCCTCGAAGCGCGTTTCCAGCACCCCTTCTGCGATGACGCCGTGACGCCAGCAGCCTGGAGCGGTCGACAAGCCCTGGATGGCACGGCCAACTGTCGGCTAACGGTCGGCTAGCAGTTAGCGGCCAGCCTACCGCAAGGGGGGCAGCTCGAGCGCCGGTGAGGCGACGGGCGCTTACCGTGACGGGGTACTTCCGGCTGACAGGTCGAGGAGCGGCGCTTGTCGCCCCATCTTTTCATGACCGTCGCGAGGCGCCCCCTCCTCGCCCTCATGCGGCGCCCTCCGCTCGGGCCGACCTCGAGATAACCGGGACACCCTTTTCGAGCATGACACAAGGGGACACGCGCGCTGAGCTCTGTCAGCTGTGTCAAAGTGGGAGGCTGAAGGGCCGTTTGGGTGTGACGTCAAAGGTGCCGCTCCGGAAACGGCGCGGCTCCCGAGCACCGCTTCGGTACGTTACAGCTGCGCTCAAGCAGGTCGACACGAGGAGGTTTAGGGATGTCTCAACCGCTTGTCGAACGCACCTCTCAAGGGGGGGTGAGGGTGCTTACGGTGCACAACCCCCCCGTCAACGTGCTCTCCCCCGGGGTGCCCGAGGCGTTGATCGCGGGCCTTAGGGAGGCGAACGCCGACCCGAGCGTGCGGGCGGTGGTGCTTGCGGGGGGCGGGCGCACCTTTATCGCGGGCGCCGACGCTAGAACCTTCGACCTACCCGCCGAAAAGATCCCCGACGTCCCCGCCATCATGGCCGCGCTAGAGGCGAGCCATAAACCCGTGGTGGCCGCGCTTCACGGGACGGCTTTGGGGGGCGGGCTCGAGGTCGCGCTGGCGAGCCACTACCGCGTCGCCGCGCCGGACGCGCTGCTCGGGTTGCCGGAGGTCAAGCTGGGGCTCCTGCCGGGGGCGGGGGGGACGCAGCGCCTGACGCGCGCCGTCGGGGTAAAGCGGGCTCTGGAGCTGATGCTTTCGGGCGAGCCCATCGGCGCGCGCGAGGCGGCGGCGCTCGGTTTGGTGGACGAACTTATCGAGGGCGACCTCTTGGCGGGGGCGGTGGCGTTCGCGGAGCGCGTCGCCGACCGCCGACCGCTGCCGCGCCTTAGCGCGCGGCGCGCGGCGCCGGACCCCGAGGCCGTGGCGGCCGCCCGCGCGGAGCTCGACAGGCGGGCCCAGGGGCTTTTAAGCCCCCACTTCATCGTCGAGCTCGTCGAGGCGGCGACCGAGCGGCCCTTCGAGGAGGGGACGCGGCTCGAGCGCGAGCGCTTTTTACAGGCGCGCTCGAGCCCGCAGTCGCGCGCGCTCAGGCACCTCTTCTTCGCCGAGCGCGCGGCCGCCAAGGTCGCGGGCGTGGGCAAGGAGACGCCGACCCGGGAGGTGCGCCGCGTCGGCGTCGTCGGGGCGGGGACCATGGGGGGCGGTATCGCCATGAGCTTTCTCAATGCCGGCGTGCCCGTGACCCTGCTCGAGGCCGACGCGGGGGCTCTGGAGCGCGGCCTCGCCACGGTGCGCGCCAACTACGAGGCGAGCGCCCGCAAGGGGCGGCTTAGCGGCGAGGAGGTCGCGGCGCGCCTGGGCCGCCTCACGCCGACGTTGGAGCCGTCGGCGCTCGCCGAGGCTGACCTCATCATCGAGGCGGTCTTCGAGGACATGGAGGTGAAAAAGGAGGTCTTCGGTCGCCTCGACGCGCTCGCCAAACCCGGCGCGATCCTCGCGACGAACACCAGCACCCTGGACGTCAACGAGATCGCCGCTGCGACCTCGCGCCCGGAGGACGTCTTGGGGTTGCACTTTTTCAGCCCCGCGAACGTCATGAAGCTCGTCGAGATCGTCCGCGGCGAGCGCACGAGCGCGGAGGTGCTGGCGACCGCGCTTAAGCTCACCAAACGCCTCGGCAAGGTCGGTGTGGTCGTCGGCGTGTGCGACGGCTTCGTCGGCAACCGGATGATCCACGCCTACGTCCGCGAGGCGCAGCGGCTCGTCGAGGAGGGGGCCGCGCCGCACGAGGTCGACGGGGCGATGCACGCCTTTGGCCTGCCCATGGGCCCCTTTGAGATGGGTGACCTCGCCGGGCTCGACATCGGTTACGCCATCCGGCAGCACCGCGCGAAGCTCGCCGGCGCCCCCAAACCCGACGACCTTTTAGACCGCATCGTCGAGCGGGGCCGCAAGGGGCAGAAGACGAAGGCGGGGGTCTACGACTACCCGGAGGGCCGCAAGGGGGTGCCGAGCGCCGAGGTCGCGGCGCTCATTGACGCGCTGCGCGCCGAGCGCGGGGTGACGCCGCGGACGCTCGGCCAAGAGGAGATCACCAAGCGCCTCCTCTACACGCTCGTCAACGAAGCGGCGCGCATCTTGGAGGAGGGGGTCGCCGCGCGCGCGGGCGACATCGACGTTATCTACCGCTACGGCTACGGTTTTCCGGCCTACCGCGGCGGCCCGCTGCACCACGCCGACGTGCAGGGTCTGGGGAACGTACTCGCCGACATCCGGCGCTTCGGTTGGACGCCCGCGCCGCTTCTTGTGCGGCTGGCGGACGCGGGGGAGACCTTCGCCGACTTCGACCGCGAGGGGGCGCGCGCGTGACGCGCACGCTCCACGACCTCTTCGACCTCTCGGGGCGGGTTGCGCTCATTACAGGCGGCAGCCGCGGTCTGGGGCTCAGCATCGCCGAGGCGCTCGGCGAGTACGGGGCGCAGCTCGTGCTGACGGCGCGCAAGGCGGACGAGCTCGAGGCGGCCAAAGCGCACCTAGAGGCCCGCGGAGTGTCGGTTCTGACCGTCCAGCACGACCTCAGCGCCCACGACACGGTCGCGCCGATGGTCGAGGGGGTGCTCGCGGCGTGCGGCAAGGTCGACATTTTGGTCAACAACGCCGGGACGACCTGGGGCGCCCCGACCGCCGAGCACCCCTTGGCCGCGTGGCGCAAGGTCTTGGACCTCAACCTGACGGGGCTGTTTTTGGTGACGCAGGCCGTCGGGCGGCTCAGCATGCTCCCGCGCCGGAGCGGGCGCGTGCTCAACGTCGCCTCGGTCGCCGGGTTGCAGGGCGGCGACCCGCAGCTCACGCCGACCTTGGCGTACAGCACCTCGAAGGGGGGGGTGGTGAACTTGACGCGCGCGCTCGCGAGCGAGTGGGCGGCCTACGGGGTGACGGTCAACGGCCTCTGCCCGGGCTACTTTCCGACGAAGATGACGCGCGGCACGCTCGAGCGGGCCGAAGCGCACATCGTCGCGCGCACCCCGCTGGGCCGGTTGGGGTCGGGCGACGACCTCAAGGGGGCGGCGCTGCTGCTGGTGAGCGATGCGGGCGCCTACATCACGGGGCAGAACATCGCCGTCGACGGCGGCCTCAGCGTGGTTTAAGCGCCCGCGCGGCGCGTATGCTAGGCTGCCCGAGGCGCGCTCAGCGTGGCGGCGGACGCGCGAACGTGACGGTGGATTTGACTCTTGCAGACTCACATAATGTATTATTGAAGGCGATGTGACGAGGACGCTGCGTAACCCCTACGACGTGCTGGGCGTCTCTAAGCACGCGGACGCCGCCGAGATCAAGGCGGCGTACCGGCGCCTCGCGCTGCAGTACCACCCCGACCGCAACCCCGGCGACAAGGAGGCCGAGGAGCGCTTCAAGGAGATCTCCGAAGCCTACGCGACGCTGCGGGACCCCGAGGCGCGGCGGCGCTTCGACCGCTTCGGTACCGCGGGGGGGGCGGCGAGCCGGCCGACCGTCGAGACCGTCGATTGGCAGACGGTCTTTCAGGAGGCTGATATCAAGATCGATTGGAGCCAGCGCGGTGGGGTGCCGCGCACCGGCAACGTCGTCTTCGACGCCCTGTTCGGGGTGATGACGGGGATGATGCGCTCGTCGGGGCTGTTGCCCGGCGAGGACCGCGTGGTCGGGCTCGCGCTCTCGCTCGCCGAAGCGCGCACGGGGACGCGGCGGCGCGTCCGCATCCCGGGGCCGAGCGTCTGCGCCACCTGCCGCGGTTCGGGGCGCGCCCAGAGCGGGCTTTGCGAGCGCTGCGCGGGCCGTGGGGTGCTGCGCGGCGGCGACGAGGTCGAGGTCGCGGTCCCCCCCTACCGCCGCGGCGACGCCCGCCTGCGGCTCCGCGGGCTCGGCGGGCCGGGCCGCCCCCCGGGGGACGCGTACGTGCAGCTCGAGCTCATCTTGCCCGAAGGGGTGCGCCTAGAACCCGACGGCACGCTCCGCGCGACGCTGACGCTGGCGCCCTTCGAGCTGCGAGGCGGGCTCAGCACGTCGTTTTTGGGCGTGCAGGTCGAGGTGCCCAAAGGGGCCAAGGCGGGCGACACCCTGCGCGTACCGCGCGGCGGCCTAGCGGGCGCCGACCTCGTCGTCACGCTGCACGTCGACCTCTGGGGAGGGGTCTGGCGCCGCGTCAAGAGCGCGCTGACGTAACGTTGCGTCACGGCCTAGCGACGGCCCGAAAGGAGGGACATGCCGAGGAAAAAAGCCGCGCCGCGTCCGAAAGGTACCGAGGCGGATGACAACGCGGGTGACAACCGAGACCGCCCGCTCTACGTGATCAGCGTGGCGGCGGAGCTCGTTGACATGCACCCCCAGACGCTCCGCCTCTACGAGCGCAAAGGGCTGATCGAACCGAGCCGTTCGTCGGGTCAGACGCGGCTCTACTCGCAGCGCGACATCGACCATCTGCGCGAGATCCGTAGGCTCACCCAAGAGCTCGGGGTCAACCTCGCCGGGGTCGAGGAGATCATCCGGTTGCGGCGCGAGCTCGACGCGCTGCAGCGCCAGATGGAGACCCGCATCGGTTCGCTGCAGAGCGAGATCTCCGAGCGCCTCACCGATTACCGCAGCAAAGGGGCGCTCGAAGCCCCCAAAGAGGGGGCGGACGAGGTCGCCGAGCCCGCGGAGTAACTCCCCGCTGGGCCCCGGGGGGGCGGCGGTATACTCGGCCTCATGGCCCACTCTCAGACCCCCCCCGCAAGCCCCCTCGAGCTCCCAACAGCCGACGTGCGCGCCTACGTCGAGGCCCATCGGGCGCGGTTTTTAGGCGAACTCAGCGATTTTCTCCGCATCCCTTCGGTCAGCACCGACCCCGAACGCCGGGAGGAGGTGCGGCGAGCGGCCGACTTTTTGCTCGACAAGCTCGCCGACCTGGGTTTTAAAACCGAGCGCCTCGAGACCCCCGGCCACCCGGTCGTCTTCGCCGAGCGGCGCGTCTCGGCGGACCTGCCGACGGTGCTCGTCTACGGCCACTACGATGTGCAGCCGCCCGAGCCCTTGGAGCTGTGGGCGGCGCCGCCCTTTGAGCCGACCGTGCGGGGCGGCAAGCTCTACGCGCGCGGCGCTTCGGACGACAAGGGGCAGCTCTACGCGCACGTCAAGGGCGTCGAGACGCTGCTGGCGCTCTCCGGCACGCTGCCCGTCAACGTCAAGTTCTTGCTCGAGGGCGAGGAGGAGATCGGCTCCCCCAACCTGCTGCCCCTCATCGAGAGGCACCGCGAGCGCTTCGCCGCCGACGTCGTGCTGATCTCCGATGGGGCCATGGCCGCGCCCGAGACGCCGACGATCACCTACGGCCTCAAAGGGCTCGCCTACGTCGAGGTCTGGGTGCGCGGGGCAGCGATGGACCTGCACTCGGGCGCGTTCGGCGGCGCGGCGCCCAACCCCATAGACGGCCTCGCCAAGATGATCGCCGCGCTCCACGACGAAACGGGGCGCGTCGCGGTGCCCGGTTTTTACGACGCGGTCGTCGACATCACCCCCGAGGAGCGCGAGGTGTTCGGCCGCGCCCCCTTCGACGAGGCGGCGCTCGCGCAAGAGCTCGGCGTGTCGGCGCTCCCCGGCGAGGCGGGGTACACGGTCTTAGAGCGCCTCTGGGCGCGCCCGACCTTGGACTGCAACGGTATCGGCGGCGGTTTTCAGGGCGAGGGCTCAAAGACCGTCATCCCGTCTCAGGCGATGGCGAAGATCTCGTGCCGCTTGGTTCCCAACCAGACGCCCGAGGAGATCACCCGCAAGCTGAGCGACTACCTCAAAGCCCTCGCGCCGGAGGGGCTCAGCGTCGAGGTCAAGGACCTGCACGGCGGCGACCCGGCCGTGACCCCCTTGACCTCCCGGGCGGTCCAGGCGGCGGGCCGCGCCTTGGAGGCGGTCTACGGCCGTCCGGTGGTGTTCGCTCGCACGGGCGGCACCATCCCGGTCGGCAGCACCTTTCAGAAGGTCCTCGGCGCCGACGTGGTCTTTGTCGGCATGGGGCTAGAGAGCGACCGCGCGCACTCGCCCAATGAGAAGTTCGACCTCGTCAACCTCTACCGCGGCATCGAGACGAGCGCGGCGCTCTTTCGGGCGCTGGCTACGCTCTAGGGGGCCGTAAGGCGCGCGGGCTGCGCTTGGGGCCTGGCGTCATAAGGCAGCGTTCGCCGCCCCGTAGCGGCGTCACCGCGCCTCGGCCGCCCCCAAACGCCGGCACGCCTCGAGCGCCAGCATCTCGTAGACCAAGTTGGCGGCGAGCAAGCAGGTCGTACCGGCGACGTCGTAGGGGGGCATGACCTCGACGAGGTCGTAGGCGACGAAAGGAAGGCCCGCGAGGGCGCGCAGGAGCGCTAGCGCCTGCACGCTGCTCAGCCCGCCGACCTCGGGGGTGCCGGTGCCGGGGGCGAAGGTCGGGTCGAGGGCGTCGATGTCGAAGCTGAGGTAGAGCGGCCCCGTGCCCGCGCGCGCGCGCACGCGGCGGGCGACCTCCTGGACGCCGACGCGGTGCAGCTCGGGGGCGGTGACCATCTCAAAGCCCAGGCGCTGCGAGAGGGCGTGGTCCTCGGCGCTGTAAAGGGACCCGCGCAAGCCTATCTGGATGGAGCGGGCGGGCTCGAGGAGCCCCTCTTCGAGCGCCCGCCGAAAGGGGGTGCCGTGGGTGTCTTTGCCGCCGAAGTACCCCTCCCAGAGGTCGCTATGCGCGTCGATGTGGACGAGCCCCACGGGGCCGTGACGCTGGGCCACAGCCCGCAGCAGCGGCAGCGACACCGAGTGGTCGCCCCCCAGAAAGAAGGGCGTGACCCCGGCCGCGACGAGCTCGGCAGCGCCCCGCTCGAGCTGGGCGTGCGACTCGCTTAAGTACCCGGGGGTGACGGGAAGGTCGCCGTAGTCGACGAGCGAGAGCTGCTCGGTGACGTCGACGCGCAGCTCGGGGTGGTAGGGGCGCAGCAGCATCGACTCATGGCGGATGCCGGCGGGGCCGAAGCGCGCGCCGACGCGGTAGGTGCCGCCGGTGTCGAAGGGTGCGCCGACGATGGCGGCGTCGATACCGGCGCCAGCGAGGTCGGTGACGTGCGGCAGCCGCATAAAGGTGCGGATCCCCTCGAAACGGGGGTAGACCATGGCGTCGGGGGGGCGGTAGCGGGGCATGGGACCTCCTGGGTTACGGCGAGGGGTTGGGGTCGGTGGTGTCGGCGTCCCCTTCGGCGGCGCCTTGCGCCTCGGGGTGCAGCAGCTCGAGGTTGGGTTGGGCGTACTTGACCACCCGCAGGATAAGGCTCGTGTGGGTGTCGGCGACGCCGGGGATGCGCGGGAGCCTCTCGGTGACGAGCTCGGTGAGGTGGGCGAGGTCGCGGCACATGACGTCGACCTCGAGGTCGTAAGGCCCCGAGACGATCGCCACGTAGCTCGTTTCGGGCAGGTCGGCGATCTGCGCCGCCGCCGCCGTGATCAGCTGCGGCGGGCGCACGGCGATGTGGACATTGGCGGGGGCGTGAAACCCGACCCGGTGCGGGTCGGCGCGGCCGATGACGTGCAGGGTGCCGTCCTCGAGGAGCCGGGTGAAGCGGTTGCGGATGGTGCCGACGGAGAGGCCGAGCGCGCTCGCGATGTCGGTGAACGACCGGCGCCCGTCGTCTTGGAGCTGCCGCAAGATCGCCAGGTCGACCTGGTCGAGCGGCCGCGAGCTCACGGCGCCCCCGTCGGGGTAGGCGCGTCGCTGGCGTGTCCTACGTGCCAGCGGGGGCGGCGGTGCTGCCAGGGGCGGCGCGCCTCGAGGGCGGCCGCGACGCTAAGGAGCGTCTCCTCGTGAGCGCTGCGCGCGACGAGCTGCACGCCTAGGGGCAGCCCCGCACGGCTCCAGGCGAGCGGCAGCGAGAGCGCGGGTTGGCCCGTGAGGTTAAAGAGCGGCAGAAAGACCCCTGCGCGGTCGCAGAGCCGGAAAAAGCCCTCGAAGTCGAGGTCGGTGCGGTCTTGGTGGTAGACGCCGAGGGGTTCGGGGGGTGGAGCAGGGTCGGCGTGACGAGGAGGTCGTAGCGCCGAAAAAAGGGGGCGACTTGCCGGCAGAGGGCGCGCGCCTCCGCCTCCGCGTGGGCGACCGCCGCCGGGCTCAGCCCCTTGGCCGCTCTGTAGAGCGCGAGCGTCACCCCCTCGAGCTGCGACGCGTCGAGCGGGCGTCCGAGCTCGGCGGCGAGAGCCTCCAAGTAGGTGTCGAACCCCACCGCCCAACCGACGGTGGCGGCCGCGACGAAGCGGTCGTAGTCGAAGCGGGGGCTCGCCACCTCGACGCGGTGGCCGAGCGCCTGCAGCTCGCGCGCCACCTCCCACACGGCCGCCTCGACCTCCGGGTCGATGGCGTACCCCCCCCACGGGGTGGTGGTCACGGCGACGTTGAGCCCCTGGGTGCGCTGCGCCCGGGCGCCGAAGCGGTCGAGGAGACCAAAGAGCGCCGCCGCGTCGCGCAGGGAGCGGCTGACGACGAACTCGGTGTCCATCGCCCGCAGCGGCGAGGGGCCCGTGGGGTTGCCGACGAGCCGCCCGCGCGTGGGTTTGAGCCCCACCAGAGCGCACGCGCTCGCCGGGATGCGGATCGAACCGGCCGTGTCGGTGGCGTGCGCGACCGGTACGGCGCCCGCGGCGACCGCCGCCGCCGCCCCCCCGGACGAGCCGCCGGCCAAGCGGGTGGGGTCCCAGGGGTTTTTCGCGCTGCCGTAGAGCTGAGACTCCGTGGAGAGCGAGAGGGCGAACTCGGGCGTGGCGCTGCGCCCGAGCGTCACGAGGCCGAGTTCGGCGAAGCGCCGCGCCAAGGCGCCCGTGTCCCGCACCACCCGGCCCCGCAGGAGGCGGCTGCCGCACGTCTGCGGGCGCCCCGCCTGCGCCGTGCCGAGGTCTTTGAGGAGAAAGGGGACGCCGGCGAAGGGGGCAGACGGCACCCCGGTGGGCGCTTCGGGGAGGGTCGGGGGGACGTCGTCGTAGATGTCGACCACCGCCCCCAGAGCCGCTCTGACGCGGCGGAGGGCGCTGAGAGCGAGCTCGGCGACCTGGCGCTGCTTCAGCTCGCCGCGCGCGAGGCGCGCAGCGAGCGCCGTCGCGTCGTGTTCGGCGTACTCGGCGAGCGTCATGCTCGCCACCATACCTCAAAACGAAGGCCTTTGCAAAAACTGCAGGGATATTGACAGAAAACTGCAAATCCTTTATGTTCAGCCATGATCACGCGGTGGTTGTGGCCGGCTCGAGGGTGCTGCGGTGAGCCCTCCTGAGACCCAGGGTGCTGCGGTGACGGTGTCGGGCGCTCCGCGCGCTGGCGTCCTCGAGCTCTCCCGCGGCCACCCCAGCGCCGACCTGCTGCCGAGGGCGCTGCTGGCGCGCATGCGCGCGGCGCTCGAGGCGGCCGACGTGTCGCCGCTGCAGTACGGCGCCGAAGCGGGGGACGCGAGGTTGCGGGAGGCCGTGGCGGCCTTTTTGGCGGCCGAAGCCGCGACGCCCGAGGGGGCGCGCCCGCGGCCCGAGCGGCTCTTTATCACCGCGGGCGCGTCGCAAGCGCTCGCTCTGCTCTGCACCCTCTTTACGAGAGCGGGCGACCGCGTGCTGGTCGAGGACCCCACCTACCACCTGGCGCTGGCGGTGTTTCGCGATCACCGCCTGCAGGTCGTTAGCCTGCCCCCCGGTGAGGCGCGCCTGGAGGGGCTCGAGGCGGCGCTGGCGCGCTTTCGCCCGAAGCTCGTCTACCTGGTGCCGAGCTTCGCCAACCCGACCGGGGAGACGTTGGACGCGTCCCAGCGGGAGCGGCTGCTAGAGGCCTGCGCGCGCTCGGGGGCGCTGCTGGTCGCCGACGAGGTCTACCGCCTCCTCGGCTTTGCCGGCGCGCCGCCCCCGACGCTCGCCCGCGAGGGGGCCGAGCGGGTGGTGAGTTTGGGCTCGTTCTCCAAAATCCTCGCGCCGGGGTTGCGCCTCGGGTGGTTGGAGGCCGACCCGGCGCTCTGCGCGCGGCTCGAGCGCAGTGGGCTGCTCCGCAGCGGGGGCGGGCTAAACCCCTTCGTCGGGGCGCTCACTTACCCTTTCGTCGCGGAGGGCGCTCTGCGCGAGCACCTGCAGGGGTTGCGGCGCGCCCTCGCCGAGCGCGCCGCAGTGCTCGGTGCGGCGCTTCGCGGCGCCCTGCCGGCGGCGCGTTGCAGCGACCCGGACGGGGGCTACTTCGTCTGGCTCGAGCTGCCCGGGCAGAGCAGCGCAGCGGCGCGCGCGCGCGCCCAGCGGTGCGGGGTCGACTACCTTCCGGGGCCGCACTTTTCGCCCACCGGTGCCTTCGGGTCGGCCCTGCGGCTCTCATTTGCGCCCTACCCGCCGGCGCTGCTGCGCGAGGCCGCGGAGCGCCTAGCGGCCGCCTTACCCCCGTAACCGGTGCGTCGGCGCAGGGAGCGGCCGCTGCAAAAGGGCGCGACACCAAAGCATCAAGGCATGGCTGAGGAGGGTTCATGAAACGTCGCACGTTTCTCAAACTTCTAGGGGCGAGCGCCGCCGCGATCGGCTTCGGCGGCTCGCTGGCGCTGGCGCAAGACCGGAGCCTCCGGGTTGGGGTCTACGGCGGTTATTTCAAGGATTCATTTGACGCGCACGTCTTCCCGCGCTTTACCGAGGAGACGGGGATTCGGGTCGAGTCGGTCGCCGTGCCGACGGGCGAGGCGTGGCTCGTGCAGCTCGAGACCGCCGCGCGCGCGGGCCAAGCGCCGGCGGACGTGTCGATGATGGCGCAGGTGCCGCTCCGGCGGGGGGCCGCCGCGGGGCTCTGGACGCCCCTGGACGAGAGCGCGCTGCCCAACCTCGAGTACGTCCGCCCACCCCTGCAGACCCGCGACGCCGAGGGGGCGCTCGTCGGGGTCGGGGCGGTGTCGTGGTTTATCACCCTGGTGACCAACACCGACGTCTTTCCGGAGGCGCCGACCTCGTGGGCCGAGTTTTGGGGCGATCACCCCAACCAGCTCGGGCTCTTGGCGCTGGCCACCAACTCGTTTCTGCTCGAGATCACCGCCCGCACCTTTTTGGGGGGCACCGACGCCCTGGACACCGACGAAGGCCTCGAGGCGGCGTTCGCCAAGCTCGAGGAGCTCAAAGGCAACGTGCAGCTCTGGTACCGCGACGAGGGGCAGTTTCAGCAGGCGCTCCAGTCGGGGGAGATCCCGATGGGCCAGTACTACCACGACGTGACCGGTTTGGCCGCCGCGGACGGGTTCCCGGTGCGCTCGACGTTTCCGCAAGAGGGCGGGGTGCTCGACTGGGGGTCGTGGGCCGTGAGCCGCGCTTCGGACAAGCTCGAGGAGGCGCAGGCGTTTATCAACTGGTTTTCGCAGCCGAGCGTCCAGGACCTCGTCGCGCGCCAGGTGGGGACCGCGCCGACGGTGGAGCGCACCTTTTTGGGGCTCTCCGACGAGGAGTTCGCGCGCGTCTCGAGCGACATCGACCCCATCGTGCCCAAGTACGAGCTCTACTTGGAGCGCGGCGACGCCATCAACCAGCTCTGGACGGAGCGGATCACCAGCTAGGGTGAGCGCCGCGACCGCCACCACGCGAGCGGAGGCGCCGCGGCGCGCCGAAGCGCTCGCCATCCGCGGGGTGAGCAAACGCTTCGGCGCCACCGTGGCGCTCGACGACGTGCACCTCGAGCTGCCCGCGGGTGGGCTCACCTGCTTTCTGGGCCCCTCGGGGTGCGGCAAGACGACCCTGCTGCGGCTGATTGCCGGGCTCGAAACGCCGAGCAGCGGGCGCATCCTCTTGGGGGGGCGCGACCTCAGCGCCGTCCCCGCGCACCGCCGCGGGATCGGGATGGTGTTTCAGTCCTACGCGCTCTTCCCGCACCTGAGCGTGGCCGAAAACGTCGCCTACGGCCTGCGGGTACGCGGGGTGGGCGCCCGCGAGCGCCGCCGCCGCGCCGACGAGCTCCTGGCGCTCGTGCGCCTAGAGGGTCTCGGCGACCGCCCCGTGGGCCGGCTCTCGGGGGGGCAGCGGCAGCGCGTGGCGATGGCGCGCGCGCTCGCGCTCGAGCCCGCGCTCTTTCTCCTCGACGAACCGCTCTCGGCGCTCGACGCCAAACTGCGTAGCGCCATGCAGGTCGAGATCAAGCAGCTGCAGCGGCGTCTGGGGGTGAGTACGGTGCTCGTCACCCACGACCAGGAGGAGGCGATGACGATGGCCGACCTCGTGGTGGTGATGGGGGAGGGGCGGGTGCAGCAGGTGGGGCCGCCGCTCGAGGTCTATCACCGCCCGGTCAACCGCTTCGTCGCCGACTTTATCGGCAGCAACAACTTCGTGCCGGCCACGGCCCTTTCAAAGGGGGTGCGGGCGCTCGGGGTGACGCTCCCCCTGACGCTCCCCGCCGGCACCCGAGAGGGCGACGCCGTGACCCTCTCGGTCCGCCCGGAAAAGCTCGAGCTCTTCGCCGCGCCGCCCCCCTCGGGGGCGCCCCAGGGCCGCGTCAGCTTCGTGCGCGACCTCGGGCAGCGCACGGAGACCTACGTGGAGGTCGCCGGGGTGCAGCTCATCGCGGTGAGCCCGCTCGAGTTCCCCGTGGGCGCGCCCGTCTGGGTGCGCTTGCCGCCGGAGAGCTGCACGGTGTTCGCCGCATGACCCCCGCACCGCGCGCGCGCTGGTGGCTCCTCTACCCCACGCTGATGCTCGGCGTGCTCTTCGTGCTGCCGCTCGGGGCAACCGTCGCCGTGAGCTTTTTTCGGCGCGTCCAGGGGGCGCTGCCTGGGCCCGCCTTCGCGCTAGACGCCTACGCCCGCGCGCTCTCGCCCTTTTTCCTGGAGCGCCTCGCCGTGACCCTTGGGCTCGCCGCGTTGGCAGCGGCGCTAAGCGTCCTCATCGGTTTTCCCTTCTGCTATGTGCTCACGCGCAAGCCCCGCCGCCGCCAGGTGCCCTACCTGGTGTTGCTGCTCGCGCTGCTGTCGCTTTCGGAGGTGATCATCGCCTTTGCCTGGTCGCTCCTGCTGTCGCGCACCTCGGGGCTGTCAAACCTCTTGGTGGCGCTCGGCTGGCTGCCGCAAGCGGTCTCCTGGAGCCCCGGGTTCGGCGCCGCCCTGGCGGGTTTTGTCTTCGTCGCCCTGCCCCTGACGGTGCTGACCTTCTACCCGACGCTCTCGCGGCTGAGCCCCGACTACGTCGAGGCCGCCCGGACGCTCGGGGCGCCGCCGCTCCTGGCTTTCTGGAACGTGGTGCTGCCTCTTATGCGCGCGGCGATCGTCGGCACCACTATCCTCGTGTTCGTCTTCGTGCTCGGCGCCTACGTCATCCCCCAGGTTCTGGGGCGGCCCGCGCAGTGGACGCTGCCGGTACACATCACCGACCAAGCGGTGTTGCAGTCGAACCTGCCGCTCGCCGCCGCGCTCGCGGTGGTGCTGCTGTTGGTCAGTGGGGTGCTGGCCCTTTTGGCCGCGCGCTTAGGCCGCACGCAGGAGCCCTCGTGAGGGCTTTGCAACGGCTTTTTTTCGGCCTCGTCGTCGTCTACTTGCTGCTGCCCATTGCCGTGATCTTCGGCGTGTCGTTAAACGCGCGCAACACCCTCTTCTTCCCCCCGCAAGGGGTGTCGGGGCGCTGGTACGGGGCGTTTTTTACCGCGCGGGAGTGGTGGTTGCCGGCCCTCAATAGCGTCTGGATCGCCGCTCTCGCCGCGCTCGTGGCGGTCTCGGTGGCGTTGCCGGTAGCCTACGCGGCGTGGCAGGGGCGCTCGCGCTACGCGCGGCTGCTGCTTTTCACCGGCTTCGTCCCCTTCGCTTTGCCGCCCGTGATCACCGCGTTGGGCGCGCTCGTCCTCTGGACGCTGTTGCAGAGCTACGGCCGGCCGCACACGGTCGTCTTCTCGCACGCGATCTTTTTGACCACGCTGCCGCTCGCCACCATCACCCTGGGGTTGCAGACGTTAAACCCCCAGATGGTCGAAGCGGCGCGCACGTTGGGGGCGGACCCGCGCACGGTTTTTATGACCGTGATCTTCCCGTTCGTCCGGCCCTACGTGATCGCGGGGTACCTGTTCGCCTTCGTGCTGTCGCTTAACGAGTACCTGATCGCCTACATGACCGTGGGCTTTACGGTGGAGACGCTGCCCATCAAGATCTTTAACAGCCTCCGCTACGGCTACTCGCCGGTGATGGCCTCGGCGTCGCTCATCTTTTTTCTGGCAGCTGTAGTGATCTTCGGGGCCGTCGGGCGCTTCGGCGACCTGCCACGCCTGTTGGGCGCCGACCCCAGCCGCGAGTAGGCGCGCACCCAAAAGCCAGGGCCGCCCCGGGCGGCCCTGGCGCTCTCGCTTAGGGCGGCGCTAGGGTCTGTCTGACTGATTAGAGCCAGAGGATAATGGAGGCGACAAGCACGCCCGCGAGGTAGTTCCGACCCCGCTTGTCATAGCGGGTTGCTACAGCACGAAAGTCTTTAAGTCGGTTGATGCAGCGCTCAATGACGTTGCGCCCCTTGTACGCCTTGGTATCAAAAGCAGGTGGACGCCCACCTTTGGAGCCCTTGGCGAGCCGGTGCTTTTTGGCGTCTTCTCGCTCAGGGCTGATACAGCGAATGTTCCGTCGCCTCAACCCTTGGCGCTGCTTCTTAAAGCTGTAAGCCCGGTCCAAGCGGAGCTGTGAGGGGCGCTTTCGGGGTCGCCCTCTACCTAAACGTGGTACGTGTATCTCGTCGAGCACCCGCTCCAACCAAGCGGCATCGTTGCGTTGCCCGGCGGTCACGACAAGGGACAGGGGGCGAACCTTCCCATCAGCACAGACATGAACTTTGCTGGTATGCCCGCCACGCGAGTGGCCTAACCACTCATCTGTCAAGCCCCCCTTTTTTCGCCCTCGGCGGGCCGCTTTCTCGCACCTGCAGCGCTCCGGTGGGCTTTGATGTGACTGCTGTCCAAGGCCGCTCCGTCCCAGTCAATATCGCCTGTGGCGTCGGCATGCGCTTGAAGGGCTTGTAGGATGCGCTGCCAGTCACCGCTACGTTCCCACCTCGTGAACCGGTCCCAGCAGGTTTGCCAGGCTCCGTAGCGCTCAGGAACATCTCGCCAAGGTGCTCCAGTCTTGAGCCGCCACAAAATGCCGTTGATAACTCGGCGATGGTCAACGTAGGCGTGGCCGCGTTGGGGATTCGCAGGTAAATGCGCTTTTAACGCTCGCCACTGTTTCTCGCTTAAGTCCGTCCGTGCCATGCCTTTACCCTAAAACATCAGTCAGCCCTTCTGTCAGACAGACCCTAGCTCGCGCCGGTCTCCGCAGTGGACGCCCCGAGCAGCCGCGCGAGCCCCTTGAGCGGCAGCCACACCCAATCGGGGCGGCTGCCGAGCTCGTAACGCACCTCGTAGAGGACCTTGTCGAGCTGGTACGCCCACAAGAGCAGGTCGCGCGCCTCTAGGTCGCTCGGCAAAAAGCTCGCGCCCTCGCCCGCCGTCGAGAAGTAGGCCTCCAGAAAGACCGCTTCGCTCCAGCGGATGAGGAGCTCCGTCCAGGGCGCCGTCGCCTCCTGCGCGGCGCCGGTCTCTTGGGCGTGGGTGCGCTGCGCCATGAGGCCCGCGTACTCGAGCGAGCGCAGCATCCCGGCGACGTCGCGCAGCGCGCTGTCGCGTTTGCGGCGCTCCTGCAGGGGCCGGATGGGTTCCCCCTCGAAGTCGAGGATGTAGAGCTCGCTCTCGGCGCGGACCACTTGGCCCAGGTGGTAGTCGCCGTGGATGCGGATCTGCTGCCAGGTGAGCCGCTCCTCTTGTTCGGCGAGCGCCTCCAACGCGGCGAGCTTGGCCTCTAACACCGTGCGGTCTAGCGCCGTACCCTGCGCCTCGAGCTGCGCAAGGGTCTCCTCGGCGTTGCGGCGCACGCGCGACGCCAACGCGCGCAGGTCGTCGCCGGTGACCGCCTCGGGGGCCATCGCCGCGCCCTCGGCGCGCGCGAGCACGGCGTGCAGCTCAGCGGTGCGCACCCCCAACAGCGAGGCGAGCTGCAGGCTCTCCCCGGCGGCGTCCTCGAGCCACGCCGGGGCGGGGTCGGCGAACGTCGTCGGCAGCTCCCCTTCGGGCGGGGTCGCTTCGGCGGTGCGCCCGAAAAAGCGCGCGCTCTCCTCCAGGGCGTAGCGCCAGGCGTCCTCGCCGCCGGGGATAAAGGACTGAAAGACGCCCAGGGTAAAGTGCAGCTCGCCGCGGCGGAAGCGCACCTCGCCCTGGAGCTGCGGGACGAAGGGGAACTCAGCGCGGGTGAGGTAGCTGAGCAGCTCGAGCTCGGGGTTGCGCTCGTCCTCGAGCTTGCGGTAGAGCTTGCCGAACACCTTGCCCTCGTACGAGGCCGACGAGTTGCTCTGTTCGACCTCGGCGGGGGTGGCGTGCTCGACCTCGGGCAGCCGCACGCCGGGGGTCGCGCCCGCGCTGTAGAGCCCCTGGAGCGAGCGGCCGCGCCAGGAGCGCTGCGCCGCGCGGTAGAGCGCCAGCCAGAAGCCCTCGTCGGCCGTCGCGTCGTGCAAGAGGGCGCGCCCGCTGGGGCCGGAGAGCCACGCGACCGCCGCGCGCCCGTGGGCGTCTAGGAGCGCGCGCGCCGCCTCGCCGGTTTTTAGCGTCAGCGGCAGGAAGTAGCGCTCTAACGAGCCGTCTTCGAACTCGACGCGGACCAGCGTCAGGTAGATGGGCGGGTCGGCCTGCAGCCGCACGGCGTCGACCAGCTTGGTGCGGGCGATGGCTTTTTCCTTCGACCCGAACCAGCGCTGCGCCCCTAGAAAGTCGGGCAGGGCGCGCTCGAGCCGCGCTTTGGCGTCCCCTTGGACCATGGTGTCGACGAGGACCGTCTCGAGGCCGCCGCTCGTCTTGAGCGTCTGCAGGGGGCGCTCGAAGGGCTCCTCTTCGGGTGCGGCCTCGCCCGTCTCTTCCCCCGGCTCTTTGAGCACGAACCAGAAAAACCCGTGCGGCGAGAGGGTGAGCGGGTAGCCCCCCGCGCCGTCCGTGATGGCGGGGAAGGGGGCCTGGCTAAAGAGCTCGATGGGCACCGCGCCCGCGTACCTCTGCAGGGGCAGCGAGGCGGCTTGGGCGTAGCGCGACAAGTTGGCGACGACCAAAATCGTCTCGCCCTCGTAGTGGCGCAAAAAGGCGAAGACGCGCTCGTTCTCGACCTCCAACACCTCGAGGCTGCCCCGCCCGAAGGTCTTGGCGTGCTGGTTGCGCAGCCTTAAGATGCGCTGCATAAAGCCGTAGAGCGAGTGCGCGCTCCGCTGCGCCTCCTCGACGTTGACGAAGCCGTAGGAGTAGGGCCCCTCGTTGATGGGTGGCAAGAAAAGCTGATGGAAGGGGGCGCGCGAAAAACCGCCGTTGCGGTCGGCGCTCCACTGCATGGGGGTGCGCACCCCGTTGCGGTCGCCCAAAAAGGTGTTGTCGCCCATGCCGATCTCGTCGCCGTAGTAGATAATCGGGCTCCCTTTAAGCGAGAGCATCAGGGCGTTCATCAGCTCGATGCGGCGGCGCTCACCGCCCAGAAGCGGGGCGAGGCGGCGGCGAATCCCCAGGTTGATGCGAAACTGCCGGTCGGCGGCGTACTCGTTATACATAAAGTCGCGCTCTTCGTCGGTCACCATCTCCAAGGTGAGCTCGTCGTGGTTACGCAGGAATAGCGCCCACTGCGCGCTTTCGGGGATGCCGTCGGTGAGTCTTAGCATTTCGACGATGGGTTGTCGGCTCTCGCGGCGCAGCGCTAGGTACATGCGGGGCATCAGGGGGAAGTTAAAGGCCATCTGCACCCCGTCGCCGCTCTCGGGGTCGCCGAAGTAGGGCAGGGTGTCCTCGGGCCACTGGTTGGCTTCGGCCAAGAGGATGCGGCCGGGGCCGTAGCGCTCCTCGATGGCCGCCCGCAGGCGCTTGATGGCGTCGAGGGTCTCGGGGAGGTTTTCGCCGGAGGTGCCTTCGCGCTCGTAGAGGTAGGGCACGGCGTCGAGGCGCAACCCGTCGACGCCCATGTCGAGCCAGTAGAAGAGCACCTCGTGGAGCGCCCGTTCGACCTCCGGGTTGTCCCAGTTGAGGTCGGGTTGGTGGCTAAAGAAGCGGTGCCAGTAGTAGGCGCCCGCGACCGGGTCCCAAGTCCAGTTCGAGTGCTCGGTGTCGGTAAAGATGATGCGCACGTCCTTGTACTTCTCGGCGGTGTCGCTCCAGACGTACCAGTCGCGCTTTTTAGAACCGGGTTGGCGCGCCTCTTGGAACCAGGGGTGCTGGTCGGAGGTGTGGTTCAAGACGAGCTCGGTAATCACGCGCATCCCGCGCGCGTGGGCTTCGTCCAAAAACGCTTTGAAGTCGTCTAAGTTGCCGTGGACGGGGAGCACCTTGAGGTAGTCGGCGATGTCGTAGCCGTCGTCGCGCAAGGGCGACTCGTAAAAGGGCAGGAGCCAGAGGGTGTTGACGCCCAGCTCCTCTAGGTAGGGCAGCTTCTGGCGCAACCCCTCGAAGTCGCCGTAGCCGTCGTTGTTGGCGTCGAAAAAGGAGCGGACGTGGACCTGGTAGATGACGGCGTCTTTGTACCACAAAGGGTCCCTAACGAGCGGGTCGTTGGCGGTGCCGGGGCCGAGGGCCGGCTCGGAGGTGGGCTTGTCGCGCGCGGCGTCGCTCACCGCATCGGTTGTCGTGTCGCTGGTGGTGTCCATCGTGACCTCGGGTGGGATACTGGTAGCGGGGTTTAGACGGCGCGCCCGCGCGCCGCGTAGTCGTCGTCGCCGCGCGGCGAGAGCCTGAGGATGTGCGCGGGGAGGTGGTGGGGGTCGAGCTGCACGAAGTTGCGCCTGCCCTCCCAGGTGTAGCGCTCATCGGTCAGGAGGTCGTGCGCGACGAACGGTTCGTGCTCGGAGAGCTCGAGGGCGCCTAGGTCGAGCTCGACGAAACCCGCCTGGGTGTGCTGGTCGTCTAGGTTGACGACGACCAGGATGCGGTTGTCACCCTCGCGCTTCGAGTAGGCCAACAGCTGGTCGTTCTCAAGGCGGTGAAAGCGCAACGAACGGTTGCCGTGCAGCGCGGGGTTCTCCGCGCGGATGGCGTTGACGCGGGTAATGAGCGGCTTGAGCGAGTTCGGGTCCTCTAGGTTCCACCGCTTGAGCTCGTACTTCTCGTTGTTTTTGTTCTCCTCGCGCAGCTCGTGAGGCTCGTTGTCCATGAGCTCAAACGCCGGCCCGTAAAGGCCGTACGACGAGGACATCGTCGCCGCCATGACCAGCCGCGCCTGAAACGAGGCTCTGCTCCTCAAGTAGGGCGGCAGGATGTCGGGCGTGTTCGGCCAGAACGAGGGGCGGTAGAACTCGGCGACCTCGGTGTGAAAGAGCTCAGTAAGGTACTCCTCGAAGTCCCACTTGCTGTAGCGCCAGGTGAAGTAGGTGTACGACTGCGAAAAGCCGAGCTTGGCGAGCGCGTACATCTGTTTGGGACGGGTAAAGGCTTCGGACAAAAAGATGAGGTCGGGGTAGTCTTGCCGAAGCGAGGCGAAGCACCACCCCCAGAAGGGGAGCGCTTTGGTGTGCGGGTTGTCGACCCTAAAGGTTCTGACCCCGCGCTCGGCCCAAAAGGCCACCACGCTCCGGAGCTCTTGCCAGAGGTTTTTCCAGTCGGCCGACTCGAAGTCGATGGGGTAGATGTCCTGGTACTTTTTGGGCGGGTTTTCGGCGTAGCGAATCGAGCCGTCCGGGCGCTGCCGGAACCAGTCGGGGTGCTCTTTGACGTAGGGGTGGTCGGGGGAGCACTGGTAGGCGAGGTCGAGGGCGACCTCGAGCCCGAGCTCCTTGGCGCGCGCCATAAAGCGGTCGAACGCCTCTAGGCCCCCTAGCTCCGGATGCACCGCTTTGTGGCCGCCCTCCTCGCTGCCGATGGCCCAAGGTGAGCCGGGTTCGCCGGGCCCCGCCGTCGGGCTGTTGTCCTTGCCCTTGCGGAACGAGCGGCCAATCGGGTGAATGGGCGGCAAGTAGACGATGTCGAAACCCATCTCCTTGACGTAGTCGAGGTGCCTAGCGGCGTCGTCGAGGGTGCCGTGCGCGCCGTCTGGACCGAACGAGCGCGGGAAAAACTCGTACCACGAGCTAAACTGCGCGAGCGGCCGCTCGACCAGGATCTCTAAAGGTTCGCTCTCGGCCGCCCCCTCGCGCGGGTCGTAGACGCTCGCGAGGCGCGTCACCTCGGGCTCCAGAGCCGCTCCGTGCTCACCCGCCTCGAAGCGCCCAATAAAGGCCTGCAGCGCCCTTTTGTCCTCGCCCTTGGCTTTGCGCGCGGCTTTTTGGAGGAGAGCGGCGCCCTCGAGCAGTTCGCTCCTCAGCTCCGCCTCGTCGCTGCCGGCGTCCACGCGGCGTTTAAAGATGGCCTGCCAGGTGGCGAACATGTCCACCCACGCGCGTACGCGGTAGCGCATCATGCCCACGCCGGAAGCCGTGAAGCAGCCCTCGTAGACGTCGTTGCCGACGTGCTTGAGGCGCACGGCCTCTTCGGCGCTCTTGGGCGCGCCCTTGGGGCCAAACAGCACCTCGGCGGCGACGGTTTCGTGACCGTCGGCGACGATATCGGCGCTTACCGCGACCGCCTCGCCGGTAATGCGTTTGATGGGGAAGCGGCCGCCGTCGACGCTCGGGCGCACGGCCAGGATGAGCGCTCGCGACCACTTTTTGGGGAGCTCGGGAGAGATCATGGTTTCACTATACCTGTGGGCCCTTCGCAACGTTACCGCCCCCTTGGGCCCACCGTAGGGGCTTTGAGCTATGAGCCCCTGTCGCGCCGCAACCTCGCCACGCCCTCTCGGACGATGCCGAGAGGTCCTGAAGCTCTGCCGGGCGCGCGTACGCCACACCCCGCTACCGCTACAGGTCCGGTCTGCAGGAGGCTCCAGACGGCGCGCATAGGGCGACTGCGCGTGGTGGCGCGTGTGCGTTCCTCGCGGCGAAAGCCGGGGGCGCGTCTGGCCGGCTCCGGCTTTCGCAAGGGCTCTGCGGGAGACGAGGGTGCAGAGGCTTACCCTCTAAGGGCCCGCCGAGGGGTCCGCGGGCGCGGTGCGTGGGGCTGTGTGAGCGGGGCTGTGCGAATGGGGCGCCGCGGCGCTGGGTGGGGCCACCTCGAGGATGACCTTGCCGCACACGCGCCCGGCCTCTAGGTCGCGCATCGCCTCGGGCAACCGGGTAATCGGCCTGACGCTATCCAGCGTCGGTCTCAGCGCTCCCGCAGAGAGCAGCCCCAGCAGGGTCGCGAGGTCGCGGCGGTTTTCGCTCGCGACCAAGGTGACGATCCGCCGGCGGCGCACGAAGGGTGCCTTTAGCGCGGCGCCCAGGAGGCGGCGCATCATGGTGCGGCTCTCGCCCCCGACGATGACCAGCGTGCCCCTCTCTGCGAGCAGGCGGCGGAGCTGCCCCAAGGGGAGGCTGCCACCGACGGCGAGCACGAGGTCATACGGCCCGCCCAGGTCGGTCTCGGCGTAGTCGCGCACGTCGTCTGCCCCAAGCTCCCGCACCAGGTCTAGTTTGGCGGCGCTGGCCGCGCCCGTGACCGTCGCGCCGAAGTGCTTGGCGAGGGGCACCGCAAAGGTCCCGACCCCGCCCGACGCCCCGAGGACGAGCACGCGCTCCCCCGGTCGCACGCGGCCGTGGTCGCGCAGCGCCTGCAGGGCGGTGACGCCCGAATCGGGGACGGCTGCCGCGACCTCGAACGGTATGCCCTCGGGCAGGTGGGCGAGCTTGTCGGCGCGCGCCGCCGCATACTCGGCGAAGGCGCCGCGGGCGAAGCCGAACACCCGGTCTCCCGGCGCGAAGCCGACGACGCCCTCGCCGACCCGCGCTACAGTGCCCGCCAGCTCGAGCCCCAACTGCGCGTTCTTAGGTTTGCGAATTCCGTAGGCGAGCCGCGCCAGATACGGCCGCCCCCGCATCAGGTGCCAGACTCCCCGCCCGAGCCCCGCCGCCGCGACCCGCACCAGCACCTCGCCCGCGCCCACGTGGGGCACGGGGATATCTTTGAGTTCCAAGACCTCCGCCGAGCCGTAGCGCTCGCGCACGATTGTCTTCATCGTGGCCGGTAGGGTGGCCCTGCTCGTGTCAGCCTCGAGGGTGCGCGGCACCGCCCTATCGGGGGGCATCTCGGGGGCGCGAGGGGACAGCAGCGGGGTTGCGTTCACCTTGTTGGTTGCTCCTAAGGGGCGGCTGAGCGTGCGTCGTGAAGCCATGCGCCTACCGTCCCATCTGGATCTGCGGTCGGTGGGGTGCAGTGGGCTCTAGCTTCGACGGTGAGGTCGTGCGGGGCCAGGTCCAGGCGGCGCGCAGGATAAAAGCGAGAAGGATCACTTCCAGCGCGACGCCAAGGCCGTAGAAGTACGTCCAGGACTCGCCCACCACGTTGAACGCGGCGTAGGGGATCTGCAGCGAAGCCACAGTGAGGTTCGTGAGGCGGTTTGCCCGGGCGGGCAGCGTCAGCGACAGCACGACCATAAAGATCGGGATCGCCATGAGCGCGAGGAAGGTGGTCAACAGCGTCTGGTTGACGCCAAACTCCCAGACCTTGCCGGCGAGGATATTATCGATGACGCCGGGCTTAAAGAAGGCGATGATGTCTACGTAGGCGTACAGGAACATGAAGCTAGTCCATGCTGCTGCGAGCTTCACCTGGACCGGGATCTGCCGCTCCTCTAGGATGGTCATCGGCTTTTGAAGCGAGTTCATTATTCCAAGCGTAAGGTTGAAACCACCGCCTTTAGGCGGTCAGATTTCATCTGCTAGCCTTGGCGGATGGAGTATCGCTATGGCAGCCATACCGTCTTCAACATCGAGTACCACTTTGTGTGGGTCACGAAGTACCGCTACAAGGTGCTGAAAGGGGACATAGCCGAGCGTGTTAGGGAGTTGGTGCGGCAAACCTGCGAGGCGTTCGAGATACGGATTCTGAGCGGAGTGGTGAGTAGCGACCACGTGCATATTCTGGTGAGTGCGCCGCCGACAATGGCGCCGAGTGAGATCATGCGGCGGATCAAAGGGCGAAGTGCGAGCAAGCTATTCGAGGAGTATCCGAAGCTAAAAGCACGTTATTGGGGGCGGCACTTTTGGGCTAGAGGGTACTTCTGTGCGACGGTGGGGCAAGTCACGGAAGAGATGATCAAGAGCTACCTGGAGCATCACTTCGAGCCGACCCGAGAGGACAACTTCAGGACAGAGGACTGACGGGTCTATGACCCGTATCCCGACTTTCAGTCGCTCTTTCAAACCCTCCGACTTTAGTCGGTGGTTGTTTAGTTTTTAGTCCTTTTCCAATTCCCAGTGAGGTAAAAAGCGTTGAGAGAGACATGCCCAGCATTGCGGCCGCTACGCTGTGCTTCGAGAGTTGAACGACAGCAAAAGCGCTACCAAAGGTGGATCACCTCCCGTGAGGGTGCCACAGGTTCCGTCTCCACGAAGACGCCGACGATGACGAAGACGACGATAAAGAGGACGCTCCCCAGCACCCCGGCCAGACCCCCCCAGCGCAGCACGCGGTTTTCCTGCACGATCGGTTGAAGGTCGCTCACTCGTTTCTCCTTTTCCCGGGCCTACTTCACGCCCTATCGGGGTCTGGCCTTACGCTGTAAGGTG
This sequence comes from Truepera radiovictrix DSM 17093, assembly GCF_000092425.1. Classification (NCBI taxonomy): domain Bacteria; kingdom Thermotogati; phylum Deinococcota; class Deinococci; order Trueperales; family Trueperaceae; genus Truepera; species Truepera radiovictrix. The sequence continues at coordinate 1,526,920 of NC_014221.1, forward strand.
GGCATATAGTAGGCTTACGGTGTAAGGTTGTCAAGTGGGGAGATAGTGTGACGACCAAAACTCACAAGCCTGACGATCTGGAGGCCGGCGCGCGCCCTCGGCTAACCCGCGAGCACGTTTTGGAGCGGGCCGTCGCGCTGGCCGACCGAAACGGCCTTCAGAAGCTCACGATGCGCGCCCTCGCCAAGGAGCTCGGTGTTGAGGCGATGTCGCTCTACCATCACGTCGCCAACAAGGACGCCCTGCTAGACGCGATGGTCGACCGGGTCTTCGCCGAAATTGCGCTGCCCGCCCAAGACGTCGCTTGGAAGGACGCCCTTCGCGCTCGAGCCGTCTCGGCGAGAGAGGCCCTCGTTCGGCACCCCTGGGCTCTGGGCCTGATGGAGTCGCGCGGCGCGCCCGGCCCCGCCAACTTGCGCCACCACGACGCGGTGCTCGGCTGTCTGCGAGCGGGCGGGTTTTCGGTCGCGGCGGCGGCGCACGCCTACTCGCTCTTGGATAGCTATATCTACGGTTTCGTGCTGCAGGAGCTGAGCCTGCCCTTTGACGCGTCGGGGGGAGCCGCGTCGGTCGCGGCGGACGTGCTGGCGCTGATACCGTCCGGCGCGTACCCACACCTCGAGGAGGTGGCGCGGGATCACGTGCTCAAGCCTGGCTACCGTTACGCCGACGAGTTCGGGATCGGCCTGGAGCTGGTTCTCGACGCGCTGGAGACCCTGCGCGCGCCATGAGCGCCCGGGCGTCCTGCCGGGGGCTTTGAAGCTTTGCGCCGCTCAGGCGGTACGAAGGCGAGCGCCCGCTTATGGGGCGCGGCTCAAGGCAACCGCAAGCGCCTTTTGTCTACCTCGAGTCGGACGACAAGGCCGATGATCTAGACGACGCGCACTCTCGCCAAACCGGGGCTGGCGAACCGGGCGCAGGTCGTGCGCTGGGCGCTCGAGCGGGGCTTGCGTCGCCCGAGTGCCGCGGTCAAGGGCTAACTGGACAAAACCGAATGGCTGCGAACAACGTGGGGTTCCCACACGCCCCGCGCGCTGGGGGTGCAGCGGGCGGGGCGTGCACTTTATGGGGCTCCACTCGTGACAGTTCGTCTCGGAAGGATAGACTTGTTGCCGCTACACGTGCCGACGGTGCAGGCTGACCAAGCTGTTTGGGCGATGCTTGGGCCGTTCGCGCGCAAGGTGAAAGCGCCGTCGGCAGTTGCCTGGAACGTTTGTTCCGAACCTCTTCCACGTTTGCCATGTCACGCTTAAGGACCCGCTTCTACAAGAGCGCTTGCACAAGCACAACGGTGCTGACCGAGCGACGTTTTGCGTCGAAGCAGCAACGGGTTTGTCGAGCGCCGAGTGACTCCAGTAAGCTTGCGCAGCCGCCTCGCCCAACAGTTCAGAAGGACGCCTGTTATGGAGGTTGATGTACTGTAGACGGTAGTGCAAGTAGGACTTCTCGGTGCTGCAACCCAGACGCCTAACGCGGATGGTCTGTCTAACCGTGTTAAGGAAAGGAAAGGTCTTTGTTGAATAACCTATACCTCTTTAGCATGCTCACTTCAAACCCATCAAGCGTGGTGAAATCGCCCATGTTGGGTGCGTTATGCCGCAGGCTGCGGCATAATCGTAGTTGGGCGACAAACGGTGACCGGAGTGTTGGGCGTCATTGCGTGAACACAAGCGTTATTACGCTAAGATGAAGGTCGATTAACAGGAAAGCAAATTGCACAGTTACGAGCACAAGAAGCTGACTGAGGTAATCACTAGGCTCGACGAAGTGCCGGCGGATTCTAAACTCTTTTCCGAGTGGATACAGGCCGAGGCACATCTTGACTTCCTACGTAGAAACGCCCGTGCTGATGAACTGGTCATTTATGCGTCGGGTGAATACACGTTCATCCACTCCGTAGCCGTTCCGAGTGAGCGGCTCGAGCCTTCTGACCAGCAAGACCTGATGCAATGGAGTTTCAACCCTTACACGTCAATCGCCAGCTATGTAACCGGGGGTGGGCGCGAGGACGTTTGGGTTGAACGCGGCTTAAGCGGGACAGGCACCAAAACTCTGGAGAACGCCATGCAATTGATCTTCGGCCGGACTTTTGAAGGCTGGACTGGGCCGGGCCGCACCTACTACGAACTCCACCAAGAATATGCACATCTCACAGGCATCCATTGGCGTCCCGAAAAGCGGGCCTACTGCCGCTTCAATGAACACGGCGACCTTGAGCCCGTTGTTTCCGTGACCAGCCGCGAGGACAAGGGTAGCAACATAGACCTCGTCTCCTTCAAGTGGGAGCCGCTGGAAGAGTACCTTGCGGCGTCCAATGCCTCACTCGTAAGGATGTTTGATTTCACGTTGCTGCGACGCTCCGGGTTTTCTGGCTGGTCAGACGAGCCGACGCAGGAAATCATCGAATCGCCAGACTTCTTCTACCGCCAGAAAGTCATGCCCGGCTATGCGGCCTACACGCGAGGCGTCCAGATCATCCGCCCTCGTCGTACTCTGGAAGCTATCTTCACGGATATGACGGACAGATGGTTCGGAAGGAGTAACAAGCAGTACGTCGAGTTCATCGCCTACGATTGGCGCAATAAGCGCGTGACGAGAATCTCCACCGACCCTGCGGCCACGACGAACTATTTTCAGGCCAAAGAAAATGCGCTGCCGTTCGAAGTATCGCCTGCGTTCTTCCGGCCGGAGGTTCTGCTGAAGTACAAGATGGATCGTGACAAGTACACAGTGAGCGACCGTGATGTCTCATGCCGGGCAGGGTGGCACCTTCCAGCAATCGACGTCAACGAAGCGGGTCAAGTACACGCTTACATCTGCTACTTGCGCCGCCTTCCGTACGAGGAGCAGTTGCACTGGCTCTCCTACAACGAGCCGCCGAAAGCCAGTATCTCCGAACGCGCCTTCATCAATGATTTCAAGGGCGAGTTTGTGAACTTCGTACAGCCGCTGCAGAAGGTCCTGTCTATCGTGCGGCGCTGGCACGATGACAAGGTTGTATGGTGGACGCTTCGGGATGAGAAGCTGCTTGAGCGTGTGAATACACCTCTAACGGAGAGTCGCGATGAATGGGCTGAGGCATTCATGGACCTTGCAAAGTTGGTTATCGAGGGCTTTGAAACAAAAGAGATCCGAGCCCGACTCGATAAAGCGCAAGTTCCATACGAAATGGAAGACAAGACGATCGCGTTGCTCGAAAAGCTTTTGAGTAAGACCGGAACAGGGGTTGAGAAGCTGGCCGGCTTGCGAACAGTCCAGCTCTTGCGCTCAAAAGCCAAGGGGCATGCGGGCGGCAGTGGGGCCCACCAGTTGGCTCAGGATGCTTTGACCGAGCATGAATCCTTTGCTAGTCACTTTCAGCATGTTTGCTTACAAGTCGCTGACGAGCTTGAGAGCATAGAAACGTGGATGCCATAGTGGATTGCCGCCCAACAAGACGCTCCACCTGACTGCCATTCCGTTGCGCTACATGGCGCCGGGTGAGTTTTGTCGTTATGTGCCTTCGCGTACCATGACTGTACCGGGCTAAAAACGGAGTAAACTAATCGTATGAGCGTCATTGCCAACCTCATCGAGGTCAGAGCACTCCCTGACTACAAGCTTTGGCTGCACTATGACGACGGTGTGGTGGGCGAAGTCGACCTCTCTCAGCTTGTAGGCAAGGGTGTCTTTAAACTCTGGAACGACTATCGCAGGTTTGAGCAGGTTGTCATTGGGCCTCACGGTGAGCTTGCCTGGGGTGATGACATCGATCTGTGTGCCGATGCCCTTTACCTGGAGCTCAGCGGCAAACGACCGGAAGAGGTTTTCGCAAGCCTGAGAACTGAACACGTGGATGCCTGAGATAAGCCGCTTCTACGGCATCATCATCAAGATGTACTTTAACGACCATACGCCACCTCACTTCCACGCCTTCTACGGTGATCATGAAGCGCTCATCAATATTGCGACGCTGGCGGTGATCGCAGGCAAACTGCCGCCCAGAGCCCTGGGATTAGTTACAGAGTGGGCGGCTCTTCACCAGGACGAGCTTTTGGCGACGTGGGAACGGGCGCGAAAGGCTGAGCCTCTTGTTAAGATCGCCCCACTACCGTGATGGAACGGCACATAACCAGCGTTTGCAGCCGACTTCTCGGTGTCTTCTGTGACCGAGCGCTCCCTTTCCGCTATCCTTGACAGAGGGGCGACTGAAACGCAGACCGTTAGCTGGCACTGCTGCTGAGAGCATCGGTCCTATAACGCTTGACGTTTAACATGCCTCGTTATGATCCGGATTGTGATCAAGTCCTTCAGGGATCAGGAAGCCCAAAAGGTCTTCTCCCGCCAGCGCTCGCGGAAACTCCCGCAGGACATTCAACAAGTCGCCTATCGAAAGCTTCGCATGCTTAGCAACGCCCAAACGCTTGCTGACCTACGTATCCCCCCTGCCAACCGACTCGAAAAGCTAAGTGGTAACCGAGCAGGAGAGTACAGCATCCGCATCAACGATCAGTGGCGTATCTGCTTTGAGTGGCATGACGGTGACGCTTACAACGTTGAAATTGTGGATTATCATTAGCGAAAGGAGGCAGCCATGAGTGAAGAAAAGCTCGCACCTGTACATCCTGGCGAGGTCCTCTTAGAGGAGTTTTTGAAGCCTATGGAGATCAGCCAGAATCGCCTGGCGCTCAGTATCGGCGTGCCGGCGCGGCGGATCAACGAGATCGTTCTCGGTAAGCGCGGTATCACCGCGGATACTGCGTTGAGACTTGCCCGCTTTTTTGGGACGTCGCCTCAGTTCTGGCTGGGGCTCCAGACGGATTATGACCTCGATGTGACGTTAGACATGCTTGGTGACAGGCTCGAGCGCGAAGTACACGCTGTTCACGCAAGTCACGGATAAACGCGCCGGCTAACTACACGCTGCAGGGGGACACAGCCGCGCGTCGCCCGAACTTTGTCGTGGACCCAGGGATACCCCGGTTTATCCGTCTAGGCTGCGCCCCTGAGCTTATACGTTGGGCAGACACGGGTCGTTAAGAATCGGCGGAGGGGCTCGGATGCAGGTGCTCGCCAGTCCGAATCTCACACTTGCGTTCGCACTGGAGCTCGCGACGCTTGCCGCTTTCGCCTACTTCGGGTTCCGGGTCACGGACCACGCGATCATCCGTTGGGTGTTGGCAATTGGACTGCCGGTCCTGCTCTCGCTGGTCCTGTTCCTCCTGGCGGCGCTAGCGCTCTACCGCTCGGGTCAGCCCGGTCTTGCCGTCGCTACGGGCGTTTCTGTCGTGCTGCATGTAGCTCTCGGGTTCGCTTGGAGTCAGTGGTAGCGGCACCGCGAGACCCGCTCGAGCCCGGGCCTGCTGTCCAACAAGCGCATCAAGCTGACGCGCACGCGGTAGAATCAACCTGAAGGCGCGCAGCTCACGCGAGAACACGTCATGCCCTAAAATGACTGTGTGCCTACGAGCTTGCGTCTAGGCCCTTATAGATTTTTCTTCTAGGCCAACGAAGATGACGAGCCCGCTTTGCAATGGCGGCGACGAACCCTTTAAACGCAACCTCGACCGGCTCGGGGGGAGCCGCGCTCGGCTACACGGTTAGCGCCACTAGGCGCCGGGCTAGTGCCCGTGACCGCGGCGCTATTGAGCCAAGGGCCGTGCTGAAGGTGTCTTCGGCGCGCTTTTGTTCGTGCCGCTCATGCGCGTGCTGATGGCCGGTGTGCGCGCGCCGGCTTGACTTGAAAGATGCGGCTAGAGGGGGCTCGGTGGGCCGCATGTGGCTGACTGTCTGGCGTTATAGCCGAGGAACGTGGCGGATGTGGCGTAAAGTACCGCATGGAGCTCCCTTACGACCTCCTCGATGTGTTCACCACGCGCCCCTTGACGGGCAACCCGCTCGCGGTGGTCAGAGACGCCCGCGGCCTCAGTGACGCGCAGATGCAGGCCGTGGCGCGCGAACTCAACCTCTCCGAGACGAGCTTCGTGCTGCCCTCGGCGACGTGCGACGTGCGGGCGCGCTTCTTTACACCGACGACCGAGCTGCCCACGGCGGGGCACCCGAGCGTCGGGACGGTCTACGCGCTCTACCAGCGCGGGCTTTTCCGAGACCGCGAGCGCGTCACCCTCGAGCTTCAAGCGGGCCCCACCGAGATGCGCCTCGAGCGCCGCGGCGACGCGTTGGCGCGCGTCTGGATGGACCAGGGGGTGCCGGTGCTGGGGGAGACCTTCGACAAGGGCGCGGTGGCGCGGGCGCTGGGGCTTGGCGTGGCGGCGCTCGAGCGGGACCTCCCCGTGCAGCTCGGCAGCGCAGGTAACCCCTTTCTGCTCGTGCCGGTGGCGTCGCTAGAGGCGCTCGCGGCGGTGACGCCCTCGCACGCTGCCCTCGCGGAGGTGCTGGGCGGCGCACCCGTCGGGGTCTTCGCTTTTACCCAAAACGCGGGGGCGCCGGGGGTGCGGGTGCGCGCCCGGATGTTCGGGGAGGCTTTGGGCGTTCGCGAGGACCCCGCCACGGGCAGCGCGCACGGGCCGCTCGCGGCGTACCTGGCGGCCCACACCGACCTCCTGCGGGGTGCAGAGGCCGCGTTCGTCAGCCATCAGGGGCTCGAGATGGGGCGGCCGAGCGAGCTCTTCGTGCGCCTTCGCCGGACGCCAGAGGGCGTCGCGGTCGCCGTCGGTGGGGCGGCGGTGCGCGTGGGCGAGGGGCGGCTCTTTTTGGCGGGTGAGGACGGTGAGTGAGCGGCTGCAGAAGTTTCTGGCCCGCGCCGGGGTGGCGAGCCGCCGCAAGGCCGAAGCGCTCATCCTCTCGGGCGCGGTCACCGTCAACGGGGTGCGGGCCGAGCTCGGGCAGCGCGTGGCGGCGGGCGACGAGGTGCGGGTGCGCGGGGAGCGGGTCGCGCCGCCCGCAGCGCACGTGACCTACGCGCTCTACAAACCCAAAGGGGTGATCTCGGCGGTCACCGACGACCGCGGCCGCGTGACGGTGCTGCAGCTCGTACCGCCTTCGGCGCGGGTGCCGGGGCTTCACCCCGTCGGGCGGCTCGACGCCGACTCCGAGGGGCTGCTGCTCCTCACCACCGACGGCGAGCTGACGCTGACGCTCACCCACCCGCGCTACGGCCACGAAAAGACGTACCGCGTGTGGTGCGAGCCCGTCCCCGGTCCCGAAGCCCTGCGGCGGCTCGAGCGCGGCGTCGCGCTCGAGGACGGCCCCGCGAGAGCGCGGCGCGCCCGCGCCGCACCGGGGGGGTGCACGCTCGTGTTGAGCGAGGGGCGCAACCGCCAGGTGCGGCGGATGTTAGCGGCGCTCGGCTGTGAGGTGACGCGGCTTCTGCGGACCCGTATCGGCGGCCTGAGCCTGGGGGCGATGCGGCCGGGCGAGCTGCGGCGGCTCTCGGACGCCGAGCTCGCGCAGCTGGGCTATACTCGAGACCGTGCCGACAAGCGATCCCCATAATCCCCCCACCATCTTCCGCCCCGGCGCGGGCAGCGTGCAGCTCTCTAGAGCCGAGATCGCCGCGCGCGTCGCCGAACTGGGCGCGCAGATCACCGCGGACTACCGGCCCAAAGACGCCGCCGGCGAGCCGCTGCACCTGATTTGCGTGCTTAACGGCGCCTTTATCTTTATGGCCGACCTCGTGCGGGCGATCGACCTGCCCCTGACCACCGACTTTATGGCGGTGTCCTCCTACGGCTCGCGCACGGCGACCTCCGGCGAGGTGCGGCTCACCAAGGACCTCGACCAGTCGCTCAAGAACAAACACGTCATCTTGGTCGAAGACATCGTCGACACGGGCCTGACCATGCAGTACCTGCTCGGTTACCTGCAGGGGCGCAGGCCGCTGTCGGTAAAGGTGGCGGCGCTCCTCTCCAAACCCTCGCGGCGGCTCGTAGAGGTGCCCGTCGACTACGTGGGGTTCTCCATCGAGGACGCCTTCGTCTACGGCTACGGCCTCGACGTCGCGCACCGCTACCGCAACCTGCCCTTTGTGACCTCGCAGGTGACCGAGGAGGGATAGGGGGGCGTGAGGCTGCGCCGCGCGCTTTTGGTGAGCTGCGCCGCCCTCGCGCTCGCCGCGTCGGCGCTCGCGCAGGGGTGGTTGGACCGGGTGCCGCCCGAGATCCACGGCGAGGTGCCCGCGCGCGCCCCGGCGGGGGAGCCGTTGACGGTCCGCTTCTCGGCGAGCGAACCCGTCGCCTACACCCTCGCTTATGGCGGCGAGACCTGGGAGGCGGTGGTGCAAAACCTCTTCGTCCTCCGGGTGCGACCCGGCGAGCACGCGCTCGTGGTCACGGCCACGGACGGCGCGGGCAACGAAACGCGCGTCGCCTACACCGTCACCGGCGTGGGCGCCCCTGCGGCCGAGCTCCACGTGACCGAACGGGCACGCGCGGGCGACCCCGTCAGCGTGCGCGTGACGCTGCCGGAGCCGCCAGCGGAGGTCGTGAGCGTGCGCCTCGGCGGCGAGGCGCTGCCGACCTTTGCCGCAGACGCTGTTGAGGGCGGCGCGGGGCGCTCGGTCGTCGCGCTCGGGGCGGTGCCCCTGAGCGCGGCGGGTACGCTTGACGTCGAGGTCGTCGTGCGCGACCCCTTCGGGCGGGAGCGCACGCTAAAGCGCGCGCTCGAGGTCGCCGCCGAGGCGCGCCCCGTCCAGGAGCTCGGGCTCACCCCCGAGGCGCTGGGCGCCCTCAGCGACGAGAACCGCGAAGCCGAGGCCGCCGCGCTCCGGGAGGCCTACCGCGGCGCCGCCCCCGACCCCCTCTGGCGCGAGCCCTTTATCCTGCCGACCGAAGGGGTGAACACGAGCGCGTTCGGTCTGCCGCGCCGCTACGCCGTAAGCGGCGCGGTCTCCTTTCACCAAGGCGCCGACATCGCCGCTCCGCAGGGTACGCCGATCGTCGCCACGAACGACGGCGTGGTGCTCCTGACGGGGTTTTACCCCATCAAAGGGGGGCTCACGGTGATCGACCACGGCGGGGGGGTGTCGAGCCTCTACTTTCACCAGGCGGTCATGGTGGTGACGCCCGGACAGCGGGTGCGGCGCGGCGAGCGCATCGGCGAGGTCGGCAGCACGGGCCTCGCGACGGGGCCACACCTGCACTGGGAGATGCGGGTCAACGCCGTCCCGACCGACCCGCTGGCGTGGGTCGGCAGGCTGCTCCCCTAGACGCTTCGTCGCCGGTGGGTGGCCCGACCCGGCGGCGCTGCTATGTGAAAAACCTAAGCGACCCGTTTTCGCGCCTGAGGTAGCGTACAGCGGCTGGGGGCGAGATGTTGAGGTCGCTGTGAGATGGTTAAGACGATACATGGGTGTCGCGGCGCTTGTCGCAGCCCTCGTGACGAGTTGCCAAGGCCCCGCAGGGGGTGACGGGGCGGCCCTCCTCGAAAACCCCTGGCTGACCCGAGGCGGCGCTACGCAGGCCGAGCCGCCGGCGCCCTGGTCGGCGACGCTCGAGCCACCGCGCGAGCGCCCCGCGACGCCCGTGGCGCTCGCGCTGCGCCAGCTGGGGCTCACCGAGGGTTTCGAGCTCGCGGGCCTCGGGGCGAGCCGCGAGCTCTTCGTACCGGTCAACCCCGGTCTCCGCCCCGAGACGCTCGCGCTGCACCTCCTGCCGAGCCCTGGGCTCCCCGAGGGGTACGTGCGGGTCGTCAGCGGGGGGCGCGTGCTCGCCCAGGCGCCGCTACCGAAAGAGGAGCGGGTCGCCCTGCTGCCCCTAGAGGGCGCCGAGGTGCGCGCGGGCGGGGTCGCGCTGCGGCTCGAGATGGTCCTTGCGGGGACCGACCGCTGCGCCGCCGAGGCGTTGCACCGCCTTTTCGTCGCCCCCGAGAGCCGCGTCTACTTCGCGGGGACGCCGCTCGAGCCGGCGCAGCTCAGCGCCTTTTTCCCCCCCTACCTCGAGCGCGTCTCCCTCTACCTCCCCGAGACGCTCTCCGAGAGCGCGGCGCAGATGGCGCTGATGCTCGCGGCGTACTTGCCCCGGCGCTACCCCGGCGTGCGCCCCGAGCTGCGCGTGGCGCGCTACGCGGACCCATCCGCGGCGCTGCCCCCTGCGGGCGTCTGGGAGCGCGTGGTGGTGTGGCACGAGGGCGTCGGGGCGCTGCTCGCCTCCCCGCCGGGCGGCGGCGTGGTGCTGCTGTTGGGCGGCACCCGGGAGGCGGCGCAGCTGTTTGCCCTGCCGCCGCTTTCGGCGGCGCCCGTCACGCAGGGGCTGGTGGCGCAGACGCTCACGCGCGAGGCGTTCGAGCTGCACGCAAGCGCCGAGCTGGGGGCACAGGTGCGCTTTGGCGACCTCGGTTACGGCCCGGTGGTGCTCGAGGGCAGCGGCGCGCTCGCGACCGCCTACACCTTTGCGCTCGCCGACCTCGGACCGGACGCGGTGCCGCTCGGGGTGCGTTTGCGCCTCCAGCATAGCCCCGTCGCGGAGGGGGAGGGCTACCTGCAGGTCTTTCTCAACGGCCGTCAGGTGACGAGCGCGCCCCTCGCTGGCACGCGTTTCGACACGTGGTTTGAGCTCCCGCGCGGGGCGCTCGCGCGCGACAACACCCTCGAGCTGCGCCTTGCTTACCGCGCCGCGGGCGGCGACTGCAGCCGCGGCGCGCTGCCCCTCAGCGTCACCGTCGAGCCGGACTCGGCGCTTAGCGTCACGCGCGGGGCGCTCGGAGACGGGTTCGCGAGCTTTCCGCAGGCCCTCTTGCCGCGCTTTGCGGTCTTTTTGGAGACCCTCGAGCACGACGCCGTAGCGCTCGCCGCGCAGCTTGTCGGGGCGCTGCAGGCGACCACCCGCGCGGCGCTCGAGCCCGTCTTGGTGACCGAAACGGAGGTGGCGGCGCCGCTGCTCGCGGTCGGCGACGCGGGGAGCGCGCTGAGCGCCGCGCTCGGCGCCCCCTTGCAGAGCCCCGGGTTTCGCCTCAGCGACCCCTCGGGGCCGCTGCTGGTCAGCTTCGAACCGGCGGACGCGTTCGCCTCGCTCCAGGCGTTCCGGCGCGGGGGCGCGCCGACGCTGCTCCTCGGCCAGTCGTCGGGGGCGGCCGAGGACCTGCGCGCCGCGCTCGTCGAGGACGTCTTGCGCGACGACGGCTGGTACGGCCTCGCCGGCGACGTCGCGCTGCGCGGCGCCGCCGAACCCGTCACGACGCTGCGCCTGGCAAGCGACCTGCGCCTCACCCCCTTGCCCGAGCCCCCCGAGGCGATGTGGGTGCGCTACCGCTCCCTGATCTACCTCGGGCTCGCCGCGCTCGCCCTCGCGCTCCTCGTCTCGCTCTACCCGCTCGTCGTGCGCCGCGGCAAGGCGAGGCCGCCAACCTGAGCGTGAACGCTACCAAAGCGCGTTTGGGTGAGCTGCTCGTAGCGCGCGGCGCGCTGAGCCCCGAGGCGCTGGCGCACGCGCTCGAGCTGCACCGCCGCACGGGTGAGCGGCTCGGGCGGGTGCTGCTGTCGCTCGGTTACGTCCGCCGCAAGGCCCTCTACGAGGCGCTCTCCGAGCTCTGGAACCTACCTTTTATCCTCTTGACCGAGACCGCGCCGGTGCCGGAGGTGGCGACGCGCTTTCCGCCGGAGCTGATGCTGCGCTTTCGGGCCGTTCCCGTCGACTTCGAGGCGGGGGCGCTGCGGGTCGCGGTGGCGGACGCGCCCTCGGCCGCGCTCGTCGCGGCGCTGGGCGAGCACTTCGAGGGGATCCGCTGCCGCTTTTTCGTCACCACCGAGTGGGACATCGACAAAGCCATCCGCGAGCTCTACCGCGACGAGCTCCTTGACGCCTCGGTCTACACCCTCTACTACCGCAGCCCCGAAGAGTCGGGGTACACGGTCTTTACCAGGGGGCAGTTTTTGGCGCTAGGCGCCCTTGTGTTTCTCCTCCTCGGCTGCCTTTACGCCGCGCCGCAAGGGACGCTCGTGGCGATCAACGCTGCTGTAAACCTGGTGTTTTTGGTCGGCATCGGTTTTAAGTTCTTCGTCAGCCTCGCGGGCGCCCGCGCGGAGCAGTTCGAACCCGTCACCGACGCCGAAGTCGCCGCCCTACACGACGCCGAGCTGCCGCTTTACACCGTCTTGGTGCCCGTCTACCGCGAGGCGAATATCGTCGGGCTTTTGATGCAAAACCTGTCGCAGCTCGACTACCCTAAAGAGAAGCTCGAGATCCTGGTGCTCATCGAGGAGGACGACCCCGAGACGCTCGAGGCGGCCAAGGCGGCGCACCCCCCGGATCACGTGCAGTTCGTCATCATCCCCGACGGGCAACCCAAGACAAAACCCAAGGCGTGCAACCTGGGGCTGCTGTTCGCCCGCGGCGAGTACCTGGTCATCTACGACGCCGAAGACCGCCCAGACGCCGATCAGCTCAAAAAAGCCGTCGCCGCCTTTCGCAAGGGGCCCGAGAGCTTGGTGTGCGTGCAGGGGGCGCTCAACTACTTTAACTGGCGCGAAAACTTCCTCACCCGCATGTTCACCCTCGAGTACTCCTACTGGTTTGACTACATGTTGCCGGGGCTCGCCCGTCTGGGCCTCCCCATCCCCCTGGGCGGGACGAGCAACCACTTCCGCACCGACCGCCTGCGCGAGCTCGGCGGTTGGGACCCCTTTAACGTCACCGAGGACGCCGACCTGGGCATCCGCGCCGCCATGCGCGGCTACACCGTCGGGGTGATCAACGCGACCACCTTCGAAGAGGCCAACAACCACGTGGGCAACTGGATCAGGCAGCGCTCGCGGTGGATCAAGGGGTACATGCAGACCGCCCTCGTGCACGCGCGCAACCCCCTAAGGCTGGTGCGCGCGGTCGGGCTCAAGCAGGCGGCCGGGTTTGCGCTGCTGATTGCCGGCACCCCCCTGACGTTTCTCGCGGCGCCGCTGTTGTGGCTGCTGTTTCTCGTCTGGATGCTCACCGGCACCCACGCGCTCGACCCCTACTTCCCGCCGTGGCTCCTCTACCTGTCGCTCGTCAACCTCCTCGTCGGCAACGCCCTGGCGGTCTACCTCAACATGCTGGCGGTCTTTAAGCGCGGGCTCTACGCGCTCGTGCCCTTTGCGCTGCTCAACCCGGTCTACTGGACGCTGCACTCGAGGGCGTCGTACAAGGCGCTCTACCAGCTCTTTACCAAACCCTTCTTCTGGGAAAAGACGCTCCACGGCCTGAGCACACACGAGGCGCAGACCGAGGTGCAACCCGAAAGGACGCAGGACGAAAAGACGCCCGTCGAGGAGGCGCACGGGGTGGGCGCGCGCAAGGGGGATGCCGCCGAGGTGCAGCCGTGAGCGGGCGCAGCGCCGCAGCGGCTCCCCGCGCGCCCCTGCAGCGCAGCGCTCTAGGGGCTACCTGCTTCGCGGTCGCCGGTACGCTCCTGTTGGCGCTGCCCTTGGCGCTCGTCGGCGCCGCGGTGACGGCGCAAGGGGCGCTCGGCGAGGTCGACGCGAAGTTTGTGACGCAGGCGCTCGTGGCGCTCGATCGCGGCCAGCTCGAGCGCCTGGGCTTCGCCTTTCCGCCCCTGCCGCTCGTGCTGCTGGCGCTCTACCCGACGCCGCTCGCCTCGAGCCTTTGGGGCGCCTTTTGGGTGGGGGCGCTGGCGTTTTTGCTCATCAAAGACGCCCTGGAACGCGAGCGGCGCTTTCTTATCCTCGGCGTCGCCGCGCTGTTTCTCTCGCCCGTGGCGCTCAACCTCGCGGGCGGCAACTACGGGGAGCGCATGGCACTCTTTCTGCTCTTCTGGGCGTGGCTGCGCTACGTGCGCTGGAGCGCTGCGGGGCTCAGCGTCTACGGCTTCGAGGCGGGGCTCATCTTGGGGGTAGCGGTCTTCGTCACGCCGCTAGCCGTACCCCTCGCGCTCACCTTCGGCGCCGCGCTGCCCGCCTTTCGGCCGATGTCTTTGGGGGCTTACCTGACGGGTTGGCTCATCCTGGTCTTTCCGGCGCTCGCCGGGCTCATGACCTGGGCCTATATGGGTTGGCTCTTTACGGGCGAGCTGACCTGGCTCTACGCCCCCCCGGGCGCCCGCGCCGAACCCCTCTGGCTCGTGCTGCTTTTCAGCCCGCTCTACGTCGCTGCGGGGTTTCGGCTGCTCCTAAACCCTAGCGTGCGCCTGCTCGTGTACCTCTTCCCCCTCGGGCTGCTGTTCGCCTCGAGGCTCTTTGGCGTCTACTCGCTCGCTTTTGAGGTCATGCTGCTGTCGATCTTCGCGCTCGGGGCGCTCTCGAGGCAGGCGACGCGGCCCGACAGGGCGCTGCTGCTCGCGGGGGCGGCGGCGCAGCTCGTGGTGGCCTACCTCGCCTTCCCGTGGCCTGCGGCCCCGCCGGAAGGCGCCCTCGAGCAGGCGGTCGGCAGGACGCTCGCCACGGCGGACGCGCGCGCGGTGTTGAGCGATGACGCGACCGCCTACCGCGCGATCGCCTGGGCGGGGACCGCGCGGCCCTTTCTGCTACCCGTTGACGCGAGCTTTCACCTCGCGCTCGCCGCCCCCGCCGCGCACGTGCGCTACGCGTTTGTCTGCCCCGGCGATTCGGCGCTCTACCGGCGTTACGGTGAGCGGCCGCCCGAGGGCTTCGCGCTCGAGTGGACCTACAACGGGTGCCGCTTCTACCGCGCTTTCGGGGCGCCGCCCCTGCAGCACCCCTAAGCCACCGCCGCCTAGCGCATCAGCCGCTTAAGGAGCTCGAGCTTGTCCTCGTGAACGGTGCGCCAGTCGTCGTGCAACAGCCCCCCCGTGTCCGCCGAGTTCGGGTTGAGGCTCCAGTAGAAAAACCCGCGGATGGGGCGCGCTAGCAGATAGTCCACGAAAGCGTCCTGCCACAGCCGGTCGCGCTCCGCGTAACGGCCGCCGAACTCGCCGATGACGAGCGTGTAGCCCTTGTCGACGAGGTGCCCGAAGTGAACGTCCCAGATGTGCGGCAAGTTCGCCGGGAACTCGGGCGCCCCGAAGTAGGGTTTGTGGTGGACGCTCGGGCCGTAGACGTGCGGGCTGTAGACGAGTTTGCCCCCCGGAATACCGGGCAGCTCGCCCGCTCGGGTCAGGTTTTCGCCCCAGTTGGCGCCGTAGCCGCCGTTGTCCGAGGCGTTGGCGACCCCCTCGACGAAGACGAGCAGGTCGGGGTTGGTCTTTAGTACCTCGCGTCCGGCTTCGGCGGCGAGCTTCGCCCACGCCCTCCAGGTGAGCTTGTGGGGTTCGTTGCAGAGGTCGATGCCGAGCACGTTGGGGTAGCGTTTGGCGAGCTCGGCCAGCGTCCTCAGGTCGGCGAGCCAGTCGGCTTTGGTGTAGCCGTCCCCGAACGGGCGGCCGGGCAGGTCGTGACCCAAGCGGTTGGGGTCGTAGGTGTGAAAGCTCAGGAGCACCAATAGCCCCGCGCGCTCCGCTTCGCCAAGCACGCGCTCGAGGACGCTCCGCCCGTCGGGGCCGTAGGCGCGCGCCCAGGGCGCGGCGGCGTAGCCGGGGCGGATCACCTGCGGGGAGAGGGGCAGGCGCAGCGCCGTAAACCCCAGCTCACGCACCTGACGCATAAAGCTCTCCACGCTCCGGCCCGTCCAGAGGCCGTGCGGCGCGCGGTCGGGGGTGCCCATCCCGAACCAGTTGAGGCCGTGCACGGCGACCCTTTCGGTGCCCCGGTAGACCTCGCCCGCCTGCACGCTCCAGCGCCCCAAGGCGCCCTGCGCGCGCGCGCGTTGTCGACCCGAAACGAAGTCCGCACCGTCACCCGCCGCCGCGGCCCTAGCGTCACCTTGGCGGTGAGGGTGTGATCGCCGTCGGAAAGGCGCGCGGTCGAGAAGGGGATGGGCCCGAGGCCGCCGCGCGGCGCGTGGAGGGTGCGAAAGGGCTTCCTGGCGCCGTTAAGGTGCAGCTCGGCGCGGGTCGCGCGCGCAAACGGCAAGAAGAGGTAGACGTCGCCCGAGAGCACCTGCGCCTCTAAGCGCGCGGCCGCGCGCCGCTGCGGCGACGCGCTGACGAGCACCCGCCCCGACGCTGGCTCCGAGGTCGCCTCGAACGCGGCGGGGCGGGTGCGCTGCGCGTGGTTGCACGCGCCCAACAGGGCGAAAAGGGAGCAGAGGAGCAGGAGGCGGAGGTTCATGGGGCGCTTTCGGGAGCGCCTCGCGGGGGGAGTCCCGGGGTGCGGGCCGCGAGGGTCGGCGAAGCTCTAGCGTACGCGTCCTGCAGGCGCGGCCGTGCGAAAAAACGCATACGGCCCCCTTTCCGGGCGCGCCCCCGGCACACGGACGTTGCGCGCGTGCAAAGATAACGCATGACCGTTTTTAAGTGGCTCCTGACCCTAGCGCTTTTCTCGCTCACCCTGTTCGCGGGGGCGCAGCCGGCTCCCGACAGCGTCTTTTACGAGATCTTCGTGCGGTCGTTTCGGGACTCGGACGGCGACGGTATCGGCGACCTGCGCGGCGCTACCGAGGGGCTCGACTACCTGCAGGACTTGGGGGTGACCGGCGTGTGGCTTATGCCCATCCACCCGAGCCCGTCGTACCACGGCTACGACGTGACCGACTACTACGCCATTCACCCCGACTACGGCACCATGGCGGATTTCGAGGCGTTTGTCGCGGCGGCGCACGAGCGGGGCATCGAGGTGGTGCTCGACCTCGTGGTCAACCACACCTCGTCGCAGCACCCGTGGTTTCTCGCCGCGGCGGCCGGTGACCCCGCGTACCGCGACTTTTACAGCTGGTCGGACGAGAACCCGGGGTGGCGCGGGCTGGGCGGCCCCGCGTGGCACCCCGAGGGGGACGCGTACTACTTGGGGCTCTTCTGGAGCGAGATGCCCGACCTTAACTTCCGCAACCCCGCGGTGCAGACCGAGATGGAGGCGGTGGCGCGCTTTTGGCTCGAGAAAGGCGTCAACGGCTTTCGGGTGGACGCGATTCAGCACATTATCGAGAGCGACACGGGGCTGATCGCCAACACGCCGGAGAACGTCGAGTGGGTGCGCGACTTTACCGCGTTTGTCAAGTCGGTCCGCGAGGACGCCTATCTGGTGGGGGAGACCTGGACGGACGCGGCGACGATTGCCCGCTACCACGAGCGCGCCGGGCTCGACGTGTCCTTTAACTACCCGCTTTTCGACGCCCTGACGAGCGCCGTGCAGCGCCGCTCGGTCACCAGCCTCGCGTTCGCGCTCGAGCAGGACGAGAGGCTCTACCCCGACACCGCCGTGCGCGGCACCTTCATCTCCAACCACGACCAGATCCGCCCGGGTACCGCGCTCGGCTTTTTGCGCCGCGACGAAGCCCGCTTGCGCCTCGCCGCGGGGTTGCTGCTGACCCTGCCGGGGGTGCCCTTCCTCTACTACGGCGAGGAGCTCGGGATGCCCAACGGCCCCGGCGAGGCGGACGAGGAGAAGCGCACGCCGATGCGTTGGGACGCCTCAGAGGGGGCCGGTTTTACCACCGGCACCCCCTGGCACCCCTTTAGCACGGACGACCCGGCGATCACGGTCGCCGCGCAGGACGAAGACCCCGACTCGCTCCTGAGCCTCTACCGGCGCCTTATCGCGCTGCGCCGCGCGCGTCCGGCGCTCTACGCGGGCGGCGTCACGGTGCTGGAGGCGCCCGAGGGGGTGCTGGCGCTGCGCCGCGAAGCGCCCCAAGAGACGCTCTTCGTGCTCGCCAACCTCGGCGCGGAGCCGCAAGAGCTCGACCTGCGCGCCCTCACGGGGCTCGAGACAGCGACCGAGCTGCTGAGCGAGGCGGCCCTCGCGGGGCGCTACACCCTGCCGGGGAGCACCGTGGCCGTCATCGGCGAGGGGGAGTAGCGCTCGCGCGCCCAAGGACACCGCACGGGACACCACACAGGTACACAACGCAGGTACACAAGGCGTGTTGGTGCCGTCGAGAACGGCTTTTTCATACGCGCGTCGCTTTGTAACGGCGCGTGAAACGCACCGGTCTCGCGCCCCTTGGGACGTGTTACGCTGCTCTTTGGACAGCGACAATGCTACGAAAGGAGTTTGCCATCTGGCTCAGGGTACCCGTGTCGTACGTGAGCTGCTCGCCTGCGCCCCTTAGCGTGCACCGCGTAGCGGCACACCGTCTCATAAAACACATTGTTCCGAGCTGCCGCGCTGTTAACTAGCGACACCGTCGACGCGACGCTGACGTGTTCGGTCGTCCCAATCTCTTTGCTCTGGAGGTCCCCCTTGCACCGTTGGAAGCGAACCGCTGGACTGTTGGCCCCGAGTCTTATGCTGCTGGGCCTTACGGCGCCTCTGGCGCTCGCCCAAAACCAAGTCGAGCTGCGCATGACCTGGTACGACGACGGCAACGAAGGCCAGGTGATGCGCGAGCTTTTGGACCGCTTCGAGGCCGACAACCCCGACATCCGCGTGGTGATGGACACGGTCGCCTACTCCTCGGGCATCTTGGAGACGCTGCCTCTGCAGCTCGCCTCGGGCGACGGCCCCGACATGGCGCGTGTGACGAACCTGGGCGGGCTCTCCGAGTACTACCTCGACCTGCGCGAGTACCTCAGCGACCCCGAGTACTGGGAGGAGAACTTCGGGCAGTTTCTGGACTGGATGCGCCCCGAGGACCCGGAGATGATCCCCGGCTTTATGACGCAGCTCACCGTGACGGGGCCGTTTGTCAACAAGACGCTCTTCGACCAAGCCGGCGTCGAGATGCCCGCTGAAGGCGCGACGTGGGAGGCGTGGGCGCAGGCGACGCGCGAGGTCGCCGAGGCGACGGGGACGGCCTTCGCCATGGCGATGGACCGCTCGGGGCACCGCCTCGCC
The DNA here is from genome assembly GCF_000092425.1 of Truepera radiovictrix DSM 17093. Lineage (NCBI taxonomy): Bacteria > Thermotogati > Deinococcota > Deinococci > Trueperales > Trueperaceae > Truepera > Truepera radiovictrix. The sequence continues at coordinate 1,545,614 of NC_014221.1, forward strand.
GGAGCGGCGATCAGCCAGGGCGCCGCTTACTTCGACGAGGAGGGCAACCCCGCTATCGACGATGAGGGTTTCCGCCAAATGGCCCAGCTCATGGTCGACTGGCACCAAGACGGCACCATGATCCCCGACGTGTGGATCGGTGCGGGCGGCACCTACACAGCCGGGAACGAGCAGTTCATCAACGGCGAGGTGGTCTTTTACATGTCGGGCAGCTGGCAGGTCGGGCAGTTTGCCGAGACGATTGGCGACGCCTTCGACTGGGTGGCGGTGCCTAACCCCTGCGGCCCGGCGGCGTGCACGGGGATGCCTGGGGGGGCGGCGCTGGTCGCTTTCGAGGACACCGACCACCCCGAGGAGGTCGCGCGCGTCATGGAGTACCTGGCGAGCGAACCCGTCTTGGAGGAATTTTACGCCCGCACCCTCTTTATCCCCGGGCACCTCGGGCTCGCGGAGCGGGGCATCGACTTCCAGACCGACTTAGAGCTCGCCGCAGACGCGCTCAACGTCTTTGCGGGCGAGGTGACCCGCCTCGACGACACCGCTTTTGCCCTGCAGGGCTACCCGTTTAACCGCGTCGTCTTCGACGCCACGACCAACCGCCTGACGCAGGTGCTCGTCGGCGAGCTCTCGCTCGACGAAGCGATCGCGCGGATGCAAGCGGACATCGAAGAGGGGATCGCCGCTGCAGGTCAGTAGCGCGCTTCGCTAACCGCTTTTATCGCACACTCTGGGCGGCTACCCGGTACTCGGTAGCCGCCCTTTGGAGACCGATGCAACGAGACCGTCACAACGTGGTGCGAGCCCCCTCGCGGCCTCGCAGAGCCCCCAAGCCGTCTCTGGGCGGGCTTTTCGGCAGCCTCTTCGCGGGGCTGATGAACGCCTTTGAGCTCGTGATGAGCCCTTTGCAGCGCCTTTTGGGCGTGCGGGGGATGGCGTATATCTTTTTGCTGCCCAACCTCATCATCTTCGGCGTGTTCGTACTCTTTCCAATGGTGCTCAACGTCTATTTCGCGCTGACCGGTGGGACCGCCCTATTCCCACAGAACCGTCCCTTCGTCGGCACCCAGAACTTCGAGACGCTGCTCTCGTGCACCAACTATCTCGACCCCAACACCTGTCAAGAGGACCGCTTTTGGCGGGCGCTGCGCAACACGGGTTTTTTCGTCGTCTTCCAGGTGAGTGGAACGGTCTTCTTCTCACTTCTGACCGCCCTCGTGTTAAACCGCCGCATCCTCTGGCGCGGGTTTTTTCGGAGCGTCTACTTCTACCCCGTGCTGCTCTCACCGGTCGTCGTGGCGCTCGTGTGGAAGTGGATGTTGCAGCGTAACGGGCTGCTTAACGCCATTCTCGTCTCGCTGGGCGGCCAACCCGAGCTGTTTTTGCTCAACGCGAACTGGGCGATGTTCTGGGCGATCTTCGTCAACATCTGGGCGAACATGGGCTTTTACACCCTGATCCTCTTGGCGGGGCTGCAGTCGATACCCAAAGAGCTTTACGACGCCGCGGCCATGGACGGCGCGGGGCGCTTTCAGAGCCTGCGCAACCTCACCCTGCCGCTACTCATGCCGACGCTGCTCGTCGTGCTCGTGCTCTCGCTCATTCGCGGGGTGCAGACCTTCGACGAGGTCTTCGTGCTCACCGGGGGCGGCCCCGGCACCTCGACCCTATTTATCATCCAGTACATCTACAACACGGGGTTTTCGGGTCAAGTCCAGCGCTTCGGCCTCGCGGCGGCAGCTTCTGTCCTCGTCGGCGCGGCGCTCCTCGTCTTCACCCTCGTTCAGCTGCGTATCGGGCGTTCGCGCCCCGCTTAGGAGGACCATGACCACGGTAAGCACCTTTTTGACGCGCCGCCGCGGGCGGCGCCTGCACGTCACCGACGTGCTCACCTACCTCTACTTGGCCGCCGGGGTGCTGATCATGTTCGGCCCGGTGCTCTGGCTCGTGCTCTCGTCTTTCAAGACGCCGAGCGCGCTGCTCGAGTTCCCCCCCGCGCTGCTCCCCACGGCGCAGGCGACCGTCACGGTCGAGGGGTACGACACCCCTTTGCCCCTTTTCGACGTGACCCTAGAGGACGGCAGCCAGGCGCGCCTCGCGCAGGTGCGGCGCATCGGGCTCGAGGCGCAGATGATCGACCCCGCCGCCCCCGACGAGATCATCAGCGTCCCCACCGCCCAGCGCCAGGAGGTGCGGCGGGTCCAGTTCGCTTGGAACAACTACACGGAGCCGCTCGCGCGCTTTAACTTCGTGACGTTTTTGCGCAACTCCGTCGTGGTCACCGTCACCGCCACCCTCATTACGCTCTTGATCAACAGCATGGCCGCTTTTGCCCTCTCCAAGTACGAGTTCAGGGGTCGCAACGCCATCTTCCTGCTCATCATCGCCACCTTGATGATCCCCATCTCGGTCATTCTGGTCCCCGTCTACTTGGTCATTACCCAGATCGGTTGGACGAACAACCTCTGGGGCGTCATCCTCCCCGGCGCCGCCACCCCGACGGGGGTCTTCCTGCTGCGCCAGTACATGCTCACGCTGCCCGACGAGCTTCTAGACTCCGCCCGCATCGACGGCGCGTCCGAGTGGCGCATCTACTGGCAGATCATCCTGCCCCTGACGGCTCCCGCTTTGGCCGTGCTGGCCATCTTCTCGGTCATGTGGCGCTGGAACGACTTTTTGTGGCCTTTGATCGTCCTGACGCGGAGCGAGCTCTTTACCCTGCAAGTCGGCCTCAACTCGTTCCAGGGCGAGCTCAACATCCAGTGGCACTATGTCCTGGCGATGACCGTGCTCACGCTCCTGCCCGTCACCGTGGTGTTCGCCTTTTTGCAGCGCTACATCACGACGGGGGTGGCGACGACGGGGTTGAAGTAGATCCGATCGGTTCTTGCGGCGTGGCCCACATGGCGCCCCCACGGAGCACCCTAGCGCGCATCTTCCGATATGTGCCAAGAGCGTTTTTCCGCGAAACTGCCGCCACAAGTTTGCGCCACACGTTTACAAGAGCGCGGCCCCCGAAGCTGGGGGCCGTTTCTGTTGGTGGTCGGTTCTGTCCGTAGCTAGGCTTGCGCTGGCGGCGGTAGGGCGCGCTCCCGTCGCGCCGCCCCCCCCACCCACCGCAAAAACACCGCCGCGATGGCGATCAGCATCACCGTCATGTAGAGGATGCCCATGAACACCCCCGCGAGCTGCTGGTCTTGCATCGGCGAGAGCCCAAAGACGCGCGGCACCTCCCCGTACCAGGGGTAGATGAGGCGGTTTGAAAAGCTGATGACGGTCGAAAAGGGGTTGTGCGCGATGATCATCACGATCAGGTAGATGAGCTGCGTTTTGTAGCTCGGCGTGGGCAGGTCGTTCGGTAAGGGGTTCATCACGGGCCACCACATGAGCACCGCTGAGGTGAAGATAGCGGCGTAGGTGTAGTAGTGCAGCAAGTCGGTGGAGAACATCATCGTTCTAAGCACCACGGGGATGTGAATAAGCGCGAACGCTAGGTTGAAGTGAATGACGTTCACCACGGGGCGCGTGAGAAAACGCAAGGCGGGTTTGATCACCGGGTGAAGCGCCACGGGCGCGATCAGCCACCCCGGTAAGCCCAACAGGAAAAGCGGCGCCACGATAAAGATCACGATCATCATGGTGAGCATGTGCGCTGAGAGCAAAAAGTACTCGCCGATGGTGTGCAAGGGCGAGATGAAGGTCAGTGTGAGGATCGCTAGGCTGAGGTAGAAGAGGATCGCCTTGTTGGTCGGGTAAGCGTGACCGGGGAAGAGGCGTCTCCGCAAGGGGCCGGTCCCCAAGGTGTAAAAGAGCAGCGCTACAAAGGTCGCGGCAATTGGCAGCGGCTCGAGGCGCCAGAGGTAGGAGAGGTCCATAGGTCATTGTATGCAGAGCTGCGCGCACCGCGCAGCGGACAAATGACCGTAGCGGGGGGCGAGGGTGGTGGGGTGTAGCGCCCGTGTGTTACGTTAAGCCTCGGTCGGAAAGTTAGCGAAAGGTTTGTGGTGTTGAGCGGGCGCCACGCGCGACAGGGGGAGACGCCTCTTTGGGGTGAGGAGGACGATGACAGAAACGCTCACCGCGACCTACCGAGTGGTCACGCCGCTCTTTATGAGTGGCGCTGACCAGAGCCGGGCCGAACTCCGCCTGCCAAGCATCAAGGGGGCGCTGCGCTTTTGGTGGCGGGCGCTCGCTTGGGAGCGCTTGGGTGGCGACCTCGAGCAGATTCGCAGGCAGGAGGCGGAGCTTTTCGGCAGCACCGATACGGGGCAGGCTGGGGTGCTGATGCGGCTTAGGGCGCCAGAGGTGACGCAGCTGAGCAAGGGGGTGGTTTTAAAGGACGGCGGCCGCGTTGTCGGGGAAGGGGCGCGTTACCTCGGTTACGGCGTTATGGAGGCGTTTGCCAGCCGCAACAAGGGTACACAGGAAGGACAGCTTACGCGGGCGTGCCTTGCGGCGCCCTTTGACTTTACCCTGCAAGTGTGCTTTAAGCCCAACCTGACCCCAAAACAGCGCGATGGCATCGTCGATGCCCTTAAGCTGCTAGGCACCGTCGGCGCACTTGGCAGCAAGGCGCGCAAAGGTTATGGCAGCCTGGTTCTTAAGGAATATCAGGATGGTGAGAAAGTTTGGCAAGCGCCACAAGATATAATTGCTATAAAAGAGGAGCTGGAAAAGCTAAAGTCAGAGTTTAAGCTCAGAACTGACAAGCCGCCCTATACGGCATTCTCCCGGGAAAGCAAGATCCTACTCGTTGAAGGTGAGGTCAGCCAGTCGCCCTTAGAGCTGCTGAACCGCATTGGGCGTGAGATGGTTTTCTACCGTAGCTGGGGCAACAACGGCAAAGTCTTCGACCAGAATGCCGAGCAGAACTTTCCAGATGATCACGACCTGATGAAGGCAATCGCTTCAGGGGGGACCTCCTCAGTATCAATTGAGCATCCAGAGCGCGTCGCCTTCGGCTTACCTCACAACTACTTCTTCAGCAGCACGAAGGATAAAGCAGAAGTCAAGGCGGTTGATGCCACGAATCCGCGTAACCCCACCGCGATAGAGCGACGTGCCAGTCCTTTGCAGATTCATATTCACCAAATTGGTGATACTCCAATTGCCGTCCTGACGTTTCTGCCGAGCCAGTTTTTGCCCGCTAATGCTAAAATCCGCCTCATCGGCAAACAGCAAAAGGTTGTTTCAGTAGACACCTCTAACAACCTATGGCAACCCATACATGAGTTTTTCGAGCGCATGAAAAACGTCAGAGGACAACCTCACTTACAGCGCAAAGAAGACTTCGGCAGGGTGGTGGAAGTTAGATATGCCTGAGCGCCTTCTCCACTTCACCCTCGGCCCCGTCCAGGGCTTCGTCGCCCAGGCGCGGCGCACCCGCGACCTGTGGGCCGGGTCGTTCTTGCTCTCCTATTTGGCGGGTCACGCGATGAAAGCGGTGCTCGAGGGAGGCGGCAGCATCACTTTCCCCGATGTGGGGAGCATGGCGAAGCCCACCGACCCGCTGCTCGCGGCCATCCTCGGCAAACCTTTGCCCGATAACCCAACGCCTAAAATCGGCTCCCTCCCCAACCGCTTCAAGGCGGAAGTGCCGGATGGCTTCGACCCTGTAAGCTGCCGCAAAGCGGTCTTAGGTGCGTGGCAGAGAATAGCTGACGCGGTGTGGCAGCGCTACGTCGCGGGCGCCGCGCCGCAGGGCCGCGGCACGCGGGCTATTTGGGAGCGCCAGGTAGCGGGCTTTTGGGACATGAGCTGGGTCATGGGGGGCGACCCCGGTGACCGCTCGGACAACACCTGGCTCGACCGCCGCAAGAACTGGCGCACCTTTGCGCCGACCGAAGAGCCCGGCGACAAGTGCACCCTGATGGGCAGCTTGCAGGAGCTCTCGGGTTTTGTGAGGGCGACCGCGCGCGGGAAGCAAACCGAGCGCGGGAACCAGGAGGACTTTTGGGGGGAGGTCCGGCGCAGGGTCGGTTCCCTCAACCTAGGGGAGCATGAGCGCCTCTGCGCGGTGTCGCTCATCAAGCGGCTTTTCCCCAACGTCGCTAGCGAGGTCATCGGCTGGGAGCTTGACGCCAAGACCTGGCCCTCGACCTCGTACATGGCGGCGGTGCCGTGGCTAGAGCGCATTCAAGCAAGCCTAGAGGCGCAGGCTCTCGCGCTCGAGTACCCCAAGCTCGTCCGAACGCATGCCGAAGGCGACATTTTCGGCGAGTACAGCACCGACTTGTCCTGCGTGGCCCGTGACGACTTCACCCGGCTCGACGGCCAGCTCTACTACCGCTACGCCATCGAGAGCGACAAGGAGCGCGGCTTCTCGGCGGAGGCCAAGCGGGCGCTTCAGGCGCACCTCGGCGAGTTGAGCAACGCCGTCGGTCACCCGCCCAGCCCCTTTTACGCGCTCTTGCTCATGGACGGCGACAGCTTGGGCAAGCTCTTGCAGCATCAAAGCGTTCAGCCCACCGACGTTTCTCGAGCCCTCGCCCACTTCACCGACGCGGTGGACGGCATCGTTCGAGAGCGCTGCGGTAAGACCGTCTACGCGGGCGGCGACGACGTGTTGGCGCTCTTGCCGCTCGACCGGGCGCTGCCGGCCGCAACGGCGCTCCGTCAGCGCTACCAGCAGGCCTTCGAGGAGGTCTTGGGGGGGAAGCGCCCCGCAGATCACCCCCCAACCACCATCTCGGCGGGGCTCGTCTTCGCGCACTACCACACCAGCCTGCGCGCGGTGATGCAAGAGGCGCACTATCTTCTCGACACCGTGGCCAAAGACGGCAACGGGCGCGACTCGATTGCGGTGAGCGTGTTGACCGGCAGCGGGCGCACGGTGGAATGGGTCTCGAGCTGGGAGGAGAGGACGGCGCCGCACCCCGTCCCCGACATCGTGCAGGACCTGGTTAGGGGCTTTGTGGACAAGGACGACAAGGACGAAGCGCAGTTTGCCAGCAAGTTCTTCTACAACGTCCGGGCGCGCTTTGAAGTGCTCACGGGCGACGAGCGAACGCGCCGGGCGTCCGGGCACAAGCTCCCCAAAGAGTTGGACGCGATGAGGCTCCTCGTCGCCGAGTACCAAAAGAACAAGAGCCGCGAGCGCGTCGTGCCCCTCCACGAGGCAGAGGAGCGGGTGAAACAGCTTCTGCGCGTCTGTCGCGTGCGCAAGGGGGGTGTCGAAGACCCGAAGACCCTCAACGTTGAGGGCGCCATGCTCGTGCGCTTTCTAGCGACCAAGGGGCGGGGGGTGGAGCGGTGAGGCAGCTTGAGCTCACCCCCTTGGACACGCTCTTTTTCCGCGACGGCAGCCCCTTTTCGGCGGGCGAGACGGGGCAGATGGAGGTGCGCGGCGTCTTCCCGCCCTCGCCGACGACGGTCGTGGGGGCGCTGCGGGCGGCGTTTGCCAGGGAGCTCGGTTGGCAAGGCGGCGTGTGGAAACCGGACATCACCGCCGAGCTGGGCGACGGCGACGACTTGGGACCGCTTGCCTTCGTCGGCCCCTACCTGCTGCGCCACAACGCGCCGCTCTTTCCCGCCCCCTTGCACCTGCTCTATGCCAAGGACAAGCCGCAAGACGAGCAAGAAGCCAAAGAATACCTCACCTGGCTTAAACCCAGTGCGGAGCTTCAGACGGATATTGGCACGGTCAAACTTCCCGAAGTCGTCAACGTCACAGGCGAGCGGGGGGAACAGGTGACGGGGTTTAAGCCGCTGGAGGGCTACCTGACGCTCGAGGCCATGCAGCGGGTCCTAAAGGGCGACTTGCCCGACCCCGCGAGCATCATCGCGCGCGGCGAACTTTGGCAGAGCGAGGCGCGCGTCGGCATCCACCGCGACGACGCGAGCCGCACCACCAAGGAGGACGCGCTTTACCAGACCGCCCACGTGCGGCTCTCGCGCGGCGTGTCGCTCGGCGTAGGCGTCTCGGGCTACGACGGCGCGGTGCCCAAGCTGGTGACGCTCGGCGGCGAGAGCCGGATGGTGGGTATCGAGGAAGTGTCGTGGGCGCTCCCCCAAGCGCCGACGCTGACAGGTCGCCGCTACACCGTGACCCTCATCACGCCTGGCTGCTTCAGGGGTGATGGCTGGAAGACGCCGGGCGGGGCACTGCCGGGCTTGCCGGGGCGCATCGTCGCGGCTTGCGTCGGCAAACCGCTCATGATCGGCGGCTGGGACAGCGAAGCGAAGCAACCTAAGCCGCTCGCCTTGCACCTGCCGCCGGGGAGCACCTGGTTTATGGAAGCGGATGACGTGCAGGCGGCCTTGGCCATGCACGGTAAGCACATCGGTGAAAAGACCTCCTGGGGTTATGGGCAGATCCTGATTGGAGCGTGGTGAATGAACAGCGTCATCGTGGGCATGTTGGCAGAGACGTTCGTGCACCCGGGCACGGGCCAGAACGTCGGGGCGATCGACCTGCCGGTAGCGCGCGAGGCGGCGACCGATTATCCGTTTATCGCGGGCTCGAGCCTCAAGGGGGCCTTGCGCCAGGCGTATGAGCAGCTGGGCAATGGGGGTGCAGAGGCGATTTTTGGCAGGCAGGACAACGCCGGAGAACTCCTCGCCTCAGATGCGCGGCTGCTGCTGCTCCCGGTTCGCAGCCTCAGCAGCGCCTACAAGTGGGTGACCTGCCCGCACCTTCTGGAGCGGCTAGCGCGCGACGCGGGTCGCAGCGGCATGACCGTGAGCTTTCAGATGCCCAAAGTGGCAGACAAAACGGTGCTCAGCCAAGGCTCCGGGCGGCTTTTCCTCGAGGAGCGCTCCTTTGAGGTCACTGGGGGGCCAGGCGACAAACTTGTCGAGGCGTTAGGCAGTCTCATCCCCAACGAGAGCGCGCGGGCGCGGTTAAAGGGCCAACTTGCCATCTTAAGCGACGACGACTTCGCTTGGTTTGCCCGCTACGGCTTGGCGGTGCAGGCGCGCAACGTCTTGGACGACAAAAAGACCAGCAAAAACCTCTGGTACGAGGAGACGCTGCCACCTGACACGCTCATGTACGCGGTCTTGGCCGAGCGCAACGGCCAAGGGGTTTTGCAGGACGTGCAGAAAATTGGCGATTACCTGCAGGTGGGCGGCAACGAAACGGTGGGACAGGGCTGGTTTAGCCTGCAGTGGTTGGGGGCGCGATGAGCCAGACCCTCGCCCAACGTCGTGCGGCGGACGCGCTCAGAAACGTCGAAGAGCTCAAGTATCGAGGCGACTATGGCAACTACAAGAGCTACGTCAAGGCGCTGCCCGCCAACATCCTGATGAGCGGGCTGGGGCAGGCAATAGCTACCGTGCGCTCGCGCGACCGCAAGGGCTACCCACAACTTTACAAGCATCTTGAGGGTTGGCTCTGCGGTCCCGACGAGGACGCGCCTTACCGCAACTACACCCCGGGGTTGCTCAAAGCAATCGTTGCGCACGACCAAGACCACTACATCCGCGCCCAAGCTGAAGCGATGGCGTACCTCGAGTGGCTGCGCAAGTTTGCTGACGCCTTTTTAGAGGGCGGCGAGGAGCGCGAGTAGTGCGGCCCCTTTACCGCGAAGCGCGCGAGCGGCTCGAGCGGCGAGGGGGCCACGCCGGGCTCTGGTACGACAAGTTCTGCGATAAGTGGCAGAGCGACTGGTCGGGGCTGGGAGACGAGGGCAAGAAGGACTGGGTGACGAGCGTGACGGGCAAGCCCGTAGGTGACGCCGACCAGCTCAAAGCGCACGCTGAGCGCATGCAAAGTTTTCTAAGCGCCCTTGGTCAAGCGCCCCTACTCTATAAGCTCGAGTCCGACTTCGTCACCGGCTTGGGCCGTGAGCACCCGGTCGAAAACGGCTTCGCTTGGCACCACACGCTGGGCACGCCCTATCTGCCCGGCTCGTCGGTCAAAGGCATGGTGCGGGCGTGGGCAGCTCAGTGGGCTAAAGAGAGCAACGAGACCCTCAAGCGGATTTTCGGCAGTGAGGACATCGACGACAAAAACTTCCAAGTTGGTTCGGTCGTCTTCCTAGACGCCATCCCCACCGCGCCCGTGCAGCTTAAAGCCGACGTGATGACGCCGCACTACGGGCCGTGGTACCGCGGTGAAGCGCCCCCCGCCGACTGGCACAGCCCCGTGCCGGTGCCCTTTTTGGTCGTCGAGCAGGAGCAGACCTTCCTCTTTGGGGTGCTGCCGCGGCGCAATGGCGGGCAAGGCCGCGAGGACTGCGAGGCGGTAAGGGGTTGGCTTAAGGAAGCGCTCTGTTGGCTTGGCGCCGGCGCTAAGACGGCGGTGGGCTACGGGCGGTTTAAGCCCGTTGGAGCGAAAGCTACAGCTGCTAGCACTGTCCAAGAAGTGCAGGAGGCAGCCACGCTTACGCCAGCTGAGGAACTCGTCAAAGGCTTACGCCAAGTAAGCAATAAAAAACTCAGAGAAGCAGCCCAGGGGTTTGTTGATAAGCTTAAACGTCTCGAATGCAGCGACGATGAAAAGTTCGCAGCAGCCAAGGCAATGCAAGCGATCCTGGAAGAGGCCAAATTACCCAAACTTACCAAGCTCAACGCCTATCGGGAGCTTAACAAACTCGTCGGGGAGTAGTAGCGCGTCCTTTTCGTAACCTTCAGTGGTAGCTGCGAAGCGGTGGTGACGGCGATTTGGGGGTTGACCTCACTGGCGTCACCTACCCGGCCCGTACTGCGGCGACTCGAGCACGCCGCCTGCGCCGTATACTAGGCGGATGACCGAGCCCGCTTTGGCCGACACCCCCCGCCAGGAGGGCGCCCCCAAGGCCCCCTCTATTCCGCAAACCGCCAAAAAGACGCGCGTGTTCTCCGGTATGCAGCCCTCCGGCGAGCTGCACCTCGGCAACTACGTCGGGGCGCTGCAGCACTGGGTAGCGCGGCAAGACGAGAGCGACAACATCTTCTGCATCGTCGACCTGCACGCGCTGACCATCCCCGAGCAGATCGACGCGCGCGCGCTGCACGACAACGCCCGCAAACTGGCCGCCTTGTACCTCGCGAGCGGGCTCGACCCGGAGAGAAACCTCATCTTTATCCAGTCGCACGTGCGCGAACACAGCGAGCTCGCCTGGATCTTAAACTGCGCGACGCCCTTGGGGTGGTTGCAGCGGATGACCCAGTTCAAGTCCAAAGCGCAGCAGTTTGAGTCGACGGGGACGGGGCTTTTGATCTATCCGGCGCTGCAGGCTGCGGACATCTTGTTGTACGACACCGACGCCGTGCCGGTCGGCGAGGACCAGCGCCAGCACATCGAGCTGACGCGCGACATCGCCATCCGTTTTCACCGCCTTTTCGGTGAGGTCTTCAAGCTGCCTGTAGCGGTGATCCCCGAGGTCGGCGCGCGGGTGATGGGGCTAGACGACCCCGAGACGAAGATGAGCAAGAGCTTGGCGGTGACCCGTCCGGGGCACGCGATCAACCTGCTCGACGACGAGAAGACGATCCGCAAAGCCATCATGTCGGCGGTGACCGACTCGGGCCGCGAGACGCGCTTCGCGCACGCCTCGCCGGGGGTGCGCAACCTGCTGTCGATCTACCAGGCGCTGACGCGTGAGCCGATGAGCGCGGTTGAGGCGACCTTCGCGGGGCAGGGGTACGGCGCGCTCAAAAAGGCGCTCGTCGAGGTGGTGTGGGAGACCCTCAGGCCCCTGCAGGCGCGCTACCACGAGATCATGGCCGACCGCGCGGGGCTCGAGGCGGTGCTGACGCGCGGCGCCGAACGCGCCCGCGAGATCGCGAGCGCCACCATGCAGCGCGTTCGCGACGCTACGGGCGTCGGCTGACGCGCCGCCAAGGCGCCCGAAGCCCGTGGGGGTCTTGCTGCTCTTTCTCGACGGCGTCGGCTTGGGGAGCCCCGACCCGAGCGTCAACCCCTTCGCTGCGGCGCGCACGCCCACGCTAGCGGCCCTGCTCGGCGGTCCGCTGACCGCCGAGCGCACCCCTTTTGCCCGCGACGGGACCCTGTTCGCTTCGCTGGACGCTGGCCTGGGCGTAGCGGGGCTGCCGCAGTCGGCGACCGGGCAGACGGCGCTCCTGACGGGTCGCAACGCCGCCGCCCTGATGGGCCGCCACTACGGGCCGTGGCCCGGTCCGACCCTCAAACGGGTGCTGGACGAGGGCACCCTGTTTCTCGAGGTCGCCCGGGCGGGGGGGCGCGCGGGGCTCGTCAACGCCTTTTCGCCGGCGTACGTCCGGGCGCTCGAGGACCGCAGGGGGGCGCGCGTCAACGTGCCCGTCTACGCCGCTCTGGCCGCCGGGTTGGGGCTCCGCACCGCCGCCGACTACGCGGCGGGGCGGGCGGTGAGCGCCGACTTAGACGGCAGCTATCTGGGCGCCCCCAGACCGCTCGGCGAGGCGGGGGCGGCGCTCGGGCGGCTCGCCAAAGGGTTTGACCTCGCGTTTTTTGACTTTTGGCTCCCCGACACGGCGGGGCACCGCTGGGAGCTGGGGGCGGCGGTCGCGCTCGTCGAAAAGCTCGACGCCTTTTTGGCGGGGCTCCTCGGGGCGCTCGGCGAGACCACCCTCGTGGTGACGTCTGACCACGGCAACGTCGAGGACAAGGGGACGCGCTCGCACACCCGCAACCCCGTGCCGCTCCTGGCGCTGGGGCCGCGGGCGGCGGCGTTCGCCGGGGCTAGAGACCTCACCGACCTCGCCCCGCGCGTCCGCGCCGCTCTCAGCCTAAAAGCGTCGGCAAGATGATGATGGCCGCCTCGTACCAAGCGCCGATGACGAGCAGCAAAAAGGCGATGGGCAGGGTCATCGTCAGCTTGCGAAAGGCGAGGCGAAAACCCCCGAAGCCCTCGCGGACGAGCGTCGCGAGCAGCATCCCGCCGCCGGCGGTTACCAGCACGTAGGCCATGAGTTCGACCACGATGAGGACAAGCACCGCGAGCAGGGTCACGGGGTCGGCTTGAGTCAAAAAGCCGAAGGGCAGCCCGAGGGCGAGAAAGCGCGCGCCGTTGAGCAGATAGGCGAGCGCTCCAAACGAGATCAGGGCGACGCCGTAGGTCGTTACAAGGGTGCCCATGACGAAGTTTTGGTACATCGTCACCACCGCCGCGCGCGCGACGTTGCCGCTCTCGTACGCTTCGGTCGCCCCCAACCCCGCGACGCCCCGCGCGACGATCTCGCTAATTGCCGCCTGGCACACGGGCGGGAGAGCGGCGCCGCTAAAGACGCCCAGGGTGAAGAGCCCGTAAAGGAGCGCCACCGTGCCGATGACCAGGCGGCGGTGCGCCTTGACGTAGCCCCACCCCTCGGCCAGCCAGCGCCGGAAGAACGAGGGGCGCGCGAGCCCGTAGAGGAGCCCCAGCGTCAGGAGCACGAAGCCCCACGCGGCCACGGGGGTCTGGAAAAAGGCGGGGATCGTCGGCGTCGGCTCTCGCTGGAGGCCGACGCGTTCGGCGTTCCAGGCGTTTCCTTCCTCGCGCAACACGACCTCGAGCACCTCGAGGCGCCCGCCGGGGAGGGTGACGGGGTAGGTGTAGCGGCGCGTGGCAGGGTCCTCGGTGGGGCGCTCGACGCGGTTGCCGAAGTTCACCGTGGTGCCCTGGGGGGGCGGCGGGTTCTCGAGGAGCCCCGGCAGCTCGCGGCACAGCTCCTCGGCGGGGACGCCCGCGAGCGCGACCGGGCTGAGCGGTTCGCGCGCCAGCCACGCCCGCACCGCTTCGTCGGCGGCGGCGGTGGGGTCGGTCGTGGGGGCGGCCTGCAGGGCGCCCGGGCTCTGCGCAGCGGGCGCCGCCTGCGCGACCCCGACCCAGAGGGCGAGGAGCACCCAGACGAGGCTCACACCTCCTCCAAGGGCACGCCTGCGCGGCAGAGGGGGCACGCGTCGGGGGCGTAGGAGGGGAACTCGAGCTGCACGAGCGAGCGGGGCGCCAAGGGCGACCCCAGACGGTCGATGATGCAGCCGATGTCGACGCACCTAGCGCCCTCCGCTTCGGCGGCGCGGATCGCCTTGCGGAGGCTGCCGCCGGTGGTGATCACGTCTTCGACGGCCAAAAAGCGCTCGCCCGGGGTGACTTTAAAGGCGTCGCGGAGGATCATCCCCTTACCCGCCTTTTCGGCGAAGAGCGCGCGGCAGCCGAGCGCCTTGGCGACCGTGTGGGCGAGGATCACGCCGCCCATCGCCGGCCCCAGCACGAAGTCGAGCTCAAGGTCGCGGAACTTCTCCGCGAGCGCCGCCCCGAGCGCTTCGGCGTGTTCGGGGTACTGCATGACGGTGGTTGACTGCAAGAACTTGGGGGAGTGGCGCCCCGAGGCGAGCAAAAAGTGCCCCTCGAGGTAGGCCCCGGTCTGCTTGTAGAGGTCAAGGACGTCCATTAGGTGTAGCATACCGCCCCCGCAGCGCCGGTGCGGGGGCGCATCCAGTAAACTGGCGTATGGACCTCTCGCCCGAGCAGATCGACGACCTCACCGACCTCGCCCAGGGGGCGCTGCTGGTGCACCAGCGCTCCGAGGCGCAGTGGTACCTCTACCTCGAGGGGAGCCCCGTGCACGAGGTTTCCGAAAAGGACGTGGCGCTCTACCTGGAGCGGGGGTGGGTCGAGCGGCAGGGGTTCGAGAGCGCTCTTAACCTCGAGATGTACGCGCTCACCGAGGCGGGCCACGACGCCATCGAACCCTTTTTGGAGGCCGAGGCGCGGGTCGGCGCGCCTCACCTGCTGCTCAGCGCCGCCACTGCGGAGGCGGACGGGGAGACGCTCCTCGTCGCGGTGCCGATTGACCCTTTCGACGTTGAGCAGCTGCGCCGGCGCACGGTGCTCGCCGAGACGCTCGCCGCGGCCGACGAGGCGTTCGTCGCGCTCGAGTACGAAGCGGAGCTCCTCGCGCTCGACGCGAGCCGCCACGAGGAGCTGCAGGCGCTGCTGCCGAACCCGGAGGCGCACGCGCTCGTAACGGCGCTCCCTGAGAGCTGGCACGACGCAGCGGGGCTCGAGGTACGTTGGGCGAGCGTGCTGGTCGGTGAGGGGGGGTTTTCGTTCGCGCTCGAGCTCGCCGACGGGCGCCGCTTCGAAACGGCCGAGCTCGCCGAAGCGGCGCTCATGGAGGCGGCCATGACGCTTATGGGGGCGGAGTTGGGGGCGCCCTCGGAGGCGTCGGCCTAGGGAGCGGGCCGCTCGTCGGTCGCCGCCCGAGCGCTGCGTGTGGTGTGTGGCCAGTAGTCAGCAGTCAGTAGCCAGTAGCCAGTAGACCACGGGCCACGAGCCACCTGCGCGCCTAGCGGCGCCGCTTCGGTAAAGGTGGCGGCAGCGCGGGGGGGCGAAGGCGTACCCCTGCAGGTACGCGACGCCGTGCGCGAGCAGCCACGCGGTCTCCTCGTCGCGCTCGACCCCTTCGGCGAGGGTGGCGACGCCGAGTTCGTGGGCGAGCTCGAGAAGCTTGGCGAGCAGCTTCTGCTTGAAGGGGTCGGTGTGGACGCCGCTGACGAGCCCCCGGTCGAACTTGACGAAGTCGGGGCGCAGCTCTGCAAGGAGCGTGAGCGAGCTGTAGCCCGAACCGAGGTCGTCGAGCGCGACCCGAAAGCCCTGGTCGCGGTAGAAGCGGATGATGGTCTGCAGGTGCTCCACGCTGCCGATGTGATCGCTCTCGACGACCTCGAAGACGACGTCGTGCGGGGCGATACCCGCTTCGCGGATGGCCTGGGTGGTGCTCCGGAGGCAGAACCTGGGGTCGTAGATGGCGGTCGGGTTGAAGTTGATAAAGAGCGGTACGCTGATGCCGCACGCCCGCGCGTTGCTGATGGCGCTCAGCCGCGCCGCGCGGTCGACTTGAAAAAGCAGGTCGGCGGCGCGGGCGGTGCTAAAGATCGCGTCCGGGTAGACCGTCTGACCGTCCTCCAGGCGCCCGCGTAGCAGGCACTCGTAGGCGTAAGGGGTCTCTAGGTCCGAAGCGGCGACGATGGGTTGGAAGGCGTTGTAAAACCGCTTTTCGTGGAGCATGGCCACGAGCCAGCTCGAGCCGAGACGGGCCCGCAGCCCGTCGAGCGTCAGGGTGCGCTCGAGCACCTTGCGCGCGCCCCGCGCCTCGCTCGGCGCGTCCCAGAAGACCCTGCAACTGCCGCGCTCGAACGCGCTGAGCGCCTCCCAAGCGGTTTCGGTGGCTTCATGCAGGCGCCCTTCGGGGACGTTAACGGCGAACGCGCCGAGCGCCGAGGGTTGCAGCTCGAAGCGCGCCGCGAGCGCCCGCCGCAGTTTGCTCCGCGTGTGCCCCAAGGGGTGCGTGAGGTGCAGCGTACCCGCTTCGTCGGCGGGCGCTGGCGCGCTCGCGCAGAAGGTGCAGCCACCCGCCTCGTGCGTCCCCGCAACGTCTGGCACGGCCTCCTCCTGGGCCCTGGTTGTAGACGCGTCCGCCGTAGCGGTAGCGCTCGTCGTGATCGTCATCGTTGTCCCCCTCACCACTGCGCATCCTTCGGGACAGCGTAAGCTGGCCCTTCTGACAAAACGCTTACACCCAACCCACCTAGCTTAGAGGGTGGGGCGGCGGGGGGTTCACCCGCTATGGCCGCTGGAGACCGCTCGCCGACGCTTCGTGCGCCTAGGCCAGGTCGTAACGCCCCAGAGGGCGTAGAGTCGGGCTAGCCCCTCGGCCGGAGCTCCCGTCACCGCCGAGGGGTCGCAGGAGCGCCCAGGGTGGCTTGCTCGAGTAGGCTGGCGGCGTTCGTGAACGTGCGGGGGTGGGGGCCCGGGGGCTCGCACGGAAAGGAGCAGCGTGGCTGACGTGGACTTTGACGTGATCATCATCGGTGCGGGTCAGGCGAGCGTCCCCCTGGCGCGGGCGCTCGCCGAAGCGGGGCGGGAGGTAGCGCTCGCCGAGCGCAAACACCTCGGCGGGTCGTGCGTCAACTTCGGTTGCACCCCGACAAAAGCGGTCATCAGCTCGGCCAAGGTGGCGCACCTCGCGCGCCGCGCGGCCGACTACGGGGTGCACGTGGGTGCTGTCGAGGTGGACCTCGAGGCGGTCTTGGCGCGCGCTGAAAGCATCCTGCAAAGCTCGAGGCAGAGCCTGCGCAGCACCCTCGACGAGGCCGGCGTCCGCCTCATCGAGGGTAGCGCGCGCCTCGCGGGGCGCCACGGCGAGGCGTTTGGGGTGCAGGTCGGGGGCGAGACGCTGCGCGCGGGGGCGGTGGTGCTCAACACGGGGACGCGCACGGCCATCCCGCCCATTGAGGGGCTAGAGGCGCTTGTGGAGGGCGGCAGGGTGCTCACCGCCGAGACCTGGCTCGCGCAGCGCACCGTGCCGAAGCACCTGGCGGTTCTCGGCGGGTCGTACATCGGGCTCGAGCTCGGCCAGTTCTACCGCCGCATGGGGAGCGAGGTGACGATCTTTGAGACCGCCGAGCGGATCGCCGCGCGCGAGGACGAGGACGTGTCGCGCGCGCTGCAAGCGCTTCTGGAGGGGGAGGGCGTCCGCTTCCACCTGGGCGCGCAGGTTGAACGCGTGTCGGCGCAGAGCGAGGGGTTAGAGCTGCACCTAGAGGGCGGTGAGAGGGTCGCCGCCAGTCACCTCTTGATCGCGGCGGGGCGCCAACCGAACACCGACGCGCTCGACCTATCGTCCGTGGGCCTGGAGCCGGACGACGGAGGCTTTTTAGAGGTCGACGAGCGCCTCGCCTCGAAGGTCGCGGGTATCTGGGTCGCCGGCGACATTCGCGGTGGGCCGATGTTCACCCACACCGCCTACGACGACTTCGAGGTGCTCGCCTCGCAGCTCCTCGGGGAGGGCGAGCGGACCGCCGAGCGCCTGGTGCCCTACGCCATGTTCACCGACCCGCAGCTCGGCCGCGTCGGGATGAGCGAGCGCGAGGCGAGGGAGGCGGGCTTCGAGGTCCGCGTGGCGACCTACGACATGAAGGCAAACGGGCGGGCGCGGGCGCTCGGCGAGGAGGACGGTTTTGTCAAGGTGGTCGTAGACGCGAGGACGCAGAAGCTTTTAGGTGCCGCCGTGCTCGCTGCCGAAGGGGCGGAGCTCGTTCACGTCTTCGTCGCGCTGATGAACGCGGGTGCTCCCTACACGGTGCTCGACAGGGCGCTCCACATCCACCCGACGCTCTCGGAAGCGACCAAGAGCGTCGTCAAGGGGTTGGGTGCCTGAAGCGCTCGAGGTCTGGCGGCGTGGCGGTTGCGGAGCGCTAGCTCGAGAGCTTGTGGCAAGTGGTCTGTGGCTAGTGGACTGCAAGTTAGCGGCCACTTGCTACGAGCCACGAGCCGCGCGCCACACACCCCTCACCCTTGTGCAGTCCTGAGGCGCGCCGCCCAGTCCACCGCCCGGCCCCGCAACTCATCGGCGGCGGGGAGGCTTCTAAGCCGCATGCACTCGTGGACGCGGCAGAGATCGGCGTCGCGCCCGGCACCCAGGACGGCGGCGAGGCGGCCCTTTTGGAGGTAGTACGCCAAAAAGTCCCAGGCGTCTAGGTCGCCTTGGATGACGACCTCGTCCCACGCCTCGGCGTGCCCGACGTAGCGCAGCCCTTTGCCGTGCTGCAGCGTCCAGAAAAAGGGCACGCCGTCAAAGGTCTCCGCGCTCCCCAACATGGCCCGCGCGGCGGCGCGCCCGGTCTGCATCGCCACGCGCCAGTGCTCGACCCGGATGCGCCCGGGGCCGTAGGGGTTCGGGTAGCGCGCGACGTCCCCGGCGGCGTAGAGCGGTCCCGGTGCGCCCACGACCCGAAACGACCCGTCGACGGCGAGGCTGCCGTCGTCCTCTAGAGGTACCCCCGCCAGAAACCCCGTCGCGGGTTCGACCCCGACGCCGACGAGCACGAGGTCGGCCTCCAGCGCGCGGCCGTCCTCTAACACGACCCCGGCGACGCGCCCCTCCCCTTCAAAGCGCGCGACCTGCGCCTCGGTCAGGAGCGTGACGCCGTTTTGGCGGTGCAGCTCGGCGAACGCGCGCCCCACGGCGCTCCCCAAAAGGCGTTCGAAGGGGACGGTGTCGGGGGTAATGGCCGTGACCGCGAGGCCGCGCGCGCGCAGGCTCGAGGCGCACTCCATGCCGATAAAGCTCGCCCCGACGAGCACCACGCGCCGCGCCCCCTCGGCCTCCGAGAGGAGCGCCCGCGCGTCGTGGAGGGTGCGCAGCGTGTGGACGCCCTCGAGCTCGGCGCCGGGCAGCTCGAGGCGCCGCGGCGCACCGCCGGTCGCGAGCAGCAGCGCGTCGTAGGCCAGCGTCTCGCCGCCCTCCAGGGTGAGGGTCTGCGCGGCCGGGTCGACGCGCGTCACCTGAGCCTCGAGCCGTTCGATGTCGCATGCGCTGTAAAAGGCCCCGTCACGCAGCGGGATCCAGCCCTTCGTCGCCTCCTCTTTGAGGTAGTCCTTGCTTAAGAGCGTGCGGTCGTAGGGGCCGTCTTGGCCCACAAGCAGCACGCGCCCCCGAAACCCCGCCTCGCGCAGGGCTTCGGCCGCCGCCGCGCCCGCCGCGCCGGCGCCCAGGATGACGAAGCGGCGCGCGTCCGCCTCCGGCGCCCCCGCCCCCTCGGGGAGGACGCGCCCTAACACGGGGTCGGGGAGGGTGACGAAGACCTCGTCGCCCTCGACGCGGGTCTCAAAGCGCGGCAGGGCGTCTAGGGCGGGGGGCTCGAGGAGCGCCCCCGTCGCGGCGGCGAAGCAGGCGTGGTGCCACGGGCAGACCAGGCGGCCGTCACTCAGGATACCCTCGGCGAGCAGCGCGCCGTAGTGGGTGCAGCGGCCGTAGAGGGCGTGCAGCTCGCCCCCTACGCGGACGAGTACGAGGTCGGTCTCGCCGACCTTGACGGGGTAGAGTTCGCCTTCGCGCACGTCGCGCGCTCTAGCTACGCGGTGAGTTGTCATGGTGCCCCACTCTACCGGGTGGCCGCAGCCCGCTCCGGAGCCCGGCTTGCAGTTTGGGGGCCGGTGGCGCGTGGCAAGTGGCGTGTGGCGTGTGGCAAGTGGCAAGAGGTAGGTGGCGTGTGGCAAGTGGCCCGTGGCTGGTAGGCCGCGAACCACACGCCACGAACCACAAGCCGCGAACCACAAGCCACGAACTACAACCCACAGGCCACCAACCCCGTGCCCTCCGCAACCCGGTACACTAGCTCTGTGACGTGGTTTTTCCTCGATGGCGCCCCGCCGCGCCTGGTGAGCACCCTCTGGCGGACCGCGCAGGCGTTCGTACCCCGCCTGGCGCGCGCCGACGACGCTTTTGCCGCGCGCGTCTTGCCGCGCGCCGAGTACGCGCTCTACCGGCGGATGGACGTGCGCGACCGCGCGCACGCGTGCGGGGTCGCTCGCGCGCTCCTGACGCTCGAGCCCGCCGCCCCCAGCACGCTCTTGCGCGCCGCTCTGCTGCACGACGTCGGCAAGTCGGGGCGCCGTTACCGCCCTCTAGAGCGCATCCTGGTCGCCCTCTACACCCCCCGCGCGCTGCCGCACGCGCCGCGCCTGCGGGGGCTGCGCGGGGCGTGGCAACGGCGGCGCCACCACCCCCGCTACGGCGCCGAGCTGATCCTCGCCGCCGGCGGCGACCCGCGCGTCGCCGAGCTCGTCGCGCGGCACCACCACCCGGCGGGTGACCCGGAGGCCGAGCTCCTCCGGCGGGCCGATGCGCGCTTCTAAAGACCCCGAGCTGCAAGGGGCGCTCGACTGGCTCTTCGCCCGCCAGCGCTTCGGGGTTCAGCTGGGGCTCGAGCGGATGCGCGCGCTGCTAGCCGCCTTAGACCATCCGGAAGGGGCCTTCGAGAGCCTGTTGGTCGGCGGTACGAACGGCAAGGGGAGCGTCACGAGCACGCTCGCGTCGATTTTGCACGCGGCGGGGCGCCCCGTGGGCCGCTTTACCAGCCCGCACCTCACGCACTTTCGGGAGCGCTTTACGCTCGCGGGGGAGCCCGTCGGGGAAGCGCCGCTGCTGAGGGCCCTCAAGGACGTGCGGCCTCACGCCGAGCGCTTGGGCGCCACCTTTTTCGAGATCACCACGGCCGTCGCGCTTTTGCTCTTCGCCCGCGCGGGCGTTACAGTCGCCGTCATGGAGGTCGGGCTCGGCGGGCGCTTGGACGCCACGAACGCCCTTTCGCCGCGCCTCAGCGTCATCACCGGGGTCGCGCTCGACCACACCGAGGTCTTGGGGGGGACGGTCGCCGAGATCGCCATTGAAAAGGCCGGGATCCTCCGGCCCGGCCGTTTGGCGCTGACCGGCGCGGCGGGGGAGGCGCTCGCGGTCATCGCGCGCGAGGCTGCGCGCTTGGGGGCCCCCCTGTGGCGGCTCGGGCACGAGATCTCGGTCACGGCGCGCGACGAAGGCTGGCGGGGCTCGAGCCTCACCGTCGGGACGCCGGCGGGGGCGCTGGCGGTGCGCACCCCCCTCATCGGCGCCCACCAGGTGCCCAACACGGCGCTCGCGGTCGCGGCGGCGCGCGCCCTGGAGGTCCCGGACGCGGCGATCGTGCGCGGCGTGGCGGGGGTGCGCTGGCCGGGGCGGCTCGAGCCCGTGCCCTACCGGGGGCGCACGGTGCTGCTCGACGGGGCGCACAACCCGGCGGCGGCGGCGGCGCTCGCGGCGACCTTGGAGCGCCTCGGGGTGGCCCCCGCGCTCCTCGTCTTCGGCACCTCAGCCGACAAGGACGCCCGCGAGATGGTCCGCGCCCTCGCCGGGAGCGTGCGGGCGACCATCGCCACGCGCGCCCGCCTCAGCCCGCGCTCGAGCCCGCCCGAAACCCTGGCCGCGCTCTGGCGCGACGCGGCGCGGCCCGCGCAGGTCGCCCCCACGCCGGAGGCGGCGCTGGCGCTGGCGCTCGAGAGCAGCCAGCCCGGCGAGACGGTGGTGGTCGCCGGCAGCCTCTACCTCGTCGGCGAGGTGCGCCCGCTGCTCGTGGGGGAAGCGGGTGAGGGGTGGGAGCGGCTCCAGTGAGGCAAACAAAATTTTCACGAACCAGAGTATTGTGAATTAAATAACATGAAGTCCTACCCCGCCGAGAGCCGGTACGATAAACCCGTGACCACCCCACCCTCCAGACCCGCGTCCACCCCAACCGGCCACGGCCTGACGTTCGCCTACCCCGTCCCCGGGGGCGTCCGCACCGCTGCGGGGTGGCGCTGGCGCTGGTCGGGGGTCGCCGTCATGGGGATTCTCAACGTGACCCCCGATTCGTTCTCCGACGGCGGCCGCTACCTCGCGCCGGAGCGGGCCGCAGCGCACGCGCAGGCGCTCATCGCGGCGGGGGCGGCGGTGCTCGACGTCGGCGCCGAGTCGACCCGCCCCGGCGCCGAGCCCGTCCCCGCCGAGGTCGAGCTCGACCGGCTGTTGCCGGTGCTCGCGCGCCTTAAAGGGGCGCCCGTGCCGCTCAGCGTCGACACCTACAAACCCGAGGTCGCCGCCGCGGCGCTCGCGGCGGGCGCGCACCTCGTCAACGACGTCAGCGGTCTGCGCGACCCCGAGATGGTGCGCGTCTGCGCGGCCGCGGGGGCGCCGGCCGTGGTGATGCACATGCAGGGGACGCCGAAGACGATGCAGGACGCACCCCACTACGAGGACGTGGTGGGGGAGGTGCGGGGCTTTTTGCAGGCGCGCGCCGCCGCGGCGCTCGAGGCGGGCGTCCCGAGCGTGCTGCTCGACCCCGGCATCGGCTTCGGCAAGACCCTGGCGCACAACCTGGCGCTGTTGCGGAACCTGCGGGCGTTCACCGCGCTCGGCCACCCCGTCTTGCTGGGCGCTTCGCGCAAGGGGATCGTGCGGCTGCTCACGGGCGCCGAAGCGCCCGAGGCGCGCGACGCGGGCTCCCTGGCGCTGCACCTCTGGGGGGTGCAGCAGGGGGTCAGCATGGTGCGGGTGCATGAGGTGGCCGCCCACGTCAGCGCGCTTAAAGCGTGGGCGGCGCTCGCGGACGAGGGCGCTGTGGGGGAGACCTGAGGTGGACCGGATCGTGCTCGCGGGGCTCGAGTTTCACGCCCACCACGGCGTCTTCGCGGCAGAAGGGGAGCTGGGCGCGCGCTTCGTCGTCGACGTCGAGCTCTTTTTGCCCCTCTCACGCACCGACGACCTCGCGGCGACGGTCGACTACGGCGCCGTCTACGCGCTCGTGCGGGCGCGCGTGACAGGGGAGCGCTTCGCCCTCATCGAGGCCCTGGCGGTCGACATCGCGACCCGCCTTTTGGCCGCGCACCCCCCCCTGCGGCGCGTGCTGGTGCGGGTGCACAAACCGCACGCGCCGCTGCCGGGGGTGTTCCGCGACGTCTTTGCGGAGGTCGTGCGTGAGCGTTCGTGAGGGCGATAGCGCCAGCGGCGGCGTCGAAGGTGTCTTCGTCGCGCTAGGGGCGAACCTGGGCGACCCGCTCGCGAGCTTGCGCTGGGCCCGGACCGCGCTCTCTAGCGTGAGCCGCATCCGGGGCGCCTCGAGCCTCTACCGCACCGCGCCGGTCGGCGGCCCGCCGGGGCAACCCGACTACCTCAACGCGGTCTTAGAGCTCACGCCCTTCGAGGAGGAGCCGGAGCGCTTCATGGCGGTGCTCTTAGAGCTCGAGCGCCGCTGCGGGCGCGTCCGCAGCGAGCGCTGGGGGCCGCGCACCTTGGACCTCGACCTCTTGGCGTGGGGCGCGCGCGTCCAAAAGAGCCCGAGGCTCACCCTGCCGCACCCCCGCATGATGGTGCGCGCTTTCGTGCTGGCGCCCCTTTGCGAGCTGGCGCCGAGCTGGCGGCATCCGGTGACGGGTACCCTGGCGTGTGACGCGCTGCGAGCGCTCGGGGGCGCGCCGCCGGTCGTCCGGACCCCTCTGGCGTGGGGTTGACGCGGTAGCGCCTCACGCCGAGGGGCGCAGGCGGCGGCGTGGGCGCGGTAAGCTTGGGCGGTATGCGTGTTTTCGCCATCGCCGACCCCCACCTCTCGAGCGCGCATCCTAAACCCATGACCGTCTTTGGCGACACCTGGGCGGGCCACCCGGAGGCGTTTTTCAGGGGTTGGCGCCGCACCGTCGCCGACGATGACCTCGTGCTCGTCCCCGGTGACATCTCCTGGGCGATGAGCTTGGAGGACGCGCTCGGCGACCTGCGGGCGATCGCCGCGCTGCCGGGGCGCAAGGTTCTCTTGCGCGGTAACCACGACTACTGGTGGCCGTCGGTCTCCAAGCTGCGCGCCGCCCTACCCGAGGGGATGTACGCGCTGCAAAACGACGCGCTGCGCTTTGGGGGGGTCGTCGTCGCGGGGACGCGCGGTTGGGTGTGCCCCGGTGCCCCCGGTTTTAGCGAGGACGACGAGCGGATCTACCGGCGCGAGCTCGCGCGCCTCGACCTGTCGCTTCAAGCCGCACAACGGCTCCGCGAGGTGGGGACCAAGCTCGTGGTGATGCTCCACTACCCGCCGACGAACGCGCGCTTAGAACCCTCTGGGTTTACCGAACGTCTGGCGGCGGCCGCCCCCGACGCGGTGGTCTTCGGGCACCTTCACGGCGACTACCGGGGCCGCGTCGTGGAGCACGTCGGCGAGGCCCCCGCCTACTTGGTCGCGGCGGACGCGCTCGAGTTCGTGCCAAGGTTGATTTTGCCGGACAACGACTGACGTTTTAAGGTGCCAGCACTATGATAGCTTAGGTATCAAGGATGAGATCATGGACGCAAACCTAAAACCGGAGGCCCCAAGGCCCCTTGAGTTGAGCATCGCTAAACTCGAGGGCGCCTATGAGCAGATGGATCGGCGTATGGGAACCCTTGAAACGGACCTGACCCAAGGGCTGGCGGACGTGCGCGCAGAAATCCGAAGTCTGCGGGGCGAGATCAACAACTTGAGAAACCTTATCTTCATTCTTTTCGGCGCTCTAGGCGTGCTAATCAGTATCTATCAATTCTTAGGGTAATCATTTACGTTAGTTGGTGCTTGCTGCTCTAGGGCTGCCAAGCTGCGAGAAACGTCCGTTTGAGGGGTACAACGACGGTTCCTCAAACGGACGTCGCCTATAAAACAGTACCTAAAACCGCAGGTTGAACCCCGTCGACAGCTCCGCGTCGACGTTGTTCACCGGCGCAAAACCGTAAGACGTGACGAGTTGCACAAAGAGCCCCAAGCGCGGGGTGAGCAGGTACTCGGTGCCGAAAGGCGCCTCGAGAAGCCACGCGCCGCCGCTCGGGCGCACCGTGCCGCCGACGCCCAAACCGCCGTAGAGCTTGAGGTCTTCGCTGAGGAGGTCGGCGCGCGCGAGGGCGTCGAGGGCCAGGCGCAGCTCGCGGTTGCCGCCGTTAAAGGTCAGCCGCGCCGCCGGTCCGACGGGGCCGATGAGGTTGTCGAAACCCGCCTGCACGCTCAAGTACACGTCGCCGGCGGTCGAGATGACGCCGGGGGAGATGCCGACATAAAAGGGGTGCGCTGGCGGCGCGCTAAACTGCACCTGCAGCTCCGGTAGGGGCGTCGCTACGGGGTCGCCGGCGCGCGCTTCGGCGGCTGGCGTCGGGATGGTCTGCTCGGCCTCCTGAGCGGTTTGGGGAGCGGCGCTCGCTGGCTGCGTAGACGCTTGGGCTTCGCGCAGAGCGGCCTCGAGCGCCGCGACGCGCGCCTCCAAGCGGCGGGTGGTCTCGAATGTCTGCGCCTCCTGCGCGGCGCTCCCCGCCGCCGCTCCGGGGGGGACTGCCGCCTCGAGGCGCTCTAAAAGCCGCGCCGCGACGACCGCTAGCTCGTAGCGCGTCGCAGCGCGGGTGCCGTCAAAACGGCCGTCGGGGTAGCCGGTCAAGATGCCGAGCTCGGTGAGCGCGCGCACGGCGCGGTAGGCCCAGTGGGTGTCGGGCAGGTCGTAAAACGCTTCCGGCGCCGGTTGGGTGGCGCCCGTGGGGGTCTGCGCGGCCGCCAGCCCGGTGCAGAGCCCCACGGCGAGCGCCCAAGCGCTCAGGGTGCGGCGTAAGGGTCGTTTCATCTCCACCTCCACCCCCAAGCCTACGCTAGGGGCGACGCGGCGGAGTGTGACGTGTTCTGTGGTCGCGGTTCAGGCGCTCGCGCGCGGTTCGGTGCCGTTTGTCGGGGCGTGCTGGTTGGGCGCGTGTAGCGGCAGCGGGCGCCGCGCGCCGACCCCTTGGTTCAGCCGGTGAAAGTGGGTAATAGCGTCCTCACCCTGCTCCCAGCAGAGGTAGACCACCTCGGCCCCCAAGCGGCTGGGGAAGTCGACCAAACCGCGCTCGAGGTCCTGGACAAAGACCCCCATGCGGTCGAGCTCCTGCTTCGTGGCGTAAGCCGCCGCCATCACGAACTTGAGCTCCTCGGCCGCCGCCTGGGCGCGCAAGCTCGTAGGGGGGAGCGACTGCAACTCGCTGCGGAGGGCCGCGATGTCGCGCACTGCCCCCTGCAGTTCGCGCAGCTTCTCGTCGACGACGGGCAGCAGGGCGGTCGCTTGCTCTTTGGTGAACAGTTTGTACATGATGACTCCCGTCCTTTCCTTGCGTACCAGTGTACGCCATGATACCGGTTTGCGATGTCACCTTTCACACAAAATCTTAGCGCCCTATTGTCAAGGTTAAGGGAGCGTGAAGGTGATAAGCTGGGGCGGTGACCGACCCGAGCCGCTCTCTTATCCCCCTTGCCGAGCGCGTTCGCCCGCGGCAGCTGCACGAGATCGTTGGGCAGCGCCACCTGCTAGGGCCCGGAAAACCGCTCGCGGTGATGGCCACGGGGCGCCTCCGTTCGCTCCTGCTGTGGGGGCCGCCGGGGGTCGGCAAAACCACGCTGGCGCGGCTTCTAGCCGAGAGCAGCGGGGCGCACTTCGTGGGGCTCTCCGCGGTGACCGCTGGGGTCAAGGAGGTGCGCGCCGTCGCCGCCGAGGCGGCCGAGCGGCGCGCGCAGGGGGGGCAGACGCTCCTCTTTCTGGACGAGGTGCACCGCTTTAACAAGGCGCAGCAGGACCTGCTCTTGCCCTTCGTCGAGGACGGCACCCTGACCTTGATCGGGGCGACCACCGAAAACCCGTCTTTCGAGGTGACCGGCGCGCTCCGCTCGCGCCTGCAGCTTTTTGTCCTGGAGCCCCTGACGCAGGAGGAGGTGCGGACGCTGCTCACGCGCGCGCTTACGCACCCCGAGGGCTTCGGGGGGGCGCTCGAGGTCACCGCGGAGGCGCTCGGCGCGCTCGCGGCGTGGGCGCTCGGCGACGGCCGCCGAGCGCTCGCCGCCCTCGAGGCGGCCGCTGCGTACGCCCACGAGGGGCGTCTGGCGCTCCCCGGTGTGCGCGCCGCCCTGCAGGCCAAGGGGCTCGAGCTCGACAAAGGGGGGGAGCACTTCTACAACCTCACGAGCGCCCTGCATAAAGCCGTGCGCGGCTGCGACCCCGACGCGGCCCTCTACTGGCTCGCGCGCCTGCTCGCGGGCGGCGCCGACCCCCTCTACGTCGCGCGGCGGCTCGTGCGCGTCGCCTCCGAGGACGTGGGGCTGGCTGACCCCAACGCCTTGCGCCTCGCGCTCGCGGCGCGCGACGCCGTGCAGTTTTTGGGCCAACCCGAGGGGGAGCTGGCGCTCGCCGAGGCGGCCGTCTACCTGGCGCTGGCGCCCAAATCGAACGCGGTGTACACCGCCTGGAAGCGGGCGCGCGCGGAAGCCGAGCGCCACGGCGAGGCGCCCGTGCCGCTGCACCTGCGCAACGCCCCGACCGCCACCATGAGAGCGCTCGGTTACGGCGCGGACTACCGCTACCTGTTCGACGACCCGGAGGGGAGCTTTCGCCAGACCTACCTCCCCGAAGGGGTCGCCGGGGGCTACTACACCGCCGACGGTGAGGGTTGGGAGGCGCGGGTGCGCGAGCGCCTGGCGGCTTTTGCCGAGCGGCGCGCGGCGGCGCGGCAGAAAGCGCCAGAGGGCCAGAAAGGAGGGGCGCCGTGACCGCCCCCTTGCCGCCCGTGTTGGTGGTCAACGCGGGCAGTTCGTCTCTCAAGGTCAAGCTGCTGCCGCAGGGCCACGCGTTTCTGGTCGAGCGGATCGGCGGCGACGTCGCGGGGTCCTCGAGCCTGGGCGCGTTGCCCGTCACCGGCGTGCGGGACCACGCGGACGCGCTCCGGGCCTGCTTGGAGCTTTTGGGGGCTTATGTGCCGCTCGCGGAGGTGCGGGCTGTCGGGCACCGCGTGGTCCACGGCGGCGAGCGCTACACCGCGCCCGTGGTGGTCGACGAGGGGGTGCTGGCGGACTTGGAGGGGTTGTCGCACCTCGCGCCGCTGCACAACCCGCCCAACTTAGAGGGCATCCGCGCCGCGCGCGCCCTTCTGGACGTGCCGCAGGTCGCCGTGTTCGACACCGCCTTTCACGCCAGCTTGCCGCCGCACGCCTACCTCTACGGGCTGCCGCGCTCGCTGTACGAGGCGCGTGGCGTGCGCCGCTACGGCTTCCACGGCCCCTCGCACGACTTTGTCACGCGCCGCGCGGCCGAAGTGTTGGGCCGAGCGCGCGCGTCACTCAAGCTCGTCTCGCTCCACCTCGGCAACGGCGCCTCGGCGGCGGCGGTCTCGGGGGGGCGTTCGGTCGACACCACGATGGGGATGACGCCCTTAGCGGGGCTCGTCATGGGGACGCGCGCGGGCGACGTCGACCCGGGGGTGCTGCTCTACCTGCTAGAGGGTGGGATGAGCGTCGCCGAGCTGAGCGAGCTGCTCAACAAACGCTCGGGGCTGCTGGGCCTTTCCGGCGTCTCGAACGACATGCGCGACGTGGCGCGCGCCGCTGCCGAGGGCGACGCGGCGGCCGCCGAAGCGGTGGCGGTGTTTTGCTACCGCGTGCGCCTCGCGGTGGGGGCCCTCACCGCGGCGATGGGCGGCCTCGACGCCGTCATCTTTACGGGGGGCATCGGCCAGCACGACGCGGCGGTGCGGGCGCGGTCGTTAGCGGGGCTCGAGGTGTTGGGCATCGAGCTCGACGCGGCGCGCAACGACGCCCACGAGACGCGCATCAGCGCCGACGGCTCGAGGGTGGCGGTGCTGGTGATCGCCACCGACGAGGAGCGGATGATCGCCGAGGCCGCTGTGGCGGTGTTGGGGCTCGCTTAGCCGCGCCCGCCGGGCCTCTGGGCGACCAACCGTGACGCGCTCGTGGACCGTTCTAGCGCAGCCCGAGAGCCCGCAGGCTCCGCCGCGCGGAGCCGTACGCCTCGTCGCGGCGCCGCGTAAGCCACGTCAGCGCGCCCGGTTGTGGGCGCGACAGCGAGGCGACGAGCGCTTCGGGGGTGGTCCACGGGGTGACCTCGAGGCGCGGTAGCGCGGTGAGGTCGTCGCGCGCCGTGGCGAGGCGGCGCCCGACCGCGCAGGCGGCGCGGTAGCCCGCAGCGCGCACGAGCCGCTGCGTCTCGGCGCGGTGGTGCCCGAAAGGGTAGGCGAAGGTCTCGACGGCCGCGCCCAGCAGCGCCTCGAGGTCGCGCTTGGAGCCTTCGATTTCGTCCCTGGCCGCGCCCTGCGGCAGCTCGTCGAGGTGCGCATGGGTGCGGCTGTGCGCGGCGATCTCGAAGCCGCACGCGTGCAGTCCGGTGAGGTCTCGGGGTCCGAGGACGGCCAGGGCCGCGCCACCCCCCGGCAACCACGCCGCCTTCTTTCCCACGAAGGCGGTCGGGACGAAGATCGTCGCCGGAAAACCGTACTGCATCAACGCTGGCACGGCGTCCTCTAGAAGGTGCTCGAAGGCGTCGTCGAAGGTGATCACCACCGGGCGCTCGGGGGGGTGGGTGCGGTGTAGGAGGTCGCGGAGGGTCATAGGGTGGTAGCCCGCCGCGCAAAGTGCGCCGAGCTGCTCCCGAAAGAGACCGGGGGGGACGAAAAACCGCTCGAGCGCGCTGACGTCGGTGCGGCCCACGCCGTGGTACATGAGGATGGGATACATCGGGGTTCCTTGGGAATGGGGGCGCTCGGGGCGCTACCGTCGGCGCCGCGCCTCGAGGGTGTCGAGCGCGTAGCCGAAAAGGGCGCCGCCGAGGCCGACCGTTCGGAGCAGCAGGCGCTGGGCCGCCCAGCGGTCGCGCTTAAGGAGCCGCGCGGCGTCGCCGGCGAAGGCCTGGGGCAGCACGCGAAGGAGGTAGCGCTGTTCGCTGCGCAGGGCGAGCGCGCTCCGGGTCGCGCGCCGCATCCGCGCCTTTGAACGGCCCTCTCCGAGGCAGCGGCGCCAGAGGTAGGTGGCGCTCAGGCGCGTCTGCGGTACGTGGTGGTGGATCACGGCCGCCGGGTCGTAGATGAAGCGGCCGCCGGGGATCCGCTCCTGGGCCAGGATGCAGAGCTCGGTCTCCTCACAGCCGTAGAGCTCGGTCGCGGTGCGTCCCGTCCCCTCGCGAAAGCCGCCCACGGTGTCGAGCACGCTTTTGCGCACCACCATGCAACCGCCGAAAAGGTTGCGCACCGGACCGGGGCGCTCGGGCAGCCCCGTGTAGGAGCACCCGAGCGCCCACAAAAATTCGGGTGGAAAACCCTGGGCGAGCGCCTCACGCCAGGAGGGTTTGACGTAGCCGCCGGCGCCGAGCACGCGCGGGTCGCTGAACCAGCGGCTGAGCCGCGCGAGCCACTCGGGTTCGGCGACCGCGTCGTCGTCCAAAAAACCCACGAGTTCGCCGCGCGCGAGCGCGCTGCCGGTGTTGCGCGCCCCCGACAACCCCCTACCGTAGCGGTTGGCGACGACCGTGACGCCCGGCCAGGGCTTCTGCTCGAGCCTCGCGAGCAGCTCCGGCGCGTGATCGACCACGACGATGATCTCGAAGGCGCGCTGGCGCTGCTGCAAAAGCGACGCGACGGCGCGCTCGAGCCACTCGAGCCGCTCGGCGGTGTAGGTGCAGATGACCACGGAGGTTCTCAGCGTGCTGGTATCCAAGGGGCTGGTATCGGGGGGGCTGTGGGCGGGCGCGGTGCTGCTTAGCGGTTCCATGGGGGGCGACCCTCCTTCAGGGTGTGGCGCTTACAGAGGCGGTGACGACACCCGCGTAACGGCCGAGGTGCGCGCTACCCGGGAGTGGTCGGAGCTGTCTGAGAGGCTCAGGGGACCCGCGCCCAAACTCGAGTCCCCATCCGGGTGAGCGGCGTGGGGCACGGGCGACTGCAGGGGTCCGTCGGTCCGGAGCGCGCGGCGAGAACGTCTCACGTCCCAACGAGGATAAGGGCTGAGCGTTACGGCGGCGTTCCTGCGCCCCGCCCACGGGGGCGCGGAGGTGCTGATGGGTAAGGAGCTGCCGGAGCGTGCGGTTCGTAGGCTGCTCGGCGCCGCTACGCTCGGGGGCGCCCCCTTTCCGCGACCGCGCGGTTGGGCGTGACGTGGGCGTGAGGGGTGTAGGCAGCGCGCCCGCCCTAGGGGGCGTGATAGCGTACCCCTATGACGAGTACGACCCTCGGCCTCGACCTGGGAGGCACCAAAATCGCCGCCGCGGTGGTTTCGCGAGGTGAGATCCTGAGCCGCACGCAGCTCCCGACCCCGCGCACCGGTTACGAGGCCGTTTTAGGCGCCCTCGAGACGGCCGCGCGGGAGCTCCTCGCGGAGCACCCCGAGGTCGAGCGCGTCGGTCTCGGGTCGCCCGGCCCCCTCGACATCGCCGCGGGGCGGGTGATCTTCGCCCCCAACATCCCGGGGATGGAGCAGGCGCCCGTCGCGCGCGACCTCAGCGCGCGGCTCGGGCTCCCCGTGGTGCTCGAAAACGACGCCAACGCCGCCGGGTACGCCGAACACCTCTACGGCGCGGCGCAGGCGCTCGAGAGCAGCATCTACGTCACCATCTCGACGGGTATCGGCGGCGGCGTGTTCGTCGGCGAGCGCGTGATCCGCGGGGTGCACGGGGTCGCGGGCGAGGTCGGCCACATGACCCTGCTCCCCGGCGGGCCCCTCTGCGGCTGCGGCCAGCACGGTTGCTGGGAGGCGCTCGCGGCGGGGCGGGCGGTCGCGCGCGACGCTTCGCACGCCTACGGCTTTGCGCTCACGACCGCGCAGGTCTTCGACCGCGCCCGGGCGGGGGAGCGCCTGGCGCTGCGCGTCGTGGAGAACGCGGCCTACTACACGGGCCTGGCGCTCGCGAACCTGCTCAAGGCCTTTGAACCGGACGGCTTTGTCATCGGCGGTGGGATGGCGCAGGCAGGGGCGTTTTACCTCGACAAGGTGCAAGCCGCTGCCGACCGCTTTACCGAGGGGTTCCCGAGCGTCAAGCTCTTCCCCGCAGCCCTCGGGACCGACGCCGGGGTGATCGGCGCGGCGAGCGTCGCGGCGCAGCAGCTGTCGCAGAGCACGCCCCTCGCCCCCCTCTAGGTTCTGTTGACACTTTAACGAGCGTAGATGCTAGAAATAGGTATGAGCACGGTAGAACTCAGGCAAGACCAGTGGCGAAAAATCCTCAAGTTTCTACGCGAGCACCCTCGGGTACATGTGGGCAAAGCGCGTAAGTGCAAACGCTTTATCGAGGCTGTGATGTGGATGGACCGCAGCGGCGCACAGTGGCGCTTGTTGCCAGAGAAGTATGGCAGTTGGAACAGCGTCTACAAACGCTTTGACCGCTGGAGCGAGCGGGGAGTCTGGCATGAGATGTTCGAGCATTTTGCCGCCGACCCCGATATGGAAAGCGTAATGATTGACAGCTCAGTGATTCGCGCACATGCTTGTGCTGCGGGCGCACCCAAAGTAAAAGGGGGCAAGAAGCGCAAGCCCTCGGTTACAGCAGAGGTGGGTTCAGCAGCAAGATTCACGTAACCGTCGATGCTTTGGGCAATCCTTTGCGTCTCTTGCTCACGGCAGGTCAAGCGCACGAGGCACCTCACGCTGAGGCCTTGCTGACGGGGTACGAAGCCGACTTCGTTCTTGGCGACAGAGGCTACGACGCCGAACACATCCGCACCACTATCGCCGAGAACGGAGCACAAGCGGTTATTCCACCCAGGTCAAATCGCAAAGACCCCAGCGCGTATGACCCGGAGCTTTACAAAGAACGCCACCTCATCGAATGTTTCATTGGCAAGCTGAAACACTACAGACGTTGCTTCTCGCGCTTCGACAAGCTCGCTCGCAATTACCTCAGTTTCCTCCATTTTGCCTCTACCCTCATCTGGCTACGGTGAAACGTCAACAGAACCTAGCGCCTTAGCGGGTGGTCGCTAAGGGCGCGCGCAAAAGCTGTTCGAGCCCCGCTAGAGGCAGCGGTTTGGAGAGCAGGTGCCCCTGAGCGTAGTCGCACCCGAGCTCCTGGAGGGCGCGGAGCTGTTCGGGGGTCTCGATCCCCTCGGCGACGACCTCGAGCTCGAGGGTTTTGGCCATCGCCACGACGGTGCGCACCAGCTCGGCGCTCTCCGCGCTCTCGGTCATCCGCTCGACAAACGAGCGGTCGATCTTAAGGGTGCTGACCGGTAGGTGCTGCAAGTACGACAGCGACGAGTAGCCCGTACCGAAGTCGTCGAGGTGCAACCCGACGCCGAGGTCACGGAGCTGCGAGAGCACCTGCGCGACTGTCTCCGTCTGGTCCATGAGCGTGCGCTCGGTGATCTCGAGCTTGAGGTCGCTCGCGGCGAAGCCGGGTTGCGCGAACGAGTGGCTCGAGAGGTTGACGCTGAGGGTTATGGGCGGCGCCATCGGGTAGCGCGCCCGCAGCTGGCTGATCTGGGCACACGCGCGCCGCAGCACGAAGCGGTCGAGTTCGGGGATGAGCCCGGCCTCCTCGGCGAGCGGCACGAACACCGCCGGCGACACGGGGCCGCGGAGCGGGTGAGGCCACCGCACGAGCGCCTCGACCCCCACGGTGACGCCCCGCTGCACGGCGATGATGGGTTGGTAGACGACCTCGAGCGCCCCGTAGGCGAGGGTTGCGCGCAGGTCGTGCTCGAGCGCGAGGCGTTCGAGCACCCTGTCGCGCATGGTGGGGGAGAAGAGCCGATACCCCGCGCGCCCCTGCGTCTTTGCCTGATACATGGCGATGTCGGCGTCGCGCAGCACCTCCTCGGGGTGGTCGTAGCCGGTCGCGCTGACGGTCACGCCGATGCTGGCGCTGATCTTGAGGGTGTGTCCGCGCACCGTGAGCGGCGTTTGAAACGCGCGCAGCACCCTTTCGGCGGCCCTGAGCGCTTCGCCCGCGTCGGCGAGGTCGGTGAGGAGGAGGGTGAACTCGTCGCCGCCTAGGCGCGCGACCGTGTCCGAGGGCCGGACGCAGCGGCGCAAGCGCTCGGCGATGGCGCCGAGCAGCGCGTCGCCGACGCCGTGGCCGAACGCGTCGTTGACCGCCTTGAAGCGGTCGAAGTCGAGAGAGAGCACCGCGAAGCCGTTGTCGGGGCGCCGTTTTTCGCGCTCGATCGCCCCGGCGAGCCGGTCGTGAAAGAGCACGCGGTTGGGCAGCCCGGTGAGCGCGTCGTAGAGGGTGCTGCGCTCGAGCGCCGCTTGCGCCGCGACGCGCTCGCTGATGTCGCGCGAGCTGCTGATCAGCTGCACGGTGCGACCCGTCTCGTCGCGCACCGCGCGCACCCGCGTCTCCAACCAGACGTCGCGACCATCCTTGTGCCGCGCGCGGTAGGTGAGCGTGTCGCGTGTGCCCGCGAGCACCTCCCGCAGCGCACCCTGCCGCAGCCTCACGGCGTCGTCCGGGTGCAGCCACGACAAGGGATCGGTGTGTAGCAGCGTCTCAGGGGCGTAGCCGAGGAGCGCCGCGCACGAGGGGCTGACGTAGGCCAAGGGGTCGTTCGGTTCGTGCAGGCACACGACGTCGCCCACGTTCTCGGTGAGCAGCCGAAAGCGCGCCTCGCTCTCCCGAGCGTCGCGTAGCGCCCTCTGCAACCGGTCGATGACCCCCTGGGCAAGGGTGTTAAACGCCCCTGCGATCTCCCCGATGACGTCGTGGCTCGTTACCGGCAGCGGCGCGATCAGGTCGCCGTCGGTCAGCTCCGGCGACCGCAGCACCTCCTCGTGAAGCGCCCGCATCCGCCGCACCACGCACCCGAGTTCGCGCGCGATGACCCGCCCGAAGAGCCGGCAGTTGGCCCAACCGACCAAGAGTCCAGCGGCGAGGCAGAGGGCGAAAAAGGACGGCTCCAGGGCGCGTTCTGTGTCGAGGAGCAGCGCCGCGAAGGGGGGGAAGGCGAGGCCGACGAGGGCGCCGAAACCGAGCGTAGAGGCGTAGAGAAGGCGGAGCACACTTCGCTGGCGCAGGCGGGTCATGACGGGAAGTGTACACGGGGGTGTCTGACGGCGCTCTTACACAGCCCTCCACGTTCGCAAAGGGGTCTAGGTCGCCGCGCTCGGCGCCTCTTTACCCCCGCTGCGGCCCTTTTCAACAAAGTTCTTGATGGACAAAAGCGCTTTTACGAGCCCCTCTTGGATCTGTTCACGGTTAGGGCCCGCTTGGTCAGTTTCACCTGGCGCGCCCCCCTCGCCCGCCGGTGGGCCGCCCGAAAACGACAGGTGCACGGTCATCTGCGCGCCCTCGCCCTGCGCCTCGACCGCCAACCAGCCCGAATAGTGCCCCTCGTCGGCGCCCCACTCGAGGCGGTGACGGGCCGCGTCGCGGCGAAAGTAGCCGTCGGCGTCGTAGGGGTGCCCCCGCGCCTCGCCCTGCACGCGCACTCGTTCGCTCCCCTGCGGCTGCGCGCTCTTGGTCGTCGGCAGGTATTTGGGGAGGTTTTCGACCTTACCGATAAAGGCGAAGACCTCGTCCGGCGACGCCTGGATGGTGGTGCTGTGCTCGAACTCGCTCACGCTGCCTCCCTAAGTGATGCTGAAGCGTAC
Organism: Truepera radiovictrix DSM 17093; assembly: GCF_000092425.1. NCBI lineage: Bacteria > Thermotogati > Deinococcota > Deinococci > Trueperales > Trueperaceae > Truepera > Truepera radiovictrix. The sequence continues at coordinate 1,581,195 of NC_014221.1, forward strand.
GGTACGCCGAACGCGCGGGGGCTGCTTGGCGTTTACCTACGCGTTTACCTACAAAGGGTAGGGGGCAGGCTCCGGTGGGGTGCTGCCGGCTGCGGGCCAGGGCTACCGGGTTGGGTGGGGTTGGTCGTCCGTGTGGCTCGCTCCAAGTGCCTGGGCGCGGCAAACGTCCGCGCTGTTCGTGCAGGCGCGCCCGACGCTCTCATCACCGGAGGGCCGCGTTTGAAGCGCTAGGGTCGCCACGGCCCGCCGTGGGTGCTCCCCGCCTTATAGGGGCGGCGGGCGCCACCCCCCGAGGGCGCGTTGCAGCTCATACGCCACGGCCAAGGCCACGTCGTCGCGCCAAGGCCGCGCGACCACCTGCACGCCGATGGGCAGCCCCTCCGGTGACGTCCCGGCGCGCACCACGGCGCAGGGGTAGCCCGTCAGGCTGTAGGGCAGGGTGTAGGGGATGCCGCCCTCCGGCTCGCCGTGCGGGGCGGCGGGCCTTTCGGCGGCGGGGGTGAGGATGACGTCGAAGCGCGCCATAAAGCCGATCAGCGCGCGGCGCAGGCGGTCCCACGCGAAGAGGTGGCGCTCGACCGCCTCGCTGGAGAGCGTCGCCTCGCCGTCGGGTTCCCACCGCTCCCACGATTCGGATTCGGGCCGCCGCCAGTAGTCGCGGGTGATGGCGTAGGCTTCTTCGACGCGGGGCGGGATACGCTCCTCGACGTCGAGGCCCGCCCCTGCGAGCGCTTCCGCCGCCCGGCGGACGGCTGCAGCGGTCTCAGGGGTCGGCGACGCGCCCTCGTGTTCGGTGTAAACGGCGACGCGCAGCTCCGGTAGGGTGACCTCGAGCGGGTCTCCAAGCGGCACCGGCAGGGCGCTCGCGTCGCGCCAATCGGGGCCGCTCAAGATGGGCAGCGCGAGCGCCAAATCTTCCACAAAGCGGGCCATCGGGCCGACCGCGGTGCGTGGGTCGTTCATCGCGCTGATTCTGGGCAGGTGCCCGGTCAGCGGCACGCGCCCGGTGGTCGGTTTAAGGCCGGCGATCCCGCAGTTGTGCGCGGGTTGGCGGATGCTCCCGCCCGAATCGCTGCCCAACCCGAGGGGCGACCCGCCCGCTGCAATCAGGGCGGCTTCCCCGCTGCTGCTGCCCGCCGGGGAGTAGCCGAGCTTGTAGGGGTTATGGGTCCGCCCGTAGACCGGGTTTTGGGCCATCACGTTCGTCTTGCCGAGCAGCACCGCGCCCGCCGCGCGCAGGCGGGCGACGGCCGTGGCGTCCTCTTTAGGCACGTGTCGGCGGTAGCGCTCGTCGCCCGCCGTGCAGACCACCCCGGCGGTCTCGAGCCAGTCCTTGACGGTAAACGGCACCCCGTGAAGCGGCCCCAGTACGGTTCCGCGCGCGAGCCTCTGGTCCGCTCGGCGCGCTTCCTCGAGCGCCGCATCGGCGAGGAGCTGCACGACGGCGTTAAGAGAGGGGTTGACGGCCGCAATACGTTCTAGGTGGGCGCGCACGACGGTCTCGGAGGTGACCTGCCCGGTGCGGATGATTTCGGCCAGCTTCGTCGCGGAGGCTGTCGTGAGGTCGGTTGGGTTCATCAGTTCTCCTAGAAGTGCGGGCGGCGCCCTACCCCTGGAGGAGGTCCGGTTGCCCCCGTTGTCCGTTTCGGCGCGCGCTCAGCTCAGTCTGCCGCGTTATGATAAGCGAGGACGCGAAAGGAGATCGCATGACCACACCGCCCGAGCCAGAAGGGCCAAACGCACAGGGACCAAGCGTGCCGGGGCCGAACCACGACGCGAGCGCGCCGGAAACCGAAGGGGCGACCGGCGCCCAACGGCAGAAGCGCACCTGGGTCGAGGAGGTCGAGGTCGCCGGCAACCAACTCGTCGACCGCATCAAGGAGCTCGTCCAAGACAGCACCACGAAGCGCGTCATCCTCCGCACCCAAGACGGGTTCGAGCTCATCAGCGTGCCGCTCACCGTCGGGGTCGTCGCGGGGGGGATCTTGACGCTCGCGGCGCCGCTCTTGGCCGCGCTGGGGGCGATCGCCGCGCTCGTCTCCAAAGTCAAGCTCGAGGTCATCCGCGAGGAGGAGGGCCCCGGCGACCCGCCCCCCCCGACCCCGCAACCCTAAGCACCAGCCCCAAACCCCACCTCCAAGCACACGGGCCGCCCTACCGCTACACCTTAAGTGGTAGGGCGGCGCCGCGCTTTGGGGGGCGAAGCGTGGCGCCGCGCGCCCTACACTAAGGGGATCAACGCGTCACGCGCTAGCCTAACGCTGACCTGCCGGGAGGAGCGAGCTATGAGAAGCCACCAGGGCACCCGCGTGTTGGTCGTGTACGGGACGACCGAAGGCCACACCCGCGACGTCGCTGCGCGCGTCGCCGACACCCTCCGGGGGGAGGGGGCGTTCGTCAAACTCGCCGCAGCCGCCGAGGCGGGGGAGCTGCTCGCGCGCGGCGGTTGGGACGCGCTCATCCTCGGCGCTTCGGTCCACCAGGGGCAGCACCAGACGAGCGTGGTGGACTTTGCCAAGGCGCACGCCGAGGCGCTCGCAGAGCTGCCGACCGCCTTTTTCTCGGTGTGCCTCTCCGCCGCCGTGCACCACCCCGACAAGCAGCGCGAGGCGCAGGGCTACATCACGGCCTTTGTGGAGGACACCGGCCTCAAGCCGCTCGTCACCGCGAGCTTCGCCGGCGCGCTGCGGCACGCCCGCTACGACTACTTTAAGCGCCTGGTGCTCGAGCTCTTGGACTATCAGCTGGGCGGCGGTACGGTGACCAGCGAGGACGTGGTCTACACCGACTGGGACCGGGTCGAGGCGTTCGCCAAGGGCTTTTTGGCGCAGGCGCTCGCCGCGCCCAGGGCGCCGCTCTCGGCCTAAACGCCGGCCGCTCGGCCGCGCGCCTTTGGAGCGTCGGGCAGCGCGGCTTCGGCTAAAAACTCGAGCACCAGCCGGTTAAAGGCCGCCGCGCGCTCGAGCTGCGGCGCGTGTCCCGTGTTTCTGAACAAGTGGGTCCGCGCGTGCGGGTAGAGCCGCCGCACCCGCTGAAGGTGCCGCACCGGCAGGATGCGGTCGCGCTCGCCCCACACCACCAGCATCGGTACCGGGTGGGCGGCGAGGCGCTGCGCGAGCTCGCGGCGCCACGCGGCGCGCACCCCGAGGGGCGAGCCGAACGCGCGCAGGGCGCGCAGCAGCGCCCGTTTGGCGCCGGGTCGCCGAACGAGCTCGAGGGTCTCGCGCACGCGCGCGCGCGTCGCAAACCGCGGGTCGTAGAAGATGCAGCGCAGGGCGATCTCGGCGGCGAGCCGGTCGAGGGCGAGGCACAGCTCGCCGACGCCGGGCAGCGCCAGCAGGCGCAGCAGCCAGAGGAGCCCGCGGCCAAAGCCCGCAGAGCCCGCGAGCACGAGTTTGGCGACGCGCTCCGGGTAGTCGGCCGCGAAGCGCAGCGCGACGGCGCCGCCGAGCGAGTTGCCGATCACAGCGAGCGGCCGGTGCTCCCCGACCGCGTCCAAAAATGCCTTGGCAAAGTGCGCAAAGTCGCCCAGAGCGGCGTACGCGTCGCGCGACGCGGCGTTAAACTGCGCGAGGTCGAGGGCGTAGACGCGGTGGTGCGCCCCCAGCGGCGCTAGCGTCGCGGACCAGTCCTCGAGGCTGCGGCTGAGGCCGTGCAGCAGCAGCACGGGCGACCCCTCGCCGAGGGCGAGGTAGCGGGTGCGGTGGCCGAGCACGTCCGCAAAGCGCGCGGGCACCGCGAGGCTCGGGCGTGGCCGGTCAAGGGTGCGGGAAGGCCCCTTCATAAGCCCCAATCATACGGTCCATAAGGGCGTCCATGCGCGCATCGACGCGCCCCCGCGCGGGGTCGGCGTCAAACCAGGCGATGATCTCCTCGGCGCCCCTGGCAAACGGCACCGTCGCCCGGTACTCGGGCACGGCGCGCTTGATCTTGGTGTTGTCGAAGACCATGCTGTGCGCTTTGTCCCCCAGGAGCCCGGCACCCCACTCGGCGTCAAAAGCGGCGATCAGCTCCGAGGGCAGGTGCACGACCCGCGCCTCGGTCCCCGCCGCGCGCGCCACGAGGTCAACGATCTGGTTCCAGGTGAGGACCTCGTCCGAGGTGATGTGAAACGCCTCGCCGAGCGCCTGTGGGTTGCCGAGGAGCCCGACGAAGCCGAGCGCGAAGTCGCGGTGGTGGGTCAGCGTCCAGAGGGAGGTGCCGTCGCCGTGGACGATCACCTTCGCGCCGCGGCGCATCCGGTCGAGAACGGTGTAGCCGCCGTCGAAGGGTAGGAGCGTCCGGTCGTAGGTGTGCGACGGCCGGACGATGGTCATGGGGAAGCCCTCGTCGCGGTAGGCCTGTGTGAGACGTTCCTCGCAGGCGATCTTGCCCTGCGCGTAGCGCCAGTAGGGGTTGCGGAGCGGGGTCGACTCGGTGATTGGCAGGCGCTGCGGCGGCGTCTGGTACGCCGAGGCCGAGCTGATAAAGACGTACTGCCGGGTGCGGTCCCGAAAGAGCGCCAGGTCGGCCTCGAGGTGTTCGGGGGTAAAGGCGATCCAGTTGACCACCGCGTCGAAGACCCGAAACCCCAAGCCGCCGAGCGCCGCCTCGACGGAGGCCGGGTCGCGAACGTCGCCTTGCAGCAGCGTCGCGCCCTCTGGGACGGGCCGCGCCGTCCGGCCGCGGTTCAGCACGTAGAGCTCGACGCCGCGCTCGGCGGCGAGCTGCGAACAAGCCGAGCTGATGACGCCGGTACCGCCGAGGAACAGAACCCTCACGAACCCCCCTCCGCGCGCTTCACGCTAGCTCCCCTGCCGCACGGGGCGTAAGCTGCGCCGTCAGCCACGCGGTGAGCGCGTCTAGGTCCGCTAGCACGAAGTCCGGTTGCACCTCGGAGCGCGCTAAGTCCTCGTGGCGGGTGATCCCGGTGAGCACGAGCGCGGTCTTGAGCCCCGCCGCCTGCGCCCCGACGACGTCGGTGTCCAGGCGGTCGCCGACCATCAGCGCCCGCTCGGGGGGGACGCGGAGGCGGCGCAGCGCCTCGTCGAACAGCGCCCGGTGGGGTTTGCCGACCACCGTGGGCGGCGTGCCCGTCGCCTGCGTGATAACGCTCAAGACGGCCCCCGCCCCCGGCAGCGGCCCCCGTTCGGACGGGTAGGTGCGGTCGCCGTTGGTGGCGACGAAGGCCGCCCCCCCCCGGACGAGCAAGCTGGCGGTCGCGAGCAGCTCGTAGGAGAGGTTGTGCGTGGTGAGCCCCCCGACGACTACCGGCGGCGAGGCGCCGGCGCGCACCTCGTCGGGCCCGACGACGTCAAAACCCGCCTCTAGGAGCGCTTCGTGAAGCCCCCGCTCGCCGACGGCGTAGACGGGGGTGCCCGCGGGGAAGCGCTCCCGCAAGTACCCGACGGCGGCGCCCGGCGAGGTGAGGATCTGCTCGGGCGCCACCGTCACGCCGAAGCGCTGCAGCTTCGCTTCGTACTGCGCGGGCGTTTTGGTGGCGTTGTTGGTCGCCAGCACGAAGGGCAGCTGCAGCGCCCAGAGCGTGCGAAACAGCTCCTGAAGTCCGGGCAGGGGCGTCTCGCCGTGCCAGAGCACCCCGTCCATGTCCAGGATGATCCCTGAGATGGTCATGGGGGAGTTTACCCCGTTTACCTTGGGCGCTGCGGGGCGTGAGGGGTTTGAGGCGGGGCGCGCCGGGTGAGGACGCCCCGACCATTCGGAAACCATTGACAAAATGCGCCAGGATATGTTAACGTTCACACTGAGGTCAACGACAACAGGAACCTTGGAGGAGGCGGTATGAGGGCACGTCGGTCGGTTTTGGTCGCGTTCGTAGGGCTCTGGCTAGGTGCGGCGGCGGCACAAGAGACGGGTTACGTGGGGATTGCGATGCCGACGCAGTCCTCCTCGAGGTGGATCTCCGACGGGCAGAGCATGGTGGCGTTCTTTGAGGAGAAAGGTTACCGCACCGATCTGCAGTACGCCGAGGACAACATCCCCAACCAACTCGCGCAGATCGAGAACATGATCGTCAAGGGCGTGGACGTGCTCGTGATCGCCGCGATCGACGGCACGACGCTCTCGGACGCGCTCGCGCAGGCGGCCGACCAGGGCATCCGCGTGATCGCCTACGACCGCCTCATCCGCGACTCGCCCAACGTCGACTACTACGCCACTTTCGACAACTTCCAGGTCGGCGTGCTGCAGGGGACCTATATCGTGGAGGCGCTCGGGCTCGAGAGCGGCGAAGGACCCTTTAACATCGAGCTCTTCGGCGGCTCACCGGACGACAACAACGCCTACTTCTTCTACGACGGCGCCATGTCGGTGCTGCAACCCTACATCGACAACGGGCAGCTCGTGGTGCGGAGCGGCCAGATGGGCATGAACCAGGTCTCGACGCTGCGCTGGAGCGGCTCGGCCGCGCAAGCCCGGATGGACAACCTGCTGAGCGCCTTCTACACCGACGCGCGCGTCGACGCGGTGCTCTCCCCCTACGACGGCCTCAGCATCGGGATCATCTCCTCGCTTAAGGGCGTCGGCTACGGTTCGGACGACCTGCCCATGCCCATCATCACCGGGCAAGACGCTGAGATCCCGTCCGTCAAGGCGATTTTAGCGGGCGAGCAGTCCTCGACGGTGTTTAAAGACACCCGCGAGCTCGCTCGGGTCACGACCGAGATGGTCGACGCGCTGCTGGCCGGCGAAGAGGTGCCGGTCAACGACACCGAGACCTACGACAACGGCGTCAAGGTGGTGCCCTCGTACCTGCTCGAGCCCGTCATCGTCGACGCCTCGAACTGGGAAGCGGTGCTCGTCGAGAGCGGCTACTACACGCGCGACCAGCTCGAGTAAGGCTCGAGGCGGCCCCGTCACGTCAGGGGCTGCCTGCTTTTTCGACCGGGAAACGCTGACGCTTATGACTGTAGAGCTACCTAACCCTCTAGCAAACACCGCGGCTCAGCCCCTTTTGGAGATGCGCGCGATCACCAAGACGTTCCCGGGGGTGCGGGCGCTCCACAACGTCTCGCTGAGGGTGCGCGAGGGGGAGATCCACGCGCTCGTCGGTGAGAACGGGGCGGGTAAGAGCACCCTCATGAAGGTCCTGAGTGGCGTCTACCCGCACGGGTCTTACGAGGGGGAGATCCGCTTTCGCGGCCAAGTGCGCGCCTTTCGCAACGTGCGCGACAGCGAGGCGTTGGGCATCATCATCATCCACCAGGAGCTCGCGCTCGTGCCGCTCTTGTCGATCGCCGAAAACCTCTTCTTGGGTCACGAGCGCGCGCGCTTTGGCGTCATCGACTGGTCGCAAGCGACCCTGCAGGCGCGCGCGCTACTCGCCAAGGTGGGGCTCGACGAAGCGCCCGACACCCCGGTGGCTGAGCTCGGGGTAGGTAAGCAGCAACTCGTGGAGATCGCCAAGGCGCTCGCTAAAGAGGTCAAGCTCCTCATCCTCGACGAGCCCACGGCGAGCTTGAGCGAGAGCGACTCCGAGGCGCTGTTAAAGCTGCTGCTCGAGTTTAAGGCGCAGGGGATCACCTCGGTGTTGATCTCGCACAAACTCAACGAGGTCGTCAAGGTAGCGGACACCATCACCGTGCTGCGCGACGGCGAGGTGGTCGAGACGCTCGACGCGCGCGCGGGGCCGGTGAGCGAGGCGCGCATCGTCCGCGGCATGGTGGGGCGCGAGCTGACCCAGCGTTACCCGCCCCGCACCCACCGGGTCGGCGAGACGCTCTTCGAGGTGCGCGGTTGGAACGTCTTTCACCCCGTGCAGCGCGACCGACGGGTGATCCACGACGCGTCGTTTTACCTGCGGCGCGGCGAGGTGGTCGGGCTCGCGGGGCTCATGGGCGCGGGGCGCACGGAGCTCGCCATGAGCCTCTTCGGTCGCTCGTACGGTCGGCGCGTGAGCGGCGAGGTGCGTCTGCGCGGCCAGGTCGTCGACCTCAGCACGGTCCCCAAAGCGATCGCCCAGGGCGTCGCCTACGTCACCGAAGACCGCAAGGCGCTCGGGCTCATCTTGGAGCAGGACATCCGGCACAACCTCACGCTCGCCAACTTGGGCGCCGTCGCCAAAGGGGTGGTGATCGACGCGCCCCGGGAGGTGGGGGTGGCTCACCGCTACCGCGAGGAGCTCCGCATCCGTTGCCGCAGCATCGAGCAGGAAGCGGTCAACCTCTCGGGGGGCAACCAGCAGAAGGTCGTGCTCGGCAAGTGGCTCTTCGCCGAGCCGGAGGTGCTGCTTTTAGACGAACCGACGCGCGGCGTCGACGTCGGGGCGAAGTTCGAGATCTACACCCTGATCAACCGCCTCGCGGCCCAGGGCAAGGCGATCCTCCTCATCTCCTCGGAGTTGCCGGAGGTTTTGGGGATGAGCGACCGCATCTACGTGATGAACGAGGGGCGCATCGTGGGCGAGATGGACGCTCGGAGCGCCTCGCAAGAGCGCATCATGCGCGAGATCGTCCGGTTAGAGGACGCCCCGCCGGACGCGCGGGAGGTACCCGTATGAGAGGAGGGCCGAGGTGAGCACCACCCCTTCGGCGCTGCCGCGCGCGCAAGTCGCTAGCGCCCGCGAGCTCGTGCGCCGCAACCTCCGCCGCTACGGCATGCTCGTGGCGCTGCTCGCCATCATGGTGTTTTTCCAGCTCCGCACGGGCGGCGTGCTGCTGCGCCCGCTGAACCTCACCAACTTGCTGCTGCAAAACTCGTACATCGTCATCATGGCGATCGGCATGCTGTTGGTGATCGTCGCGGGCCACATCGACCTCTCGGTCGGGTCGGTGGTCGGCTTCGTCGGCGCCCTCGCCGCCGTCTTGATGGTGCAGCAAGGTGTTCACTGGTTGCCGACGGTGCTGCTCTGCCTCCTCACGGGGGTGCTGATCGGGGCGGCGCAGGGGTTTTGGGTCGCCTACGCCCACATCCCGTCGTTTATCGTCACGCTCGCGGGGATGCTCGTGTTTCGGGGGCTCAGCCTGGCCTTGCTGCAAGGCCAGTCGGTCGGCCCCTTTCCGGGGGCGTTTCAGCGCCTCTCGTCGGGCTTTCTCCCGGACGTCTTCGGCGGGGGCGAGCTGCACCTCACCTCCCTCGTCTTGGGTGGGCTCGTCTCCCTCGCGCTCGTGCTGCTCAGCCTCCGGGGTCGGCGCAGCGCGCGCCGCTACGGTTTAGAGACCGAGCCGCTGGGGTTTTTCGTCCTTAAAAACGCGGCCGTTGTCGCCGCCATCATGTACCTCTGCTACCTGCTCGCCTCCTACCGCGGGTTGCCCAACGTGCTGCTGATCATGTTCGCGCTGATCGTCCTCTACACCTTCGTCACTACCCAGACGGTCATCGGCAGGCGCCTCTACGCCTTGGGGGGTAACGTCAAGGCGGCCAAGCTCTCGGGGGTCAAGACCGAACGCCTGACCTTTTTGACCTTTGTCAACATGGGCTTTCTCGCGGCCCTAGCGGGGCTCGTGTTCGCCGCGCGGCTCAACACGGCGACGCCCGGGGGGGGGAGCACCTTCGAATTAGACGTCATCGCGGCCGCGTTTATCGGCGGCGCCTCGGCCTCGGGCGGCGTCGGTACGGTCGTCGGGGCGGTGATCGGCGCGTTTGTCATGGGCGTCATGAATAACGGCATGTCGATTCTCGGGGTGGGGATCGACTACCAGCAGGTGATCAAGGGGCTCGTCTTGCTGCTCGCCGTCTTCTTCGACGTCTACAACAAGACCCGTGGCTAAGGGGGGGCTCAAATGGGCTCCCCAGGGGCGTCCTTATGGTAGGGAAGGGTTATGAGTGCTAGTGCCTCGCACCCCCCCAAAGCCGTCACGCTCAACGACGTCGCGCGCGCCGCCGGCGTCTCGCACCAGACCGTCTCGCGGGTCATCAACGAGCACCCTAGCGTCGCCCCGGCGACGCGCGCGCGGGTGCTCGCCGCCATTCGCGAGCTCGGCTACCGGCCGAACGCGCTCGCGCGCAAGCTCGTCACGGGGCGCTCCAAAACGGTCGGCATCGTGGGTTTCGGCACCACCTTCTACGGCCCCGCGCAGATGGTCTTAAGCGTCGAGCGGGCGCTCAAGGGGCGCGGCTACGGGTTTGCGCTGGCCTCGGTCGACGACCTCGAGCGCCCCAGCTTGGAGGGTGCGGTGCGCGAGCTAGGGCGCCACGACGTCGAGGGGCTGATTTTAATCACGCCGCTGCGCGAGGTGAGCCTCGCGGAGATCGACGCCCTTTGCGGCGGGCGGCCCTTCGTGATGATCGACGTCGCCAAGGGGAGCCCGCTCCCGTCGGTGGTCATCGACCAAGGGCACGGCAGCGCGCTCGCGACCCGGCACCTCGTGGACCTCGGGCACCACCATGTGGCCGAGATCAGCGGGCCGCTCGCGTGGCACGACGCCTGGGCGCGCCACGAAGCGTGGCGCGAGACGCTTCTCAAGGCCGGGCTGACGCCGGGGCGGAGCGTCGAGGGCGACTGGACCGCTGAGGGGGGCTACCGCGCCGCGGAGGCGCTGCTGAGCTCGGGGGAGCGCTTTACGGCGCTCGTCGTGGGCAACGACCAGATGGCGCTGGGCGCCCTGGCAGCGCTCTCCGAGCGCGGGGTGCGGGTGCCCGAGGAGGTCTCGGTGGTCGGTTTCGACGACGTGCCGGAGGCGCGCTTTTACCGCCCCCCCTTGACGACCGTCCGGCAGGACTTCGCGGAGCTGGGTACGCGGAGCGCCGCGTTGATCCTCAAGGCCATCGAGGCGCGCCGGGCGCCGCAGCTGCCGCCCCGACCCGAGCAGGTGTGTTTGACGCCCGAGCTGGTGGTGCGCCTGAGCACCGCGCCCCCACCGCGCTGACGCGCCGTGGGTTTAAGGGGAGGAGATGATGAGTGACGCTAGCGAGTTGCGCCGCGAGGTCTGCGCGCTCCACGCCTACTTGCCCGCCCACCGCCTGGTGGCCTGGACGAGCGGCAACCTCAGCGGCCGCGCGCCGGGGGCGAAGACGATGCTGATCAAACCCTCCGGGGTGATGTTTGAAGACCTCACCCCCGAGAGCCTCTGCGAGGTGGATATCGAGACGCTCGAGGCTAGAGGCCCCTACAAGGTCTCCTCGGACACCGCCACGCACGCCTACATCTACCGCCACATGCCCGAGGTCGGCGGCGTCGTGCACACCCACAGCCCCTACGCCACGGCCTTTGCCGCTGTCGGCCGCGAGATCCCCTGCTTTTTGACCGCCATGGCCGACGAGTTCGGCGGGCCGATCCCCTGCGGGGGATTTGCGCTCATCGGCGGCGAGGAGATCGGCCGCGAGGTCGTGCGGGTGCTGCGGGGCCACCGCTCGCCCGCGGTGGTCATGCAAAACCACGGCGTCTTCGCGCTCGGGCCGACCCCTAGAGCGGCGCTCAAGGCGGCCGTGATGTGCGAAGACGTCGCGCGCACCTCGTTTTTGGCGCTGCAGCTCGGTACGCCCGTGCCGTTGGCGCAGGAGGCGATCGACAAGCTGCACGAGCGCTACACCACCGTCTACGGCCAGTAAGGAGGCGCCGTTGTCCACCCTCGCCCACCTTCAGACCCCCGAGCTGTGGTTTGTCTGCGGCTCGCAGCACCTCTACGGCCCCGGCCCCCTGGCCGAGGTCGCCCGCAACGCCGAGGAGGTCGCGCGCGGCCTCTGCGCCGCCGCGGCGCTCCCGCTGCCCGTGCGCTACAAGGGCGTCCTGACCACCCCCGAGGAGGTCACGGGGCTCTGCGCGGCGGCCTCGAGCGACCCGTCGTGCGCGGGCCTTATTGTGTGGATGCACACTTTCTCCCCCGCCAAGATGTGGATCCGCGGGCTCGCCACCTTGAGTAAACCCCTCTGCCACCTGCACACCCAGCACCACCGCGACCTCCCCTGGAGCGCACTCGACATGGACCTCATGAACCTCCACCAGGCGGCCCACGGCGACCGCGAGGCGGGGGCGCTGCACGCGCGGATGCGGCTGCGCCGCAAGGTCGTGGTCGGCCACTGGCAGGACCCGGAGGTCGCGGCGCGGCTCGGGGCCTGGGCGCGCGCGGCGCACGCCTGGAGCGACCTGCAGGGGGCGGCGGTGGCCCGCTTCGGCGACAACATGCGCTTCGTGGCGGTCACCGAGGGCGACAAGGTGGCCGCCGAGCTGCGCTTCGGCGTCTCGGTCAGCGGCTACGGCGTGGGCGACCTCGCCGAACGGGTGGAGGCCGTTTCAGAACGCGAGGTCGACGCGCTCATCGACGTCTACGCCGCCGCCTACGACGTCGCCCCCGAGCTGCTCCCGGGCGGCGCGCGCCACGCTTCGCTGCGCGACGGGGCACGCCTCGAGCTCGGGTTGCGGGCTTTTTTAGAGGAGGGCCGCTTCAAAGGCTTTACCACCACCTTCGAGGACCTGCACGGCCTCAAGCAGCTCCCCGGTTTGGCGGTGCAGCGGCTCATGGCCGACGGCTACGGCTTCGGTGGGGAGGGCGACTGGAAGACGGCGCTGCTGCTGCGCGCGGCCAAGGTGATGGCGGGGGGGGAGCGGACGTCCTTTATGGAGGACTACACCTATCACCTGCACCCGGACGGGCACCTCGTGCTGGGCGCGCACATGCTCGAGGTCTGTCCGAGCATCGCCGCGGGGCGGCCGCGCTTAGAGGTCCACCCCCTAAGCATCGGCGGCAAGGCGGACCCCGTGCGGCTCGTGTTCGACGCGCCGCCCGGGCGGGCGGTCAACGCCTCGCTGGTGGACCTGGGGGGGCGGTTTCGGCTGATCGTAAGCGAGGTCGAGGCGGTCGCTCACCCCGAGCTGCCCAAGCTGCCCGTGGCGCGGGCCGTGTGGCGCCCCCTGCCCGACTTTAAAACGGCCGCTGCCGCCTGGATCTACGCGGGCGGCGCGCACCACACCGCTTTTTCATACGCCGTAACCACCGAGGAGCTCGAGGACTTCGCCGAGATCGCGGGCGTCGAGCTGGTGGTCATCGACCGCGACACGACCCTGCGCGCCCTGCGGCGCGAGCTGCGTCAGAACGACCTCGCGTACGCGCTCGCGGAGGGCTTGAGGGGTTAGGCGGCGCTCTTGCCCCGCTTGCCGCTGGGGGCGCCGAAGCGCTCGGCCATGCGCGCGGCGAGGTCCTGGCGCTGCGCGGGCGTGAGCTGCTCGAGGGCGGCGACCTTGTGGTAGCTGCGCGCGGCCAGGAGCAGCTTCGCGCGGTCGACGCCGTAGCCCTCGGCGCGCGCGACGAGCTCCGAGAGGCTCAGCTCGGGCTCGGCGGGGGCGTCTGGCAGCGTCAAAAAGGCGGGCACCGTGTCGTGGGCGGGGGGGACGTCCTCGAGCCGCTCCAAGAGCATCCCGAAGGTCGGGTCCTCGAGCTCTAGGCCGATGGGGAAGTGCGCGCTGTTACTCTTGATGACCGTCCCGACGCGCCGCGTCTCGAAGCCGTCGGCGCGCAGCGAGAGCTCGAGCATCACGTCGATAAAGTACTCGAGCCCGCCCCGGGTGATGGGGACGACTTGGCCGAGCTCGTTCTCCTCGGCCTGCTCGCGGCCCTTGGCGGCGATGTGGTCGGTGATGACCACGCAGGCGCCGCTGTCGATGCAGAGCCGCCGCAGCACCTCCTGGTAGAGCACCTGGTCGTCGTGCAAGAGGTCGGCGCTCGGTTGCGCGGTGGGGTCGCCCGTGCGCTCGCGAACCGCCCGCAACGTCTCGCGGTGTTTGCGCGCGAAGTAGAGGCTCCACGAGTCGAGGGCGAAGGCGCCGTAGCCCTGCGCGCGCCCCTCGCCCTCGAGCGCCCAGTCGATAAACTCGGGCAGCTCGTCGGGGTGGTGGATCTCGACCGCGTCGAACGCGGGTGCCGGCCCCGTGGCGCCGGGCAGGAGCCGCGACTTGCGTTCGACGTCAAGCAGCAGCAGCCGACCGACGCCGGCGCGCGCCAGCGAGGCGGCGAAGTGGCTTTTGCCGGTGCCCGCCGCGCCGCGCACCGCTACCACCAGCCGCTTCTGGCCGGGGCGGCGGCTTAAGGGGTTGACTCGGAGCGTCATGCGCGCATGATACCTCAAATAATGAGGCATTACAAGCTGTAAGTTACCCACCGCCCGCGGCGGGCGCTCTCCCGCGCGCCTACTCCGGCAGCGGCAGGGTGGCTAAGAGCCGCGTCCCCCGGCCCGGCGCCGAGGCGATCTCGAGGGTTCCCTGGAGCGCCTCGACGCGTTCGCGCATCGACGACAGCCCCAAGCGCCCGCTAAAGCGCGCCGTCGGGTCGAAGCCGACGCCGTCGTCGCAGACCTCAAGCCTCACCACCCCGTTCTCGGTGCTGAGGCTGAGCGACACGCGGCGCGAGCGCGCGTGTTTAACGACGTTGTGGAGCGCCTCCTGGGCGACGCGGTAGAGGGCGCTCTTGTGCTTCATGGGCAGCGGCGGTTCGCCGCTGACATGGCACGTGGCCTCGAGGTGGTGGCGCGCCTGCGCGGCGGCGGCGAGCTTGGTGAGCGCCCCCCCCAAGCCTTCGGCCTCGAGCATCTCGGGGCGCAGCTCGAAGATCAGCGCGCGCATCTCGCTCATCGCCGCCTCGGCCATGGCGAGCACGTACTGCAGCCGCTCCTCGACCCGTTCGGGGTGCGTTTTAAGGAGGCTCAGGGCGCTTTTGGAGCCCAGCGCGATGCCGTAGAGCGCCTGCGAGACCGAGTCGTGCAGCTCGCGGGCGAGGCGCTGGCGCTCCTCGAGCGCGGCGCTGTCTTGGGCGTCGGCTAAAAGCCGCGCGTTCTCGATCGCCAGCACGCACTGCCCCGCTAGGCGCCCCAAAAAGTCGCGCTCGCTTTCGACCTCGTAGCCCTCGGGGAAGTAGGCCAGGAGCACCCCGAGCGTCTGGGCGCGCAGCCGCAAGGGCACGCTCACCAGGGTGTCCCACGGGGCTCCTTGCAGGGCGGGGCGCAGCTCGGCGAAGGCGGGGTCGGCGAGGTGCGCCGCGCGCGCGCCGCGCACGACGCTCGCCCCCTCGCCGGCGAGGATCGCGCGGCCCGTCAGGGGCGGCCGCCCGGCTGCCAGCCCCGCGCGGCAGGCCGCGCCGAAGCCGCGCGGCAAGCCGTAGGAGCCGGTGACGTAACCGCGGCTTAGGTCCCCCTGAAAGAGCACCACGGCGGCCGCCGCGGCGCCGCTCGTCTTGACCACCCAGCGGGCGATGGCGCTCGAGGCCTCGTAGACCGAAGCGCCCGCGCCGAGGCTCGAGGCGACCCGCGAGAGGGTGTGCGCTTCGCGTTCGGCGCGGCGGCTTTCGGTGACGTCGTGGAGCGCCAGGAGCCCGGCGGTCTCGTCTTCCAAGGTGACCGGGACGCAGAAGCAGGAGACGACGCGCGTGCGGCTCCCGCAAGGGTGCGCGACCTCGAGGTCGCGCGTCTCCGCGCCCCCGCGCAGGGAGCTCGCGAACCAGCGCTGCGCCTCGATGCGGGTCGCGGCGCTTACGCACCCAAGCAGGGTGCTGGCGCGCAGCGCCTCGTAGGGGCGGCCCAAAATCGCGCAGCCGCGCGCGTTGATGTGCAAAAAGCGCCCGTCGGCGTCTAGGAGCGCGAGCCCGTGCGCGGCCACCTCGAACATCCGCGCGAGCATCTCGGCCCCGAGCTTTTCGAAGGGCGTTTTGAGCGTCTCACTCAAGGCTGACGAGCCCCTCTTTAAGCGCGAAGAGCGCGGCTTGGGTGCGCGAAGCGAGGCCGAGCTTGGAGAGCAGCCGCGAGACGTGCGTTTTGACCGTCAGCTCGGAGAGCCCGAGCGCCGCGGCGATCTCCTTGTTCGACTCGCCGCGCCCGATGTGGCGCAGGATATCGGTTTCGCGCGCCGTCAGGGCCTCGCGCATGTCGCTCGTGCGCACGCTCCTTAGGAGGCGCTTGGCGGCCTCCGGGTGGAGCCGCACCTCGCCGCGCGCGGCGGCGTAGATCGCCTCGACGAGCCCCTCGGCGTCGGTATCTTTGAGCAAGTAGCCCGTCGCCCCCGCCTGCACCGCGCCCGCCACGAGGCGGTCCTCCAAAACGCTGGTGATCGCCAGCACTTCGACCTCGGGGTAGCGCGCTTTGATCTCGCGCGTCGCCGCGACCCCGTCTTTGACGGGCATCAGGAGGTCCATCAACACGACGAGTGGGCCGCCCCCCGCCGCCGTGAGCGCGGCGACCTGCTGCAGCGCCTCCTCGCCGTCGCGCGCCTCGCCGACGACGACGAGCCCGTCGTCGGGCTCCAGAAAAAACCGCAGCCCCTGGCGCACGACCGCGTGGTCGTCGACGAGCAGGATGCGGATCGCCGCTGACGGCACCTCCTGTGCTGCCTGCTGTTCCATGGCTCTAGTCTAGGCTATGGGCGGCCGGGGTGCCGGTAAGGGGCCGACGCGGCGAGCATACCGCTTTACGGGGCGCGGCGTCCCCGCTCCGCGCGCCCCTCCCGAACGGTTTGGAGGCTGCGGTTGACCACCAGGTGGGGTGTCGCCGAGGCGCGCAGCACCCGTTCGGTCACCGAGCCGAGCCCCAAGGGGCCGCGCGCGGTGAGGCCGCACGCCCCCATCACCGTCAGGTCGGCGCGGCGCTCGGCGGTGAGGATCGCCGCCCCCGCCTCCTCCTCGACGAGCGCTACCGCCGCGGTGACGCCCGCCGCTTCGGCGCGCCCGGCGGCGTGCGCCAACAGGGCCGCCGCGGCGGCCCGGTCGCGGGCCGCGGCAGCGGGCTCGAGCGCGTGGAGCAGCGTGACCCGAGCGCGCAGCGCCCGCGCCAGGGCGAGTCCTTGGGTCACGGCCGCCTCGCCGCAGGGACCGCCGTCGAGGGCGATGAGGAGGTGTCTCAACGCGGGCGCATCAAACTCGGCGTCGCAAGCGCCCGCTCGCATGTCGTCGGGCAAGCGCACCACCAAACAGGGGCCCTCGGCGCGGCGGAGCACCTCTTGGGTCGCCGAGCCCAGAAAAAAGCGGTCCAAGCCTAGGCGGCTGTGGCTCCCCAAGACCGTGAGGTCGTGCGCCGCCGCGGCCGCCAAGATGGCCCGCGCCGGCCGGTCGTCGTTTGGGAGCTGGGTGCGCACCCCGATCCCGGCGGCTTGTGCCCGCGCCGCGGCGGCGGCGAGCAGCGCCGCCCCCGCCCACTTCAGGTCGCTCGCCAGCTCGGGGGCGTAGGGCATCCCCGGTGGCAGGGCGTAAAGGCCCGCCATGGGGTCGACCACGACGTGTAGCAGCGTGAGCTCGGCGTGGCAGGCGCTAGCTAGCGCCAAGCCGTAGGGGAGGGTGTGCGCCGAGGCGGCGGAGCCGTCAAGCGGCATCAAGATGCGCTCGATCATGGGGTCTCCTGGAGAAGAGTCTGACGGCCGCGCGCGGCGGCGTCGGCCCCCAAGAGTGGGGTTGGGCCACCCACTTTCGGTGTAGGACCGCGCCCTGTGGGCTTTGCGCGCGTACGGCCTCCGGGCGTTGGCGAGGGGCTCTGCCGCGCGGCCGCCGCGCGCCCCGGCGACCGCCAAAAGAGGGTGCACCATCCCCCCCAAAAGAAAGTCGAGTCGGGGCGGTGGGCGCGGGATACTAAAAGCAGCTGCTTCGCTTACGGCCGAGGGCCGCGAAACGCACGCCGAGACGCCGGGTCAAGCCGATTCACGTATTGGAGGAGCGCTGTGAACGAGTCACCCACCCCACCCGAGCCGGAGCGCCCGGTGAGCGAAGGGGCGCCGCAGGGCGCCCCCCCGCCGGAACCGCCTACCGCGCCCCCCCCCGAAGCGCCCGGTTCCCCCAGCGGGGCGGTCTTTATCACCACCTTTTTGCTCGTCGTGATCCTGCTGCTCTGGTTCGCGACCTTTTTCCTCAACGCGGCGCGGGGTTGACGTGGCCGAGTACCCCAACCCCGAACCCTACCGCGACGCGCACCCCGGCGCGGCCCCCGATCCGCAGCGCGAAGCCCACGAGGAGCCGCACCACGACGCGACGCACGAGGCGATCGCCCGTTGGGAGCGCCGTTGGCTCAACGCCGCGGGGCTGCTGCTGGTGCTGTTTCTCGTGCTGATCGCCTACTCGCTCGCGACCGAGGGGGGACACATCGCGCAGCGCAGCGGGCGCGCGGCGCCCGATCAACTGACCGCGCTCGAGCTCTTCGCCAACCCCGGCGTCACGGTGACGAACCTGGGCGCGGGGCGGCCGCCCGAGGTGCAAGTCAGCGTGGTCGCGCAGTCGTACGCCTTTAACCCCTCCGAGATCCTCTTGCCGGTGGGCGCCGTGGCCACCTTTTACCTGACCTCCCGCGACACCCAGCACGGTTTTCAGGTCGAGGGGACCAACATCAACGTGCAGCTCATCCCCGGGGAGATCTCGCGCTTTACCTACACCTTCCGCGACGCCGGCGTCTACCGCGTGACCTGCAACGAGTACTGCGGCATCGGCCACCACAACATGCTCGGCACCATCCGCGTGCTCTACCCCGAACAGCTCGCCGCCGCGCAGGACCCCGCGGGGGCGCAGGAGGCCGCTCTGGCGATCGGCGAGGGGGTCTACGCGGCCAACTGCGCGGGCTGCCACGGCGCCTCTGGTGAGGGCGTCGCCGGCGCCTTTCCGCCCCTTGCCGACGGGCACGCCGCCGCGCTCGCCGCGGCCGATCGCAACTACCTCCCCAACGTGCTGCTCTACGGCCTCGCGGGCCCGATCACCGTCCGCGGAACCGTCTACAACGGCCAGATGCCCGCCTGGTCGGCCTTGTCGGACGAGGAGATCGCCGAGACCATCAACTACCTCCTCGCCTCGTGGGGGAACGCCGAGGCGCAGCCGGGGGACCCGTACACCGCCGACGAGATCGCCGCGGCCCGCGCGACCCCGCGCTCGCCGCAGGAAGTGCACGCCGAGCGCCACGCGCTGGCGCTCGAGTAGCCTCGGAAAGGACCGTCTATGGCCGTTAGCACCGCCGCTCTGCCGCACGCCGCCACCGCGCACCCCGAAAAACGGGTGACGCTCGCCTTTCTGTTGACGGGGCTTCTGGCGCTCCTCGTGGGGGCGCTGTTGGGCCCCTTCCAGGCGCTCAACTACGCCGGCATCAACCTTTACGACGCGCTCCCCTTTCTGCGCTCGTACTACCAGGGTCTGACGCTGCACGGGGTTTTAAACGCCTTCGTCTTCACCACCTTTTTTATCAGCGGCATCCTGCTCTACCTGCCCGCGCGCGAGCTCGACCTGCGCCCGGACATGACGCTCGCCTGGGGGTCGTACGTGACGATGCTCCTCGGCCTCGTCTTGGCCGCTTGGGCGGTTTTAAGCAACACCTCGACGGTGCTCTACACCTTCTACCCCCCCCTGCAGGGGCACTGGGCGTTCTATTTGGGGCTCACGCTGGTGGTCTTGGCGAGCACCGCGGTGGGCTTTGAGACCATCCGCCTGCGGGCGCGCTGGAAGCGCCAAAACCCCGACAAGGTGACGCCGCTGGTGACCTACATGAGCGTGGTGACCTGGCTCATGTGGTGGCTGGCGACGACCGGCATCGTGCTCGAGATGGTGTTTTTGCTGCTGCCATGGTCGTTTGGGTTGATCGGCGGCGTCGACCCCGAACTCGCCCGCACGCTCTTCTGGTGGACGGGTCACCCCATCGTCTACTTCTGGGTGCTGCCGGCTTACGTCTCGTGGTACGCCCTGCTGCCCCGCCAAGCGGGGGGGGAGCTGGTGTCGGACTCGTTGGCACGGCTTGCGTTCATCATGTTTCTGCTCTTTTCGGTGCCTGTGGGCTTTCACCACCAGTTCACCGACCCCGGCGTGCCGGCGCCCTGGAAGATCACCCACTCCCTGCTGACCATGATGGTCGGTATCCCGAGCCTGCTCACCGCCTTTACCGTCGGCGCCTCTTTGGAGCTCGGCGGTCGGCGCCGCGGGGGGCGCGGGGTGCTCGGTTGGATCCCCAAGCTGCCCTGGCGCGACCCGTCGTTTACGGCGCAGGTTCTGGCCATGGTCTCGTTTATCTTCGGCGGCGCCGGCGGCATCGTGCTGGCTTCGTTCAACCTCAACATCTTGCTGCACAACACCGCCTGGGTGCCGGGGCACTTTCACATCACCGTCGGCACCGCGACCACGCTGACGTTTTTGGGGCTCACCTTCTGGCTCGTCCCGCACCTCACCAAAAAGCCGCTCTTCGCCCCACGCATGGCGCTCGCCTCGGCGTGGGCGTGGTTCGGTGGGATGATGATCTTCGCCTTTGGGATGCACTGGCAGGGCTACCTGGCGGTCCCGCGCCGCGCGCAGATCAGCGCCCTCACCGGCAACTGGGAGGGGGCGTACGCGAACGCCGCGGTGCCGATGTTCTTTACCGGTCTTAGCGGCGTGGTGCTGCTCACGGCCGTGCTGCTCTACTTCACGGTGCTGTTCGGCACCCTCTTCTCGCGCCGCAAGCTTCCCGACGGCGAGGTGCCGGCGATCCCATTTTCGCGCACCGTCGCCCTGCGCAGCGAGGGGGTGCTGCGGGTGATGGACACCCTGCGCGCCTGGTTCGCGTTGGCGGTGCTGCTGGTGATCGTCGCCTACGGCCCGACGGTCATCTCGATGTGGCTCGACCAGCTCCCGGTGCCGGGCGTGCGGTACTGGTAGGAGGGGGCTATGGGGTTCTTTTTCGCCGCGCTCGTCGCGGGGCTTCTGGCCACCGGGGTGATGGTCGTCGCGCTCTACCTGCCAGTTCTCTGGGGTGGGCTCCACTACGACACCCTGGGGGGGCTCGGGGCGATGGTGCTGCGGCGCGTCGACGCCCGCGCCCGCGTCGTCGGCGCCGTGCTGCTCGCCCTCGGGGGGGTGGCGTTCGCCCTCTTTTACGGTTGGTTCGTGCAGATGTTTCTCTTCGGCCCCTTCCCGGCGCCCCAGTACCTGCTCTTCGCAGTGCCGCAGCTCAACCTGTTTTTCCCCATCTTCGGGTTTGTCGCGGGG
The DNA here is from genome assembly GCF_000092425.1 of Truepera radiovictrix DSM 17093. Lineage (NCBI taxonomy): Bacteria > Thermotogati > Deinococcota > Deinococci > Trueperales > Trueperaceae > Truepera > Truepera radiovictrix. Next base: position 1,602,026 of record NC_014221.1, read on the forward strand.
TTTTGTCACGGCATCTTTATCGGCATCATCACCACCTTCGTCGTGGTCGACTACCATCCGGTCCCCTCGTACCGCGAGGTGTTCCCGCTGTTGGTGTCGTTTATCGTCGGCCACACGGTCTACGGGGTGGTGGTGACCTCCTTTCTCAGCCTCTTTCTGCGCCTCGTCGGCTAAGGTAGCCCTATGGACCTCGCCATCTTTAGCACCAAGCCTTACGACCGCCGCTTTTTCGAGGCCGCCAACGCCGAGCACGGCCACGGGCTGCACTTTTTTGAGCCCCGCTTAACGCCGGAGACCGCTTCGCTCGCCGCCGGGTTTACGGGCGTGTGCGCTTTTGTCAACGACGTCTTAAGCGCGCCCGTCTTGCGCGAACTGGCCGCGGGCGGCACGAAGCTCATCGCGCTGCGCTCGGCGGGCTTTAACCACGTCGACTTGGGCGCGGCGCAGGAGCTGGGCCTCACCGTCGCCCGCGTGCCCGCCTACTCGCCTTACGCCGTCGCCGAGCACGCGCTCGCTCTTATCCTCACCCTCAACCGCAAAACCCACCGCGCCTTTAACCGGGTGCGTGAGGGCAACTTCGCCCTCGACGGGCTTTTGGGTTTTGACCTGCACGGCAAAACGGTCGGGGTGGTCGGCACCGGCAAGATCGGCCTCATCTTCGCGCGGATCGCCGCGGGGTTTGGCTGCGAGGTGCTCGCCTACGACCCCTACCCGAACCCCGAGGCGCGCGCCCGCTACGTCCCCCTCCCCGAGCTTTTGGGGGCCGCGGACATCGTCTCGCTCCACTGCCCGCTCACCCCCGAGACGTACCACCTCATCGGCAAAGAGGCGGTCGCGCAGATGAAACCGGGGGCGATGCTGATCAACACGAGCCGCGGCGCGTTGGTCGACACGCGGGCGGTGATCCATGGGCTCAAGTCGGGGCAGATCGGCGCGCTCGGTCTAGACGTCTACGAGGAGGAGGCCGACCTCTTTTTCGAGGACCTCTCCGACCGGGTCATCCAAGACGACGTCTTTACCCGCCTGCTGACGTTTCCCAACGTGCTGATCACCGGCCACCAGGGGTTTTTCACCGTCGAGGCGCTTGACAACATCGCCCACACGACGCTGCGCAACGTCACTGCCTTTGAGACGGGGGCGGGCGAGCTGCACCGCGTCGCCGTCGACACCGCGCACGCGTAACCGGTGGCGCTTGTTGCAGCGCTCCCCATCGCGCTCATCCTCGTCCTCATGCTCGGGTTGCGGGCCTCGGCGGCGCGCGCCGGGGTGCTGGGGTGCGCGGTGGCCTTCGCGGTGGCCTACCTGGCTTTCGGTTACGGCACCGAGCGCGTCCCTTTGGGCGTGGTGACGGCCACCCTCGGGGTGTTCGCCGAGGCGCTCTTTGCCACCGCGACGATTTTGTGGATCATCCTGCCGGCCCTTTGCATCCACAACCTCCAGCTCCGCACGGCCCAGGTCGAGGTGCTGCAGCGCGCGCTCGCGGGGCTCTCCGGCGACCCGCGCGTAACGGCGCTCTTAGTAGCCTGGTTTTTCGTCCTCTTCGTCGAGGGGGCGGCGGGGTTCGGCACCTCGGTGGCGCTCGCCGCCCCCTTTTTGGTGGCCGCCGGCTTCGGCCGCGTGCAGGCGGTCGTCATCGCGCTCGTCGGGCACGCCGTCGGGGTGTCGTTCGGGGCGGTCGGTACGCCGATCGTCCCGCAGGCGGCGGCGACCCCCTACAGCGCCCAGGAGCTCGCCGCCGCCACCGGGGTCTACCACGCGCTCGTCGGGTGGGTGATCCCGCTCCTCATGATGGTGCTCACCACCCGCGCGCTCCCCGAGGGCGGCGCCAACGGCACCAAGGGCGGCATCTGGGGGTGGACGCTGCTGGCGGCCGCGCTCTTTTTGCTCCCCTACACCCTCCTGTCGCGCTTCGTCGGCCCGGAGCTGCCGACGTTGGGCGGGGCGCTCTTCGGCGGCGCCGCGTTCGTCGGCGTCCTGCGGGTGCGGCGCCCCTCGCCGCCGGGCGCCCTGCCGGCGGGGCTCGCGCGCGCCGGGGCGCCCTACCTGGTGCTGGTCGCGGCGGTGCTCGTCACGCGGCTCGTGCCGCCCCTCCGGGCGGCCCTCACCAGCCTCGAGCTGAGCTGGAGCTTCGGCCCCTTCGCGGGGAGCGTGCAGCCGCTGTATCACCCCGGCACGATGCTCTTTATCGGTTTCGCCTTGGGGGCGGCGCTGCAGCGCGCACCCCGCGAGGCGCTCCGGGGGGCGGTCTCAGACGCCCTGGGGCGGCTCGCCCCGGTCGCGGTGGCGCTCGTCGCGATGCTCGCGCTTTCGCGCGTGATGGTCCACGCGGAGATGATTGGCGCCCTCGCGCTCGCCGCGGCGGGGATCGCTGGCCCCCTCTGGCCGCTTCTAGCCCCCTTCGTGGGGGTGCTGGGCACCTTCGTCACGGGGTCGGCGACGGCGTCGAACATCCTGTTTACCGACTTTCAGCGGGCGACGGCGCTCGCGTTAGAGCTGCCGGCGCTGCCGCTACTCGGCGCGCAGGGCTTTGGCGCGGCGGTCGGCAACATCGTCTGTCCGCACAACATCATCGCCGCGGGGGCGACCGTGGCGCTCGTCGGGCGCGAGGGGGAGGTGCTCGCCCGGACGCTCTGGGTGGGTCTACTCTACGCCCTGCTGGGGGGGCTGCTGGCGCTGTTCGTCTTTACGTGAGCGCGGCCCGTGGCGCGTGGCCCGTAGCGTGTGGGGCGGGTAGCGTGGGCCGCCCTGAGTGTGTGGCGCGCGCGCCTTGCAGCGCCCTTAAGGGCCGACTATCGTGGTAAGGAGCGCCGCCCCCGCGGAGCCGGACGGGAGGGAGACCTATGAAGCTACCTACGACGCGCGCCGAAACCTTGACCGGCGCCCTGCACCGCCGGGTGAGCCGCCGAGGGGTGCTGAAACTCGGCGCGCTCGCCCTCGTGGCCCAGAGCTTCGGTTGGGGGGCGGCCGCGCCGGGGCGCCCCGCGGCGCCCAGCCTGAGCGACCTCGACGCCGAGCTCGGCGTCTACCCCTTTGCGCTCCCCGAGCTGCCCTACCCCTACGACGCGCTGGCGCCCGCTATCGACGCCGAGACCATGCGGCTGCACCACGAGGCGCACCACCGGAGCTACGTCGAGCGCCTTAACGCGGCGCTCGCCGACGTGCCGGAGTTTCACGGGCTGCCCTTTTCACGGCTCCTCATCGACCTCACCGCCCTGCCGACGGCGCTCGGGACGGCCGTGCGCAACCACGGCGGCGGGCACCTCAACCACACGCTCTGGTGGGGTTGGCTCGAGCCCGGCGGCCCTGCAGCGCCGCCGAGCGCCCTGCGGCGCGCGCTCGAGGGGGCGTTCGGCTCCACCGAGAGCTTCCGGGAGCGCCTCTTGGGGGCGGCGGCGGCGCACTTCGGCTCCGGTTGGGCGTGGCTCGTCCTCGACGCTGCGGGGCGTCTGCGGGTGCGCACCACGCGCAACCAGGACAGCCCCGTGATGGACGGCGAGCTGCCCGTGCTCGGCGTCGACGTCTGGGAGCACGCCTACTACCTCACCTACCGCAACCGGCGCGGCGAATACCTCGAGAACTTGTGGCGCCTCGTCAACTGGGACGCGGTCGCGCGCGCCTACGAGCGGGCGGAGGCGGCCTCCAAAGCGCGCGGCTGGGTTGGCTAGCGCCGCGTGCGCGCGGTGACGCTGGAGGCGCTGCTGGCGGCGGCGGAGGCGGGGGCGGCGGTCTTCGACCTGCGCCCCGCGCCGTCCCACCTAGCGGGCGCCGTCCCCTTGAGCCTCGAGGCGCTGCAGAGAGGCGCGCTGCCCGACCTGCCCCCGGAGACCCCCGTGTACCTCGTCTGCGCGCGGGGTCAGGTCTCGGAGCTCGCGGGGCTCTACCTCGAGGCGGCCGGGTTTACAAACGTGCACCACCTCGTGGGCGGCCTGCGGGCGTGGGTGGGGCGCGATTGACGCGCCCCGGGGGCCTCCCTATAATCGGAGACAGCGTTCTTTACCCCGTTGCGCCCTCGCGATCCCCTGACGCCCCCCGGAGCCCGATGCCCCCTCTAGAGACGCTCAACGCCGTTTCCGACGCCGAGTTCGTCGCCCTTCTGGGCGGGGTGTTCGAGGGCTCGCCGTGGGTGGCCGCGGGCGCCGCCGCGGGGCGCCCCTACGCTTCTTTCGAGGCGCTCCACGCGGCCATGGTGCGCGTCGTCGAGGGGGCGGGGGAGGGGGCGCAGCTAGAGCTGCTGCGCGCGCACCCCGACCTCGCCGGCAAGGCGGCGCTCGCGGGGGAGGTGAGCGCGGCCTCGAGCGCCGAGCAGGAGGGCGCGGGTCTAGACCGGCTCTCCGAGGCGTCGTTGGAGCGCTTTCACGCGCTCAACGCCCGCTACCGCGAGCGCTTCGGCTTCCCCTTTATCCTGGCCGTCAGAGGGCACACGGCCCCGAGCATCCTGGCGTCTTTCGAGGCGCGCCTCGCTAACACCCCCGAGCAGGAGCGCGCGCGCGCCCTGCGTGAGGTCTTTCGCATCGCCCACTTCCGGCTCCGCGACCTCATCACCGAGTCACCTAGCTCATAGTCACCGAGCTCACCCCCTAGCCGCGACCGATAGGAGCGCCCCGTGACCCACCGCCCCACCCTCAGCGCCATCGACTACGGCAAGGGGGACATCGGCGTCTACCGCTTCGCCGCCCCCACCTACCGCGTCCCCGCGATCCCCGAGTCGCCCTTTACGGGCCGCGCGCACGACCTTTTCGCCGCCGAGGTGGGCGTGCAGGTCCTGGGCGGCCCCTTCGCGGCGGCCTACACCGAGGGCGACAACCGCAACGTCGTCGCCACCGACACGATGAAGAACTTTGTCCTCAAGCACGCGCTCGCGTTCGAGGGGGCGACCCTGGAGGCGTTTTTGGACTCGCTCGGGCGCGCCTTTTTCGAGGCCTATCCGGACATGGAGACCTTACGGCTCACCGGCCGCGAGGTGCCCTTCGCCGCGGCGCCCGTCCGGCAAGGGGAGACCTTCGTCCCGAGCCCGGTGCTCCTGTCGCGCTCGCGGGGCGACTGCGGTGCGGCGGCGCTCCTCGTGACGCGCGAAGGGGTGCGCGAGCTCGAGAGTGGCCGGCTCGGGTTGCAGCTCCTGAAGACCACCGGCTCCTCGTTTGCGAGCTTTGCCCGCGACGCCCACACCACCCTCCCCGAGATGCACGACCGCCCCCTACTGATCTACCTCGACGCCTTTTGGCGCTACCGCGACCCCGCGGCGGCGCTCCAAACGGGGACGGGGGAGCTAACGGGCTACGTGGCTTCCGAGCAGGTGCGCGACCTTTTGGCGGCGACCTTTCACGACGTTAACAGCCGCTCGATCCAGCACCTCGTCTACGAGATGGGGGTGCGGCTGCTGGCACGCTTTCCGCAGCTCCGTGAGGTCCGCTTCGAGGCGCAAAACCGGCTTTGGGACCACGCTTTTAGCGACGACGAAACGGGCCGCAAGGTTCACACCGACCCGCGCCCGCCGTACGGCCGCATCGGTCTCACGCTCACCGCCTAGTCATGGGCCGCCTCAGCACCCACGTCCTAGACACCGCCCACGGCCAGCCGGCGGCGGGCGTCGAGGTGAGGCTCTACCGCGTCGCTGCGGGCGCGCGCGAGCCCCTGGCGTGCACCCACACGAACGCCGACGGCCGCACCGACGCGCCGCTGCTCGCCGGCGGCGCGTTCACCGCCGGCGTCTACGAGCTCGTCTTCGGCGTCGGCGCCTACTTCCGGGGGCGCGGCCTGGCGCTCCCCGACCCGCCCTTTTTAGACGAGGTGACGGTGCGCCTCGGCGTCGCGGACGCCGAGGCGGCCTACCACGTACCGCTCCTCGTCTCCCCGTGGAGCTACAGCACCTACCGGGGGTCGTGATGGCGGCGTGTGGCGCGCGGCCGGTAGCGCGTGGGGGACCCGCCACAGATCACACGTCACGAGCCACGGGCCACCCCGAGGGCGCCCGTGCTTGACCTCGCCCTCCGCGGCGGCCTGGTGGTCACCCCCGAGGGGGTCCGGGAGGGTGACGTGGGGTTCGAGGGGGGCATGGTCGCCGAGGTCGGCGCGGTCGGGCGGGCGCGCGCCGAAAGGGACGTGCGCGGGCTCTACGTGCTCCCCGGGCTCATCGACGTGCACGTCCACTTTAACGAACCGGGGCGCACCCACTGGGAGGGCTTCGCCACGGGGAGCGCGGCGCTCGCGGCGGGGGGCGGCACCCTGTTCGCCGAGATGCCGCTCAACGCCCACCCGCCCCTTTTAAGGGCCGCCGACTTTCACGCCAAGGTCGCCGCGGCCGCCGCCCTCTCCCGCACCGACTTCGCCCTCTGGGGCGGCCTGACGCCGGACAACCTCGAGCACCTCGCTGAGCTCGCCGAACTCGGCGTAGTCGGTTTCAAGGCGTTTATGTGCCCCTCGGGGATCCCCGAGTTTCGCGCCGCCGACGACGAGACCCTCTTCGAGGGGCTGACGCGCGCCGCTATGCTCGGGCTCCCCGTCGCCGTGCACGCCGAGAGCGCGGCGATCACGGGCGCGCTCGCCGCGCGCGCCCGCGCGGCGGGGGGGCGGGGCGTGCGCGACTACCTCGCCTCGAGGCCCCCCGTGGCGGAGCTCGAGGCCGTCTCCCGCGCCCTCTACCTCGCCGAGGCCGCGGGGGCCGAGGTGCACCTCGTCCACCTCAGCACCGCGCGCGCCACGCAGCTCGTCGCGGCGGCCAGGGCGCGGGGTGTGCGCGCGAGCTGCGAGACCTGCCCGCACTACCTGCTCTTTACCGACGAGGACGCCGCGCGTCTGGGCGCCCCCCTCAAGTGCGCTCCGCCGGTGCGCTCCGCCGCCGAGCGCCAGGCGTTGCTGGGGGCTCTCTGCGCCGGCGAGGTCGACCTCGTCGCCTCCGACCACTCGCCTGCGCCCCCCGAGCTCAAGGCCTCCGAGGACGCGTTCGCGGTGTGGGGCGGCGTCTCCGGCGTTCAGACGACGCGCGCGGCGCTGCTATCGCTCGGGCTCACGCTCCCCGAGGTCGCTCGCCTCACCGCCGCCGCCCCCGCCGCGCGCTTCCGGCTGCCGCGCAAGGGGCGGCTCGCGCCCGGGATGGACGCCGACGTGACGCTCCTCGACCTGAGCGCCACGACCACCTTCACGCCCGAGAACCTCCTCACCCGCCACAAGGTGAGCCCGTACGTGGGGCGGACGCTGCCGGGGCGCGTCGTCGCCACCTACGGGCGGGGCCGCCTCCTCTTCGAGGCGGGCGCGCCGCCCACGCTCCCCCCCGTGACGGGCCGCTTCGTCCGCCCCACCGCTGAAAGGACCCCATGACGCTCACCCCCTTCGGCCACACCCGCACCCGCGTCACCCCCACGCACGCCCTACTCAGTCCCGACGGCCACGTCGCCACCCGGCTCCCGGGGTGGGAGGCGACGGACACCGTGGTGCTCATCTCGCCGCAGCTCGGCGCGCGCTTTACGCAGCTTTTGGCGCACCTCGGCGCGGGCGGGGCCTGGTCGGGGGCGGTGCCCGGGGGGCTCGAGCGCTTCGTCTTCGTCGTCGCTGGCGAGGTTGTGCTGGCGCTCGCCGGCGAGACCCACGCGCTCCCCCCCCACGGCTACGCCTACGTCCCCCCTGAGACGCCCCACACCCTGCGCGCGGCCGCCCCGGCGACGCTCTGCGTCTTCGAGCGCCGCTACGTCCCCCTCGACGGTGCAAGTAGGTCATCGGCGCTAGCCGAAGGGCCCGTGGCCCTAACCTCGGCGCCGGAGGTCGTGGTCGGCAACGCGGCCGAGGTACCCGGCGAACCCTTTTTGGGCGACGAGGGGGTGCGGGTCCGCAAGCTGCTGCCCGAGGCGCGGGCCTTTGACCTCATGGTGAGCACCATGACCTTCGCGCCGGGCTCGAGCCTGCCCTACGCCGAGACGCACGTCATGGAGCACGGGCTGCTGATGCTCGCGGGCGGCGGCGTCTACCGGCTCGCCGAGAGCTGGTACCCGGTCGCGGCGGGCGACGCCATCTACATGGCGCCCTACTGCCCGCAGTGGTTCGGCGCCCTCGGCAAGGTGCCGAGCACCTATCTGCTCTACAAGGACGCGCCGCGCGAACCGTTCGCGCTCGAGGCCGGAAGCTGATGGAGCTGCCCGTCGACGCCGCCCGCATAAGCCGCGAGCTCGACACCCTCGCGGGGTTTACGGACGACCCCGCCCCGGCCGTGACCCGCGTCGTCTACACCCCGACCGACCTCAAAGCGCGCGCCTACGTGCGCGCGCTTTTGCGCGAGGCCGGCCTGACGCTGCGCGAGGACGGCCTGGGCAACCTCTTCGCCCGCTGGGAGGGGGCGCGCCCCGAGCTCTCGGCCGTGGCCACGGGGTCGCACCTAGACGCCATCCCGCACGCGGGCCGCTTCGACGGCACGGTAGGCGTCCTGGGCGCGCTGGAGGCCTTTCGCGCCCTCCGCGCGGCGGGGTTTGTACCCCTGCGGCCGCTCGAGCTCGTCGTCTTTACCTCCGAGGAGCCCACGCGCTTCGGGGTCGGCTGCTTGGGGTCGCGCGCGCTCGCCGGGGTGCTCACCCCCGAACAGCTGGCCGCGCTGCGCGACGCGGACGGTGTGAGCGTCCCCGAGGCCGCGCGCGCGGCCGGTTTCACCGCCCCCTTGGAGGCGGTCGCGCTGCGCGCGGGGCACTTTCACGCCTTCGTCGAGCTGCACATCGAGCAGGGGCCGCAGCTCGAGGCTGCTGGCGTCCCCATCGGCGTCGTGACGGCCATTGCCGCGCCCGCGACGCTGCACCTCACGCTGACGGGCAGCGGCGGCCACGCCGGGGCGGTTCTCATGCGCGGCCGCCGCGACGCGCTCCTTGCGGCCGCCGAGGTCGCGCTCGCGGTCGAGGCCGCCGCGCTCGCCACCGAAGACCCCGACACGGTCGCCACGGTCGGTATCCTAGACGTCCACCCGCGCGCGGTGAACGCCATCCCAAACCGCGCCTTTTTGACGGTCGACGCCCGCGACACCCACGAGGGCCGCCGCGACGCCCTCGTCGCCCGCATCCGCGCCGACGTTCAAGAGGTCGCCGAGCGGCGGGGGGTTGCGGCCGAGGTCGTGCTCGTCAACGCCGACCCGCCCGCCGCCTGCGACCCCGCCCTCGTCGCCGCTGCCGAGCGCGCCGCCGCAGCTGCCGGTCTCCCGTCGCAGCGGTTGGTGAGCCGCGCCTACCACGACACCCTCTTCATGGCGCGCGTGTGCCGCGTGGGGATGGTCTTCATCCCCTCCCAGGGCGGCGTCAGCCACCGCCCCGACGAGTACAGCAGCCCGCAGGAGGTCGCCCAGGGGGTCGAGGTCCTGGCGCGGACGTTGGCGGCGCTCGCCTCGGAACCCGATTAGGCTTTTCGGCGGCGCGCGAGGAGCGCCTTGACCTCCTCGAGGGAGTAAGCAGGTTTTCTCTGGTGAATGATGGCGTGACAGTTGGGGCACACGGGGCGCAAGTCCGTCAGAGGATCGACAACATATTCCTCACCGATTTGAGAGAGTTCGGTGAGGTGATGAACGTGGATAACACCCCTGAACGCTTCGCCGTAAACCTCACCAAACGAAAAGCCGCAGATGTAGCACGCCGTGCCGTAGTGCTCGAGGCAGCGTCGCCGCGCCTCTGGGTTGCGCTCGTACGCGTTCGTGAGCGTGCGGACGAGCTTTCCTTCCCGTAACCACTGTTCTTCCTCGGGGTCTTGTTGCGGCTCGGCAGCAGCGACCAGGCCGAGCTGCTCGAGCGCCTCTTGAACTTGGGGTCTTAAGGTCCACGCGCATTCGCCCGTCGGCCAGGCCATCGTAACCAGAGACTGGACCGGGTACTCAAGGGCTAGGCCTAGCGCGTCGGCGAGGCGCCTGCCGAGCTTGCCGTAGTGGAGGTTGGCCGCGCCAAAGTGCTTGTAGCCTGTGCGGCGCGCCATCTCCTTCGCCGTCACCGTCATGCGCGGTGCCGCGTAGTGCGCCCTCAACAGCTTGAGGTCGTTTTCTGTCAGGCGTAGCTGACTCAGCGCACGAAAGACGTCAGCAGCTGGCCGCGCCTCCAGATGCGCCTCGGCGTCGTCGAAGTTGAGCATGGTGCGCCAATGCTACCAGCTCGTGACGTAACGCTGGCCTCGTAAGGCGCTTCGGCGCGTGCAGTGGGGTATGGGGAACGCTGGGCCGCTCTGCATTTTAGGGGATGGCTCTAGGACGCCCCCGCAGCGCCCCGGGAGCGGCGCACGAGCGGCAGCAGCCGCGATACGAGCGCCAGCACGGGGAGTTCGACGAGCGGCCCGACGATCAGGGCGAGCGCCACGAGGGGGCGGCCCGGAAACGCCGTGACGGCTACCGCGAGCGCCACGGGTGAGTTGCGCGCGAGCGTCGCGAAGACGAGCCCCGTGCGGGCGGCCTTGCTCAGCCCGGCGGCGCGCCCGAGCCGCAGGGCGAGGGCGAAGTTGACGGCGAAAAAGAGGAGCAGCGGCGGCAGCAGCTGGAGCGCCACCTCGGGTTGCGCCAGCAGCGCCCCCCCTTGCGAGGCGAAGGTGGCCGCGATCGCCCCGCAAAGAGCGGCGAGCTGCAGCGGCTCGAGGGTGGGTAAAAGCGCCTCCAAGCGCGCCCCTCGGCCCGTGCGGCGTGCCAGGGTGCGCACCAACGTCGCGGCGGCGAGCGGCAGGGCGAGCGCCCACACGACGCTCTCGGCGAGCGCGCCCGGCGGCAGCGGTACGAGCGTGCCGGCGAGGAGCAGCAGGTAGAGCGGCAGCAGCAGCAGCTGCAGCACCAGGTGCCAGGGGAGCAGCGCAGCCCCGAGGCGGACGTCGCCGCGGGCGAGGCCGGTAAAGACCAGGTACCAGTCGGTGCAGGGCGTCACGAGCAGCATGAGGAGCCCGATGCGCAGGTCGGGCTGACCCCGCAGAAAGAGCGCCCCGAGGAGCCACCCGAAAAGGGGCGTCCAAAGGAAGTTGAGCCCCAAGCTGAGGCCCGTAAACCGGAGGTTGCGAAAGGCCCCCCCGAGGCCGCGCAGCGGGACGCGCAGAAACACCCCGGTGAGCATTACCATGAGCAAGGGCAGGACGAGCCCTTCGGCCCCGGCGGCGAGCTGCGGCGCCTGCCCGAGCGCGAGCCCGAAAAGCGCGGCAGCGAGGATCAGCAGGGGTTGCGTCAGTTCGGCCACCCCGTGAGTCTACCGCCGCGCTACCCTTGCAACGGACGCCTGGAGCGCGCACAATGGGGAATGTCGGCTCTTTTTCGCCTTAACGGCGCCCCCGTGCGCGCCGAGACCCCCTCGCAGATGCTGCTCTACTTCCTGCGCGCGCGCGGCCTCACGGGCACCAAGGAGGGCTGCGCCGAGGGCGACTGCGGCGCCTGCACCGTGGCGCTGCGCACGCCGGCGGGCTTCGAGGCGGTCAACAGCTGCCTCCTGCCGGTGGGCGCGGTCGCCGGCCGCGACGTCGTCACGGTCGAGGGGCTCGCTCAAGGGGGGACGCTGCACCCCGTGCAGGAGGCACTCGCGGCCGCAGGTGGGTCGCAGTGCGGCTTCTGCACGCCGGGGTTCGTGATGAGCCTCTTTGCCGCGTTCTACAGCGGCGAGCGGGGGGACGACGTCCTCGGGGGCAACCTCTGCCGCTGCACGGGCTACGTCCCCATCCGCGCGGCGCTGCGCTCGCTCCCGGCGCCGAACCCGGACGACCCCTTCCTGAGGCCGCCCGCGCCCCTTCCCGCCCCGAGCGCCATGGCGGGCTTTTTCGCGCCCACGTCCCTCCCCGAGCTCTTCGCGCTGCTCGCGGAGCACCCCGAAGCCAAGCTCCTCGCCGGCGGCACCGACGTCGGGGTCGAGATGAACACCGTCGGGCGGGTCTACCCGGTGCTGGTGTCGCTCGCGTCGGTTGCGGAGCTGCAGGCGCTCGAGGACGCGGGAGACGCCGTCCGGGTGGGTGCGGGGGTGACGCTCTCGCGGCTAGAGCGCGAACTAAGGGGCGTTTTTCCCGCCCTAGACGACATGCTCGCCCACTTCGCCGCGCGCCCCATCCGTAACCGCGCGACGGTTGGCGGCAACTTGGGGACCGCTTCGCCCGTCGGCGACCTCGCACCGGTCTTTTTGGCCCTGGACGCGCAGCTCGAGCTGGTCTCGGCGGCGGGCGCGCGGACGCTCCCGCTCGGGGACTTTTTCACCGGTTACCGCGCCACCGCGCTCCGGCCGGGCGAGCTCATCGCCGCCGTGCGGCTCCCCAAACGCCAACCCGCGCTCACGCGCGCCTACAAGGTCAGCAAGCGCGCCGCTGATGACATCAGCACGGTTTCGGCGGCCTTCGCCGTCGCGCTGAGTGCGGCGGGCCGCGTCGAGACGGCCCGCCTCGCCTACGGCGGGGTCGCGGCCACCCCGGTGCGCGCGCTTGCTGTCGAGCGCGCGCTCGTGGGGCGGCCCTGGAGCGCGGCGACCGTCCGCGAGGCGGCGGCGGCGCTGCGCGCGGCCTTCACCCCGCTCTCCGACCTGCGCGGGAGCGCGGCGTACCGCTCGCGTTTGGTCGGCAACCTCTTCGAGCGGTTTTTCTATGAAAGCACCCCCGAGGCGGCGCGCCCATGAGCCTCCCCGACCCCATCGGCAGAGCGCTACCGCACGAGAGCGCCCGCGCCCACGTCCAGGGCTCGGCCCGCTACACCGCCGACCTCCCCGACCTCGCCGGGACGCTGCACGCCGCGCCGGTGTGCGCCCCGCACGCGCGGGCGCGGCTCGTGGCCCTAGACGTGTCGGCGGCGCTCGCGCACCCGGGCGTCGCCACGGTGCTCACCGCCGCCGACGTGCCGGGCGTCAACGACTCGAGCGCGCACGGGGGGGACGAACCGCTTTTTGCCGACCCCGAGGTGCTCTACTGGGGCCACGCGGTCGCTTGGGTGCTGGCCGAGAGCGAAGCCGCAGCCCGCGCCGGCGCGGCGCTCGTCCGGGCGACCTGCGAGCCCCTGCCCGCGCTGCTGAGCATCGAAGCGGCCATCGCCGCGGGGAGCTTTCACGGCCCCGAGCAACGGCTGCGCTGGGGCGACCCCGAAGCGGCCCTCGCGCGCGCCCCCCACCGCCTTGAGGGGGAGCTCTTCGTGGGCGCTCAAGACCACTTCTACCTAGAGACCCACACCGCCTACGCGCTCCTTGAACCAGACCACACGCTGCACGTTTACAGCTCCACGCAGCACCCCAGCGAGACGCAGGGGGTCGTGGCCCAGGTCCTCGGCGTCCCGGCAAACCGCGTTACCGTCACCTGTCTGCGGATGGGCGGCGGCTTCGGCGGCAAGGAGTCGCAGGGCGCGCCCTACGCGGCCGTCGCGGCGCTCGGCGCCCTCAAGACGGGGCGGCCCGTGCGGGTGCGGTTGCGGCGCTCTGACGACATGGTGATGACCGGCAAGCGCCACCCCTTCTGGGGCCGCTACGAGGTCGGGTTTCACCCGGACGGGACGCTGGGGGCGGTGGTGCTCGAGCTTTTTAGCGACGGCGGCTTCTCCTCGGACCTCTCGCTGCCGGTGATGGGCCGCGCGCTCTTTCACGCGGACAACGCCTACTACGCCCCGCACCGGCTCGTGCGCGGGCGCGTCTGCAAAACCCACAAGACCTCGCAGACCGCCTTTCGCGGCTTCGGCGGCCCGCAGGGGATGCTCTTCGCCGAAGAGATCATCGACCGCGTGGCGCGTTCGCTCGGGCTCCCCCCGGACGCGGTGCGCGCGCGCAACCTCTACTGCGCCGCGGGGGCGCGGGCGACCACCCACTACGGCCAGTTGATCCTCGATAGTCACCTCGAGCGGGTCTGGCACGAGGTGCTGTCTCGAGCCGACGTCGCGCGCCGCCGCGCCGAGCTCGCCGCTTTTAACGCCGCGCACCCCCACTGCAAACGCGCTCTCGCGGTGACGCCCGTGAAGTTCGGCATCTCGTTTACAAAGACCCCCATGAACCAGGCGGGCGCGCTTGTGCTCATCTACCTCGACGGCAGCGTGCAGCTCAACCACGGCGGCACCGAGATGGGGCAGGGGCTGCTGACCAAAACCCTGCAGGTCGCCGCGGCAACCCTGGGGGTGCCCTTAGAGCGCCTGCGCGTCATGCCGACCGCCACCGACAAGGTGCCCAACACCTCCCCGACGGCGGCGAGCAGCGGGAGCGACCTCAACGGCCAGGCGGTCAAAGCGGCTTGCGAAACCCTTAAGGGGCGCCTCGCCGGGGTCGCGGCCAAGCTCCTCGGCCTCAGCGCCCCCGAGGTGCTCCGCTTCGAGGGCGGCGAGATCTTCTGCCCCTACCAGCCGCAGCGCCGGCTCCTGTTTACCGACGTCGTGCGGCAGGCGTACCTGGAGCAGGTGCCGCTCTTCGCCACCGGCTACTACCGCACCCCGAACCTGCACTTCGACCCCGCCACGGGTCGGGGCCGCCCCTTTCACTACTTCGCTTGCGGCGCGGCCGCGAGCGAGGTCGAGGTCGACGGCTTTACGGGCGCCTTTAAGCTGCGCCGGGTCGACATCGTCCAGGATGTCGGCGCGCCGTTAAACCCCCTTATCGACAGGGGCCAGATCGAGGGCGGCTTCGTCCAGGGGCTCGGTTGGCTGACGATGGAGGAGGCGCTCTGGGACGCCGCGGGCCGCTTCGTCACGAACGCGCCGAGCACCTACAAGATCCCGACCATCGCCGACGTGCCCGAGGCCTTTCACGTCGCGTTTCTCCCGGACGCCGCGACGCCGGGGGTGATCGGCGGCTCCAAAGCGGTCGGCGAACCCCCCCTGATGCTCGCGCTGAGCGTCCGCGAGGCGCTGCGTGAAGCCGTCGCGGCGTTTACCGAAGCGCCCCCTAGGCGCGTCGAGCTGGCCGCCCCGGCCACCCCCGAGGCGATCTTGTGGGCGATCGAGCGGGTGCGCGCTGAACCCGTGCGCGACCTCGTCTCCGGGGACTAGGGCGTGAGCTGGCTCGCGGCCGCCGCTGAGCTCGCCCGCGCGGGCACCCCCTTCGTGCTCGTGACGCTCGCGCGCGTGCGCGGCCACGCTCCGCGCCGCGCGGGGAGCAAGATGGTGGTGACCGCGCGCGAAGCGCACGGCAGCGTCGGCGGCGGCAACCTCGAGGCCACCGCCACCGCGCGCGCCCGGGAGCTCCTCGCATCTGGCGCGCGCGACCCCGAGCTGCTGAGCTTGCCCCTGGGCCCGCAGGGGGGCGCGCACGGGGTGCAGTGCTGCGGCGGCGAGGTGACGCTCCTCTTGGAGCCCTTCGCCCTCGCGCGCCCCAGCGTCGCCCTCTTCGGCGCGGGCCACGTCGGGTGGGCGCTCGTACAGGTGCTCGGCACCCTGCCCTTAAACCTCCACCTCATCGACTCGCGCGCGAGCGCCCTCGCGCGCCCCCTGCCGAGCCCGCTCGCCGCGACCCTCACGCGCCACCACGCCCCGGTGCCCGAGAGCGCGCTCGCGGCGCTCCCCGCGGGCACCCACCTGCTCATCCTGACCCACGACCACGCCGAGGACCTGGCGGTGCTCGAGCGCGCCCTGCGGGGCCCCTTCGGTATGGTCGGGCTCATCGGTTCGGCGAGCAAGTGGGCCCACTTCCGGCGCGAGCTCGCGCGGCAGGGCCTCTCCGAAACCGACTTAGCGCGCGTGGTGACGCCCATCGGCGACCCGGAGCTGGGCAAGAGCCCGCCGGCGATCGCCATCGGCGTGGCGGCGCAGCTCCTCAGCGTTCTAGAGCTCCCCGAAGGGCTCTTTTAGCGGTGATCACCCCCCGCACCCCCCCTTCCCGCGAGCGCGTCGCACACCACTACGATGAGCTCGACCCCCTCTACCGCCGCCTCTGGGGGGAGCACCTGCACCACGGCCTCTGGCGCTCGGGTCGCGAGTCACCCGCGAGCGCGACGCTGAGGCTTTTAGACGAGGTCGCCGCGCGCGCCGCGCTGCGCCCCGGGATGGCCGTGTGCGACGTCGGCGCGGGGTACGGCGCCACCGCGCGCTACCTGGCGCAGCGGCTGGGCGCCCACGTCACCGCGCTCACCCTCTCGAGCGCCCAAGCCGCGTACGCGCGCGCCCAACCCCTCGCCTCCGGCGCCCCGCCCCCGCGCTACTTGCTCCGCGACTGGCTCGACAACGGCCTGCCGGACGCCGCCTTCGACGCGGTGCTGGCGCTCGAGAGCACCGAGCACATGCCGCTCGCGCCCTGCTTGCGCGAGGTCTACCGGGTGCTCAAACCGGGCGGCCGCTTCGTCGCCTGCGTCTGGCTCGCCCGCGAGGGGGCGGGGGCGCTCGAGGTGCGCGCCCTACTGGAGCCCATCTGCCGCGAGGGCCGCCTCGTGGGGCTATGCAGCTTGCGCGAGTACGGTGCGGCGCTCGAGCGCGCCGGCTTCGCCGTTAAGCGCGCCGACGACGTCAGCCCGCTCGTGCGCCGCACCTGGGGGGTGGTGCTCGGCCGCCTCGCGTGGGGCCTGCTCACGCGAGGCGAGCTCTGGGCGTATCTGCTGGGCGCGGGGCACCTCGAGCGCCCGTTTGGCGTGACCGTGCTGCGGTTGTGGCTCGCCTACCGCACCGGCGCGCTGCGCTACGGGATCTTTAGCGCCGTGCGGCCCTAGCGGTCGCCCCGCGCCGTGGCCCGTGGCTTGTAGCCCGTGGTCCACCAGCCACAAACCACGAGCTACAAACCACGATCCACGAGCCAAGCTACATCGGCTCGCTCAGCGCGGGGCGGTCGTAGAGCCTTCGCGCGGTGCCCACGCGGAGGTTGAACCGCGCCTCGTCGCTAAGAGCGTCCAGAAAGGGGGTAAAGCGTGCCATGGTGCTTGCCAGACGGTCAAAACGCCCGAAGAGGTCCGAACCCAGGCAGAGGCGGTCGCTGTAGCGCTCGGTGAGCGCCAGCCAGGCGTCGTCGGGCACCCCGCCGGGGCAGACGAGCGTGTCGAACACGAGCCACGACAGATCGCCGTAGAGGTTGGGAAAGCGCTCCAAAAGCCCCGCGACGTAGGCGGCGTGGTCGGGCAGCCGCACGCGCCGCGAGAACCCGAGGTGCGCCCACACGAAGGTCGTCTCGGGGTGCTCGGCGAGCGCCCCTATCAGCTCGCCCTCGTATAGGGGCACCTCCCGCCCGATGGCGGTGATGTCTTGGTGCACCAAGACCGGCAGCCCGCGTTCGCCGGCGAGCGCGTAGACCCCGTGGAGCGCCGGGTGGTTCGCGCGCGGCGGCTGCCCGTAGAGCAAGTTCGTGAGGTCGTCGTGGCGCAGCAGCAGCTCGCCGATCCCGCGAAACACCCCCGGGTAGAGCTTGATAAGGCGCTGCACGTGTTTAAGCGCGTACTTGTCGACCGGGTTGAAACCGCACAGCAGCGGGATGAAGCGCGCGCGCTCCTCTGCGGAGAGCGCGAGGTAGCGCTCCGCGACGAGCGCGTCGGTGAGGCTGTAGGGATAGAGGCGGGCGTTGTCGGCGAGGTAGTAGTCGGGCCCCTGCGGCTCCCACTCGGCCCACTCTTTGGTCACGGGCATCCCGAAGATCACCGCGCGTTCGACCCTAGCCTCGTCCATACGCGTCAAAAGCGCCCGCAACCCGTCGGACTCCTGCAGAAAGTCGACGACGTGCAGGTGCGCGTCGAAGGTCTCGTAAGCGGGCGTGCTCACCCCTCGCGCCTCGCGCTCACGGGTTGGGCGGGTTGTAGGCCAGGATGATCTGCCCGTCGATATACATGCGCAGCTCGGCCTCGCCGAAGACGACGACGGTGTCCGAGACGGGTTCGTCGGGCCCCATCTGCCGGTCGATGGCGACGCGCTCCCCCTGCTCGTCGGTGATCTCGACGCGAAAGGCGTAGGCGCGCCCCCGCAAAAAGCCGTAGTTGGCCGGGTCGTATTCGATGGGGATCGCGCGCCCTCCGATGGGCACCGCCGCCTCCGGTGGGGTCTGGTCCGGAGCGTCTGGCGCCGCAGCGCCCGCGGCGGTGTCCGCGCGGGGGCCCTGCAGGGGCCCTCCGCGCGGCGGCGGGGCGGGTTCGGGGGCCTCGAAAGCTGTGACCTCGCCGTTAACGGTGAGCGCGACGGGGCTCCCCCAGAGGGTGTAGTCGGAGGGGGTAACGGCTGTGACGCCGCGCGGCCGGCTGGGGTCAAAAGAGGTCTGCAACGGGCCGACGCGCAGCCCGGCGGCCGAGAGCCGCCGCGCGGCGGCCTCGAGCGGGAGACCGACGACATTTGGCACGCGCACCACCTGCGGGTTGCTGACCGACGTGTAGAGGGTGACCTGCGTGCTTAAAGGCACCCGCTCCCCGGCGGCCGGAAGCTGCGCGTGCACGCCGGGGGGGCCGAGCCGGCTGGGGATCACCTCGATGCGGCGAAAGCCGAGCGCGAGAAGTTCGTCGCGCGCCGGTGCCGCGCGGCGACCGACGAGGTTGGGCACGGCCACGGTCGGCGGCTCGGGTCCGCGCGACACGACGAGGCTCGCCGTGTCGTGCGCGCTCGCCGCGCCCCCCGCCGCGGGCAGCTGCTCGAGCACCGTCCCTGCCGCTTCCGGCGCGTGGCGGTAGCGCAGCTCGGTGACCGTGAGCCCCGCCTCGGCGAGGAGGGTTTCGGCCGCCTCTTGGGGGGCGCCGACGACGTCCGGCACGTCCCCCCGTTCGGCGGCGCCGATGCCGAGCGACACGCTGCGCCCGCGCCGCACGGCGGTGCCCGCGTCGGGGGTCTGCGACACGACGCCCCCAGCGAGCGCGTCGGGAACGGTTTCGGTGTAGGTGCTGACGGCGAACCCGAGCGCTTCGAGGGTGCGCGTCGCGTGCGCCGCCTCCTGGCCGAGCACGTCGGGGATCACCACCTCATCGACCTGCAAGTAGCGCGCCGCCGACAGGGCGATGAGCCCGGCGAGCGCGAGCAGCAGCCCTAGCGAAAGCAGCGCGCGCACCAAAGGGGCGCGCTTTGCGGAAACGACCACCCGCCGAGTCTAACACGGCGCGGCGGGTCGTCGCGCGGCCGTTATAGTAGCCTTATGGATCCCCGCCCGCCCGCCCCGCCGGACCCGCTTTTCAGCCTCGCAGCGCTCCCCGAAGGCCTCGAGCCCGAGCTCTCGGCGCTCGCGCAGCTTCAGCGTGCGGGGCTGCCCGTCGCGCCGCTGCGCGTGCTCTCGCCGGACGCCGAGGAGGCGTTTTACCGCCTCAACAACCTCCCCGCGCAGCTCCTGAAGCTCTTCTCCGGCCTCGACCTCACCGACCCCGACGAAGACGACCTCGAGGAGCGCGCGCCGGAGGCGCAGCGCCTCATCAAAGCGCACTTTCTGCTCGACGAGTTTATCGACGCCTTTTACGCGGGGCTCGCACCGCTGCCTTCGCAGCTGCGCCTGCGGCGCGCGACCCCCCCGGGCGGTCCCTTGGAGTCGGGGCAGGTCGCCCTCAAAGGGCGCCCGGCGCTGCTCGCGCTAAAAAACCTCTGGGCCGAGGATTGGTCCGTCGAGGCGCTCCTAAGCCGCACCGCCGCGACGGCGTCGGTGGGGCTCGCGGCGCGCGCGGTGCTCCTCGTCGCGCCCGAGCAGGCGCCTGCGGAGGCGGCTCTGACCGCCCGCGCGGCCGAGGTCTTGGGTGCGCCCCCCGTCCTGACGGTCGCGCCGAGCGGGATCACCGGCGTGCAGCTCGCGCGCTGAGTCGGCTGCGCGACGCGCGCGCCGCGACGCGAAACGCTAAGGTGTAAAGACAAAAGCCCTCGCCGCGCCCCGCGCCCTAGGCGGCGAGGTCATCCGAAGGAGGCGCCATGCCGTGGCTCGTCCCCCGCGCGCTCCCCCCCGAAGGGGAGCGGGTGCTCTCGCGTTTTCTCGGCGAGCTCACCGAAAAGCTCGACGATCCTGCTCTCGACCGCAACGAGGTCGTGCGCGACACCCTCGCCGAGGTCCTCTACGCCGCTCCCTTTACCGAGCTCGCCGAGCGCGCCCCGCTGGCGGCGTTTGCGCTCGACCCGCGCAACGTGACCTTCGAAGCCGAACGCTACGTCGTCACCGACCCCGAGCGCTTCGCGCGGGTGAAACCGCTGCTCTGGCTCTGGAAAAGCCTCGACCTCACACCCTTCGGGCAGTCGGTCGAGAGCGGCCTCCGGTTGCGCGCCCTGCTCGCTGCGCGCGTCTTCGCCCACGCGGGGAAAAACCTCAAGATCTTTCAAAACGTCGAGGTCTCCGTCGGCTACAACCTCTGGGTCGGCGACGACGTCACCATCCACCGGGGCGTCTTTATCGACGATATCGGCGGGGTGACCTTGCACGACGGGGTCAGCTTGTCGGACTTCGTCAACGTCTACTCGCACACCCACAGCGTGCTCGAGTCCCCCGACGTGACCCTTAAAGAGACGGTCATCGGCAAGGGGGTGCGGGTCGCTTACCACGCGACCGTTTTGGCGGGCACCGTGCTCTCGGACGACAGCATGGTCGGGGCGATGGCGCTCGCCACCCGCGACCTCGAGCCGCACGTTATCGGCCTCGGGATCCCGGCCAAGGCGCGCGTCTGGAAGGAGCGCGCGGGCGACCCGCGCTTCGCCTCACTCGTCGTCGACGCGCGCACCTACGCGCGCAAGGCCCCCGTGCGCGCCAACCCCGACTTCCGCACCGAGGAGCCCGCCGACCCGGTCGAAGAGCCCTCGGTGTAGGCTACTTCGCCGTGGGGGCGCCCGTGTGGAGGGTCTCGAGCGCTTCGGCGAGCGCCTCGAGGGAGCGCGGTTCGAGGCGCGCCAACGCTGCGATCTCGGCCTCCGGCACCCCCGCCTCGAGCAGGGTGCGCCGCAAGTCGCGAAAGAGGCGAGCGCGATACTGCGGGTCGATGAGCGCCCGGTTAAAGGCGAAATTCAGTGCTCTGCTGCGCATGACGAAAGGCCCCCCCTAGCGTGGTCTACACCGCGGCGGTCTCGAAGAGGATTATTTGGACTCTAGCACACGCCTCTAGGCGTGTACATAGATACTTTTGTCCTCGAAAGAAGGCGCTTCGCCCGCCATCGTCACCGAGCTCAAGGGGATACAAATTTCACGAGCAAGGGTATTGTGAAAAGTTTCTTTTTAGCATGGAGCCACGTCACGACCTCCAAGCACCGGTCTACAATACGGTTATGCCGCACTTTGCACTCATCAAGCCGACCGAACTGGCGCACCTGGCCGAGCTGAGCGAACGTCACGAGGAGCTGATGCAGCAGCTGCGGGTGGGGGAGGGGACGCCGAACGTCCTCAGCGCGCGCGAGCTGCAGATCGAGGCGCGGCAGCTGCGCCAAGAGACCCTCAAGGTGCTCGCGGCGCTCTCAAAAAAGATCGAAGCGCTCGGTTAGGCTGCCGTGGCGTACCGCCTCGAACCCCACGAACCCCTCTCCGAGGGTCTCCGGCGCGTCGCGGCGGCGGAGCTCGCGGGGGCGCGGGCGTCATTAGAGGCGGCGCTGCGCTCGCTACCCGACGGAGCGGACGCGGACCGCGACGCCCCGATCCACGACGCCCGCAAGCGCCTGAAAAAACTCCGCGCCCTCGTCTACCTCGTCCGCGACGACCTCGGCCGGGCGCCCGCAAAACGCCTCAACGGGCGCTTGCGCGAGGCGGGGCGCGCGCTCTCGGCGCTGCGCGACGCCGGGGTGATGCTTAAGACGCTGGCGGCGCTCGTCGCTGCCGACGCTGCTCCCCAGCCCCCCGAACGCGCCCAGCGCGCCGTTAGGCGCGCGCTCAAGCAGCACCAGCGCGTGGCCTTCGACCCAGTGTCCACGCGCCAGCGTCTGGAGAGCGCCCTGGCGGGTGTCTGCAGCGTCCAGGCCGAGGTCGCTACCTGGCCCCTCGCCGACCGCTGGGAGGGGGTTGGCGCGCGCCTTCGGCGCGGCTACCGTGAGGGGCGGCGGGCAATGGCGAGCGCGTACGGCGAAAGGCAGGGCGACCTGACGGACGAGCGCTTTCACACCTGGCGCAAGGCGGTTAAGCGCCTGTGGTATCACCTGCGGCTCCTGCACCCGCTCTGGCCACCGGTGAT
This sequence comes from Truepera radiovictrix DSM 17093, assembly GCF_000092425.1. NCBI lineage: Bacteria > Thermotogati > Deinococcota > Deinococci > Trueperales > Trueperaceae > Truepera > Truepera radiovictrix. Next base: position 1,623,944 of record NC_014221.1, read on the forward strand.
GGGCGCGTACGCCGCCGAGGCGGAGGCGCTCGGGGAGCTCCTGGGCCGCGACAACGACCTCGCCGTCTTGCTGCGTTTTCTCGCCGCCGATCCCGAGCGTTTCGGCGGCGAGGAGGCGGTGCGGGCGTTGGTCACCGCGGGCGCCGCTCAGATGAGCGCGCTTCGCAGCGCCGCAGCGCCCCTCGGCAAGCGGCTCTACGCGGAGCCCCCCGAGGCCTTTGCGCGGCGGCTGGCGGCGCTCTACGAGGTGATGCGTGACGGGTGACCTCGCAAAGAATCATTTCAGCAAAGAATCATTTCACGAGCAGTGGTGTCGTGAAAGTTTTCACTTTTTCCCCACCAAACCCGCGCCATCACGCACTCTCTTCCCCCCGCCCCGCTTAGGCTGCAGCTGGAGGAACCCATGTCACTCCCCGGCCCTCACCACGTCAGCCCCCGTTACCGGCACCTCTGCGACCGCTGCCACTGCCTCGGTCACATGAGCCTCAACGGCAAGAGCGCCGACCTCTTCGTCTGTGACGGCGTCGCGATCGCGCGTTTTAGCGACCAGCCAGAGGACTACCTCGCCGCGCACCTCAGCAGCCTTTCGGCTCACTCGGACGTCTTTTTGCTAGCCGCGTTTCGGCTCTACCTCGACGCCCGCGGCGAGACGGCGCCTCGCAGCGCGCTGCGTCACGGGCCGACCCCACCCCTGCAGAGCTAGGCCACGGGGGGCGCTCACGCCGCCCCGGGGGCTAGCGCTGCGGTGTCCGGAGGGCGGCGCGCAGCACCTCGAGGACGAACTGCACGTCGCCGCGGGCGCGGTGGCTCGCGTAACATTCCAGCAGCTCCGAGAGCCCCTCGTCGGCAAGAGCGCGGTGCAGGCCGTAGCTCCGCCGCCCGCGCGCGCGCGCGTAGAGCCGCATGGCGCAGGCGAAAAGGAGCCGCGGGTGGGGAAGACCCCAGGCGGCGCTCGTCGCCTCGAGCATCCGCGCGTCGAAGGGCGCGTTCCAGGCCAGAACGGTCGCCCGCTCGGCGAGGCGCCGCAGTTCGGGGAGCACCTCGGGCCAGGTCGGTCGGTCGGCGAGCTCGGCGAGCGTGATCCGGTGAACGCGCGCGGCGTAAGGGTTGAGCCGCATCACCTTGGGCCGCACGAGGGTGTCGAGCAGCACCTCGCCGCGGGTGCTCAGCAGGGCAAGTTCGATCACCTCGGCGCTTTTGAGGCCGGTCGTCTCGGTGTCGAGGATGAGGACGTCGTCGCGCGCCAAAAGGGCGGCGATCGCCGCCAACGCGCGGCGCTGCTCGGGTGATGGGGGGGTGCAGCCGCAGCGGGCGTGGCGGAGCGGGCGGCCGCAGCGCGGGCAGGGGAGATGCGGCGTGTCAGGGAGCACCCTTTACTATAGCGCCCAGGGCCCTTCTCGCACGTCTTTCGTTCGCTGCGGGAGTTTCCCGCCGACACCCGCGGCGCTCGCGGGGCGAGCGTTCGGGGTAGACTCTTGGCCATGCGCCCCGAGCGCCATCTGGAGGACGTTATGTGCCCACCTACCCCCGAAACGCCCCCACAAGCCGAGCTCGGACTGATCGGACTCGCCGTGATGGGGCGCAACTTGGTCCTCAACCTCGCCGACCACGGCTACACGGTCGCCGTCTTTAACCGCACCACGCAGCGGATGACGGACTTTCTCGAGGGCGAGGCCAAGGGACGCAGCGTCGTCGGCTACGAGCGGCTGGAGGACTTTGTCGGCGCGCTCGAGCGCCCCCGCAAGGTCATGCTGATGGTCGAGGCGGGCCGCGGGGTCGACGCGGTCATCGGGGCGCTCCTGCCGCTCCTCGAGCCCGGCGACGTCATCATCGACGGGGGCAACTCGAACTTTCTAGACACCCGCCGTCGGGAACGCGACCTGCGCGAACGGGGGATTCACTTCCTCGGCGTCGGCATCTCCGGCGGCGAGGAGGGGGCGCGCCACGGCCCCTCGATCATGCCGGGCGGTTCGCGCGAGGCCTGGGAGCTCGTCCGCCCCATCTTGCAGCGCGTCGCCGCGCACGTCGGGGGCGCGCCTTGCTGCGACTACGTCGGCGAGGACGGCGCGGGCCACTTCGTCAAGATGGTCCACAACGGGATCGAGTACGGCGACATGCAGCTCATCGGCGAAGCCTACGACCTGATGAGGAGCGTTCTCGGCATGAACGCCGATGAGCTCGCCGAGACCTTCGCGCGGTGGAACGAGGGGCCGCTCAACTCGTACCTGATCGACATCACCGCGACCATCTTCCGGGTTAGAGACCGCGACGGCACCCCTTTGGTCGAAAACATCCTCGACGTCGCGGGGCAAAAGGGCACGGGTCGCTGGACGGTCGTCGCCGCGCTCGAGGAGGGGGTGCCGCTCACGCTGATCGCCGAGGCGGTGTTCGCCCGCTCGCTCTCGGCGCTTAAGAGCGAGCGCGTCGCCGCCGCAGCGCACCTCACGGGGCCGGCGCCGAGCGCCGCGCCGGAGCGCGAGGCGGTGCTCGCCGACCTCGAGGCGGCGCTCTACGCCGCCAAGATCACCTCGTACGCGCAGGGCTACATGCTCCTGCGCGCCGCCGCGAAGACCTACGGTTGGTCGCTCAACTACGGCGGCGTGGCGCAGATGTGGCGCGGCGGCTGCATCATCCGCTCGGCGTTTTTAGACCACATCAAAGCCGCCTACGACGCCGACCCCGAGCTGCCCAATCTGCTCCTCGCCCCCTACTTCCGCGACGCCGTGACGCGCGCGCAGGGCGCGTGGCGGCGCACGGTCGCTTTCGGCGTGCAGCACGGGGTGCCGCTCCCCGCCTTCGGTGCCGCGCTGGCTTTTTTCGACGGTCTGCGGCGCGCCACGGGGCCAGCCAACTTGCTCCAAGCCCAGCGCGACTTTTTCGGGGCCCACACCTTCGAGCGCGTCGACGGCCCGCGGGGCACCTTCTACCACGCCGATTGGCTGGGGCAGGGCGGGGGGACGTCGGACGGCGGGGGCGCGTAAGCGTTTTGTGAGCCGGCACCTGCTAGGCTAACGGCATGCCCCGCCCCGCTGCCGCCCCCGAGCGCGCGCGCCTCGCCGCGCTCGCCCGGCTGCGCGCGGCGGGGGGCGTGCCGGTCGGGCTCTACAAGCCTCTGCTGGCCCTCGGAGCACACGCGCTGGGCACCCCGATCGCCGCCGTAGGGCTGGTCGACGCCGCGCAGGTCGCCTTTCCGGTGGCACTCGGGTTGCCGGCGGGGTTTACAGCGCCCCGCCTGGACGCCTTCTTGCACCCCGCCCCGCTCGTCGTAGGGGACGTCAGCAGCTCCCCGGACTGGGCCGCGTCGCCGCTCGTGGGCGCGTTGGGGGTGCGCTTCTACGCGGGAGCGCCCCTGCGCACCCCTGCGGGGCAGCTCGTGGGCGCGCTGTCGCTGATGGACCGGGCGCCGCGCGACGCGAGCGACCTGGGCGGCGACCTCTTCGCACTCTTGGAGGCGCTCGCCGCCGCGGCTACGGCGGCCCTCGAGCGCCCCGGGCCGAAGCGCCGCGCCCGACCGGCAAACCCCCCAAGGGCCGAGGTGCTCGAGCTGATCGCGCGCGGCGCCCCCCTGCCGGCGGTGCTGCTGCACCTCACCCGCGCGCTCGAAGCGGCGCAGCCGGGTCTGTGGGCGTCGGTGTCGCGGCTCGAGGGAGGCAGGCTGCTGCTCGAGGTCGCCCCGAGCCTGCCGAACACCTTGGCGAGGGCGCTCGAGGCGTTGCCGATAACCCCGCGCGTCGGCGCTCTGGCGGCGGCGGCGCGCGGCGAGCGGGTGTTAACGGCCGACGTCCGCTCAGACCCCTTGTGGCACCCTTTCCGCTTTGCGGCCCTGCAGCACGGCCTGCACGCGGTCTGCGCCGACCCCATCGTGAGCGACGAGGGGGAGGTGCTGGGGACGTTTCACCTCTACAGCCGCGAGGTCGCCGGCATCACCGAGGAGCGCTTACGCGACCTGCGCGAAGCGGCGCAGCTCGCGAGCCTCGCGCTGACGCGCGAGCGCCTGCAGCAGCGGTTGCAACACCAAGCGCGGCACGACCCGCTGACGGGGCTCCCCAACCGCGCCCTGATGCACGAGCGCCTCGAGCAGACCCTCGCGCACGCCCAGCGCACCAGCGGCGTCGTCGCCGCGCTGCTTTTGGACCTCGACGACTTTAAACGCGTCAACGACGCCCTCGGCCACGCCACCGGCGACAGGCTGCTGCAGGAGGTCGCCAGGCGCCTCCGCGCGGCGGTGCGCGCGCTCGACACGGTGGCGCGCCTCGGGGGCGACGAGTTCGTCATCATCGCCCCCTTAGCGGCCGCCGAGGACGCCCCCGCGTGCGCGCAACGGGTGCTCGAGGCGCTCCGCCCCCCCTTCAAGGTGCAGGAGCACACCTTCGAGATGCGCGCGAGCGTCGGCGTCAGCCTCTACCCCTGCGACGCCCAGGACGCCGAGACGCTCCTGCGCGCGGCCGACAGCGCCCTCTACGCGGCGAAAGGGGACGCTCGGGCGAGCTTTCACCGCTACCAGCAGGCGATGACCGAGACCCTGGAGACGCGGCTCACCCTCGAGGTCGCGCTGCGCGAAGCGCTCGCCGTAGGCGCGCTCGAGCTCTTCGCGCAACCGCGGTTTGCCCTCCGCACGGGGGCGGTGGCCGCCTTCGAGGCGCTGGTGCGCTGGCCCCACCCCGAACGCGGCCTGCTCTTGCCGGGGTGCTTTTTGGAGGTCGCCGAGAGGGGGGGTCTTATGGCCTCCCTCGACGCGTGGGTTTTCGAGCAGGCCTTGGTGCACCTCAGCCGCTGGCAGCGGCTGGGGCTCCCGTACCGGCTCTCGTGCAACCTCTCGGCGGCCTCGTTCCGGCGCGGCGACGTCGCCGCGGGGCTCGGGGAGCTGGCGGGACGTTACGGGGTCGATCCCGCGCGGCTCGAGCTCGAGGTCACCGAAGACCTGTTGATGCACGACCTCGACAGGGCGGCGCAACAGCTGCGTCAGCTTAAGGCGCAGCTCCCGGGGCTCCGGGTCGCGCTCGACGACTTCGGACGCGGGTACTCCTCACTCGCCTACTTGCGCCACCTCCCCCTCGACACCCTCAAGATCGACCGCGCGTTCGTCGCCGACCTCGCAGCGCCGAACCTCGCTGCGCCACGCGTGCGCGAGGGCGCCCCGCGCACCCAACGGACCGCGCTCGCGGTGATCCGCGCGGTCGTCGCGCTCGGGCACGAGTTGGGGTTGAGTGTGGTGGCCGAGGGGGTGGAGTCGGCGGCGCAGCTCGGCATGCTCACGGCGCTCGGGGTCGACGAGGTGCAGGGGTTTTTCGTCGGCTCCCCCGCGCCACTTCGTGAGGTCGCCGGTGCAGGCGCGGCGCCAGTCCCCGACGCGTAGCCGCTTACCAGTCCTCGATCCCCTCGCCGACGACCTTGTCGGCCATCTTCGCGTAGCGCCGCGCGGTGTCGACGCTCGCCTGGCGTAGGTGTTGCGCGACCCGGCCGAGGTCTCGAAACTGCCCGTAGACGCGCGTCCCCGCCCCGTGGCGCAGGCCGTGCACCTCGCGCCCCTCGTACACCACCCCAGCCCGCAGGCAGAGGCGCTGGAAGCGCTCGCGGGCGCGGTAGGCGCGAAAGGGGAGGACGTAACCCTGCGCCGCGGGGTCGCCCGCGAGCCGGGTTTCACGTAGCGCTTCGCGTAGGCGCCGCGTCATCGCGACGCGGGCCGTTTTGCCGCCCTTGCCGCGGCGCACGACGAGCTCCTTGGCGCGCCAGTCGATGTCCGACCAGCGCAGGGCGGCCATCTCGGCGATGCGCAGCCCCGCGTGCGCCCCCAAAAGCACCATCACCCTGTCCGGCCCCTCGGCGACCCCCAAAAGGGCCTCGACCTCCTCGGGGGTGTACGCCCCCCGCTTTTCCCAAGCGGGCACCGGGTCTTTGGCCGCTTTGACGTTATCGAAAGGGGTCGCCGTCGTCGCCCCCGACCAGCGGAGCGCCCGGTAGAGGGCGCGCGCGGCGGCGAGTTTGGCCTGCACCGTCGCCGGGCTAAGCCGCTTGGGGGTCCCCGTGCGGGGGCCCAAGACCGGTTCGCCGGTCTGCCGGTCGCGCAGCGTGCGCTGCTCGAGGCGCCGCACCCAGATCACCCCCGCGTCGCGGCTCGGCCGCAGGAGGTTTTCGCCCCCCCAGTCCTCCACGAGGTCGCGCACGCCGCGCCGGTAGCTCTCGCGGGTGCGCGCGCTGAGCGCCGACCCCTTGGCGCCGTGCAGCGTCAAGTAGGCGTCGGTGAGCGCCCAGAGCGCGTCGGCGTCGCGTTCGGCGGCGGCGCTCATGGCGCGCCGTTTGAGCTCGTCGGGGGGCAGCGAGGCCCATGAGATCGCCTGCTCGAGCGCGTCGCCGCGGTAGCGCTCGAGCGCCTCACCGCTCGGGGTATCGGCGGTGGTGCTCGCAGCGCGCGCGGCGCGTTCAAGGGCCCCCAGCGCCTGTTGCGCCATTTTCCGGACGCGCTCACGGCTGACGCCGAGCTCGAGGCTGAGCTGGGCGAGCGTCGCCTCTTTGGCGCCGCCGAGTCCGAGGAGCCGCGCCAGAACGTCGCCGTGGCGCGGGGGCACGGCGACGTTCAACGCGCTGAGGAGAGCCTCAAGGGCCGCCAAGCGGGTCGGCGTCGCCCGCAGCTCCCTGAGACTGGGGACGCCCTCGCCAAAGAGGGTGGCGTAGATCTCTCGAACGTCGTTCGGCGGTCGTGCTCTTGGTGCCACGGTGACCCTCGCTCCCTAGGCGCGCCCTGACCCTAAACGCTGTCGCTTTCTCGGCGCTGCGTCTACGGTAAGCGGGTTTGTCGGATTTGTCAACACCTACCCACCTAATCAGCCTTAGGTGGGGGTGTTGACAAGCCTACAGGCCGTCGCACGCCCTACGCTGAGGTGTGCTGAGTGTATGGGTACCCGCACCCCGAGCGCAAGCTCGAGGTAACACCCTGTGAGCACCCCGTCGTCGGTCGTCAGGGGTCAGTGGTCCAGGAGCCAGGGGGCGCTCGCCACCGGCTCGAGGCGCCGCTGGCTGCGGTACCTGCAAACCGAGGCGCTGCCCCGGTGCCTCTTAGAGCGTCGGCGGGTGTTACGAGGGCACGGGTGTTACGAGGGCCCCTCGAGCGGGCCTCGCTGGCCCGGTGACCCCCAACGCGCACGGTAGGTGGGCGCCGACCCTGCGGGCCCCGCGCGCCAGTGGCATGCACCTCGAGGCCCAACGCGCGGCGCTCGTCGGCGGGTGCACAGGGGTGGACGAGGGAGCGGGCGCGCAGCTCGAGCTTGTCTTTCGTACGTCGCTGCGACGTTGTCTCGGGCGTCGTGCGGCTCTACACGCCCCCGATCGCTGCCAGCAAGGGGGGTGCCCCTTTGGCGCCAGCGCCGCCGCGTGCTTCGGCCGCTCTCTTTGAGGGTGCGAAAGTGATTTGTTTCACGTTACTGTGCCCGTGAGGGAACGGGTTCCTTCTGACCCGGACTGCGGGTCGCGGTCCTGCTACCATGGTGCATCATGGTGACGTATGGCCTCTAGCGTCGACCTCAACGCCGACCTCGGCGAGGCCTTCGGGGTCTGGCAACTCGGTCAGGACGAGGCACTGATGCCGCAGCTCACGTCGGCCAACCTCGCCTGTGGCTTTCACGCGGGTGACCCCCTGACGATCCGGCGCAGCGTCGCGCTCGCCCGAGAGCACGGGGTGCAAATAGGCGCGCATCCCGGCTTTCCCGACCGGGTCGGTTTCGGCCGCCGCGACCTCGCCGCGACCCCCGAAGAGGTCTACGCCGACGTGCTCTACCAGCTGGGGGCGCTCGAGGCCTTTTTGCGGCCCCACGGCGCCAAGCTGCACCACGTTAAGGCGCACGGTGCGCTCTACCTCAAGCTGCACGCCGACCCCGCTATCGCCGAGGCGGTCGCGGCGGCCGTGGGCGACTTCGACGCGTCCTTGCCGCTCGTCTTGCTCGCCGGAGCGGGCGGTGCGGAGGCGGCGCGCGTCGCGCGGGGGCGGGGGCTCAGGGTGGTCTTCGAGGCCTTCCCCGACCGCGCGTACGTCGCCGGCGGCCGCCTCGCCCCGCGCGCGCTCGCCGGAGCGGTGCTCCATGACCCCGAGAGGGTCGCCGAGCGCGCGGTGCAGATGGCTGCGGGGAGCGTCACCACGCTCGAGGGGGACACGGTGGCGCTGGAGGCGGGGACGCTCTGCCTGCACGGCGATCACCCGCGCGCGGTCGAGAACGCGCGCGCGGTGCGCCGCGCGCTAGCGGCGGCGGGCGTGCAGGTCGCCGCCTTTTAGCTGGCGTGATGGCGCTTTACGGGCTCTACAAGCGCTTCGCCAGCCCTACGGACCCGCCCGACCGCGCGGTCAGTGCCGCCGTGCAGGGACTCGCTCGAGCCCTCCTCGAGGCGCCCCTGGCGGGGGTTACGGACCTCATCCCCGCCTACGCGTCGCTCTACGTGGAGTTCGACGCCACGCGGGTGAGCGCGCAGCGGGTGCGGGCGTGGTTAGAGCGCGGCGAGCGCGTCTCTCCCCCACCTCCCAGCCGCACCGTGGAGCTAGCGGTCCACTACGACGGCCCCGACCTCGCGAGCGTCGCCGAGCGCACCGGGCTCACGGTGGACGAGGTCGTCGCGCGGCACGCAGGCCGCGCCTACTACGTCTACGCGGTGGGGTTTACGCCGGGCCTCGCCTTTATGGGCGAGGTCGACCCCCAGCTGCAGCTCCCGCGCCGCCCGAAGCCGCGAGGCCGCGTAGCGGCGGGGAGCGTCGCCATCGCGGGCGCCCAGACGACCGTCTACCCCGTCGCGTCGCCGGGCGGGTGGCACCTCCTGGGGCGCACCCTGGAGCCGGTCTACGACCCGCACGCGCGCGAGCCGCTGCGGCTCGCGGCGGGCGACACGGTGCGCTTTCGCCCCTCACCGATCCCGCCCCACCACACGGGCTTGGACGAGCGGCCGCTCGAGCTCCTCCCGGAGGGGCCGGAGCGGCCACTTTTGCGGGTGCTCGAGCCCGGCCTCCTCGACCTCGTCGTGGACGCGGGGCGCTTTTGGGCGGGGCGTTACGGCTTCGCCCGCAGCGGCCCCCTGGACGCGCGTTCGGCGGCGCTCGCCAACCGCTTGGTCGGCAACCCGCCGGGGGCAGCGCTCCTCGAGCTGAACGCGCGCGGCGGCCTCTACGAGGCGCTCGCCGCGGGGGTGCTCGCGTTCGCGGGGTACGGTCTGCGGCCGCTTCGCAACGGCGAACCGATGCCGCCCTTTACGAGCTTCGCGGTGCGCGAAGGCGACCGGCTCGCCTTCGCGCCGACCCCCCGCGGTTGCCGGGGGTACCTCGCCCTGGCCGGCGGCGTCGAGAGCGGGCGCTTTCTGGGGAGCGCGGCGGTCGACCTCAAGGGGCGGATCGGCCGCGCGCTGCGCGCCGGCGACGTGCTCGGCACCGCGCGCAGCGCGCCCGTCCGGCCGGGCCGGAGCTTCGTCCCCCACGGTGAACCGGGGCCGGACACGACCCTGCGGGTGCTGCCGGGGCCGCAGGCGAGCGGCGAGGCGCTCGCCGCCCTCACGGCGGGGGCGTTTACCGTGGTGCGCGCCGACCGGATGGGGGTGCAGCTCGGGGGCCCGCCCGTCCCCGGGGGCGAGGTGCGCTCCGAAGGGGTCCCCCTCGGGGCGGTGCAGGTCCCGCCGGGGGGTGAGCCCATCGTCCTGCTCGCCGACCGCGGTACGATGGGCGGCTACGCCAAACCGGCCGTCCTCCACCCCGCCGACCTCGCGCGCGCGGGGCAGCTGCGGCCGGGGGACCGGGTCCGCTTTCGGCGCCTCGCAGGGGGGGCGTAGCGTGCGCGTGACGCTTCCCGTCTTCAACGACCGCGGCTTGGCGGCGCTCCAGGGGCCGCTCGAGCCCTACCTCCGCCCGGAGGACACCCTCATGCTGGTCTCGGGCAACGTGGACAAACCGCTCTCGCTCCCCTGGCTGGAAGCGACCCTGCCGGCGCTGCGCGCTCTCCCCCCGCAGCGCCTGCTCGCCGCGACCGCCGGGCACGCGCACCTCGCCGCGCTCGCAGACGCGGGGCTTAAGGTCGCCGGGCTCGTCTACATCTACGAACCGGGCTTCGCCAACGTCCCGGAGTTTTCCTGGGAGGCGCCGCGAACGCTGTGGGCCCTGCAGGAGGCACGCGCCCTCGCCCAGGGCTACCCGCTCGTCTTCAAACCGACCGGCCGAGCGCTGCTGCAGGGCTACTTGAGGCGCTACGGTTGGCACTACGGCCGCTTCGCCGAGCGCTGCGACGCGCTCTTCGTACAGACCCAGACGTACTGCCGCGCGGGGACCTTCGGCGCGGCGCTCGAGAAGCTGGCGCGCGAGTGCGCCGCGCACCTGGACCGGACCTACGTCCAGGTCACCGCCGACCCGGCGGCCCCCAACGGCGTGCCGAGCGCGCAGGCGCTTGCGTGTCTGCGCGCGGCGCACCCCTTCGCGGGGGCGACGCTCTGGTGGTCGCCGCGCGCGCAGGACGCGGTGCGCGCCTGCCTTGCCGCGCTGCGCCCCTAGCAATCGTGGGCTAAAAGCCGTTTGTCACGCGCTTTAGCGGGTACACTTGGCCCACCACGCGACCCACATGCACACGGTACGCGCCGCACACCAAACACGCTCGACAAGACGGGGTGCCGCACGGCTTGGGTGGCCTGGTGCGAGATGCCTTGGAGAAAGGGAGCCTATGCCGAACCCCAGCCGCAGAGCCCGCTTCGCCTCACTCGGCGCCTTGGCCGCGCTCGCGCCGCTCGCCGGCGCGCAGACCCTGACCGTGGCGACCCACTACCCCCCCGAAAACGTCGCGGTGTTAGAGCCCTGCTTCGCGCGCTACACCGAGGAGACGGGCGTGCAGATCGTGCACCAACAGATCCCCTACGGCGACTACCTGCAGACGATCCTCACCGCGCGCATCGGCGGGCAGACGCCCGACATCCTGCACGTGTACTCGATCTGGGCGGCGCAGCTCGTACATAACGGCATCCTGGCCGCTCCACCCGAGGAGACGCTGGCGTTTATCCGCGACAACTACGTGGCCAACACCGTCGACGCCGTCACCATCCAGGGTCAAGTCTGGGGGATCCCCACGGAGGTCTCGAACTACCTGCTGGTGTACAACAAGCGCCTCTTGCAAGAAGCGGGGTACGACGCACCCCCCAGCACCTGGGACGAACTACTGGAGATCGCCGAAGCCACCACCGAGCGTGACGCGCAGGGGCGCCTGACGCGGGCAGGTTTCGCCTTCGGGCCGACCGTGGCCAACGTCGTCCACCCCTACCTGACGCTGCTCTACTCCAAGGGCGTGGACCTCTTTACCGAGGACTTCTCCGCCACCAACCTCACCACCCCCGAAGCGATCGAGGCGCTCGAGCAGCAAGTCCGCCTCTTCGAGGCGGGCGTCGCGGACTTTAGCCTCCCCGTCGCGGAGTTTCAGGCGGGCGACGTGGCGATGACGATCCAGGCGGTCTGGACGAAGGGCGGGCACCGCGAGGCGTTCGGTGAGGCCTTCGAGGAGACCGTCGGCGTCGCTCCTATCCCCATGGGCGACGCTTGGCGCAGCCTGCAGTACGCCTTTTTCTACGGGGTCGACGCGGGGAGCCCCAACCAAGACGAGGCGTGGCGCTTTTTGGAGTGGCTCAACACCGCTCAGGAGGCGGGAGAGACGTCGTGCATGGGCGCGATGCTCGTCGACTTGGGGGCCCTAACCGCCAACACCACCGATATCGAGGCCGCCCAGGATGAGCTCGGCGACGCTTTTAGCGCGCCTTTTGTCGAAGCGTTGGCGCGTTCGGTCACCGAACCCAACGTGATCCAAGCCGCCGAGATCCAGGCGATTTTGCAGACCTATATCGAACGCGCTTGGCGCGGCGAGCTGAGTCCCGAGGCGGCGCTGACCCAAGCTGACCAGGAGATCAGCACCATCCTCGCCGAGTTCTACTAGCCCGTGGCCTCGCCGTCCGTCCAGCGAAGGGGTGCACCCCAGCGGGCGCGCCGCGCCGCCCTGCCGCAAAAGGCGTGGGCGCCCTACGTCTTTTTGCTCCCCGCGCTCGTCTTTTTCGTGGTGTTCTTTCTCCTGCCGGTCCTTTTCTCCTTGTACCTCACCTTTACGAGCTGGAACGCCCTCTCTCCCCCGCGCTGGGTGGGGGGGCTCAACTACCGCTTTCTCTTGACCCAAGACCCCGCCTTTTACACCACCTTGCGTAACACCCTGGTGTTCGCCTTCGGCACGGTGCTTTTAGGCATCCCCATCGCCCTGGGGTTCGCCTTTCTCTTTACCCGCAGCCGCTACAAAGCTCTCTGGCGCGCCCTTTACTGGCTGCCGATGGTCACCAACGTGGTGGCTATCGCCTACTTGTGGCAGTTTATCCTCGACGGGCGCTTCGGGCTCTTTAACCGGGTGCTGGGGTGGGTGGGGATCACCGGCCCCAACTGGCTCACCACGCCGGGGTTCGACATGGCGGCGGTCATCATCGTCGCGGTGTGGGCGGGGTTGGGGCAGAACATGGTGCTCTTCTCGGCCGGTTTGGAGGGGATCGACGGGTCGTACTACGACGCCGCACAGACCGACGGCGCGGGGCTCTGGGCGAGCTTTTGGCACGTGACCCTGCCGCTGTTGCGCCCCACGCTGCTCTTTGTCAGCGTCACGAGCTTTATCGCCGGGATGGGGTCTTTCGCCCTCATCTTGGTCCTTACAGGTGGCAACCCCAGCCCGACGACGAACGTCACCGCCCTTTACATGTACCAGATGGCCTTTCAGGACCTGCGCCTCGGGCGCGCGTCGGCGGCGTCGTTTCTGCTCTTCGTGGTGATCTTCCTCCTCACCCTCGTGCAGCTCCGGCTCTTTCGGCGCGGCGGCGTGGAGGCGTACTGATGGCCCGTCGGCTCCTCGTCGCGGCCCTCAAGTACGGTGCGCTGCTGCTCGGCGCCGCCCTGATGCTGCTCCCCTTTTTGGAGATGTTCGTCGGTGCGCTCCGCACCCCCGCCGAGCGCTTCGCCCGCCCCCCCGTGTTCTGGCCGAGCGATCCGCAGTGGGGGGTCTACGCGCGGGTCTTTAGCGAGTTGCCGATGGGGCGGTGGTACCTCAACAGCCTCATCGTGTCGGTGAGCGTGACGGCGATCCAGCTCCTAACGAGCGCGGCGGCGGGGTTCGCGCTCGCCAAGTACACCTTTCGCGGCCGCGCGCTCCTCTTTCGCACCATCTTGTCGGCGCAGATGTTCCCCTTTTTCCTCTTTCTCATCCCCATGTTTTTCCTGATCCGCTACTGGCCGCTCGCGGGGGGCAACGACCTCTTCGGGGGGGGCGGCAACGGGCTACTGGGCACCTACGCCTCGCTGATCCTGCCCTTTACGATCACCTGGTACGGCATCTTTTTGATGCGGCAGTTTATGGTGACGATCCCCGACGAGCTTCTCGACGCCGCCCGCATCGACGGCTGCTCCGAGTGGCGCATCTTTTCGCACGTCGTCTTGCCCCTCGTTAAACCGGCCCTGGCGACCTTGGGGATCTTCTCGTTTATCTACCAGTGGAACGAGTTTATCTGGACGGTGACGGTAACCCGCACCGCCCCCCAGCTGCAGACGCTGCCCGTGGGGATTTTCCTGATGAGCGGGGCTTACAACACGGTCGCGCAGGAGTCGTTTCGGCAGGCCGCGCTCGCTGTCTCTATCGTCCCGTTGGTGGTGCTCTTCTTGTTGCTGCAGCGCTTTTACGTCAAGGGCGTGGTGATGTCGGGGCTCAAGGGGTAGCTGCGTAGCTGCAGACGCCTGCGCGGCGTACCGGTGGTGCACCATAAAAGCGTGGCCTCCCCGACCCCCGACACCGAGCTCTCCCCCGGGCGGATCCTCCGCTACCTAGGTTCTGTTGACACTTTAACGAGCGTAGATGCTAGAAATAGGTATGAGCACGGTAGAACTCAGGCAAGACCAGTGGCGAAAAATCCTCAAGTTTCTACGCGAGCACCCTCGGGTACATGTGGGCAAAGCGCGTAAGTGCAAACGCTTTATCGAGGCTGTGATGTGGATGGACCGCAGCGGCGCACAGTGGCGCTTGTTGCCAGAGAAGTATGGCAGTTGGAACAGCGTCTACAAACGCTTTGACCGCTGGAGCGAGCGGGGAGTCTGGCATGAGATGTTCGAGCATTTTGCCGCCGACCCCGATATGGAAAGCGTAATGATTGACAGCTCAGTGATTCGCGCACATGCTTGTGCTGCGGGCGCACCCAAAGTAAAAGGGGGCAAGAAGCGCAAGCCCTCGGTTACAGCAGAGGTGGGTTCAGCAGCAAGATTCACGTAACCGTCGATGCTTTGGGCAATCCTTTGCGTCTCTTGCTCACGGCAGGTCAAGCGCACGAGGCACCTCACGCTGAGGCCTTGCTGACGGGGTACGAAGCCGACTTCGTTCTTGGCGACAGAGGCTACGACGCCGAACACATCCGCACCACTATCGCCGAGAACGGAGCACAAGCGGTTATTCCACCCAGGTCAAATCGCAAAGACCCCAGCGCGTATGACCCGGAGCTTTACAAAGAACGCCACCTCATCGAATGTTTCATTGGCAAGCTGAAACACTACAGACGTTGCTTCTCGCGCTTCGACAAGCTCGCTCGCAATTACCTCAGTTTCCTCCATTTTGCCTCTACCCTCATCTGGCTACGGTGAAACGTCAACAGAACCTAGACACCTTCGTCAGCCTGGTCTTCTTCGCCAAGGTCGGCAACGTCGTGTGCGCTCGCGACCGGCTCGCCTGCCTCAAATGGGGTAGCTGCTGCGTTGGGAGCGGCTCGACGGTAGGTAGGTTTAGTGATTTATTTCACGACACTCCTGCTCGTGAAAATTTTGTCTTCTACGCTTCGAGCACCACCGCCTCCGCCGCGGTTGCAACGTAACCGACGTCCCCTTCGCGTAAGGGGCACACCGGGCCCGTGTGGACGGTCAGCACGCACGGCTCTTGGGCGCCGACGAGTTGGCACGTGTAGGTGAGGTCGTGGCCCTTAAAGGCGCGGCTCAAGACCCGCACGGGGGCGCCGCGGGCACAAAACTGGAGGCATTCGGGGCGCAACGAGAGCAGTACGGGCCCTTGGGCCGGGCGCGAAAGCTCGAGCGGCCCGACCGGCGTGTGCGCCACGCTGCCCTCGGCGATCCCCTGCAGCAGGTTCGTCGCCCCCAGAAAGCTCGCCACGAAGGCGTTGCGCGGGGCGCGGTAGACCGCTTCGGGCGCGCCCATCTGCTCCAAGCGCCCCTGGCGCATGATCGCTAGGCGCTCGGCAAACGTCATCGCCTCCTCCTGGTCGTGGGTCACCAGCAGCGCGCTAGCGCCGCTCGCTTTGAGGATGCGGCGCACCTCGCCCCGGGTCTCCTCGCGCAGCGCGGCGTCGAGGTTGCTAAAGGGCTCGTCTAACAGGAGCACCTCGGGCTCCGGGGCGAGCGCGCGCGCTAGGGCCACGCGCTGCTGCTGCCCGCCGGAGAGCTGGTGTGGGTAGCGGTGGCCGAAGTCCTGCAGGCCGACGAGCGCCAGCACCTCCTCCACGCGCGCCCGGCGCTGCCGCCGCGGGAGTGCGCGGAGACCGAAAGCCACGTTGTGCAACACGCTGAGGTGGGGAAACAGGGCGTAGTCCTGAAACACCACCCCGAGGCGCCGCGCTTCGGGGGGGAGCTGGCGCTCGGGCGTCGCCACGACCGTTCCAGCGACCGCGACCTCCCCCTCGTCGGGCACCTCGAAACCCGCGAGCAGCCGCAGCAGGGTCGTCTTACCGCACCCCGAGGGTCCCAGGAGCGCGACGAGTTCCCCCCGCGCGACCTCGAGGTCGACGCGGTGCAGAGCGGGCGGTTGGGAGGCGCTGTAACGCTTGGAGAGGTGGCGGACGGCGAGCACGGGCGCTTCCATGGGGGGCAGTCTACCAGATATCCGAGTGTTTTGCTGCAGTTTTAAAGATGCGTGCTGCAGCGGCTTCTCGCCACTTCGTCGGCGCAAGAGGGGTTGACACCCCGAGGGAACGGCTGCTAGAGTCCAGGTGCCCAATATCCGACCTTTCTACTCGGGTATTGGCAGATCTGATAACACGCCGCACCGCACGGTGTCGGCGCGAGGAGGACACGCATGCCGCTTTTTCGGGTGACGACCGCCGTAGTGCTCGGGGCGCTGTTGGGCGCCGCGCTGGCCCAGGACCTGACGGTCTACTCGGGCCGCTCGGAGGACTTTATCGCCCCCTTGGTCGAGCGCTTCGAGGCGGAGACGGGGTTACAGGTCGACGTGCGCTACGGCAACACCGCGGAGCTCGCCGCGACGCTCCTCGAAGAGGGGGCCAACTCGCCCGCGGACGTCTTTTTCCCGCAAGATGGCGGCGCGCTCGGGGCGGTCGCGCGCGAGGGGCTCTTCGCCGAACTGCCCGGTGAGCTGTTGGAGCGCGTCGACGCCCGCTTCCGCTCCCCCGAGGGGCTCTGGGTCGGGGTCACGGGCCGCGCCCGCGTGCTCGCGTACAACACCGACAGCGTCAGCGAGGACGAGCTGCCCGCGAGCGTCTTTGAGCTCACCGAGCCCCAGTGGCAGGGGCGCGTCGGTTGGGCGCCGACGAACGCCTCGTTCCAGGCGTTCGTCACCGCCATGCGGCTTTTGGAGGGCGAGGCGCGCACCCGCGAGTGGCTAGAGGGGATGCTCGCCAACGGCGTGCGGGCGTACGAGGGCAACACCCCTATCCTCGAGGCGCTCGGCCGCGGGGAGATCGACGCCGGCATCACCAACCACTACTACCTCTACCGCTTTCTAGAGGAGCAGGGCGAGAGCTTCCCGGTGCGCAACCACCTCTTCGAAGGCGGCGACGTCGGCTCGCTCATCAACGTCGCCGGCGTCGGCGTGCTCGCGAGCAGCGACCAGCGCGAAAACGCCGAGGCGTTCGTGGCCTACCTTTTAGAGGACGACGCGCAGACCTACTTTACCGAGACCGTGTTCGAGTACCCGCTCGTCCCCGGCATCCCGACCAACGAGCTTCTGGTACCGCTCGAGGAGATCGAGACACCCGAGATCGACCTCTCGAACCTCGACGACCTCGAGGCGACCCTGGAGCTCCTCGAGGAGGTCGGTGCCCTTTAAGCGCGGGAGCATCAGGAGCGGGCGGCGTGCCGCCCGCTTTCGCCTTGCGCTGAAGCGGGGCAGCGCTGACGTCGGTACCCACACGGGCGCCCGCGTCAAGTGGGGGGCGTTGTGAACACCCCGTCACCCGTTAGGGCGCGCCTGTGGCCCGCCGGAGCGCGCCGCCCCCCCCTGGTGCTCCTCGTACCGAGCCTGCTCGTCACGGCGCTTATGCTCCTGCCGCTGCTCTACCTGCCGCTGCGCGCCCAGGACGCCTCGGGGGGGATGCTCGCCTACCTCACCCGACCGCGCACCTTGCAGATCCTGTGGAACACGCTGCTGCTGGTGACCAGCGTGTCGGTCGCGAGCCTCGTCATCGCGCTGCCGGTTGCCTGGCTGACGCTGCGCACCGACCTCCCCGGTCGGCGGGTGTGGCTGGTGCTGGCCGCCTTGCCTTTGGTGATCCCCAGCTACGTCGGGTCGTTTGCCTATATCTCGGCGTTCGCCACCGGCGGGCTGCTCGCTTGGCTCCCCGTGAGGCTCCCCGCGCAGGGCTTCTGGGGGGCGTTTACCGTCCTTACACTCTTTAACTACCCCTATCTGCTGCTCGCGCTGCGCGCCGGGATGCAGGGGCTCGACCCGAGCTTGGAGGAGGCGTCGCGCAGCCTCGGGCACACCCGTTGGGGGGTTTTCTGGCGCGTGACGCTGCCGCTGCTGCGCCCAGCCATCGCCGCGGGCACGGTGCTCGTCGCGCTCTACGTGCTCTCGGACTTCGGCGCCGTGGCCATGCTGCGCTACGACACCTTTACCCGCGCCATCTTCGTGCAGTATCAAAACTCGTTTAACCGCGCCAACGCCGCGCTGCTCGCCCTCGTGTTGGTGGCGCTGATGGTGCTGATCCTGGCGGCCGACCAGCTTGTACGCGGCAGCAAGCGCGTCGCCCGCGTCGGGTCGGGGGTGCGGCGCAAAGCGGCGACGGTGCCGCTCGGGCGCTGGAAGCTGCCCGCGCTGCTCCTAATGACGCTGCTCGTCGGTACGGCGCTCGTCGCCCCGCTCTCGGTCGTCGGGGTGTGGTTCTGGCGGGGCGTCGCGGGCGGCCAAGCGCTCACGTTTAGCTGGCCGAGCGTGTGGAACACGGTGGGCGTAAGCGCCGCGAGCGCCCTTTTAAGCGTCGTCGCGGCGCTCCCCATCGCGGTGCTCGCGGTGCGCTACCCGTCGCCCTGGAGCGCGCTCGTCGAGCGGCTCTCGTACGTCGGCTTCGCCCTCCCCGGGGTGGTCGTGGGGCTCGCCTTCGTGTTTTTCGGGGTGCGTTACGTGCCCGCGCTGTACCAGACGCACGCGATGCTGCTCACGGCCTACCTAGTGCTCTTTTTGCCTCAGGCGGTCGCCAATGTGCGCGCCTCGCTCGTGCAGCTAAGCCCCAACCTCGAGGAGGCCGCCCGCAGCCTCGGGCGCAGCCCCTGGCGCACGCTCGTCGAGGTGACGCTGCCGCTCATTCGCGCCGGGCTCTTAAGCGGCGCGACGCTGGTCTTTCTGACCACCATGAAAGAGCTCCCCGTCACCCTGATTTTGCACCCGACGGGTTTTGAGACCCTGGCGACCAACGTGTGGCAAAAGACCTTCGGCGCCTTTTTCGCGCAAGCCGCGCCGTACGCGCTGGCGATCGTCGCCGTGTCGGCGGTGTCGGGGGGGCTGCTGCTCTGGCGTGAAGGGCGGTCGTAGCGCCCCCGTCAGGGGGCGCCGCGCGGCGGGTCGCCCTCGGCGGCGAGCTGCTGCAGCTCGTCGTCGGTAAAGAGCCGCGAACGGATCAAAAAGCGCACCCCTTCAGGCGCTTCGACGGAAAAGCCGCTCCCGCGCCCCTTGACGACGTCCACCGTGAGGTGGGTGTGCTTCCAGTAGGCGTACTGCGAGGCGCTCATGTAAAAGGGGGTGCCCGCGACGGTGCCCAGAAAGACGTCGGAGCCGCCCACCTTGAACTCGCCGCGGGGGTAACACATCGGCGAGGAGCCGTCGCAGCAGCCGCCCGACTGGTGAAACATCAGGGGGCCGTGAAGCGCCTCGAGCCGCCTCAAAAGCGCCGCCGCCTGCGGGGTGATGGCGACGCGCTCCAAGCGTCGGGGGGCGGTTGCACCCTCTGCACTAGCCATAGTCCTCCTTTTCGGCGTCTCGCTTACACGCGCCTAGCCGTTACGGGGTGTGTGGCCCGTAACCCACACACAGGCCACACGCCCGTAGAGGCTAGAAAAAGCCGAGCGGCTGCTCGCTATAGGAGACCAGCAGGTTCTTCGTCTGCTGGTAGTGCGCGAGCATCATCTTGTGGGTTTCGCGCCCGACGCCCGACTGCTTGTAACCGCCGAAGGCCGCGTGTGCGGGGTAGGCGTGGTAGTTGTTCACCCACACGCGCCCCGCCTGGATCCCCCGCCCCATCCGGTAGCAGGTGTTGGCGTCGCGGCTCCACACCCCGGCGCCGAGGCCGTAGAGGGTGTCGTTGGCGATCTCGAGCGCTTCGGCCTCGTCTTCGAAGGCGGTCACCGAGACGACCGGGCCGAAGATCTCCTCCTGGAAGATGCGCATCTGGTTGTGCCCCTCGAAGACGGTGGGTTCGACGTAGTAGCCCCCCTCGAGGTCGCCCTCGAGCGTCGCGCGCTCACCGCCGGCGAGCACCTTGGCGCCCTCTTGTTTGCCGATGTCGAGGTACGAGAGGATCTTCTCGAGCTGGTCGTTCGAAGCCTGCGCGCCGAGCACCGTGTTGGGGTCCAGGGGGTTGCCGGGGCGGATCTTCTCGACGCGCGCCAGCGCCCGCTCCATAAAGGCGTCGTAGATGCTCTTTTGGATGAGCGCCCGCGAGGGGCAGGTGCAGACCTCGCCCTGGTTAAGGGCGAACATCGCAAAGCCCTCCAAGCACTTGTCGAAGAAGGCGTCATCCTCGCGCATGACGTCCTCGAAAAAGATGTTCGGCGACTTGCCGCCGAGCTCCAAGGTCACCGGGATGAGGTTTTCCGAGGCGTACTGCATGATCAAGCGGCCCGTGGTGGTCTCCCCCGTAAAGGCGACCTTGCCGACGCGCGGGGAGCTCGCCAGCGGTTTGCCGGCCTCGACGCCAAAGCCCTGCACGATGTTGAGGACCCCGGCGGGGAGGAGGTCGGCGACGAGTTCGGCGACGTGCATGATGCCCACGGGCGTCTGCTCGGCGGGTTTGATGACGACGCAGTTACCCGCCGCGAGCGCCGGCGCGAGCTTCCAGGCGGCCATCAAGATGGGGAAGTTCCAGGGGATGATCTGCCCGACCACGCCGATCGGTTCGTGGAAGTGGTACGCCACGGTGTCGTCGTCGATCTGGCTGATCCCCCCCTCTTGGGCGCGAATCGCACCGGCGAAGTAGCGGAAGTGGTCGATGGCCAGGGGCAGGTCGGCCGCGAGCGCCTCGCGGATCGGTTTACCGTTGTCCCAGGTCTCGATCTTGGCGAGCGTCTCGAGGTTCTCCTCGAGGCGTTCGGCGATCTTGAGGAGCACCGCAGCGCGTTCGGCGACCGAGGTCTTGCCCCAGGCGCCCTTCGCGGCGTGCGCCGCGTCGAGGGCCCGCTCGACATCCTCGGCGGTCGAACGCGCCACTTCGCAGAACACCTGGCCGGTGATCGGGGTCGGGTTCTCGAAGTACTGGCCCTTCGCGGGGGGGACGAACTCGCCCCCGATAAAGTTGTCGTAACGCTTTTTAAAGGTGACGGGGGGGGAAACGCGGCTCTCGACATCCTGGATCATGGGGACCTCCTTCGGTCCAAAGGCGAGGACTTCTCGGGCGACCCCCTCTCCCAGGGGGCGCCGCTCGCACCTTGTTGCCGGCGTTCGTTTAGACCTTCTAGTATAGCGCCAACGCCGGGCGCGGGTGTAAGGGTCAGACCTGCAACACCACGCGGCCGCTGATCTTGCCGGCGCGCATCTCGTCGAACACCGCGTTGACGTTCTCCAGGGGTTCGGTGCGGATGTTCGCCTTGACCTTGCCCGCGCCGGCGAACTCGAGCGCCTCGTTGAGGTCGCTGCGCGTGCCGACGATCGAGCCGCGGAGCGTGATGCCTTTTAGGACGACGTCGAAGATCGGAACCGGAAAGCTCCCCGGCGGCAGCCCGTTAAAGGCGATCGTCGCGCCGCGGCGCACGGCCCCGAGGATCTGCTCGAAAGCGCGCGCCGACACAGCCGTCACGAGCGCGCCGTGCACCCCGCCGAGGTCGCGTTGAATGCGCTCGGCGGGGTCGGCGTCGCGGGCGTTAACCACGTAGTCGGCGCCGAGGCGCGACGCGAGCTCGAGCTTGTCGTCGGCGACGTCGATGGCTGCGACGTTCATCCCCATCGCTTTGGCGTACTGCACCGCCATGTGCCCGAGCCCCCCGATGCCCGAGACCGCCACCCACTGCCCGGGGCGCACCTCGGTCGCTTTGAGCCCCTTGTAGACGGTGACGCCCGCGCAGAGCACGGGGGCCGCTTCGGGGAAGTCGAGCCCGTCCGGCAAATGCCCCACGTAGTTGGGGTCGGCGAGCACGTACTCGGCGTACCCCCCGTCGACCGAGTAGCCGGCGTTTTGCTGCTGCTCGCAGAGCGTCTCGCGCCCGCTTAGGCAGAACTCGCAGCGGCCGCAGGCGCTGTAGAGCCACGGCACCCCGATGCGCTCCCCCTCGCTGATCCCCTTGACGCCCGCCCCGACGGCGGCGACGTAGCCGACCCCCTCGTGGCCGGGGATCAGCGGCAGTTTGGGTTTGACCGGCCAGTCGCCCTCGGCGGCGTGCAGGTCGGTGTGGCACACCCCCGAGGCGACGACTTTCATCACGATCTGCCCCGGCCCGGGTTCGGGCACCGGCACCTCGTCGATCGTCAGGGGTTGGTGAAAGGCGTGCACGACGGCAGCTTTCATCGTTTGGGGCATCGCGTCCTCCTTCCTAGGGGCTAGGGTGCAGCTCGCGGCCACGCCCGGCAGCGGCCGACGAGCCCGCTCGGCGCTGGCGACCTCCTCTCCGGCAAGCCCAGCCAGGAGCTCCCCAGCGAGGCCCGCTTCACGCTTTGGTGTGAGCTGAAGTGTAGCGCGGCGAGGTTGGTTTTAGGTTGGTGCGCCGAGGCGGCCGCTCGGGAGCGCGGTGTGGTGGTGTAGCTTGGCGAAGCTACACCACGGGGGCGTGTAGCGCCCGGGCGATTACACGGCCCCTCGGCCGCGCGCGGCTGGGCATACTGCGGCCTAGGAGGTGGCATGTGACGGTTGAGGTACAGGCCAAAACGCCAGAGGCGGCGCAGACGGTCTTGAGCCCAGGGGCGCTCGAGTTTTTAAGGGCGCTCCAGCGCGAGTTTGGCACCCGGCGCCGCGAGCTCTTGGCGCGGCGCGCGGCGCGGCAGCGGGCCTTTGACGCGGGGGAAGACCCCGACTTTCTCCCCGAGACGCGCGCGGTGCGAGAGGGCGACTGGCGCGTCGCGGAGGCGCCCGCTGACCTGATGGACCGCCGCGTCGAGATCACCGGCCCCGCCGAACCCAAGATGATCATCAACGCGCTCAACTCGGGCGCAAAGGTCTTCATGGCCGACTTCGAGGACGCGCTGTCGCCGACGTGGCACAACGTCTTAGCGGGGCAGCGGGCGCTCGCCGCGGCGGTGCGGCGGACGCTCGTGCACGAAGCGCAGGGCAAGACCTACCGGCTCGGGGAGGCTTTGGCGACGCTCGTGGTGCGCCCCCGCGGGTGGCACCTCGAGGAGCGGCACGTGCACGTAGACGGCGCGCCGATCTCGGCGAGCCTCTTCGACTTCGGGCTCTTCTTGTTCGGCAACGCCCACGAGCTCCTCGAGCGCGGTTCGGGCCCTTACTTCTACCTGCCCAAGCTCGAGAGCCACCTCGAGGCGCGGCTCTGGAACGACGTCTTCAACTTCGCCCAGGACTACCTAAGAATCCCGCGCGGGACGATTCGGGCGACCGTCCTGATCGAGACGCTCCCCGCCGCCTTCGAGATGGACGAGATCCTCTTCGAACTCAAAGACCACGCCGCGGGGCTTAACGCCGGGCGCTGGGACTACATCTTCTCGTTTATCAAGACCTTCCGCGCGCGCCCCGACAAGCTCTTGCCCGACCGCGCGCAGGTCACCATGACGGTGCCCTTTATGCACGCCTACACGGAGCTGCTCATTAAAACGTGCCACAAGCGCGGGGCGCACGCCATGGGCGGAATGGCGGCCTTTATCCCCAACCGCAAGGACCCCGAGGTCACCGAGCGGGCGCTCGAAAAGGTGCGCGAGGACAAACGCCGCGAGGCTAGGGCGGGGTGCGACGGCACCTGGGTCGCCCACCCCGACCTCATCCCGGTCGCCATGGCCGAGTTCGACGCGGTGCTTGGGGACGCCCCCCACCAGAAGGCGCGCGGACGCGAGGAGGTCGCGGTGCGCGCCGAGGACCTCGTCAACGCCGACGTGCCCGGGGGGGCGGTGACCGAGGCGGGGGTCAGGAACAACATCAACGTGGCGCTGCAGTACCTCAGCGCGTGGCTCTCGGGTACGGGCGCCGCCGCCATCCACAACCTCATGGAGGACGCCGCGACGGCCGAGATCTCGCGCGCGCAGCTCTGGCAGTGGCGCACGCACGGGGCGACGCTCGAGGGAGGCGAGCGGGTCTCCGAGGCGCTCTACCGGCGCCTCAAAGATGAGGAGCTGGCCAGCCTTCAAGGGGCGCACCTCGAAACGGCGGCCGAGCTGCTCGATCACCTCGTGCTAAACCCCGAGTTCGAAACCTTTTTGACCCTGCGCGCTTACGCGCACCTCGACTAGGCCCGTATCCCCCACCCCCCACGCACCTCGCGCCAGGGAGGCGCGAACGCGAAAGGAGAGCCCATGTCGCAGCCCCAAACGACCCAAGACGCCCAAACCCTAGCGAGCCTCTGGTCCACCGACCCGCGCTGGAGCGGGATCGAGCGGCCCTACAGCGCCGAGGAGGTGCTCGCCCTGCGCCCCTCGGTCAAGGTCGAGTACACCCTCGCGCGCCGCGGCGCCGAAAAGCTCTGGGACCTGCTGCACACCGAGCCCTACGTGAACACCTTCGGCGCGCTCACCGGCGCCCAGGCCGTGCAGATGGTCAAAGCGGGCCTTAAAGCCATCTACCTCTCGGGGTGGCAGGTCGCCGCCGACGCCAACCTCGCCGCCCACACCTACCCCGACCAGAGCCTCTACCCCGCCAACAGCGTCCCGGCCGTGGTGCGGCGCCTCAACAACGCCCTCATGCGCGCCGATCAGATCGACAAGCTAGAGGGCAACACCGCGACCGACTACTACGCGCCCATCGTCGCCGACGCCGAGGCGGGTTTTGGCGGCCCCCTCAACGCCTTTGAGCTGATGCGCGCGATGATCGAAGCGGGTGCCGCCGGGGTGCACTTCGAGGACCAGCTCGCGAGCGAGAAAAAGTGCGGCCACCTAGGCGGCAAGGTGCTCGTACCGACCGGCACCTTTATCCGCACGCTGGCCGCCGCGCGCCTCGCCGCGGACGTCATGGACGTGCCGACGGTGCTGATTGCCCGCACCGACGCGCACGCCGCCACGCTCCTGACTTCTGACGTCGACGAGCGCGACCACCCCTTCCTCACCGGCGAACGCACCCCCGAGGGGTACTTCTACGTCCGGCCGGGGCTCGAGGCCTCCGTCGCGCGGGCGCTCGCCTACGCCCCGTACGCCGACCTCATCTGGATGGAGACCTCGACGCCCGACCTGGAAGAAGCGCGGCGGTTCGCCGAGGCGGTCCACGAGCACTTCCCTGGCAAGGGGTTGGCCTACAACTGCTCGCCCTCGTTTAACTGGCGGCGCCACCTCGACGACGCCACCATCGCCGCGTTCCAGCGCGAGCTGGGCGCCATGGGGTACCGCTTCCAGTTCATCACCCTGGCGGGGTGGCACACCCTCAACCTGCGCACCTTCGAGCTCGCGCGTGGCTACGCCGAATCCGGTATGAGCGCCTACGTCGCGCTCCAAGAGGAGGAGTTCGCCCGCGAACGCGACGGCTACACCGCGACGCGCCACCAGCGCGAGGTCGGCACGGGTTACTTCGACCGCGTGCTGCAGACCGCCACCGCCGGGCAAGCGTCGACCGCCGCGCTGGTCGGCTCGACCGAAGCGGAGCAGTTTCACTAGCGCGCCGCTCGAGCCTTCGCCAACGCTCAAAGCCCTCGCAAGGGGGCTTTTTGGCTAGGCCACCCTCTCGGCGGGCGCGGCGCTCGGCGCGCTCGCCAGACCGCCGTGAAAGCGCAGCGCGAGCGCCTCGGGCAGCGCGAGCGTCGGGTTGGCGTGGGGGTTGAGCCAGCGCTCGGCGAGCGCCTCCTGGCCCCGCTCCACGAGGCAGCGCCCCCACACGCGGCCGAGCTGCGCCCGAAAAGCGCGCGGCAGGGTGAGCGCCTCGGCGATCACGTCCCCGGCCGTCTCACCCTGACCGAGGTCGAGCAGCAGCTCGGCCTCGAGCGCCGCGCGCCAGGCGCGCAGACCGGGGTCGGGGGGGAGGGTGCGCAGGCGGGCGAGGTAGGAGGCCGCCTCCGCCGTCTCGCGCCCGCGCAGCAACGCTTCGGTAAGCGCGAGGCGCAAGGTCACCTTGAGGTAGTCGGGGACCGCGTGCTCGAGCCCGCGCAGCACCGCGAGCGCCTGCGGCGCCGGCAGCACGAGCGCGAGGGCGCGGGCGACGTCGAGGTGGAGCGAAGCGTAGCGGTCGGCGCTCCCAGCGAGCGGCGCGACCTCGTCTAAAAGCTCGCGCAACAACCCCTCGGCGCGCTCGGTCGAACGCAGCGGGCTCTGCACCCCCCGAAAGGGTGGGCAGTAGGGGTCGCCGGTGGCCCACACGAAGTAGGCGACCGCGAGGCGGTAGCGCGTCCGGCGCGCCCGGTAGCGTGCCTCCTCGAGCCGGGTGGTCGCCGCCTCGAGGTACCCCCGGTAAAAGGTGTCGGCCGCGGCCGCGAGCTGCAGCGCCTCCCACGGCCGCGCCTGCGCCGACTCGACGACCGCCGCTTCGGACTGCACGCGCGCTTTGGTAAAGGGGTCGGGGGCCGCCGCGAGCGCCGCCGAGAACTGCGCGCGCGCCTCCGTAAAACGGCCGCTAAGGCGCAACGCGGTCCCCAAACGGGCGAGCACCCGCGCGCGCTCCTCGCTAGACACGCTGCTCCCGAGCCGCTGCAGCGCCTCCGAGATGGCGCGCACCCCCCCTACCGGGTCGCCGAGGCGGGTGCGCAGGTCCCCCTCCTGGTAGCGGGCGCGGCCGACCAAAAGCGGGTTGTGAGCGACCTGTGAAAGGCTCTCGAAGGCCTCGTCGAAGCGCCCCGCGTCCTTGGCCACGAGCCCGCGCCAGAGCCGCGCGCGGTCCTCCAAAAGGGGGGGGATGGGTAGCTTGAGCGCCCTCTGCACGTGCGCTTCGGCCTCCGCGTAGGCGCCGCGCCAGCGCGCGAGCGCCGCGCGCACGAGCAGCAGCTCGGCGGCGGCCTCACCCGAGAGCGGGGGCAGCGCCGCGATCAGCGCCGCCGCCTCGGTAAAACGCCCCTCGTCGATGCGGGCTTCGGCCATCTTGACCCGCGCCCACGCGCTCGCTTGCGGGTCGTGAGAGCTCGAAAGCCGCGCCAGCGCGCGCTGCGCCTCGGGGTGGGTGTAGTCGCCCAACACGGCGCGGTAGCGCACGACCGCAAACGCGAGCCCGATCTGCGCCTCGGGAGGCCAGCTTTGCGCCTCCTCCCACAACCCTGGCAGGAGCGCGAGGCGCGAGGGGTCTTCGTTAAGGAGCGCGACGAGCTCGTCGTAAGCGCCCGCCTCTTTGGCGTGGTAGAGCCAGCGGAAGCGGTTGGGACCGCCGCGGTAGAACGCCAACGCGCGCCGGTGCAGCTCCCTAGGGACCGCTTGGGGTAACAGCGAGCGCAGCGTCACCTTGACGAAAGCGCCCTCTAGAGGCTCGATGAGCGCCGCTTCGGCTTGCGTCAGCGCCGTCAGGGGGCGCCCCAGGAGCGTTTCGAGGAGCGCCACGGGAACCGCCGGGTCAGCCTCCGGCGAGAGCGCGGCGAGCGCCTGGAGGAGGGGTTGGAGGGCGGGGTCGCGCTGCAACCGCCCCTCGCCGCCCGCGCCCGCGCGCGAGCGCTCGAGCAGCGCGAGCCGCGACAGCTCGCCGTAGTTGAGCCCCGCGCGGTTGAGCAGGCTCTCCAACAGGTCGCTCGGAGCGCCCGGCAGCCGCTCGCTCAAAAAGCGGCGCGCTTCGCGGCGGCTCGGGGGGCGTAGCGGTTTGTACGGGAGGTGCTGCGGCGGTTCGGAGAGCGCGGCGAGGTAGGGCACCTTGAGCGCCACGAGGAACGGCTCGAGCCACGTGGTGAGCGTCACCTCGGCGCCGTCGGCGCCGCGCAGCGCGACCCCGGCGAGCGTCGCGCGCGCCTCGGCGCGCAGCAGCAGGGGGCGCTGGGCAGCGTTAAGGTGCGCCGCGAGCTCCCGCCGCAGGTGCTCTTGCAGGGCTGCGCTCTGCGCAAAGGGTTGCTGCGGCGAGAGCTGCGCGCTCAGGCGTTTGTAGCTGCCAGTGACGCCGAGGGTCTCGGCGAGGACGAAGAGCGCCGGCGAGAGGTCGCGGGCGAGGTTGAGCACCAAGCTCTCGGGGAGCGCCGCCTGCACCCCCTCGAGCAGGACGCTCTTGCCGGTCGCCGCGCCGCCGACGACGACGAGCTGCGGCCGCGCCCCCGCGCGCACCTCGCGCACGAAGCGCGCAAAGTGCAGGCGTTTGTCACGCCCCAAAAGCCGCTTTGCCCCCGCGCTGCGGAGCGCTTCGGGTTCGTCGGGCGTGGGGAGGCCCGCCTCGGCGTAGAGCTCGCGCAGGAGGTCGAAGAGCCGACGCTTCTCCTCGAACGACCCGAGGTCTTTGTAGAGAATGTTGCGGACGCTCCCCCCGCGCCCGCCGCGCGCCACCACAGCCCGCTCGAGCCAGCGCAGGCTCCCCTTTTTTCCCCAAGCGTCGCGCGTCCCCAGGCGCTCGCGGAGCGGCGCGAGCAGCGCGAGCCAAGGGGTCTCCTCGGCGGGCGCAGGGCGCTTTTGCATCTGCGTGGTCATAGCCGTATCATGGCGGCTTTGTGTAGTGACGTCCTCTGTCTACCTCGAGCGGAGTACACCGCTAGACCGCACGGCGCGTCGCTCTGGCGGCCGATGTGGTACCCAAATACTTAAAGCACCAGTACCCCTTTCTCTACTCATCCCCCCCTCCCCCTGCTTTAATAGGGCGTATGCTACGTTTGGGGTTGGAGCGTGCTCCAACCAGGGCCGACGGGATAAGGAGGAAGTTGTGACGCCAAAACAGCTTGCCAAGTTGCGTGCGCGCAACGAAGCCGACGTCCGGACCATTCGTAGGCTGCTGTGCGAATACCGCCTGACCGGCGACCGCGAGATGGCGGAGTTCGTCGAGCACTACACCCGCTCGCTCGAGCTCGACTTTGAGCTCGCCGCCGCCGAGGGGGAGCACGGGCACCTCCAGCGGATCGCCGAGGACATCGAAGCGCTGCGCGACGACACCGCCCAACGCGTCGAGCGGGCGCGGCTCGGGCGCGCGGCCAGCAGCTCACGGCCGCTCGTCTGCTGACGCCCGCCCCGTAGCCTTCACCCCTGTGCTGTGACGACACGCCCGCGGGGTTCGAGCATTAAGGCTTCGTGAAGCCCAAGATTGTAAGCTGGGCTTTACACACCTCTGCGCCCTGCTGTATACTTAGCGCAAGCTTTGAGGGTAGAGCTCCACACCCGCTGCCCCCCGGTGGAGATCCTCTCAAAGCTTCTTTTTTTGCCCGCCGTGACCAGGTCTTCGCGGGGCGCGCCGCTAAGGCACCCCTAACCGCGCTCACAGCGCCGACGCCACGGCTCAGCACGGGAGTGACACGGCGTTTTTCGGTTGCCCGCAGTTGTTGGTTACCCATCGTGCAGAGCGCCCGCGCGTCGCTGGCACCCTGTAGACGCCCCCCTCGGCTGAAACGAAACGCGAGTAGCTGGGCCCCGCCACCGGAGGAGGCGGCTACTCCTCGGCGTAACCCTGTTTGCGCGCCCACACCACCGCCTCGGCGCGCGAGTGCACCCCGAGTTTGTCTTAGATGCGCGAGATGTAGTTGCGCACGGTCTGCTCAGCCAGGTCGAACTCGGCGGCGATGCGGCGGTTGTCCCAACCGCGGGCGATGCCCACAAGCATCTCGACCTCGCGGGGGGTGAAGTCGGTCGGGGAGGGCGCCCGATCGTTGCCGTCGACGAGCTTTTGCACCACCGCCCGGCTGAAATAGGTGCCGCCCCGAGCGAGCGCCGTCAGCGCCTGGAGCAGCGCCTCGGTGGCCTCGTCTTTGAGGAGGTAGCCGTCGACCCCCGCGCTCACCATCCCGCGCACATAGGTGTCGTCGTCGTAGGCGGTGAGCACGAGCACGCGGGTGCGGGGGGCGCGGGCGCGGACCGCGGCGAGCGTCTCGAGGGGCGAGGGGCCGGGCATGCTGAGGTCCAGGAGCAGCACGTCCGGCTGCTGCGCGGCGCAGAGGCGCTGCGCCTCGAAACCGTCCGTCGCCTCACCGACGAGCTCGATGTGCGCCTCCCCGGCGAGGGTCGCTCGGATGCCGGAGCGCACGAGCGGGTGGTCGTCGGCGAGGAGCACCCGCAGCTTGCGCGGTGCAGGACTGGATGTCGGGGCGCCGTCGCCCGTTTCGCTCACGCTGACCTCCTTGCGCTACTCGCTGCCGCAGCCCGCGCCCCCGCACCCGTCGTCGTACCCGACCCGTAGTCGCCCCTCGCGGCGACGAAGCGTGGCGCTGGGCGCTCACGGTACGGTCTGTCGTCCCCGTATCCCCCGCCCACACACCACGACCCACACCACGGCGGACAACGCGCGCGTCTCGGCGTGATCCAAGCCGTGCGCGAGGCGCTGCTGCAGCGCCTCGAGTTGCGTGCAGGGCGACGCTCTTTAGCGTGCAGCCGACCAAATGATACCCACTCTCGCAAGGGGTGGCAACCGCCGCGAGGCTACGGGAGCGGGCGCACCCGCCCCTGGAGAGCGTGAAGCCGCCCATAGGCGTCGCGCACGCGCAGCCGCCCGTGGGCGTCGACCCCGTCGGCGACGCCGGTGACCTCGCCGCGCGGCGTGCTCACGCAGACCCGCCCCCCCGCGAGGAGGTCAAAGGGGGCGAAGGCGCTCGGGAGGTCGAAGTGCGCGTCGTTAAGGTGCTCTAGGCCGCGCTGCAACCCCTCGAGCACGACCGCGTGCACCGCCTCCAGGTCCCACCCACGTAACCCGACCGCCCCCGGCGGTACGGGGTTGTCGACGTTGAGGCCGACGCCTATGAGCAGGTGCCCGCGCAGCGCCTCGACGAGCAGACCGGCGAGCTTTTGGCGGCGGTAAAAGAGGTCGTTGGGCCACTTGATCTGCACCCGCGCGCCGTAGCGCGGCAGCGTCTGCGCCAGACCGAGCGCCAACACGAGCGCAGCGTACGAGGGGGGGTGGGGTGCCAGGTAGCGCACCGCGAGCGTCTGGTACGACCCTCCAGCGGCGCTCGCCCAGTCGCGCGCGCGCGACCCGCGCCCGCTCTCCTGGACGCGGGCGCGCACCACGAGCCCGTGAACCGCTTCGCCCGCCTCGAGCCGCCGGCGCAGCTCGTCTTGGGTCGAGTCGAGGCGGTCGAAGGCGAGGATGCGTAGCGCCAGCTCCTCCACAGTCTCGTCCACAGCCCCCTTAAGCCGCCCGCTCGCGGCGGATGCTAAAGACGCGGCTCACCCCGCGCTCGGTCGTCACCCCCCAGAGCGCCCCCGCCGTCTCCATCGTCGCTTTCTGGTGGGTGATGAGGATAAACTGCGTCCCGCGGCGCGACAGCTCCGACAAAAAGGTGCAGAAGCGGCGGATGTTGGCCTCGTCGAGGGGGGCGTCGACCTCGTCGAGCACGGCCAGCGGCAGCCCCGCGGGTCCTGAACCCGGTTGCGGAGCGCAGAGGGCGAACAAAAAGGCAAGCGCCCCCATCGTCCGTTCGCCGACCGACAGCAGCGAGAGCGAACGCGTCGTCTTACCGGGGGGTTGCAGCGCGAGCTTGAGCCCGCTCGGCCGACCATCCTCCCAGAGGAGCTCGGTGCTGGCGGCCGCGCCGCGCCCGAAGAGGTGTTCGGCGTAGCGCGCGAAGTCCTCACTGAGCTGCGCCGCGCCCGCTACTAGGCGCGCTCTCACCGTCTCGTCGAGTTCGGCCACGACCGCGTGCAGCTCGCGCACAGCGCGCTCCCCCTCGCCGCGCTGCGCGTCGAGCGCCGTGAGGCGTTCGCGCAGCGCGGCGAGCTCGGTGGCCGCGCGGTGGTTGACCGGCCCGAGCGCTGCGAGGCGCGCTTCGGCCGCCGCGAGGCGCTCGCGCAGCGTCCGCGCGGGCGCCTCCAGAGGCGCGAGGCCGGGCGGAAACGCTGCGAGCTCCGCCTCGGCGGCTTCGAGCGCCGCCTCGCGGCGCGCCACGGTGAGATTGAGCGCCTCGAGCTCACCCCTTTGCGCCGCCTGCTGCTGGCTGAGGTGCTCGAGCGCCCCCTCGGCCTCCCGCTCGCGCGCGCGCGCCGCCGCAAGCGCCACGTGGGGGGCGTCGGGGTCGGTGGGCAGCGCCGCGCGGGCGGCCTCCAAGGCCGCTGCGGCCTCCGCCTCGGCGTCTGCGGCCGCCGCCTGCGCGGCGCGGAGTTCGGCCGCGCGCGCGCGCAGCGCGCCGAGCCGGGCGCGCGTCTCGTCGAAGTGGCGCCGCGCCGCCTCGTAGCTCGAGCGCCGCTCGAGCCACACGGCGAGCGCCCGCTGCGCCTCAGCTACCGCGCGCTGCGCCGCCGAAGCGCCCTCGCGCGCCCCTTGCAGGCGCGCTGTGGCCGCCTCGAGCGCCCCCTCCAGGGCGCCGAGGTCACCCCCCGGCAGCGGCGGCGGCGGCTCGAGCCCACGGGTCGCCGCCTCCAGGGCGCGGCGGCGCCGCTCGAGGTCGGCCTCGAGCGAGGCGCGCGCGGCCGCCGCCTCGCGCAGCTTGGCGTCCTCGGCGCGCGCTGCCTCGAGCGCCCGCTCGGCGCGCTCGCGCGCCTCGCGCAGCGCCCTTAGCGTCCCCTGCTGCGCGACGAGCGCCGCCTCGGCCTCCGCCGCCGCCCCTTCGGCGGCCGCAGCCTCCTCCTCGGCACCTTTGAGCTCAGCCGCCGCCCCCAAGACGAGGCCCGCGGTCTGCGGACGCCCGCCGGAGAGGGCGCCGTAGGCTTCGAGGACGTCCCCTTCGAGGGTGACCATGCGCGGCCGCTGCGGGTAGCGCCGCGCGAGCGCGACCCCCGCGTCGAGGGTCGTCACGAGCAGCGTCGCCCCCAGCAGGTTTTCCACCACCGCCGCGAAACGCGCGTCACAGCGAACGAGCTCGCTGCAGCGGCCGATCACCGCCCCTTCGGCGAGCAGCTCGGGGGCGACGCGGGTGCTGCGCGCCTGGATGAGGTCTAAAGGCAGCACGGTGACCCACCCCCCCGCGCGCCGGACGTGCGCGAGCACCGCCTGCGCGACCTCCGCAGAGGCCACCACGACGTTTTCGGCGCGGCGCCCGAGGGCGCTCGCGAGCGCGACGCGGTAGCGCTCCGGCACCGCGATGAGGTCGGCGACCGACCCGAAGACGCCCGCGATCCCCGACGTCAGGGCGCTCTTGGGGCCCTGGGTGTAGCCGCGGCGCGCCTCGAAAGCGGCGCGCAGCCGCGCGGCGGCCGTGCGCTTCGCCTGGTGCTCGGCGACCGCCGCCGCGTGCCGCCCCTGCAGCGCTACGACCGCCTCCTGGGCGGTGGCGAGCGCGCGCAGCGCGCGTTCGCGCTCGGCCTGCGCCGCTTCGAGGGCCGCCGCGGCGTCGCCCTGCGCCGCCTGCGAGGCCGCCGCGCGCGCCTCGAGGGCGGCCTCGTCGGCGGCGAGCGCCGCGCGCTGCTTTTCGAGCGCCTCGAGCTGCGCTTGGTAGCGCGAGCGCGCCGCGCGCGCGTCGGCGTCGCGGCGCTGCGCCTCGCGGAGCGCCGCCGCTCGGGCAGCGACCTCCTCCTCCAACGTGGCGAGCGCCGCCTGTGTCTCGGCTGCCTGCGCCTCGGCCGTTTGCAGGCGGTCGCGCAGGGTCGCTTCGTCCCCTTCGGGGGGCTCGGGCGGGGTGAGCGCCTCGCCGGCGGTGACGTCGCGCGCGACGCGCGCGGCCTCTTCGGCGAGGGCGGCGCGGCGCGCCCCGAGCGACGCCAGCCGCTCCTCGGCGAGGCGCACGTCGGCGCGCCGCGCCGCGTGCTGCGCGACGGCGGCCCGCAACGCCGCCTCGGCGGCCTCCGACGCCGCGCGCGCCGCGCGGCGCTCAGCCTCGGCCTCGACGAGCGCTTCGCGCCCCGCCGCGACAGCCTCCTCGAGCTCGGCGCGGCGCGCGCGCAACCCCTTAAGCTCCTCCCGAAGCCCCCGCACGCGGCCGTGGGCGAGCGAAAAGCGCACCTGCAAGCGCTCGCGTTCGGCCGCGGCGGCGCTCGCGGCGTCGGCGGCCTCGCGCTCCAGACCCGAGAGGCGCGCCGCGAGCTCGCCGCGCAGATCCCCTAAACGCGCGAGGTGCTCCTGCGCCTCGGCGAGGCGCGCCAGGGTCGTCTCGCGGCGCGCGGCGAGGCGGGCGACACCGACGCTCTCGGCGAGGAAGGCGAGCAGCTTGGGCGGGTCAGCCATGAGCACGCTGCCGACCTCCCCTTGCCCGATGACCGCCAATGCGCCGCGCCCGAGCCCGCTGCCCGCGAGCGCCTCCTCGAGGTCCAAAAAGCGCGCCGCGCGCCCCCCGAGGCGCAGCTGGCTCTCACCGCTACGCAGCAGCGTGCGCGACACGCAGAGCGTCTCGCCCTCGCGCTCGAACTCGAGCTGCACCTCGGCGAACCCCAAGCTGCGTTTGCCCGCCGAACCGTGAAAGATGAGCTCGGTCTTGTCGCCCGCGCGAAACGCCTCCGCCCGCCCCCCACCGGTCGCCCAGCGCAGCGCGTCGATCAGGTTGGATTTGCCCGAACCGTTGGGCCCGACGATCGCCGTGACCCCTTCGGTGAACTCCAAGGTGGTGCGGTCGGCGAAGCTTTTAAAACCCTGCAAGGTGAGCGAGGTCAGGCGCACGGGCCCCAGTGTAACAAGCCGTAGCCCCGACGCGGCCGCCAGGCGCGCCTACGGCGACTGAGGCCGCGGCATTTAGGTGAAAGTATTCACAATACTCTTGCTCGTGAAATCTTTGTTTGATCTCACCCTCTAAAGCGCTTCTCAAAGGAACCTGGTACGCTGGCGCCATGCTTCGGCCCTCTCGATCCAGGCTGCGCCTCGGCGGCGCCCTGCTCCTGCTCCTCGCGGGGTGCGGCGGCGAACTCGACTCCCCGGGGGAGGCGCTGCGCCTCTTTTCGTCCTCGTTAGACCCCGCCTTCGTCGGCGAGGCGTACAGCTTCGACCTCGTCGTCACGGGCGGGCTCGCCCCCTACCGCTTCGAACTCCAAGGGGGCAGCCTCCCCCCCGGCGTGACGCTGCAAAACGGCACGCTGAGCGGGGTGCCGACGCGCGAGGGGCGCTTCGACTTCTCCGTTTCGGTGAGCGACGCGCGGCTCTCGCGCACGGTGCAGGACTTTTCGCTCGAGGTCACCACGCCCCCCCCCGCCGAGCTGGTGCTAAACGTCCCGCCGACCGAGGTGCGCGACGTCGTCACGGTGCCCATTAGCGTCCGCGGGGGGCGCAACCTCCAGGCGCTGCGCACGCAGCTTCGCTGGAACGACGCGCGCTTCGAGCTCGTACCGGGGAGCGTGCGCGCCGCGCGCGGCAACCTCGCGCTCTTGCAGCGCGCGCAGGCGGGGGAGCTGAGCGTGGACGTGGCCTTTTTGGGGCCCGCTCTCACCGGCGACGCGCAGCTCTTTACCTTCGACCTCCGGCCCGTTCAGCCGAGCACCCTGCGGCTCACGGCCCGCACCGAGTACCGCACCCGGGACGGCGAACACGGGTTTTCGGCAGCCGAGGCCGGTACCGAACCGGTGGAGGAGGCAGAGGTGGAGGAGGCGGAACAAGGGGCGCCCGAACCGGAGCCCGACCCCACGGAGGAAGACGACACCACCGGCGGCAGCGACCCCGAGGATGGGGGGGGCTTATGACGCGCGCCCATTGGGGAGCGTTCACACCGCACGGGAGCTTCGGCTGGCTGAGCGTCCTTTTGCTGCTCGGCTTGGCCCTCAGCGCCTCTGCAACCGCGACGACCTTTCGCGAGCGGTCGCTCGACGAGCTTTTTCGCGCCGCGGAGATCGGCTTTTACGGGACGGTCCGCGAGCTCAGCACCGAAAACCGCGGCGGCGACCCCTACACGCTTGTCACTTTCGAGGTCGCGCGCGCCTTTCGGGGGGTGCCCGAAGGGGCGGCCGGGGAGGCGCCGACCGTGCAGCTGGCCTTTTTAGGGGGCACGCTGCCGAACGGGCAGACGCTCTCGGTCGCGGGGATGCCCGAGTTTGCGCTCGGCGACGAGGTGCTCGTGCTCGCCTACGACGCCCCCTACTACTCCCCCATCGTGGGGTTTTCGCAGGGGCTGTGGCGGCGCACGCCCTCGGGGCTCGTCGACCCCTTTAACCGCACGCTCGCGCTTAGCGCCGCGGGCACGCTCGTCCGGGGCGGTGACGACACCGACGTGCAGGCGGTTCTGGCGGCCGTGCAGCGGCGCCTCTCGGGGGCGCCGTGAGGCGGCTTTGGGGCGCGCTCGCCGCCTCCACCCTGATCGTCGGGGGCGCAGCGTTCGCGGTCGACTACCGCCTCAACGCCGAAGGGGGCCCGGGGGACCTCGGTGAACGGGTCGCGCGCGCTTTCGAGCGGTGGGCGGCGGTCGAGGGGGGCGAGGTACGCTTTAACGAGGACCCGGCCGCGCCCGCCGTCATCCGCTACGGCGACGGGACCCGCTTCGGCCCCGACACCCTGTCACTCACCGTGCAGCGCACGCCGGAGACCGAGACGCGGGTGCTCTTAAACCCGACCGCACCCGACGAGCGCGCCCTGCTCCACGAGGTCGGGCTGCTCTTGGGGCTCGCGCCAGCCCCGCTCACCCAGAGCGTGATGAACCCCCTGCTGGGGCCCGGTGCGGGCGCCGAGCTCACCCCCGCCGACGAAGCTGCGCTGCGCGCGCGCGTCGCGTTTGCCCCCGAGGACATCAACCAAGATGGGGTGGTGGACTTTTACGACCTCGCCGCCCTCGCCGCCGCCTACGGCTCGAGGGGGGTGAACTTGCCCGAAGACATCACGGGCGACGGCGTGGTCGACGGCGCCGACCTCGAGCGCCTGCGGGCGGCTTATGTGTTCGGCGCCCCCGCCGAGGTGCCGCCGGAAGCGGCGGTTGAAGGCGACCCGGAGGCGATGACCGGTGGCGCGATGACGGGTGGCGCGATGACGGGCGGGGCGTTGACGGGTGAAGAGGGGCGTGCGGACGTTGCCGGTGGCGGCGAGGCAGACGCCGACGCGCCCGACGACCTCGACGGTGCGGACGACGCGGCGGAGGGCGGCCTCTAGGCGCAGCGAAGCGCGTCTCGCGCACCGGCGCCAAACCCGACTCCGGGAGCTAACGCCGGCAGCGGCGGGAGTGCTATGCTCAGCTCCCAAGGCGCTAGCGCGGGTGCGCGGCACCCGCGCGCTGCACCGCCCGCCGAGCGCCAGTGCCGCGCTCTCAAGGAGACCGCTATGAACCGCCGTTACCGCTCGATGCTCGTGCTCCTTATCCCCCTCCTCCTCCTCGCAGGCTGCCGCAACGAGACCCAAAACCGCATCCGGCGTGAGATCCAAGACTTCACCGGTCAGCGCATGTTTATCACCGTCTACGCCTTTGATGGCACGCCGGTGTACGAGGGGCGCACCAACGGCCAGGTGACGCGCTCGGTCTCGAGCGTCGTTAACGGCGCCCCCACCGAGCTCGCCTCGTACGTCTACTGGTTCGACGAGACGGGGCGATACTTTCAGACCAACATGCCCTATTTGCTCTCCTCAGCGCCCCTCACCCCCGCTCAGGGCGGCGGCGCGTCGACCACGCCGACGGCCCCTTGAGGCGGCGGCGCGTCGCCTTTCACTGCGGGGTCAGGGGCTGCTTGTGAAACTTTTCTTCTTTGTGTGAAGCTTTCGTGGAGGCCTCCCCGCGCCGCTGCGCCCCGAAAGCTTGCTACACTAGCGCCATGAGCCGCTACCGCGTCACCTTCGTGGCCCTTTTGGCCCTCGTTTTAGGTGGATGTACGGTCTACGTCCGCCCCGACACCACCCCCCCCGTACGCCCCGTGCCGGTCAGCGTCGAGGCGATCCGCACCTTTGAACCGACGCGCGGCGCGGGGGCGGTCTACGACCTCGGCAGCACGATCTCCTTTCGCCTGCTCACCACCCAAGACGGCTACGTCACGCTGACCTCGTTCGGCGCGGGCGGGGTGGTGCGCGTGTTCGAGCGCAACGTCTTCGTGCGCGCCAACACCCCGGTCGAACTGCCCGGGGACGTGCGCAGGGTCGCCTACGAGGTCTCGCCGCCGCGCGGCGAACGCACGGTGCGGGCCTCGTTTAGCCCCGAACCCTTCCCCGATGAGCTCCCCGAAGGGGCGCTCGACGAAGCCGAAACGACCTTTTTCGTCCGTTGAAGCTCCCCGGGGCGCGCTTCGCGCTCACCGTGATCCTGTGGGGGACGCTCGTGGGCGCCGCCGTTCGTGCGGCCCCCGCCCCCTACCCCCCGCTCCCCGCAGACCCCACCCTCGAGGCCGAGCTGCTAAACCTCACCAACGCGGCGCGCGCGCGCGAGGGGCTCGGCGCGCTCGTCCCCGACGAGGCGCTCGCGCTCGCCGCGCGCCACCACGCGCTCGAGATGCGCACGCTGGGGTTTTTCGCGCACACCTCGCCGACGCCGGAGAACGCCACCCTAAGCCGGCGGGTCGCTCGCTCCGGGAGCTTTGCCCGCGTGCTCGGCGAAAACCTCGCCTGGATCCGGGGTGGGGCGGTCGCCGCGGAGAGCGTCGCGGGGTGGCTGAGCTCCCCCGGCCACCGCGCGAACCTGCTCAGCCCCGACTTTACCCACGTCGGGTTCGGGAGCGCCGCCGCCGAAGACGGCCGCACCTTCGTCGCGCAGGTGTTCGCCTACCTGCCCGCGCCCCTCGAGGCCGCAGAGGTCGTCGCCACCCCGGAGCAGGTCACCCTCACGGCGGTGCGGTTCGAGCTCACCCGGCCCGCCGAGGTCGCCCTCTTTTACGAGGGTGACCTCGGCGGCGCGCACACCCCGGTGACGGCCCTGGAGGCGGGGGAGCACACCCTCACCACCGAGGCGTTGGGCGCTGGGGAGGCGGTGCACCTCCAGCTCGGCGTACGTGCGCCGGGCGCGAACGGGAGCTTTTCCGCGCAGGACGAGGGCTGGCTCGAGGCGGGCAGGTGGCGGGGGGGCGGGGGCGCGCCGCGCGACGGCGCGCGCCTCCTGCAGGTCACGCAGCGGCGCCAGGAGCGGCGCACCGAGGAGGTGCAGCTGCGCTTCGCGGGGCGCTTGCCGAGAGGGCTCGGTGGGTGGTGGGGGGAGCGGTTTTTCGCGCCCACCCTCGAGGAGACGGCCGTGGGGACGGTGCTGCGCGCGACCGTCCCCACCGCGGACGGCGCCGAAGGGCCGCCCGTTCTGCTTTTAGGGGAGCCGGACGGGGCGGGGACGTACCGGGTCGTGTACGGTTTTCAGCTCCTCCGGGAGGGTGACGCGCCGCGCCTCGTCCCCGCTCCCCCCGACGCGCCGTAGGCGCTACGCCACCGCGTCAAAGGGGGCTACGGGCCGGAGGGTCTCCTCGTCCTCGGGGTGCCCCGCGTGGTAGCGCCCGTCGAAGCACGCCAGACAGGTTGAGGCGAGGCCGATGGCGCGCGCGAGCCCCCCTTCGGAGATAAAGCGCAGCGAGTCCGCCCCGATGCGCTCGCGGATCTCCTCTAGGGTCATGGTGGCGGCCGCGAGCTCTTTGCGCGCCGCCGTGTCGATGCCGTAGTAGCAGGGGTACTTGATGGGGGGCGAGGAGACGCGGAAGTGCACCTCGGTGGCGCCGGCGCTCCGCAGAAGCTGCACGATGCGCCCGCTCGTGGTGCCGCGGACGATGGAGTCGTCGACCAACACCACCCGCTTGCCCGCGACCGAACTCGTGGTGGCGAGCTTGAGGCGGACCTTAAGCTCGCGCAGGCGCTGGGTGGGGTTGATAAAGGTGCGCCCCGCGTAGGGCGACTTGTAGAGCCCCAGGTCGAAGGGGATCCCCGAGGCGCGCGAAAACCCCACCGCCGCCGCCAAACCCGACTCGGGCACCCCGACCACCACGTCGGCCTCGGCGGGGGCTTCGGCGGCCAAAACCTCGCCCATCCGCACCCGCGCGGCGTGCACGTCGACGCCGTCTAGAGCGCCGTCGCCGCGCGCGAAGTAGATCCACTCGAAGGCGCAGGGGGTGGGGTTGGGCGTCAGCACCTGCCGCGAGTGGAGGCCCTGGCTGTCGGCCACCACGAGCTCCCCGGGCCGCACGTCGCGCACGAAGGTCGCGCCGACGACGTGGAGCGCCGAGGGCTCGGAGGCGAAGACGTAACCGCCACCTAGTTCGCCGATCACCAGCGGCCGCACCCCGTTGCGGTCGCGCAACCCCAGGATCCGGTCGCGGTCCATCAAGACGACCGCGAAGCCCCCCTGGAGCTCGCCCATGACCCGCGCGGTGGCGTCCTCCAACGAGAGCCGGCTGTAGCGGGCGATGAGGTTGAGCATCACCTCCGAGTCGTTGGTGGTGTTAAAGATCGCCCCCGCCTCGAGCATCTCCCGGCGGATGCGCCCCGCGTTGGTGAAGTTGCCGTTGTGGGCCAGAGCCAAGATGCCCTTGTTCGAGCGCACCGTCAGGGGCTGCGCGTTAAAGCGCAGCGACGCGCCCGTGGTGGCGTAGCGCGTGTGCCCGAGCCCCACGCGCGCCCCGGGCAGGCGGAGCTTGTCGAGGCGCGCCTCGGTAAAGACCTCCGCCACGAGCCCCATGTCCTTTTCGATAACGAGCTCCTCGCCGTTCGAGACGCAGATGCCGCACGACTCCTGGCCGCGGTGTTGGAGCGCGAAGAGCCCCAGGTGACACAGCGAGGCGACGTCGGCGGGTTCGGGGAGCCGCACGGCGAAGACGCCGCACTCCTCGCGGGGTTTGTCCAGAGCGTGGGGGTGGCTCACGATAGGGCCGCCTCCAGCGGCGCGCGGTAGGCGCGCCCGAGCGCGCTTAAGGGGAGCGTCACGGTCCGCGCGGCGGCGCGCAGCTCGAGCGTCACCGCCTCCCCCCCCACCGCGCCGAGGCGCCGCACGGGGAGCCCGTAACCCGCTAGGTGCGCCGTCACCGCCGCCACGCGCGCCTCGGGCACCGCGAGCAGCACCCGCGAGGCCGCCTCGCCGAAGAGCAGGGCGTCGGGGCGCAAAGGGTCGTCCAGCGCGACCCGCGCCCCCATCCCCCCGGCGAGCGCCATCTCCGCGAGCGCCACGGCGAGGCCGCCCTCCGAGAGGTCGTGGGCGGTGTCGCAGAGGCCCCTTTGGATAAGGCTCGAGACGCCGTCATGGAGGGCCCTGGCGCGCTCGAGGTCGAGCCGCGGCGGGCGCCCGCGCTCGAGCCCGTGGACGCGCGCGAGGTACTCCGAGGCGCCGAGCTCGTCCGTGTTGTCGCCGACTAGGAGCACGGCGTCGCCCGCGCGTTTAAAGGCGAGCGTGGCGCGTTTCGTCACGTCCGGCAGGCGCCCCACGAGCCCCACCGTCGGCGTCGGGTGCACCGCGCGCACCCCCCCTGGCGCCCGGTACTGGTTGTAGAGGCTGACGTTGCCCCCCGTCACGGGGGTCCCGAGCGCGAGGCAGGCGTCGCGCAACCCCTCGACGGCCCGCGCCATCTGGTGGTAGACCTCGGGGCGGGTCGGGTTGCCGAAGTTGAGGTTGTCGGTGATCGCCAGCGGCGTCGCCCCGACGCAGGCGACGTTGCGCGCGGCCTCGGCGACGGCGTGCTTGGCCCCCTCGTAGGGGTCTAGGTAGCAGTAGCGGGGGTTGCAGTCGGTGGTCGCAGCCACGCCCAGGGTGGTCCCCTTGACGCGCAGCACGGCCGCGTCCGCTTCGCCGGGCAGCACCACGGTGTTGGTCATCACCTGGTGGTCGTAGCGCTCGTACACGGGGCGCTTCGAGGCGACCGTGGGGCTCTCTAGGAGCGTCAACCAGGCGCCTTTTAGGTCACTCGGGACGGGCACCTCCAGGGGCACCTCGCGCGCCGCGCGCACCGCCTCGTCCTCGCGGCCCTCGCGCGTGTAGCTCGGCGCCTCGTTGAGCGCCGCGACCGGCAGCTCGCCGACGACGCGGCCGTGCTCGAAAAGGCGCAGAGCGCCGTGCTCGGCGACCTCGCCGATCGCCACCGCGTCGAGCTCCCAGCGCGCCAAGAGCGCGAGCAGCTCGGGTTCCTGGTCGGGGCGCGCGGTGAGCACCATCCGCTCCTGCGACTCCGAGAGCATGACCTCGAGGGGGCTCATCCCCGGTTCGCGGCGCGGCACCCGCTCCAGGTAGAGGTCGACCCCCCGCCCCGCGCGGTAGGCCATCTCGGCGACGCTGCTCGA
The DNA here is from genome assembly GCF_000092425.1 of Truepera radiovictrix DSM 17093. Classification (NCBI taxonomy): domain Bacteria; kingdom Thermotogati; phylum Deinococcota; class Deinococci; order Trueperales; family Trueperaceae; genus Truepera; species Truepera radiovictrix. The sequence continues at coordinate 1,665,554 of NC_014221.1, forward strand.
CAACCCCGCCGCGCCCATGTCCTGCACGCCGACCACCAGCCCCGCTTGGATCGCCTCCAAGCACGCCTCCAAGAGGAGCTTCTCCATAAAGGGGTCACCGACTTGCACCGCCGGCCGGTCGGCGTCGCTCGCTGCGGAGAGGTCGGCCGAGGCGAACACAGCCCCGCCGAGGCCGTCGCGACCCGTTTTCGACCCCACGTAGATCAGGCGGTTGCCGACCTCGCCGACGGTGCCCGACTGCAGCGCCTCGTGGCGCAAGAGCCCGAGCGCCATCACGTTGACCAGCGGGTTCTCCGCGTAGGAGGGGTGAAAGACGATCTCGCCGCCGACCGTGGGCACCCCGACCGCGTTGCCGTAGTGGGCGATGCCCTCGACCACGCCGCTCAGCAGGTAGCGGGTGCGGGCGCCCGTCTCGGGGTCGTCGGGGTCGCCGAAGCGCAAGGAATTAAGGACCGCCACCGGGCGCGCGCCCATGGCGAAGATGTCGCGCAAGATCCCGCCGACCCCCGTCGCGGCGCCCTGCACGGGTTCGACGGCGCTCGGGTGGTTGTGCGACTCCATCTTAAAGGCCACCGCCCAGCCCTCGCCCACGTCCACGACGCCCGCGTTCTCCCCCGGCCCCTGCAGCACCTGCGGGCCCTCGGTGGGCAGGCGCTTAAGCAGGGGCCGCGAGTTTTTGTAGCCGCAGTGCTCGCTCCACAGGGCGCCGAAGACGCCCGCCTCGAGCGCGTTCGGTTCGCGCCCCAGGTGCGCGGTGACCCGGTCGAACTCCTCCGGGGAGAGCCCAAAGGTCGCCGCCCGGTCGCGCAGGCTGCGCGCCCCGGGTGGCGCCGAGCGCGTCACGCCGCCCCCGCCAGGGCGCTCAGGAGCGAGGCGAACACCCCGACGCCGTCTTCGGAGCCGAGCAGCGCCTCGACCGCCCGCTCGGGGTGCGGCATGAGCCCGAGGACGTTGCCGCGCTCGTTTGTCACCCCCGCGATCGCGTTCAGGCTGCCGTTGGGGTTGGCCTCTGCGGTGACCTCCCCTGCGGGGGTCGCGTAGCGGAAGACGACCCGCCCCTCACCCTCGAGCCGCTCCAAGGTGGGGACGTCGGCCACGAACCGCCCCTCGCCGTGCGCCACGGGGAGCGCCAAGACCTGCCCCGCGCGGTAGGCGTTTGTAAAGGGGGTGTCGGCGCGTTCGACGCGCACGAAAGCGCGTCTGCAGACGAAGTGCAAGCCCGTGTTGCGCGCGAGCGCCCCCGGCAAGAGGCGCGCTTCGGTGAGCAGCTGAAAACCGTTGCAGATGCCCAAAACAGGGCCGCCGCGCGCCGCGAAGCGCGCGACCTCGCTCATGACGGGGCTAAGGGCCGCCATCGCGCCGCTGCGGAGGTAGTCGCCGTAGGAAAAGCCGCCCGGCAACACCACCGCGTCGCTGCCCTTAAGGTCGGTGTCGGTGTGCCAGACGCGCCGCACCCCGAACCCCAGGTGCTCCAGGGCGAAACAGGTGTCTTCGTCGCAGTTCGAACCGGGAAAGCGCACGACGGCGACCCTAAACGCCGCTGCGGGGCGGGGCTTCGGGGCGGTAGGCGCGGTTGTGGCGGCTGTCATGGCGTGGGTCCAAGGGCCGAGGCGTTCACCCCTGTAGCTTAGCATCCCCCCCGACAGGGGGGGGCTAGCGCACCTTTCACCGGGGCCGCCGCGCCCTACACGGCGCGTGGTACACACCCCAACGTCAGCTAAGCGTAAAATGCCCAGCGACGACGCCCTCGGGGGATCCCCCGAGGGCGCTACCGGGGGCGCGCAACCACGGTGGGGCCTCGGGTGGCGCACCCCTTGGCGGCGGGCACGCCGAGGGGTAGAATGCACCCTTAAGTGTTCGTGAAAGCTCCCTAAAGCTTCATGAACGGGCTACGAAACCGTGGCATTCGCGCGACGACCCGCGGGCGCACCACGCGCTCTCCCGAGGTTTTGGTGCGTAGTTGGAGGGTCTTTTGTCAGACGCCTTGGAAAACGTGATCGAATCGGGTTCGGCGAGGCGCGCGGAGCTCGAGCTTTTAGAACCCCAACCGGACGCACCGAGTAGCCCCTGCAGGGCGGTTCAAGGAGAGAAGCCCAACGGCGCGTCGCGGCGCGGTGACGTCTTCGACAAAGCGTTCGCTTTTACCCGCGCCGACGAGGCCGAGGCGGCGGGGATGCACCCCTACTTCAAACCCATCGCCGAGCAGCACGGCGGCACGGTCGTCGTGGGTGGGCGCGAGATGGTGATCACCGGCTCGAACGACTACCTGGGGCTCACCCAAGACCCGCGGCTTAAAGAGGCCTCGCGGCGGGCGCTCGACACCTTCGGCACCTCGTGCACCGGTTCGCGGTTTTTGACGGGGACGCTGACGCTCCACGAAACGCTCGAAAAGCGCCTCGCCGAGTTTTTACGGGCCGAGTCGGCGCTCACCTTTAGCGCCGGTTTCCTGGGTTCTTTGGCCGTACTCAGCGCGCTCACCGGTCGCCAGGACATCCTCTACTTCGACCGCGAAAACCACGCCTGCTTGTATGACGGCGCGCGCCTCTCCTACGGGACGCTGCGCAAGTACGAGCACGGCAACCTCGCCGACTTAGAGCGGCTGTTGCAGCGCGACCGCGACAAACCCGGCGGCCGCATGATCGTCACCGACGGGGTGTTTTCGATGACCGGGCACGTCGCCGATCTGCCGGGGATCATCGCGATCGCTAGGCGTTACGGCGCGCGGGTCGTGGTCGACGACGCCCACGCGACGGGGGTCTTGGGCCCGACGGGGCGCGGCACCGCCGAGCACTTCGGGCTCGAGCGCGAGGTCGACCTCATCCTCGGGACCTTTTCGAAGTCGTTCGCTTCGGTCGGGGGGTTCGTCACGGGCCCGCGCGCGGTGGTGAACTTTATCAAGCATAAAGCGCGCCCCTTTATCTTTACGGCGGCGCTGCCGGCGATGCAGATGGCGGCCGCCTTGGCGGCGCTTGAAATCATGGACGCCGAACCCGAACACCGGCAGCGGCTCTGGGAGAACGTCGCGGTGCTGCGCACCGGGATGAACGAGCTCGGCTTCGACACCCTCGGCTCACAGACCCCCATCGTACCGGTGCTTATCGGCGACGACGAGCTCACCATGGCGGTCTGGAAGGGGTTGTGGGAGGAGGGCATCTTCACCACCCCGGCGCTGCCGCCGAGCGTGCCGGTCGGGCAGGCGATCATCCGCACCTCGGTTAACGCCAACCATACCCCGGAGCAGCTGGAAAAGCTGCTCACGGCCTTCGGTCGGGTCGGGAAGCGCTTCGGCGTGATCTGAGCGGCCCTCACAGCGCCTTGAGACCGCGACCGAAAGCCCCTCCCCAGAGCCCCGCGACCGGCGGCGAGGGCGCGCGCGTGACGCTGCGGGCGCGCGGGCACACCCACCCCGGGCAGGGGCGGGCGTGAACGTCCGCCCCGTCGTCTCGAGGCGCGACCTGGCGCGCTTTATCGAGCTGCCCTACGCGCTGCACCGCGGCGACCCGAGCTGGGTGCCGCCCCTGCGGCTCACCGAGCGGGCGCGCTTCTCGCGCAAAAACCCCTTTTTCGAGCACGCCACCATGCAGCTCTTTTTGGCCGAGGATCGCGGGCGCACCGTCGGCCGCGTCGCCGCCATCGACGACCGGCTCCACAACGACACCCACGGCGACAACCTCGCCTTCTTCGGCTTTTTCGAGGCGCTCGACGAGACGAGCGCGCTCGCGCTCCTCGCGGCGGTCGAGGCGTGGGCGCGCGCGCGGGGGCGCGCCGCCGTGCGCGGCCCCGCCAACCCCTCGATGAACGACGGCTCGGGGTTTCAGATCGACGCTTTCGGCACCCCCCCGTACGTGATGATGCCCTGGAACCCGCCGGCCTACCCGCGCTACCTGGCGCGGGCCGGTTACACCAAGGTCAAGGACCTCTACGCCTGGCTCTTCGACCACCACAGCGCGGCAGTCTCGCGGCTCGAGCGGCTCGCGGCGCGCGTCCAGAGGCGCTACCCCGTGCGGGTGCGCCCGGTCGACCTCAAACGCTTCGAGGCCGAGCTGGCGATCGTCGAGCGCCTCTACAACGGCGCTTGGGAGGAGAACTGGGGGTTCGTGCGCTACACCGAGGCCGAGTTTCGGGCGCTCGCGCGCGAGCTCAGGCTCATCATCGACCCCGAGATCGCCGTCTTTGCCGAGCTCGCCGGGGAGCCCGTCGGCCTCGCGCTGGCGCTGCCCGACATCAACCAGGTGCTCAAAAAGATGAACGGGCGCATCGTGCCGTTTGGCTTCGTTCACCTTCTGCGGCGCCGCCAGCTCATCGACCAGGCGCGGCTGCCGATCCTGGGGGTCGTCAAGGAGCACCGGCACAAGGGGTTCGAGCTCGTCTTGATCCACGAGATCATCCGGCGTTCGCGCGCGCGCGGCTACCGGCGCGGCGAGTGCTCGTGGATCTTGGAGGACAACGAGGCGATGAACAAGGGGATCGCGGCGGCGGGGGCGGAGCGCTACAAGACCTACCGGCTCTTTCAAAAGGCCCTCTAGGGGGGACGCCGCGCCCGCGTTCCCGGTAAACTCTCCTCGTGCTCTCCCCCCTTGCCTCGCTCAAGCTCGTCTTCGGCGACCTCAGGGCGCTTTTACAGCCCCCCAAGCTCGCGCTCTACCTCGCGGCCGGCCTCGCGCTCCAGGCGGCCTACTGGACCCTCGGGAGCCCGGGGCCGCAGCTCGTGGGGGGCGCGCCGCGCGGGCTCGGCAGCGCGCTGCAGAACGTCGCGTGGGCGCTTGTGCTCCTGCTCGCCCTCCCCGCGCTCCTCATGCGCGCGCTCGGCGACGACCCCAGGCGCGCGGGGCTCACGCGCGGCGACCTGCGCTTTGGCCTCTCGCTGCTCGTGGGCGCGCTCCTCGTGGCGCTCCCCGTGCTCTTCGTCGCCGCCGCGTCGCCCGCGCTGCAGGCGGTCTACCCGTGGGCGGGCGACTGGCCGGGGCGCAGCCCGCTGCACCTGGTCGTCTGGCTGGGGGTGTACGGGCTCTACTACCTCGCGTTCGAGTTTTTCTACCGCGGCTTTATGCTGCGCACCCTCGAGCCCCACTGGGGGCTCCCGGCCGCCATCTGGGCGCAGACGCTCGCCTCGACCCTGGTCCACCTCGGCAAACCCCTCCCCGAAACCTTGGGCGCTATCCCCATGGGGCTCCTTTTCGCGCTGGTCGCCGTGCGCGGCCGCTCGCTCGTTCCGGCTGTCGCCCTGCACCTGTTGATCGGCGCCCTGACCGACACCTTCGCCCTCTGGCACCAGGGCCAGCTCTTCTGGTGAGGGCGCCGTGAAAGTTCTCGTCACGGGCGCGCACGGCTTTATCGGCAGCCACCTCACCCGGCTGCTGCTCGAAGAAGGGTGCGCGGTGCGGGCCCTGGTGAGCCCGTGGGGGCGACCGGACAACCTGAGAAGCGTGCTGGAAAACCCGCGGCTCGAGCTCGTGCGCGCCGACGTCACCGAGCCCCACACCCTCACCGGCAGCTGCCGCGACGTCGAGGTCGTCTTTCACGCCGCCGCGCGGGTCGCAGAGTGGGGGCCGTGGGGGCCCTTCGAACGGGTCAACGTGCGGGGCACCGAGAACCTGCTGCGCGAGGCCGAGCGCGCCCGCGTGCGGCGTTTCGTGCTCGTCTCGAGCGTCGCCGTGCACCGCTACACGGGTTTTCGGCACGCCGACCCACGCGCGCTGCCCCTAGACGGCGACGTCAACGCCTACGCCCGCTCCAAGGCGCTCGCCGAGGCGCTGGTGATGCGCGCAGGGGGGCTCGAGCCCGTCGCCGTGCGCCCCGGCCTGCTCCCTTTCGGCGCGCGCGACCCCAACTTGGCGCGGCAGGTCGCGGCGCTGCGCTGGGGCGGCGTGCCGCTCGTCGGGGGGGGCCGGGCGGTCTTTAACACCGCCTACGTCGGCGACCTCGCGCGCGGCCTGCTGCTCGCGGGAACCGTGGGGGCCGCCGCGGGCCGCGTCTACGTCATCGGCGACGCGGGGATGACCTCGTGGCGCGACTGGTTCGGGACGCTCGCGCACCTCGCCGGCGCCCCGCGGCCCCGGCTGCACCTCCCGGGTGATGCGGCAATGGCGCTCAGCAGCGGGGTCGAAAGGGTGTGGGCGCGCCTCGCCCCGCGCACGCCGCCCCCCCTAAGCCGCTACCTCGCCTACGTGGTGCGCCGCGACGTGCACTTTTCGCTCGCGCACGCCGAGCGCGAGCTCGGCTACCACCCCCGCTGGCGCTGGCCGGAGGCGCTGGAACGCACCCTCGCCGAGATGGGGGCGCTTAGGAGGCGCGAGCAGCGGTGAAACCTCACCTCTTTTTCGCCACCCTCGCCGCCGGCGGCGGGCACGTCGCCACCGCGCGGGCGCTCGCGCAGGCCGTCGAGCGGCACTATCCGGGGCGCTTTACCCCAATCGTCTCGGACTACATGAGCGACCTCGGCTTTCACGCCGAGGACGAGCGCCACAAAGCCCTCTGGCGCTGGATGCTCGCGCACCCCTGGAGCGCGCGTTGGGGGCAACGCCTTATGGACCGGCTGCCGACGCTGACCAACCGGCTCCACCGCCGCACGCTCGACGCCGTCGCGAAGGCCGCCGCCGCGCACCTCGGCGCGCTCCGCCCCGCGCTGGTCGTCGCCAACCACGGCTGGCTCGCCGTCGCGCTGACGCGGGCGCAGCGGCGCTACGGGCTCCGCGCGCGGGTGCTCACCTTCGCCACCGAACCGCTCGACGCCTCGGCGCTCTGGGCCGAAAGGGAGGCCGAGCGCTTCGTGGTGCCCTCCTCGGGGGCGCTCGCGGACCTCGTGCGCTTCGGCGTCCCCGAAGCCCGCATCGACCTCATCGGCTACCCCGTTCAGGACGCTTTCCTGCACCCGCCGGCGCAGGCCCAAGCGCGGCGGGCGCTAGGCCTTGGCGACCGCCTCACCTGCCTCGTCTCGCTGGGCGGGGAGGGGGTCGGCCGGGAGGCGCAGCGGGTCGTCGAGACGCTCGCAACCCACCCCACGGCGCCACAAGTGGTGGTCGTCACGGGCCGCAACGCGGCGCTGCGGGAGCGCCTCGAGGCCCGCGGGGGCGTTCACGTCTTCGGCTTCGTCGACACCATGGCCGAACTCGTCGCGGCCGCCGACGTGGTGGTCGGCAAAGCCGGTCCCGCGTCGGTCATGGAGGCGCTCGCGGTCGGCCGCCCGCTGCTCCTCACCGCCTACGCGGGGCTTAACGAGCAGAAGCTCGTGCGCTTCGTCAAGGCTAGAGGTTTTGGCGACTTCGTCCCGACGCCCGAGGCGCTCGGGCGCTCGCTCGCGCGCTACGCCCAACCCGCGGTGCGCGAGCGCGTCTTTACCGAGAGCCGCCGCTTGGGTTTTGACGCGATGACGCGTCACCTCGCCCACTACCTCGCGGCGGCGGCAACCCAGGGCTTCCCCACGCGACCGGTGCGGGAGCGGGGGCTGGCGTAAAGGTCAAGGCCCCTGTGGGGCGCGCCGCACCCTCAAGGGTGGCGTGAGATGGGCTATACTCATGCGCTATGGCCCCAGGCTTCGACTACCTCATCGTAGGGGCGGGTTTTGCCGGTAGCGTGCTCGCCGAGCGCCTCGCGTCGGTGCGCAACCGCCGCGTGCTCATCATCGACCGCCGCGCGCACCTCGGCGGCAACGCTTTTGACGCCTACGACGAGCACGGCGTCCTCGTTCACCGCTACGGCCCCCACATCTTTCACACCAACTCGGAGCGCGTTTTCGCGTACCTGTCGCGTTTTACCGCCTGGCGCCCCTATCAGCACCGCGTGCGCACGCTCGTCGACGGCCGCCTGCTCCCCTTTCCCATCAACCTAGACACCATTAACGAGCTCTACGGGCTAAGCCTCAGCAGCCTCGAGCTCGAGCAGTTTTTCGCCGAGCGCGCCGAAGCGCGCGAGGTCGTCGCCACCGCCGAAGACGCGGTGGTCACCAAGGTGGGCCGTGAGCTCTTCGAGAAGTTTTTTCGCGGCTACACCCGCAAGCAGTGGGGGCGGGAGCCGAGCGAGCTCGACGCCTCGGTGACCGCGCGCGTCCCCGTACGCTTGAACCGCGACGACCGCTACTTCACCGACACCTACCAGGGCGTCCCCAAAGAGGGCTACACGCGGCTTTTTGAACGTCTGCTCGCGCACCCCAACATCAAGGTGATGCTGCAGACCGACTTTTGCGAGGTCAAGGGGTTGATCCCGTACAAGCACCTCGTCTACACGGGGCCCATCGACAGCTTTTTCGGCTTTTCGCTCGGCCGCCTCCCCTACCGCTCGCTGCGCTTTCACCAAGAGGTCCTCGACACGCCGGAGCAGGGCCTCGTGCAGCCGGTAGCGACCATCAACACCCCCAACGACACGCCCTACACGCGCGCGACCGAGATGCGGCAGCTCACCGGGCAGAAGCACCACAAGTCGGTGGTCATCTTCGAGGAGCCGCAAGCCGAAGGCGACCCCTACTACCCCATCCCCTGCCCCGACAACCAGGCCCTTTACGAGGCGTATCGGCAGCTCGCGAGGGAGCGTAAGGACGTCACCTTCGCGGGGCGGCTGGCGAGCTACCGCTACTACAATATGGATCAGGTGGTCGCACAGGCCCTTAAGCTCGCCGACACGCTGCCGGACGTTTGACGTGGCGCCCCGCGTAACCCCGCTAGCGCGCCGCGCCGCCCCATGGAGAGGCGTCCCGTGAAGAGGCCCATCAAAGGTGCCCCCCTCCGCCGGAGCGCCCCTGGCGGCTACGTGTGGCGAGCGGCCCTCGCCTCGGCCCTCTTCGGGCTTTTGGGGCTCGCTGCGGCGCTCTTTTGGTTCGGCGAACCCGGCGACCTGCGCGCGCTCGGCACGCTGTCGCCGGGGGCGCTGGCCACCTCCCTGGCGCTGCTCGGCCTCTCCTACCTCTGCGGCGGGCTGCGCGTCGCGCTCCTCGCCCGCGTGCTCGGCTACCGGATGCGTTTGCGGAGCGCCGTGCGGGCCCACATCCTAGGCCTCTTTAGCGCGGCGGTGACCCCCTCGGGGAGCGGTAACGCGCCCGCGATCGCGCTCATGCTGATCCGCGACGGCGTCACCAAACCGCACGCTTGGTCGGTCGCCTTTTATACGGGGGTGGTCGACGTGCTGCTTTTCGTCTGGGCGCTGCCGCTCGCCCTCGTTGCGCTCACGAGAAGCCCCTATCTGCCCCCGGGGCTGCTCTGGTGGGGGTTGCTCTTTAGCCCGCTCCTCTTGGGCCTCTGGTACGCTCTGGCGTTTCGCTTGGGCAGCACCCTGGCGCTCCTCGAAAAGCTCTTCTACCTGCGCCCCTTGCGCCGCTACCGGGGGCGGATGCGGCGCTTTCTCGAGGGCTTCGGCGCCGCCGTGATGCTGCTCTCGCGCGAGCTGTCGTGGAACCGGCTGCGGTTTCTGGTCGCGCTGCAGCTCCTTAGCGCCGGGATGCACGGGAGCGTCTTCGCCATCTTTTTGGTGGTCGCCTCGAGCCTCGCGCTGCACGTCGACCCCGCGGCGACGCTCGCGCTCTTTCTGGTCGTATCCGTGGCCTCGTTTCTGGTGCCGACCCCCGGCGGGAGCGGTTTTTTAGAGTTTGCCCTGCTCGGTTTGATCGCCGCGCGGAGCGAAGCGGCGCTCGTCGCCCCCGCGCTCCTCGTCTGGCGCGCGCTGTCGTTTTACCTCGTCTTTATCCTCGGCCCGCTTTTAGGCGGCGCGGCGCTCCTCAAACCCTCCTCCGCCCCTCTCACCCCGCAGCCCACCGCGAGCGACGACTAGCCCCCCGTCAGCACCCCCTGGGCGCTCACGGCGTACAATGGCAGAGCCCTAAACTGCTCTGGGGGGTGCTATGAAACTAGGGACGCTAGGGGGCGAGAGGCTGCTCTTTACGCTGCGGGGGGTCGGGGTCGTTCAGCTCGAGCCCGACACCGACCGGTTCGTGTGGGCGAACGCGACCTTTTGCGAGCTGGTGGGGCGGAGCGAGCGGGAGCTGCAGGGGTGCGTTTACGGCGACCTCGTCCGCCGCGACGACGGTGGGCTCGGCTACAGCGCCGCGCCCACCGTCGGGCGCTGCGTGCGCCAAGACGGCTCGGTGGTGTGGCTCGAGCGGCACGACACGGCCCTCACCGAAGGGGGCGAAGAGGTCACGTTCGCCGTCGTCACCGACGTCACCGAGCACGTCCGCGCCGAGGCCGCGCGGCGCGAGGCGCAAGAGGGGCTAAGTATCGCCCTCGAGGCGGCGCAGATGGGGGTGTGGCACCTCGACCTGACGCGCGACGTGGCGCCGCGGCGCTCGCTGCGTCACGATCAGATCTTCGGTTACGAGACGCTGCAGGAGACGTGGGGCGAAGAGGTCGCCAAACGCCACGTCGTCGCGGCCGACCGGCCGATCTTCGACGCGGCTTTCGCCGAAGCGCGTCAGACGGGGCGGCTCGAGTTCGAGGTGCGCATCCAGACGCCGGGGGGCGAGGTGCGCTGGATGGCGGCGCGCGGGCGCTTTTTCTTCGACGAGGCGGGGCGGCCGGTGCGCGGGGCGGGCGTCAACTTCGACATCACCGAGAGCAAGCGGAGTGAGGCGGAGCGGGAGCGGCTGCTGGGGGAGCTCAGGGCGCTTAACGAGACCCTCGAGCAGCAGGTGACGGAACGCACCGAGGCGCTCCGGCGCAGCCAGGCCCGCTTCGCTCAGGCGTTTCACCTGGGTCCCGTCGCGGCGTGCATCACCACCCTGGCGCGGGACGCGCGCCACGAGACCTTTTTGGAGGTCAACGGGATGTTTACCGAGCTCACGGGGTACACCGCCGACGAGGTCCTCGGCCGTACGGCGCACGAGCTCGGCATGTGGTCGTCGCGTGAAGACCAAAGCAAGGTGCACGCGGCGCTCGGTGCGGGGAGCGGGTTTCGCAACCTCGAGCTGCAGGTCGAGACCAAAGCCAACGGCCTGCGCGACGTGCTGCTCTCGGCCGAGACGATCACCTTAGGGGGTGACGCGGGCGACGAGCGGGGGCTGCTCAAACTCTTTTACGACATCACCGAACGCAAAAGGGGTGAGGAGGCGCTTTTTCGGGCGCTGCAGGAGGTGATGTCGGACACGGCTTGGTTTTCAACCCAGGTGATGGAGCGCCTTGCGCAGATCCGCGCGGGTCGCCCCAAAGCCGCGCCGAGCGTGGCGCTCACCGAGCGCGAGCGGCAGGTTTTGGCGCAGCTCGCGCAGGGCAAGAGCAACGAGGCCATCGCCGCCGAACTCGGGCTCGCGCGGCAGACGGTGCGCAACTACATCTCGGTGTTGTACGACAAGATCGGCGTGCATTCGCGCGCCGAAGCGGTGGTGTGGGCCAGGGAGCGGGGGATGACGGGGCTCTAGCGCCGCGCGTTACGACACCACCCGCCCGTCTTTATAAAAGCCCACGTACCAGAGCACCCGCCGGAGCGTGCGGTAGCTGATAAGGGTGCTCAGCGTCGTGCCGTGAAACGCGGCGACCCCGCGCCGCATGGCGCGCTTTGGGAGCGGGCGGCGCTCCGTGCGGCGCTGGTAGCTGCGCAGGTCGCGTAGAGCGCGGGAAAAGGCGCCCCGCGCGCCCCGCCCGAGCGACGCGAGGAGGATAAACCCCGTCACGAAGCGCCCCAAGACGATGTCGTAGTAGCGCCAACCGTGGTAGTAGCGCCAGGCAGTCTGCAGGTCGTTGCGCAGCCCATAGAACACGTGGGGCAGCGAAAACCCCTGCTGCCTCGAGGGCATCTTGTGAAACACGCGCGCCTGGGGCAAAAACTCGATGTCGAAGCCGTGCAAAAACACCTCGGCGGCGACCGGCGCCTCGTTGGCGTAGAGGAAAAAACCCTCGGGGTAGCCGCCGATAGCGCGCAGGAGCGCCGCGCGGATGAAAAAGCCGCACCCGACGAAGCAGTGCCAAGGGCGCGGGCGGGTGCCGGCGCGGCGCGGCAAGTAGGCCATGTCCCAGCGCCGCGCGCTGCCGGGTTCGATGATGTCGGCGGCAATCAGCCCCACCTCGGGCCGCTCGGCAAAGCGCGCGACCGCCGCCCCGATCGCCCCCGGCTCGGGCCAGGCGTCGTCGTCGAGCACCAAGATGATCTCGCCGGCGGCCGCCCGGAAGGGGGCGTTGAGCGCCTCGATACCGAGGTTGTGCGGGTGCGCGAAAAGCTTCACCTCGGGAAAGTCGCGCGCCAGCATCGCCTGCGTGCCATCTTCTGAGGCGTTGTCGGCGACCAGCAGCTCGAGCGTCCCGTAGGGGTCGCGCTGCAGCTGCCTCAACGTAAAAGCGAGGTCGTCGCGGCGGTTGTAGGAGAGGATGCACACGCTAACGAGGGGGCGGCCCATATCTCCGGTACGCTAGCATAGCGCGGCGCGCCCCATCACCTAGCACCCATGGAGGCTTTGATAGACTAGCTGGATATGCACCCGCTCTTTCGGCTCGCCCTGCGCAACCTCTTTCGCTACCGCAGCCGCACGCTCGCCACCACCCTCGGGGTGGCGCTCGGCATCGCGGCGGTGCTCGCCACCCTGTCGATCGGCGACAACGTCGAGGCCAACGTCCGCGGCGCGCTGCAAGCGGCCGCCGGACGCGCCAGCTTGCTCGTCACGCCGGGCGCCGAGGGGCGCGCCGTCTTCCCCGTGGCCGAGGTGCTGCCGAGCGTCCAGGCGACCCCCGGGGTGTCGCGGGCGTACCCGGTGCTCAACGTCCGCGCCGAACCGGTGCGCGACATCCAGGTGCAAGCGGACTCGGTGCTGCCGGGGGTGGACTCGGGGTTTCAGCTCTCGGGCCGCCGCACCGACGCCCCCGAAGACCTCCCCGCCGAGCTCGCCGAGGGGCGGCTGCCGGAGGCGGGTTCGATGGGCGTCGCGCTCGCCGAGGGGTTCGCGCGCAGCCGCAACATTGCCGTGGGTGACCCCATCACCTTCGCCTCGCAAGTCGGCGAGCTGACCTTTACCGTCACGGGCCTTTTAGACGACTCGCTCGGCTACCCGACGACCAACGGCGGGCGCGTCGGCATCGCCGCGCTGGCCGACCTGCAAGAGGCGCTGCGCCTACCTGGGCGGGCGTCGTTTATCGAGGTCATCACCGAACCCGGCGCCAGCACGCAGGTGCAAGAGGCGCTGCGCGCGCGCCTCGGCGAGGCCTACGCCGTCACGCTCCCCGCCGGCAGCGGCAACCTCGCGACGGGGGTGGTCGACACCCTGCAGTCGGGGTTGCAGATCCTCGCCGCGACGCTTATCGCCTTAGGCGGCTTTATGGCCTACAACACCTTTTCGGCGAGCGTCGTCGAGCGGCAGCGCGAGTTTGCCCTCTTGCGCACCGTCTGTTTGACGCGCGCGCAGGTGCAGCGCCTCGCGCTCGCCGAGGCGCTCCTGGTGAGCTTTCTGGGTATCCTCGTGGGGCTGACTATCGGCGTCGCCCTGTCGGCGGCCATCACCTACCTCAACGCGCTCACCCTGGGCTTCGAGTTCCGCACCCTCGTCGTGCCCGTGACGAGCGTCGTCGTCGCCAGCCTCGTCGGCGTGGGCGTGTCGCTACTGGCGGGGCTCCTGCCCGCCCGCACGGCCTCGAACACCCACCCGCTCGCGGCGGTGCGGCAGTCGAGCGAGCTCCCCTCCCTGCGCGCCCCCCTCTGGGGGTGGGGGCTGCTCGCCGCCGGCGTCGGCGCCTCCCTCGCCCCCTGGGAAGGGCGGCTCGCCGTCCTCGGCGCGGCGCTCGCCATGGGGCTCCTTTTTGCGGGCGTGAGCCTCACCGCGCCGGCGCTGCTGCGGCCCACGCTCGCGCTCATGACCCCTTTGCTGCGGCGCCTCTTCGGCGTCTCCGGCGCGCTCGGCTCGAGCTTTGCGCTGCGCAACGCGGCGCGTAACGGGGTGGCGGTCGGCGCGGTGGTCGTGGGGATGGGGCTGACTATCGGCGTCGGCGCGATGGTCGCGGGGATCAACACGGCTATTCGTTCGTGGGTCGACACCACGGTCGTCGGCGACCTTTTCGTCACCGCCCCCGTCAACTTCCCGCAGGACTTTCCCGAGGCGGTGCGCGCGCGCGTCCCGCAGATCGACGAGGTGAGCGGCGTCGGGCTGCGGGTGGTGCGCTTTATGCCCGAAGCGGAGCCCGAGGCGGCGGGCGAAAGCAGGGGGCGCGCGCGCGGCGCTGCGGGCCGCTCGGTGGCGCTCGTTTTGGTCGACCCCGAGCGCTTCAACCCCGAGAGCGGCTTCGGCCGCTTTCAGTTCATCCCCGGTCAGGGGGACGCGGCGAGCGCCTACGCCACCCTTAAAGCCGGCGGCCAGGTCCTCGCCGCGAACACCATGCTCGACCGCTTTGGGGTGTCTCAGGGCGACGAGGTCACCTTGCGCACCAACGAGGGGCTCCGCGACTTTCGCGTCGGCGGGGTGGTCGTGGACTTTACGGGGGGCGGCGAGGCGTTCGTCGCCAGCCTCGCCGACGCCGAGCTCTTCGGCGGCGGCACCCCCGACCTCTTCGTCATGACGCTCGTCCCCGGCACCGACCCCGAAGCGGCGCGCGAGGCGCTCGTGGCCGCTTTTCCCGAGCTCTACCTCGACGTGACGTTGAACCAGAACTACCGCCAGCGCATCCTCACGCTCACCCAACAAACCTTTTCCACCACCAACGGCCTCCTGGCGCTCGCCATCTTTATCGCCGCTTTGGGGGTGGCCAACACCCTGGGGATGAACCTCGCGACCCGTCAGCACGAGATCGCCGTGTTACGCACCCTCGGGCTGAGCCGCCGTGGCGTCGGCCGCCTCGTCACCGCCGAGGGGATCGTGATCGTCACCTTGGGAACCGTTTTGGGCGTCCTCGCGGGTGTGCTCCTGTCGTCGGTGATCACCGCCGGTGCGGGCGCCCTGACGGGATTTCGCATCGAACCGGTCTACCCCTGGCGGCTCATGGCCGTGGCGCTCCTCGCGTCGCCTTTCGTCGGGCTCTTCGCCTCGCTCGCCCCCGCGCGCCGCGCCGCGCGCCTCTCCCCCGTAGCTGCCATGGGCGGCGCCTAGCTCCTCTGCCGCGCCCTCTGTACGCTGCGTAGCCCCTAAGCTACTTCGCCCTCTGGAGTTGACCTGTGAGTAGATCCCTGACCCCCGCCCGACCGCGACGGGAGGCGCGCCCGAGCACCCCCGAAGACCGCACCCCTGCCCTACGCGCCTACGGCCTCTGCAAACGCTACCGCCTCGGCGACGAGACCATTGAAGCGCTCGTCGACCTCGAGCTGAGCGTCTACCCCGGCGAATTCGTCGCCGTGATGGGCCCTTCGGGGAGCGGCAAGAGCACCCTGCTGCACCTTTTGGGGCTCCTCGACGAAGCTGACGCCGGCGAGATCGAGCTGAGCGGGCAGCGCACGGCGGGGCTTTCGGACGACGCGCTGACGAAGCTGCGGCGCGAACGCCTGGGGTTCGTCTTTCAGGGCTTTGAGCTGATCCCCAACCTGAGCGCGCGCGAAAATATCCTCCTCCCGGCCGAGGTCGCCGGTCGGGGCCGCGAGGCCGAAAAGGCCCTGGGGCCCCTCGCGCGCGCCCTCGGCATCCATGAGCGGCTCTCGCACCGACCCGCGCAGCTTTCAGGCGGCCAGCAGCAGCGCGTGGCCCTGGCGCGGGCCTTGATCAACGACCCGGTGGTGATCCTCGCGGATGAGCCGACCGGCAACCTCGACTCGGCGACCGGCGAGGAGGTGCTCGCGCTCTTGCAGCGCGGCGTGCGCGAGCAGGGGTGGACGGTCGTCATGGTCACCCACGACGCCAAAGCGGCGCTGCACGCCGACCGCATCATCTTTTTGCGCGACGGGCGCATCGTCGGGGAGACGCGCACGGCTGACGGGGGGGCGCGCGCGGCCATTGAGCGCTTTGTCGGCGTATGATGGGCTTCTCTAGAACGCACGCCCCGGGCGGACCCGCGCGCGCGCGCAGAGCCGCTCAGCTTCCGGAGGACCCCGACGTGAACGCCCCCCTTCTCCCCGTCTCGCGCCCCTTGGAGCGTTGCAGCCGTGTTTAGGGCCATCGGCGCCTTTGTCAGCCGCTACCCGCGCCGCGTGCTCCTCTTCTGGGCGCTACTCATCGCCCTCTGTTTGCCGCTCGCCGGGCGCGTCGGGGAGGTGCTCACCACCGACGCGGGGATCGCCCCCGGGTCCGAAGCCCAGGAGATCCGGCGCACGTTGCTGCGCGAGTTCGCGGGCAACAACAACCACCAGCTCTTGATCGTCGCCGACGCCGACCCGGAGGCCCCCCCCGAGCAGCGCGAGCTTTTCCGCGAGCGCTTCGCGGCGGCCCTTGCGGAGATCGCCGCGCAGCCCTTTGTCGCCAACATCCTAGACAGCGCCACCCAGGGGCCGCTGCCCCTGCCCGAGCTGGGCGAGGAGAACGCCTCGAGCGCCGCGCTCATCACCCTCAACGCGCAGAACAAAGCCCGCGTCGAGACCATCACCAGCTGGGTGCGCGAGACGCTGCCGGCCTTTGAAATCGAGGGGCTCGAGCTGTTTGTCACCGGCAGCGTCGCCGTCGAGCAGGAGATCAACGCCATCAGCGCGCAAGACACCGCGCGCGCCGAACGCTTCGGGTTGCCCCTAAGCCTCCTCGTCTTGGCCGTCGCCTTCGGCGCGCTCGTCGCCGCCAGCTTGCCCTTGATCGTCGCGGTCATCTCCATTACGCTCTCGCTCGCCGCGCTTTTCGTCATGGGGCAGGTTTTCACCTTCGCGACCTTTGCCCAGATCGTCGTGACGATGCTGGGGTTGTCCACGGGCATCGATTACGCGCTCTTTATGGTCAACCGCTTTCGCGAGGAGCTCGAGCTCGTGGGCGACCCCGTGCGGGCGACGCGGCGCGCGGTCGAAACCGCCGGCA
The DNA here is from genome assembly GCF_000092425.1 of Truepera radiovictrix DSM 17093. Lineage (NCBI taxonomy): Bacteria > Thermotogati > Deinococcota > Deinococci > Trueperales > Trueperaceae > Truepera > Truepera radiovictrix. The sequence continues at coordinate 1,682,370 of NC_014221.1, forward strand.
AGGCGCTCACCTTCAGCGGTCTGACGGTGCTCGTGGCGCTCGCCGCGCTGCTCGTCCCCCCGCTGCAGTTCGTGCAGTCGATCGGCGTCGCCAGCATGGTGGTCATGCTCTTTAGCGTGCTCGCCTCCCTCACCGCGCTCCCCGCCGCGCTCACGCTGCTCGGCCCGCGGGTGAACGCCCTGCGGCTCACCCGCCTGGTCCCCGGGAGCCGCAGCCGCCACTTCTGGCGGCGCCGCGCGGAGGCCGTCACCAGGCGCCCGCTGCTGTGGACGCTCGTCGGCGTCGCCGTGCTCGTCACCCTGGCGCTCCCCGCGCTGCGGATGCAGGTCTCGTTCGCGGGGGTTCGCGGGCTCACCCAGGAGACCGACACGCGGCGCGCCCAGATGGTGCTTGAAGACCTCGGGCTCGACAGCCTGCTGCAGTCGTTCGACGTGCTCATCGACTTCGGTGAGCGGGGCTTTTTCCATCCGTCGTCGGTGCGCGCGACCTCCGAGTTCTCGCGCCGCGCGAACGGCCTCCCGCTGGTGTCGCAGGTGCTCGCCCCCACGGAGACGGGCGGGTTCCCGCCGCTGCTGCTGTCGGGTTACTACGCCACCCAGGAGACCGCCCTAGCGAGCCCGCTCGCCGACCTCGTCAGGGCGACCGTGAGCTTAAACGGCCGCTACGCCCTGCTGCGCGTCTTTCCCGAGAGCGGGATCACGCCCCTGCAGGCGCAGACGCTCGAGACGCGCCTGCGGGATCTCGTGCGCCAGAGCGACCTCGACGCGACCATCGGCGGGGGCTTTGTCATCGAACGCGAGTGGGCCAGCGTCCTCTACCGCTCGTTCCCGTGGGCGGTGGCGCTCGTCTACCTAGCGACTTTCGTCCTGCTGGGGCTCGCCTTCCGGTCGATCGTCATCCCCTTGAAAAGCATCTTGACAAACACGCTGACCGTCAGCGCGGCCTTCGGGGTGATCACCGCGGTCTTTCAGTTCGGGTGGGGCGCCCCTTTGATCGGCCTCGGCGGGGGCTTCGGCTTCGTCGAGACGAGCGTACCCATCTTTATCTTCGCCATCGTCTTCGGCCTCAGCATCGACTACGAGGTCTTTTTGGTCTCGCGGATGGTCGAAAACCACGAACGCGGGCTAAATGACCGCGACGCCATCGTCCACGCCGTGAGCGCGACCGGCGGGGTGATCACCAGCGCCGCCCTCATCATGGGGGTCGTTTTCGCGGCGTTTTTGTTCTCCAACGTCGTGCTCATTAAAACGCTCTCGCTGGGGCTCACCGCGGCGGTCTTGTTTGACGCCACGCTCGTGCGCCTCGTGGTGGTGCCCACGGTCATGCTCCTCGCGGGCCGGTGGAACTGGTGGCTGCCCAGGGGCTTTGCGCACCTCGCGCGGCGGCGGCCCGACTTGGGGCACGACTGACCCGCCGAGCCACGCGCGGGCGGCTACCTGTCGACGCGCGGCGGCCCCTTCGACGCGTAGCGGGGTACACTAAGGGTCTAGTACACCGGGTCTGCAGAAAGACCTTAGCAGCTACGCTCGAGGTGGGCCGAGGAGCCCACCACAGGGGGAGGTGACGGGATGACCCCGTTTGTAGAGGCGCTGCAGGGGCGTTTGCCGGGCAAGGTGCGCGCCGACAGCGCCGCTTTGGACACCTTTCAGACAGACGGGCTCACCGCCTTTCACGAGCGGCCGCTCGCGGTGGTGTTCGCCGAAACCCAAGCGGACGTCGTTCAGGCGGTGCGGCTCTGCTTCGAGAGCGGCGTGCCCTTCGTCGCGCGCGGCTCCGGCACGTCGCTCTCGGGCGGGGCGGTGCCCGTAGCGGGGGGGGTGGTGATCGCGCTCAACAAACTCAACCGCATCCTCGCCCTCGACCCGCGCGCGCGCACCTGCGTGGTGGAACCGGGGGTCATCAACGCGCAGGTGAGCCGGGCCGCCGCCCCCTACGGCCTGCACTACGCCCCCGACCCCTCCTCGGGGCCGGTCTGCACGATCGGCGGCAACGTGGCGTTTAACTCGGGCGGGGCGCACTGCCTCAAGTACGGGATGACCGCCAATCACGTCCTGGGGCTCAAGGTGGTGCTGCCAGACGGCGAGGTGGTGCACTTGGGCGGGGCGTCGCTCGAGCCCGCCGGGGCCGACCTCGCGGGCTTTTTCGTCGGCTCCGAGGGGCTTTTCGGGATCGCTCTAGAGGTCACGCTGCGCCTACTGCCCAAAGTCGAGCGCTACGCGACCTTTCTGGCGGCCTACAAGAGCCTCGAGGCGGCCGGGGAGGCGGTCGCCCAGATCGTCGCCGCGGGGCTCTTGCCGGGGGCGATGGAGATCATGGACCGGCTCGCCATGGACGCCGCCGAGGCGGCGGTGCACGCGGGCTACCCCGCCGACGCGCAGGGGTTGCTCATCGTCGAGTTGGAGGGCCCCGCCGAGGAGGTCGCCGCCGAGACGCCGCGCCTACTAGCGCTCCTTAAAGCCTCCGGCGCGTACCGCACCGAGGTCGCTAGAGACGAGCGCGAGCGCGCGCTCTTCTGGAAGGGGCGCAAAAGCGCCTTTTCGGCGGTCGGCCGGCTCAGCCCCGAGTACCTGGTGCAAGACGGCGTGGTACCCAGAACCCGCCTCGGCGAGGCGCTCGCCGCCATTCACGCGCTGAGCCGCCGCTACGGGCTCCGCGTCGCCAACGTCTTTCACGCGGGCGACGGCAACCTGCACCCGCTGATCCTCTTCGACGCGCAGGCGGGCGAAGCGGCGCGCGCCGAGGCCCTCGCGGGCGAGATCCTGCGGCTCTGTATCCAGATGGGGGGGTCGATCACCGGCGAGCACGGCGTGGGGCTCGAAAAGCGCGCCTACTTGGGCGAGCAGTACGCCGAGGCCGACATGGACGCTATGCTGCGCCTACGCCGCGCAATCGACCCGCGCGGCGTAGCCAACCCCGGCAAGATGCTCCCCGGCGGCCCCGGACCGGCGCCTATCGGCGAGCCGCCCGCGCGCGCATGACCCAGCCCACCCAGCACGAGGTGGTGAGCGCGCACCTGCGCGAGCACGCGCAGGCGCTGCGGGAGGCCGTGCTGGGGCGCCCCACCGTGCGCGTCGTCGGCGGCGGCACCAAGGGGGCGCTCTCGGGTGACGGCACGCTCTCAACAGGGTCGCTCTCGGGGGTGCTCGAGTACGACCCGCAGGAGTACACCCTGAGCGCGCTCGCGGGCACGCCGCTGCGCGAGATCGCCGCGCAGCTCGCCGAGCGGGGCCAGTACCTCCCCTTCGACCCGCCCTTCGCGGCGGCCGGCGCCACGGTGGGCGGCACCGTCGCGGCCGGGCTCTCCGGCCCTGGCCGCTTCCGCTACGGCGGCGTGCGCGACTTTATCCTCGGCGTGACCTTTGTAAGCGGCAGCGGCGAGCTCCTCACGGGGGGCGGCAAGGTGGTCAAAAACGCCGCCGGTTTCGACCTCCCCAAACTCATGGTCGGCTCGCTCGGGCAGTTCGGGGTGCTCGTGGCGGCGACCTTCAAGGTCTTCCCGCAACCCGAACGCTACGCCACCCTGGCGCTGGAGACGGCGCATCTAGACGAGGGCGTCGCCCTGATGGAGCGCCTCGCGCGTTCGAGCTTCGAACCGCACGCCCTCGAGCTCGAACCCGCGCCGAGCGGCGGGGCGCGCTTGTGGGTCCGCCTGGGGGGGCGCGCCGAGGCGCTCCCCGCGCGCGTAGCGAGGCTGCAGGCGTTTACGCGCACGGGCGACGTGCAGCCCCGTCAGAGCGAGGTGCTCACGGACGAGGCCGAGGCGGCCTTCTGGGAGGAGGCGCGGGCGTTCGCCTGGGTGCCGGCGGAGCACGCGCTCGTCAAGGTCGCCCTCAGCCCGGCCGAGCTCGCGGGGCTCGAGGGGGCCCTCGTGGGGCTCGAGGAGGCCGTAGGCGCCCCCTTGAGGCGGCGCTACGGCGTCGGCGGCAACGTCCTCTACGTGGGGTGGCCGGCGTCTGCGCCCCCCGCGGCGCTAGCGGGGGCGCTGCAGCGCCTCAAGCTCCCCGGCCTCGCCCTGACGGGGCGCTGGCCCACACCGCTTTTAGGCCACCACCCGGGCGGCGCCCTGTTCGAGCGCGTCCGCTCGGTCTTCGACCCCCAAGGCCGCTTCCGCCTCACGGCACCCAGGGAGAGCCATGCAGCATAAGATACCCACCCACGAACTCGGCCCCTTGGCCGAACCGATGGCGGCGGCCGTCGAGGCGTGCGTCCACTGCGGCTTCTGCCTGCCGACCTGCCCGAGCTACGTCGTCACCGGCGAGGAGATGCACTCCCCGCGCGGGCGCATCCTGCTGATGAAAGAGACCCTCGAGGGCACCCTCCCCTTGGCCGAGGCGACCCCCTACTTAGACACCTGTCTGGGGTGTTTGGCGTGCGTCACGGCGTGCCCCTCGGGGGTTAAGTACGGCGAGCTGATCACCCCGTTTCGGCTCGAGACCGAAACGCAGCGCGCCCGTCCGGTCGGCGAGCGGGCGCTTAGGCGCCTCGTGTTGGAGACGCTCCCCTACCCCGAGCGCTTCCGCGCCGCCGCCACGGCGGGGCGCGCGGCGCGGCCCCTACAGAGGCTTTTGCCGGAGCGCCTCGCGAGGATGCTCGAGCTCTTGCCCGAGCGCCTAGAAGCGGCCCCCCCGCTGCCCGCGTTCGCCCCCGCGCAGGGGCGGCGGCGGGCGCGGGTCGCCCTCCTGGCGGGCTGCGCGCAGGGGGTGCTCTCGCCCGAGATCGGTTGGGCGGCGCTGCGCGTGCTCACCCGTAACGGCGTCGAGGTGCTCGTCCCCGAGGGGCAGTCGTGCTGCGGCGCGCTGGCCGCCCACACGGGCGTCAAGGCGCAGGCGCAGCGGTTCGCGCGGAACAACCTGCGGGCGTTCCCCGATGACGTCGACGCGATCATCACGACGGCGGCAGGGTGCGGCTCGGGGATGCACGAGTACCCGCTCTGGCTCAGGGGCGAACCGGAGGAGGGGGCGGCGCGGGCGTTTGCGGAGCGCGTGGAGGACGTGAGCGTCTTTTTGCACCGGCTCGGCCTGCAGAGCCCTCCGCCGCTCCCCGAACCGCTGCGCGCGGCTTACCACGACGCCTGTCACCTCGCGCACGCGCAGCGGGTGACGGCGCCGCCGCGCGCGCTGCTCGCGCAGCTGGGCGGGCTGACGCTGCTCGAGCTGCCCGAGAGCGAGCTCTGCTGCGGTTCGGCGGGGACTTATAACTTGGAGCACCCCGAGATCGCCCGGCAGCTCGGCGCGCGCAAAGCCGAGCACATCCTCGACGCGGGCGCGCAGCTCGTCGTAAGCGGCAACATCGGCTGCATCACGCAGCTCCAGAGCCACCTGCGGGCGCAGGGGGCGGCGGTGCCGGTGCTGCACACGGTGCAGCTTTTAGACCTCGCCTACCGCGGCGCGTAGTGGGGGGTGTGGTTTGTGGCTTGTAGCCCGTGGTCACCCCACGAGCCACAAACCACACGCCACAAACCACGAGCCACGCGCCGTCACGCGATCCCCGTCGGCGTCAGGGCGACCTCGAGCCGGCCCAGGGCGTAGTCCGCCAAGAGCGCCAGGAGCGCGACCGGCACCGCCCCCTGCAGGACGTAGGCGAGGTTGCCGGTTGTGAGCCCCGCGATGATCGGCACCCCGAGCCCCCCCGCACCGATGATCGGCGCGACCGTCGCCGTGCCGACTGTGTAGACCGTGCTGGTCCGCACCCCCGCCAAGATGACGCGCGTCGCGAGGGGCAGCTCGAGCCGCCAGAGCCGCTCCCAGGCGTTCATCCCCATCCCCGAGGCGGCCTCCTTGAGGGTCGCCGGCACCGCCTCGAAGCCGGCGATGGCGTTGCGCGTCACCGGCAGGAGCCCGTAGGCCACCAGCGCGATCAGCGTTGGGCGGAGGCCGAAGCCGAAGGCGGGGAGCGCGAGGGCGAGCACCGCAATGGGCGGAAAGGTCTGCCCGACCGACAACAGCGACGAGGCGAGCGGCAAAAAGGCGCGCCCCTGCGGGCGGGTGAGCCACACCGCGAGCGGCAGGCTGATAAGGAGGATGAGCGCGAGCGAGAGCCCCACGATCTCGAGGTGCTGCAGGCTCAGCTCGAGCAGACTCGCGCGCTCGAACATCACCGACCGCTGCCCCGGGAAGAGCGCCCGCAGCGCCCGCTGCCACCACACCTGCTGGGCGAAAAGGGCGAGCAGCCCGACAAACGCGAGCGCCGCGAAGGCGACCCCGCGCCAGGCGCGCGCCTTCGGGCGCCGCGCGCCCGCCGTGCGCGCGCCCGTCGTCGCGGCGCTCACGCCACCTCCCGGGCGCTCGGGGCGGCCTCCGAGACGCTCGCCTCGGGTTCGTCGACCATCTCCCCCGTCACCGCCAGGATGCTCGGCAAGTTGAGCAGCCCGATGGGCCTCCCCGCGCCGTCGACCACGGGCAGTTCGGCGACCCCCTGCCCGAGCATCTTGGCGAGCGCCCCGCGCACGTCGTCGCCCTCGCGGACGCTGTAGCTCTCGGCGCTCACCTCGGTGTAGGCGCTCTCGACGTCGGCGTCGCCCGCAAACGCCCGCCGGTCGAGCCACCCCGCCAAGCGGCCCTCGCGCGTCACATACACCGTCCGGTGCCGCGCCAGGGCCTCGCGCGCCGCCTCGCGCGAGGCGCCCAGGTCGAGCGTCGGCACCGCGCGCATGAGTTCGTGCGCGCGCACCCGCGAGAGCCGTTTGAGCGCCCGGTCGGCCCCCACGAACTGCCGCACGAAGCGGCTTTTGGGCGCCGACAGCACCTCCTCGGGGGTGCCGAACTGCTCGACCACGCCGACGTTCATCACGCACACGCGGTCGCCGAGCTTGATCGCCTCGTCGATGTCGTGCGTCACCATCACGATGGTCTTTTGCAGCTGTGCCTGCAGCTTTAAAAACTCGTCTTGCAGCCGCTCGCGCGTCAGCGGGTCGACCGCTCCGAAGGGCTCGTCCATGAGCAGCACGGGCGGGTCGACCGCGAGCGCGCGCGCCACCCCGACGCGCTGCGCTTGCCCCCCGGAGAGCTCTCTGGGGTAGGCCGCCGCGTAGCGCTCGGGGGGGAGCCCCACGAGCTCCAAAAGCTCGTCGGCGCGCGCCGCGCTCCTCGCCTTCGGCCAACCCAGCAGCCGCGGCACCACCTGGATGTTCTCGCGCACGCTCATGTGCGGAAACAGCCCGATGCTCTGGATCACGTAACCGATGCCGCGCCGCAGCTCCTGGGGGTTGACCTGCGTGACGTCGCGCCCGCCGATATAGATGCGGCCGCTCGAGGGTTCGATAAGCCGGTTGATCATCTTCAGGGTGGTCGTCTTGCCGCACCCCGAGGGGCCGATAAGCACCACGAGCTCGCCCTCGGGGATCTCGAGGGTGGTCTCCTGCACGGCCACGGTCTCCCCGTAGCGTTTGCTCACCCGCTCGAGGCGGATCATCGCGTCGGCCATCCGGCCCTCCTTAAGGTGTCGGGGCGAGGCGTCGGGGCGCCTCACGGCCGCACCCCGCGCGAGGTGAGGAGCACCCCAACCCCCCGAAGCAGCGCGTCGGCGGCGAGCGCCAAGAGAATAATCGGCAGCGCCCCCAAAAGGATCAAGTCGGGGACCTGCTGCGCGATGCCGCGTTCGATAAAGGTGCCGAGCCCCCCCGCCCCGATCAGAAAGGCCACCGTGGTGATACCGACCGTCAACACCGCCGAGGCGCGCACCCCCTCAATGATCAGCGGGAGCGCGAGGGGGAGCTCGACGCGGCGCAGGATCTGGCCACCACTCATCCCCATCCCCCGCCCCGCCTCGACGGCCGCGCGCGGCACCTCTTTAAGGCCCGTATAGGTGTTGCGGACGATCGGCAAAAAGGCGTAGAGCGTCAGGGCGATCAGCGCGGGCGCGGTGCCGATGCCGCGCACGCCGAGGTTGGAAAGCGGCGCCGACAACGACCCCGGCAGGCTGAAGCCGCCGAGGTTGAGGCTCAGGGCCGCGACGAAGAGGTCGTTGAGGACGACCGCCACCATCACCGTCAGCAGCGCAGCGGGGGGGGCGGCGACGAGGAGCGCGAGGAGCACCAAAACGCCTCGCTGCGCGCGCTGCGCGAGCCACAGCAGCGCGCCACTCGCGAGGAGGCCACCCCCACCCCAGAGGAGCGCCTCCCCGATCGTCAAGGCGCTCCCGAGGCGCGCGAGCGGGAGCAGCATGAGGCCGAAGAGCGCCAGCGAGGGGAGCGTCTGCAAAAACGCGGCCGTCGGCAGCACCACGCGCGCAGCCAGAGGCGAGCGCGCCGCCCAGATGGCCGCCGGGATCCCGATCAGCGCAGCGAGGAGCACGCTCGTCCCGGACAGGGCGAGGTGCCGCAGGACCTCCGCGCGAAAGTCACCCCCTTGGCTCGTCAGCTCGCGCGCCAAAGCGACCTCGTTAAGCAGCCCCGCGAGGAGGATGCCGAGCGCACCGCCCAAGCCCGGGACGAAGACGAGGGGGCGCCAGCGGCTCCCTGCGGGGAGCTCCTCCAGTGCGCTAAAGGCGCCGACCACGTAGGCGAGCAGGGTGACCCACACCCCCCCCTGGAGGGAGACGCGGGCGCGCTCCGGGTCGGGCGCCTCGGCCAGGAGCGCCGCCGTCCCCGCGCTCGTCAGCAAGAGCGCCGCGAAAAGCGCCGCGGAGGCGAGCAGGGCGAGCGCCCACGCGCGCCCCCGAAAGCGCACGAGGCCCGCGAGCGCGAGCAGCCCCCAACTGGCGAGCAGCACGGGTGCCCAGGGGGTCTCCAGCGCGAAAGCGCCGTAGGCGTCGCCGGCGACTAGGCGGTTGGGTTTGAGGAGCAGCCAGCTCGGTACGGTGAGCGCGAACACCCCCAGCGCGGCGGCGAGCAGGGCGACGGGGTTGACTTTGGACACGGTCACGGCGGCCTCCGGTTCCGGCGGGGTCTACGGGGTGGGCGTGCGGGGCGAAACCTAGCGGCGCCCCGAAACGTAGCGACCAGGAGCTCAGCGGCCTCTTGGAAGGTGCGGGGCGACCTACGGAAGCGCGTGGCCGACCGGACCTGCCAAGAGAAACGCGCAGCGCGGGCCGCTGCCCCCGCTGCGCATCCAAGTGTGCCCTTGGCCGCCGCTACTCGAGGAAGCCCGCGCCCGTGAGAAAGTCCTGCGCCACGTCGGCGGGGTTTTCGCCGTCGACCGCGACGCGCCCGTTGAGCTCCTGGAGCGTGGCTTCGTCTAGAGCGGCGAAGACCGGGTCGAGGATCTCGGGAAGCTGCGGGTAGGCCTCGACGACCTCCGTGCGCACCGCCGGGAAGGGTTGGTAGATGGCGACCGCGTTCTCGGGGTCAGAGAGCGTGACCATCCCGAGCGCGCCGATGATGCCGTCCGTGCCGTAGGCCATCGCCGCGTTCACGCCGTCGGTGCCGTTAGCCGCCGCGGTCACCGTCTGGGTGGTGTTGCCGCCCGCGAGGATGACGAGCTGGTCGCCTGAGACGTTAAAGCCGTAGGTCGCCTCGAACGCGGGGAGCGCGTCGGGGCGGTCGACGAACTCCTGGCTGGCGGCGAGCCGGAAGGCGCCACCCTCGTTGATGTAGTCGGCGAGGTCAGCCATGCTCTCTAGACCGTGCTCGTCGGCGAGCGCCTGCGGCACGGCGATCGCCCAGGTGTTGTTGGCGGGCGAGCGGCCGAGGTAGGTCACGCCGTTTTCCGCGTCGAGCTCCCTAAGCGTCTCGTAGAGCTCGTCGGGGCGCGTCGCGAGGTCCTCGTCGAGCCCGGCGTCGGGGAAAAAGGTCAGCGCGGTACCGGTGTACTCGGGGTACATGTCGATCTCACCGGCGAGGAGCGCCTCACGCACGACCGAGGTGGTGCCGAACCCCGAGCGGTCGACGACCTCGATGCCATTACTCTCGAGCATGAGCCGCATGATCTGGGCCAGCACCGACCCTTCGGTGTCGACCTTCGAGCCGATGGTGACGGGCTCCCCTTGAGCTGCGCCAAAGCTTAGAAGCGCGAGAAGAAGCGAGAGCACAAGCCTTTTCATGGTGGCCTCCTTGAGCCTACGGCAGCTTGCCGCGACCGTCGCCCTACCGAACCCGACGTGAGGGCCCCGGTGGGGGCACGTCCCCGGTAAGCGGCAGCGTGCGTAGAACAACCCCGAGTAAAGCACATCCGCCCCGCGCGCAGTGTCGGTCAACCCACGAACGGCGCTACAAGGGGTGGTACAAGGGGTACAGACGGGGGGAGCGTACAACCGTCCCAGGACAGCGCCCACGCCCCCCGAAGCCTTAGAGTGAGGCATGGCCGAACTGCTCACCCACGACCACCCGCTGCCCGAGGGCGCGTGCGTGCGCGTCCTGACGCTCAACCGCCCGGAGCGCCGCAACGCGCTCTCGCCCGCGCTGCAAGAGGCGCTCCTAGCGGCCCTCGAGGCGGCCGAAGCGGCCGCTCACGTGCGGGCGCTCGTGCTGACGGGCGCCGGCGACGCCTTCTGCTCCGGGCTCGACCTGGGCGCGCTCAAGGACTTAAGCCGCCGGAGCACGGAGGAAAACCGCCGCGATTCGGCGCGCTTCGCCCGGCTTTTGGAGCGCCTCTACACCCACCCCAAACCGGTCGTCGCGGCGCTCAACGGCCCCGCGGTCGCGGGCGGCGCGGGGCTGGTCAACGCCTGCGACCTCGCGGTGATGGGTGCAGGCGCCCGCATCGGCTACACAGAGGCGCGTATCGGCTTCGTCGCGGCCCTCGTCGGGGTTTTTCTGGTGCGTCAGGTCGGCGAAAAGCGCGCCAAAGACCTTCTGCTCTCGGCGCGCCTCGTCGGCGCCGAGGAGGCCGAACGCATGGGGCTCGTCAACGAGGTGTGCGCCGCCGAGGCGGTGCTGCCGCGGGCGCTCGAGCGCGCCGCGGCGCTCGCCGCCAACGCCCCGTCGTCGCTGGCGATGACCAAGCTGCTGCTCGCCGGGGTGCCGAGTCTAGGGCTCGCCGAAGGGTTGCGCTACGCGGGCGAGCTCAACGCCCTCGCGCGGACCACCGACGACCTCAAAGAGGGGGTCGCGGCGTTTTTGGAGAAGCGCGCCCCGCGCTGGGGGCGTCCCCAAGGCGCGACCCGAGGCTAGGCTCCCGCACGGCGCAGCCCTAAGCCCTTGAAGTTCGCCACCGCACCGCGTAGGCTGACGCATGAGGTCTTCTATGTGTAAGTTACACACACCTAGTCGGAGCGGCCGCCCCAGGGTGCTGCTCCTCTGCGGCGGCCGCTCCGACGAACACGAGGTGTCGCTCGCCTCGGCGCGCTCCGTGTTGGCGGCGGCGGGGTCAGCGTTCGCCGTGACGCCCCTGGTGATCGGCCGCGACGGGCGGCTTCTGCCGGAGGCGGCCTCGCGGCGCGTTCTCTGCACACCGGTACCGGACACCCCACCGGACGCGCTCACGGCGACCGGCGCGCTCGAGCTGAGCGCCCTCGAGCCGGGCGCGTTCGACGTCGTCTTCCCGCTGCTGCACGGCCCTTTCGGCGAAGACGGCAGCGTGCAGGGGCTGCTCAAGCTCCTGGGGCTCCCCTTCGTCGGTTCGGACGTTTTGGGGAGCGCTGTGGGGATGGACAAGGGGATGATGAAGGCGGTTTTCGCCGCGCACGGGCTGCCGCAGGTGCCCTACCGGCTCATGACCAGGAGCGCGTGGCGGCGCGACCCCGAAGGGGTCCTGGCGTCCCTTATGGATTTCGGCCTGCCCGTGTTTGTCAAACCCGCTAACCTCGGGTCGTCGGTCGGCATTAGCCGCGCGGACGACCCCGAGGGGCTGCGCGAGGCGCTCGAGACCGCCGCCCGTTACGACCGCCGCGTGCTCGTCGAACGGGGCCTCGCCCGCGCGCGCGAGCTCGAGGTCGGCGTCTTGGGCAACGACGCCCCCCGGGCGAGCGTCGTCGGCGAGATCCGCTACGAGAGCCTCTTTTACGACTACAGCACCAAGTACACGGAGGGCGAGGCGGAGCCCCTGATCCCCGCCCCCATCCCGCCCGAGCTCGCCGCGCGCTGCCAAGCGCTCGCGCTTGAAGCGTTTCGGGCGGTCGACGCCGCCGGCCTCGCCCGCGTCGACTTCTTCCTCGCCGGCGGCGAGCTCTACCTCAACGAGATCAACACCATGCCCGGCTTTACCCGCACGAGCATGTTCCCCAAACTGTGGGAGGCGAGCGGGGTGCCCTACGACGCGCTCATCACGCAGCTCATCGCGCTGGCGCTCGAAGCGCGCTAGGGCGCGTCGACGTGGCGGTGACGAACGCGTGACAAAAGTGCGCTATACTCTCCCTAGACGCCTTTGACACCCCCCGGCCCCCTTTCGTAGAGGAGAACGACCGCCAAACACGCCCGGTTTACCTCGAGCGCTCCCCCCGGCCGCTTCGACCCGCTCGACCCCTTCGGCGAGGACGACGCGCTCGCGAGCGCCCCACGAGACACGTCCGCTACGAGCGCCATCGCCAACGTCTACGCGACCCGGGTGCTCATCCTCAACGCCTCGTACGAACCGCTGCACGTGTGTTCGGTCAAACGGGCCGTGGCCCTTCTCATGCACGACGTCGCCGAGCGCGTCGAGGACTCCGACAAGGTCCTGCGTTCGCCCAGCCAGGTCTTTCCGGTGCCGAGCGTCGTGCGGCTTAAAAAGTTCGTCAAACGCCCCCCGCGCCACCGCGTCGCTTTCAACCGCAAAAACGTCTTTCGCCGCGACGACCACACCTGCCAGTACTGCCTGTCGCGCGAGAGCGACCTGACCCTAGACCACGTGCTGCCGCGCAGCCGCGGCGGCGCGACGAACTGGGAGAACGTGGTCGCCTGCTGCCGCCGCTGCAACGCGCGTAAGCGCGACCGCACCCCCGAAGAGGCGCAGATGACCCTCAAGCGCCGCCCCTACGCGCCGCGCTTTATGTTCTCGTCGGCCTACGGCATCCTGCCCAACATCGACCCCATCTGGGAGAAGTACCTGCCTAAAGGGAGCTGAGCCCCGGGTTTGGGCAAAGGCTCGTAGCCCGTCGGCATGTTCCAGCCGCTCTCATCCGCGCGCGTTATGCTACGCCATGAACGCTGCGCGCCCTTTGTACCTCGCCACCCTCGCCGCTCTTCTCAGCGCGTGCGCTACCGTCACCGCCCCCCGCATCACCACCTTCGAGGCCTTTCCCCGCACCATCAGCGCCCCCGGGCAGCGCGTCACCCTGAGCTGGACGCTCGAGGCCGAAAGCGCTACCATCGTCACCTTGAGCGCCGAGCCGGAGGGCGGCGAAGCGAGCACCACCGAGGTCAGCGGCCAGACGCTCGTCACCGTGACGCCGACCGCCACGACCACCTACACGCTGCGCGCCCAGAGCGTGGGCGGCAGCGACAGCCGCACGGTCACCGTCACGCTGGTGCCCGAGACCGACTAGACCCCAAGCGACCGGCCGAGAGCGCCACCACGCACCCCGAGGCGCACGATGCCCAAACCGCAGGACCCACCCCCCACCCCGCCGCGGCTGCCGCCGCCCGCCGACACCCTCGCGGTCGCCGCGGGCGGCGCGCTCGGGGCGCTGTTGCGTTACGCCTTCGTGCTCGCTTTCCCAGCGCACGCGGGCGCCTTTCCCAAGGTCACCTTTTACGAAAACCTCGCGGGCGCCTTTGTCCTGGCCTTCGTCCTCACCGCGCTGCTCGAGCGCTGGCCGCAGCTCGGGCGCCTGCGCGCGGCGCTCTGCACCGGCGTGCTCGGCTCTTTTACCACCTTCTCGACCTTTAGCTTAGAGCTCCTAGCGCTCGGCTCGAGCGGTGGGCGGCAGACCGCCTCGCTCTACGCGGTGCTTAGCGTGACGGGCGGGCTCTGCGCCGCCGCCTCGGGGCTGTGGCTCGCGCGGCGCTACGTGGTGGGTCGGCGGTGAAACCGGCCTTTTTCGTTGCTTTCGCGCTCGCGGGCGCGCTGGGGGTCACCGCCCGCTACCTGCTCGACGTCACCCTCACGACGCGCCTGCGCACCCCCTACTGGAACTGGGGGGTCTTGAGCGTGAACCTCTCGGGAGCGTTTTTGCTGGGGCTGCTCGTAGACCTCAGCGCGCGCCACCCCCTCCTTGAAGGGTACCGCGTCCTGCTCGGCAGCGGCTTTTTGGGGGCGTACACGACCTTTTCCACCTGGATGTACGACACCGTGCGGCTGCTGGAGCGCGAACGTTGGCGCGCCGCCTACTTTAGCGCCGCCCTCGTGCCGCTGCTGGGGGTGGCGCTGATCGCGCTCGGGTTTGCGCTCGCGGCGCAGGGTTCGGGTTGGGCGGGTCTCGGTTAGATGGGCCGAGCGCTTTACCCCCGGCCCACGAGGGCGCTACACTAGGGTCGGGCGCTCCGGCTCGAGCGCCCGACAAACGGTCGTGGCGATGGGTCCCGCCCTCAACCGCCCCTCGAGGCTGATGGTCCCTACGTCGTTGGCGTAGGGGCCTTTCGTTTGCCCGCGTGCGGCCCCTAGCGCCAGGTGAGGAGAACAGGATGCGACATGACGTTACCTTCGGCGCTCTCGAGCCAGAGCTACCCCGGCAGACGGGGCATCACGCGGTAGCGGCGCCGGGAGGCCCGACGTGCTAGCGAGCGCGCTGCTCATCTTGCTGGGCGGCTTTTTCTTCGGGCAGCTCGTCAAACGCCTCGGCGCCCCCCCGCTCGTCGGGATGATCGCCGCGGGGGTGCTCCTCGGCCCGCAGGGGCTCGACCTGTTGGGCAGCGCGGTGCTGGGGAGCGCCGAGGCGCTGCGCACGGTCGCGGTGATGGTCATCTTGATGAAAGCGGGCCTGGGGCTCGACCGGCAGAAGCTCAAGGAGCAGGGCACGGTCGCCGCGCGGCTGGGGTTTTTACCGGCGGCCTGTGAGGCGGTGGTGGTGGCGCTGGCCGCGCGCTACCTCTTCGGCTTCGACCTGCTCACCGGTCTGCTCTTAGGCGTCATCTTGAGCGCCGAGTCGCCGGCGGTCATCGTCCCCGGCATGCTGCGCCTCAAAAGCCTCGGTTGGGGCGTGCAGAAGGGCGTCCCCGACGCGATCATGACCGGCAGCGCGCTCTCGGACGTGCTGGTGCTGCTGCTCTTTAGCCTGCTGCTGGGCTTTGCGGGGGGTGAGGGGGCGCACGGCCTGACGCTCGGCGCCTTGACGCTCACGCCGCTTCAAGCCCTGCCGCTGCGGGTACTTGTCGAGATCCTCTTGGGGCTCGCCGTGGGGTGGCTTGCGGCGCGGCTCACCGTGCACCTCTTGGTCAAACAGAACTGGACCGAGAGCGCCGTGCAGGACGTGATCGTGACCGCGAGCTTGGCGCTCGCGCTGGTGCTCGGGGCGACCGCGTGGCCCGTCTACTCGGGGTACCTGGCCGTCATGGCGATGGGTTTTTTTCTGGTGCTCTATAGCGCCCCCTTTGCGCGGCGCGTCCGCGGGGAGTTCGACGGGCTCTGGACGGTCGCCGAGATCGTGCTCTTCGTGCTCTTGGGGGCGACCGTCGACCTCTCGGTGCTGGGCAGCGTGCTGCTGCCGGGGCTCGCCCTTTTAGCCGTCGGCCTGCTGGTCGGGCGGATGCTCGGGTGGCTGCTCTCGACCTGGGGGAGCAACTGGACCTGGGGGGAGCGGCTCTTTCTGCTCCCCGGCAACATGGCCAAAGCGACCGTGCAGGCGGCGATCGGCGCCCTGCCGCTCGCCGCGGGCGTCGCGGGCGGCGAGGTGATCCTCGCGCTCTCGGCGCTCGCCATCCTCGTCACCGCCCCCTTGGGGGCGTGGCTCACCCAGCTGACGGCACCTTTGCTGCTCCAAAAGGGCGAGGTCGACCCGACGAAGGTCGCCGTCGCCACGCAGGCGCTCATCTTGGCCGCCGTGGACACCTCGAGCTTGGCCGACGAGGTGCTGCGCAAGGCGGCGGCGCTCGCGCGCCAGAGCGACGGCAAGGTCACCGTGCTGCACGTCGCCGAAGACACCTCACCGGCAGCGCTCGAGGCGCTTAGCGCGCGCGTCACGCAGAACCTCCTCGACGTCCGGCACCGCTTCGTCACCGCTGCGGGCCCCACCGCCGAGGCGATCTTGCGCGAGGCGGAGGCCCTTAACGCCACCGAGGTCGTGGTCGGCAAACGCGGCCACCGCCCCGCGTGGCAGGTCCCCATCGGTTCGGTGTCGCAGGCGCTTTTGGAGCGCAGCACGCTCCCCTTGATCGTCGTCGAGGGGGCCGCGGAGGCGCCGCGGCGGGTCGGCGTCTTTCGCGCGCGCCGAGGGCGCCCCTAGGGCCTCGGAGGGCCGCGCTCGCCCCCCAGGGGTGGGCGCACGATACCTTGACATCTGAGCAGATGTTCATACAATGGTGTCATGACCTGCCCGACCTGCGCCCCCGACGCCCCCTACCCGGAGGCCGATGATGTGAGCGGCTCCACGAACCGTCCCCGCCGACCCCGGAGCCGGCATCGTCTCGCGACGTGCGCACAGGGCGACGCTGCTACCCGTGAGAGCGCCGCCGAGCAGCTGACCCCCGCCACGCCTTGGTACCGGACGGGCGCGGGGGGGCACGCGCTCTGCGTAGGGGTGCTCTTCGCGATGGCCGTCGCCCTCTCGCTCGCCCTCCCGGAGAGGGCCCCTTGGGCCTACGCGCTCACGACGCTCGTCGGGGCTTGGCCGCTCGCCCGCAAGGCGGCCTCGGGCGCCCTGGCGGGCCGCCCCTTCGGCATGAGCACCTTGGTGAGCCTCGCCGCCCTCGGCGCGCTGCTCATCGGCGAAGCGGCCGAGGGGGCCCTGGTCGTCACCCTCTTTCTCCTCGGCGAACGCTTGGAGGGCGTCGCGGCGGCGCGCGCGCGGCGGAGCGTGAGCGCCCTCGCCGCGCTCACCCCGAAGACGGCGCGGGTGCTCGAGGCGGGGGGCGTGCGGGTGCTCAGCGCGGCCTCGTTGCGGCCGGGGCAGCGGGTGCGGGTCGCCCCCGGCGAGCGCATCCCCGCCGACGGGGTGGTGCTCGAGGGGGCGTCGACCGTCGACGAGAGCCCCCTCACCGGGGAGAGCGTGCCGCGCTCTCGGGGGGTGGGTGAGGCGGTCTTCGCGGGGAGCGTGAACGGCGAGGGCGCCCTGACCGTCGCGGTGACGCGGCCCGGCGACGACAACCTCCTCGCGCGCACCCAGCGCCTGGTCGACGAGGCGCAGCGGCGCCGCTCGCGATCGGAGCGCCTTATTGACCGCTTTAGCCGCCGCTACACCCCCGGCGTGCTCGCCGCCGCACTCCTCGCGGCCCTCCTCCCCCCGCTCGTGGCGGGGGCGGCTTGGGAGACCTCGCTCTACCGCGCGCTCGCGCTCTTGCTGATCGGCTGCCCCTGCGCGCTGGTGCTGGGCGTCCCGGCGGCGATGACGAGCGCCCTCGCCGCGGGCGCCCGCCGCGGCCTGCTCGTCAAGGGCGGCGCGGTCTTCGAGGCTTTAGCGCGCGTGCGCACCGTCGCTCTCGACAAGACCGGCACGCTCAGCCAAGCGCGGCTCGAGGTCACGGACGTCGTCCCCTTGGGGCGCTCGGCCGAGGCGGTGCTCGAGCTCGCCGGGGCCGTCGAGGCGACCTCCGCCCACCCGCTCGCCCAGGCCATCACGGCGCACGCCCGCGCGGCGGGGCTCTCGCTCCCGGAGGTGAGCGCGGCGCAGGCGCTGCCCGGGAGGGCGGTCGCGGGGACCGTGGGGGACGTTCGGGTCGTGGTCGCCTCGCCGCGCTACGCGGCGCTCCTCACCCCGCTCGGTGGCGCGGTGAGGGCGCGCGTCGCGGCGCTCGAGGCGGCCGGCAAGACGGTCGCCGTCACCCTCGTCGGTGGCGAGGTCGCGGGGCTCATCGCGCTGCGCGACGCGGTGCGCCCCGAGGCGCGGCGCGCTACCGAGGCGCTGCGGGCGCTCGGCCTGAGGGTGGTGGTGCTCACCGGCGACAACCGCCGCGCGGCGGCGGCGCTCGCGGCCCCCCTCGGGCTCGAGGTCCGCGCCGAGCTCCTCCCCGAAGCCAAGCTCCGCTTGGTCGAGCGGCTCGGGCCGGGCGTCATGATGGTCGGCGACGGCATCAACGACGCCCCCGCCCTCGCCCGGGCGGACGTCGGCGTCGCCATGGGCGGCGGGACGGACGTCGCGCTCGAGACCGCCGACGCCGCCCTGCTGCGCGCCGAGCTCACCGGCGTCGCCGACCTCGTCGCGCTCGCGCGCCGGGCGCTGCGCACCGTCCGCGCAAACATCGCCATCGCTCTGGGGCTTAAAGCGCTCTTTTTGGCGACCACCCTCCTGGGCGTGACCGGCCTGTGGGCCGCCATCCTCGCCGATACCGGTGCGACCGCTCTGGTCACGGCCAACGCCCTGCGGCTCCTGCGCCCTACAACTGCCCCCCGCCCCGGCGGCCGTTAGGATAGAGGGGTGAACGCCCCCACCGAACCGGAAACCCTTGCGGACGCCTGCGACGTGCGGTGCGTGCATCCGGAGGCGGTCGCGCGGGCGCGCGCCGCGCAGCCCGCGGCGGCGCGCGTCGAGGCCGCGGCGCTCCTCCTTAAAGCGGTCGGCGACCCCACGCGCCTAAGGCTCCTGAGCGCCCTCGCCACCACCGAGCTCTGCGTCTGCGACCTCGCCGCGGTGCTCGGCCTGAGCGAGTCGGCCGTCAGCCACCAGCTCCGGGTGCTGCGCGTCAGCCGCCTCGTGAGCTACCGCAAGGCGGGCCGCGTCGCCTACTACCGCCTCGCCGACCACCACGTTCAGAACCTCCTCGAGGACGTTCTCGCGCACGCCGGTGAGGTCGCGCCCACGTAAGCCGCCGCTGACAAAATCCAGGTCTACGCGCTAGGTCTACTCGCCTCGCTGCACGCCGTCCGGCGGGAGCTCGAGCGCGTCCGCTAACGCGACGTGTCCTAAAAAGGTCGCCGGTGCGCGGCCGTTGACGAGCAGCGTCACCTCGCGCACCCCCTGGCGCGCGGCGGTGCGGCGCAGCGAGGCGATAAGCTGCGCTTCGGCCTCGGCCGAGAGGTCGGGGGGAGCGCTGAGCGGAAAGTCGAGCACGGCGTGCGTCGGGACGGGGAGGAACACGCGCGGCGCGCCGAGCGCCTCCGGCCACCCCCCTTCGTCGCGGAGCCACGCGCGCAGCGCCCGCAGGGTTGCGGCGAGCTGCGCCCCCGGCTCCGGGTAGCTCTGCAGCGACACCGTCTCGCGCACCTCGCCCGTCGCCGTGACCCCGACGAGCGTCGCCTCGAAGGGCGACGCGGGCGCCGCTACCAGGGGGACCTGCGGCGGCGGGGCGAGGGGGGGCGGGCTGCTGCGCACGAACGCGACGATGCCAGCGAGCAGCACGAGCGCCCCCAAAAGCGTCGGGAGGGGTTGGGGGCGGGTCACGGCAGCGTAGCGAGCCCCGTCTCGGCGGCGAGGACCGCCGCGAGGCTCTCGGCGAGCGCTGCGACGAGGCCCGGGGTCGTGGGCACCGCCGTACTCAGTTCCAGCATGACCCCCCGCCCCGCCGCCCCCGACAGCGCGAAGAGGGGCGCCTCCACAAGGCGCGGCTGCAGCCCGGTGCGCGCCTTGAGGGCCGTCCCGAGAAGGCGCGCGACCCGCTCGCCCAAGGCGAGGTCCAGAGGGAGCGCCGCGAGGCGTTCGCGCCCCGCCTCGCTTAAAGGCGCCTCGGCCCCCGCGCGCAAGGGCGCCTGCAGCAGAGCGCTGGGCGTCTCCGGCGCGAGGTAGTAGAGGTTGACGCGCCCTGGCCCCAAGGGTGCGCGGCTCAACGTGACGAAAAGGGGCGCCCCGACCCCCGAGCGCGCCCGCACCTCGGGGGGCGCGGGGTCTTGCGTCCACGTCAGCTCCGCGTTCACCCCGCGCGCCCCGAGGAGGCGCTGCAGCTCCCCGGCGAGCGCCGCCGTCTGGCCCGAGGGGTCGAGGATGAGCGTCGGGGCCTCCGCGTTCACCTCCCCCCCCCGATCCCCGCGCGCGAAGAGGTCGAGCACGACCCGCTGCCCCGCCCCTGCGGGTTCGCTAAAGAGGCTGTAGTCCTGCCCCGCACGCAAGGTGAGGTTAAAGTCCAGATAACCGACGTCGGGGACGAGCGCTGCGTCGCTAAAGTGCGTCCCGCTAAAGCGCCCCGTCGCCACCCCGTCGCCGAGCAGCGCCCGCGGAAAGCGGAGGCGCAGCACGCGCAACGAGGGTTCGTAGAGCGGCTCGACGGCCACGGGCGCGCTAAACTCGAGCACGAAGCGCTCGGCCCGTCCCCACACACCGGGGGAGCGCACCGCCGTAAGCTGTGGTCGCGGAAACACGACCGTCACCACCTGCGTCGCCCCCCCCGCGACCTGAGCGGTGTGCCCCCCGAGCGCGGCGACCACCCCTTTAACCGGCAGGTAGGGCTCCCCCGCCACAACCACGGCTCCCGGCCCGGGCGCCTCGCGGCCGTCGACCCAGAGCGCCCCCTGCGCCGCCGCTGCCGCTTCGGGCGCCCCGAAGGCCCGCAAGCTGAGAAAGCGGCCGCCAAACTCGAGGCTGAAAAGCCCCCCTTCGGCGTCGAAGCGCCAAGATGCGCCCAACGCCGCCGCGAGCGCCGCGGCGGGGGCGTAGGTCGTCCCCGGTACGAGCTCGGTCGTCGCACCGGCGACCTCGTAGCCGTTGAGGATGAGCTGCGTGGCGCGCGGCCCCTCGGCCTCCGCGGGCGTTTGGGCGAGCGCACGCGGCGCGGCGACCGTGAGCGCGCCAAAGACCCCCAAAGCGAGCAGGAGCC
The DNA here is from genome assembly GCF_000092425.1 of Truepera radiovictrix DSM 17093. Lineage (NCBI taxonomy): Bacteria > Thermotogati > Deinococcota > Deinococci > Trueperales > Trueperaceae > Truepera > Truepera radiovictrix. The sequence goes on from NC_014221.1 coordinate 1,702,999, forward strand.
GCCGCGCGACGGCTAGCGACGGCGGCACGGGGCGCCTCTTGACAGGGAGCACCAACGCCTCCACCCCGTCGCCGCGCTCACCGTTTGAGCGCCCGCTCGATCTGGCGCTGCGCGTCGCGTTTGGCGGCGTCTTGGCGTTTGTCGAAACGCTTTTTGCCACGCCCCAGGGCCACCTCGAGCTTCGCCCAGCCGTTTTTGAAGTAGAGCTTCGTCGGCACCAGCGTGAGCCCCTTGCGCTCCAGGGCGCGCTGGACCTCGGCGATCTCGCGCGCTCTAAGGAGCAGCTTGCGGGGGCGCCGCGGTTCGTGGTTGTTGTAGCTCGCCTCTTTGTAAGGGGGGATGTAGAGGCCCTCGAGCCACACCTCCCCCCCGCGGACGCGGGCATACGCCTCCCCCAACGTCACCCCCCCTTGGCGCAGCGCTTTGACCTCGCTACCTGTAAGCACGAGCCCCGCTTCAAAACGTTCTAAAAGCTCGTAATCGAAGCTTGCACGGCGGTTCTGGATCATCGTTCACCTGCTTTCGGCCCCTGACGGCCGTACCGAGAGCGTTCCCTGCTACGCGCTTTGCGCCGGCAGCCCCACGAGGGGCGGGGCGCCCTGCCCGCCTAGGGGCAGCGAGATGGCTTCTCGCCGAGCGTCCTCCGGCCCTACGCGCCCTCGGGTTCGTCAAACCGGGCATCACTCATATCACTCAGTTGTACCGCGCCGCGCGCTGCAAAGCGCCACCCTCCCCGACAGCCACCCCGCTGCAGCCTTCCTGCGGCTGTCGTCATTTAGTGCAAATTTTCACAACACTCTGGCTCGTGATTTTCTTATCTACTAAAGGAGAGGCACCGCGCCCCCCGAGGCGCCCCCACCTTAGTCGAGAAACCCCGCCACGTCGCGCGGGTCGACGTCGATCCGTACGCGGGCGGCGCCCTGGTACGCCAGCGCCGGAGCGAGGGCGCTCGTCAGCCGCTCCGGCTCGGTGCGCACGAAGAGGTGGTAGCTGTAGAGGTTTTTAACGCGCGCCACGGGCGCCGGGCTCGGACCGAGGAGCTCGTCAGCGGCGACGCCGGCGGTGCGCAGCGCCCCGGCGAGCCAGGCCGCTTCGCGCTCCGCGACCGCGCTCTGGCGCGCGCTGATCTGGACTTTGGCGAGCGCCGCGAAGGGCGGGTAGCGAAAGCGCCGGCGCCGCGCCAGGAGCGCCTCCAAAAACGCCTCGTCCGCCCCTTGGGTGTAGGCCTGCAAGAGCGGGTGGTCGCTCTGAAACGTCTGGATGAGCGTGAGTGGGCGCCGAGCTGGCGCCAGCTCGGCGAGGTTGAGGAGCAAGCGGTACGCCTCCTCCTCGGCGCGAAAGTCCCCCATGTTCAAAAACGCGTCGAGCAGCGTGACGGCGACCAGGGAGACGTTCGGCAGCGGCGGGGCGCGCAGCGCGGCGGTCGTCGCCACGAGCACCCCCGGCGCGCCGGCGAGCAGCGCCGAGAGGTCGTCGCGCTTGTCGGCGTCAAAGCGGCGGATGAGAAACCCCGGCAGCAGCTTGGCGACCTCCGCAGCGACCCACTGCGTCCCCGCCGCGCGCGTCGGGCTTAGCGCGGGGCTACCGCACGACGGGCACGTGTCGGGGGCGCGCTCGGCGTGCGCGCACTGGTGGCAGCGCAGCACGTAGCGTTCGCGGTGGTAGCGCAGCGGCAGGTCGCAGTTGGGGCACATCGCGAGAAAGTCGCACGCGGCGCAGCGCAGCGCCGCCGAAAAACCGCGGCGCGGAGCGAGCAAGACCGCTTGGCGCTCGCGCTCGGCGACCTGCTTGAGGACCCGCACCAGGTCGGTCGAGAGCGGCCAGCCGCCCCCTTCGCGCAGGTCGACGAGGTGCACCCGCGGCGGCCCCTTGGGGAGCGTCAGGCGCGCCTGCGCGGCGGTCTTGAGGTGCGTCTCCGGCGAGGCGAGGGCGTCGGCGAGCACCAAGGGCACCGCGGCGGCCTCAGCCAGAAAGCGCGCGGCGGTCGGCACGAAGGCGCGGCAACCGCTCGCGAGCTTGTACGCGCCGCTGCTCTCCTCGAGCACCACCACCCGCGCGAGGTGGCGCAGCGGCGCGAAAAGCGCGACGTAGGTGCCCAACAGCACCACCGGTTCACCGCGCGCGCACGCCTCCCAGACGCGCGCACGCTGCGCGTCTGGGAGCTCCCCGGAGAGCGTCAGGACGGGTAGGTAAGCGCCCAAACACGCCCCGGCAGCGTGCAGTAGCGCCCCTTCGGGCGCCAGCACGAGCACGCTGCCACCCGCCGCGAGGTCGGCCCGGAGCTGCGGGACGAGGCGCCGCAGCCGCGCCTCGCGGCTGCCCCCCGAGACGCTCACGAGCGGATCGCTCGGCAGCGTCTCGGCGCCGAGCGGTGCGCTCGGCGCCTCGGCGGCGACGGCGTACGGGAGCGGCGGCGGGGGCGCCGGGAGCGCTCGGTAGCCCGCGTACCCCTTTTTGACAAGCGCGCGCACCGCGCTCTCGGGGGCGTCCGCGTCGCGCGCCAGGGCGGCGGCGCTCTCAGCGGCCCCCAGCGCCCACAGGGCGGCGAGCGCGCGCCGCTGCGCCTCGCGCGGCTTACCGGCGAGCTCGGCGTCCGCGCGCTTGAGGGGGACGAGCCGCTGCACCTGCGGCGGGCTGACCCGGACGCGCTCCTCCAAAAGCCCCCCGCGGCGCAGCGCCTCGAGCGTGTGCGGCGGCACCCCCCGCGCGTCGCACCACGCCTCCGTGAGCCCCGCTACCCCCCCCGCGACGGGGGCGAGCAACCTCACCTCGTGCTGCAACGCCTCGTGCAGGCCCGTCGGTAAAAAGTTGGCGAGCACCGTCCCGAGGGGTGCGCAGGTGTGCTCGGCGAGGCGCGTCAAGACCGCTAGCGCCACCTCGGTGACGAAGGGGTGCGGCTCCAAGGCGCCGATCAGCTCGCGCAGCTCGAGCCCCGCCCCCCCGCGCAGCGCTTCGTAAGCGACGACGAGGCCGACGCGCACCCCCCCCTGCCAGGGCACCGCGACCCGGCTCCCGAGCGCCGGCAGCGGCGCGCCGTGCGGCGGCAAAAAGGAAAAGGGCGGCAAGGGTAGCGGCAGCGCGACGCGCAGCGCCACCTCGGCGCGCACTGCGGAAGCGGCCTGCGGGAGCGTGTTGCGGGGGGGAGCGGGCACCACGCCATGATACCGCCCCCGCGCTAGCGGCGGGCGCTGGGGCGTTAGAGTAGACGCATGGCCCCCTCCAAACCCACCCCAAGCTCGGCTCACGGCTCAGCGGACGCATCGGCTTACAAGGACGCGGGCGTCGACCTCGGCGCGAGCGCCGAGGCGCTGCAGCGTATGGCGAGCGCCGTGCGGGCGACCTACACCCCCGCCGTGCTCGCCGGCCTCGGCGCGTTCGGCGGCGCCTTCGACGCGCTTTCCCTTAAAGAGCTGCGCGCACCCGTGCTGGTCGCCTCGACCGACGGCGTCGGGACGAAGACGGAGGTCGCGCGCGCGCTCGGGCGCTTCGACACCGTCGGCGCCGACCTCGTCAACCACTGCGTCAACGACATCTTGGTCGGGGGCGCGCGGCCGCTCTTTTTCCTCGACTACGTCGCCTCGGCGCGGCTCGAGCCCGCGACCATCGCCGCGCTCGTCGGGGGCGTCGCGGCGGCCTGTCGCGCGCACGCCATCCCCCTCCTGGGCGGCGAGACCGCCGAGATGCCGGGGGTCTACGAGGCGGGCGCGTTCGACCTCGTGGGGACGATTATCGGCGTCGCCGAAAGGGACGCGGTGCTCACGGGCGAGCGCGTCCAGGCGGGCGACGTCGTCTTCGGGCTCGCCTCGGGCGGGCTGCAGACGAACGGCTTTAGCCTCGCGCGCAAGGTTCTCGGGGGTAGCCTCCACGAAGCTTTTGGCGCGAGCACCGTCGGCGCGGCGCTGCTCGCGCCGCACCGCTCGTTTTTCGGGGCGGTGTGGCCGCTTCTAGAGGCGGGGCTGGTGCGCGCGTGCGCCCACATCACGGGGGGTGGGCTGCTGGAGAACCTCCCGCGCGCCCTCCCCGCGGGCTTGGGGGCGCACCTCACCCCGACGTGGCCCGTACCGGAGATTTTCACGCTCATTCAAAAGCGCGGGGGGGTCGGCGCGGCGGAGATGTACCGGGTCTTTAACATGGGGGTCGGTTTCGCCCTTATCACCGCGCCACAGGACGCGGCGGCGGTGCGCGCGCGCCTCCCCGAGGCGTTCGTCATCGGGGAGGTCGTACCGGGCTCGGGGGTGCGTATCGAGGGGGTCGCCGAGAGTTAGACCTGCGCCGCTTTGGCCACGCGGGGGCGCGGCACCGGCAGCGCCCCCGCTTGCGGCGGGGCCGGCAAAAAGACGGTGAAGACGGTTCCCTCCCCCACCTTCGACTCGACCGTCACCTCGCCGCCATGCTGCTCGACGATCCACTTGACGATGGCGAGCCCCAGACCACTGCCGTTGCCGCGGGTGCTGCGGGCGCCGTCGACGCGGTAAAAGCGGTCGAAGAGCTTCGGGAGCGCGCCCTCGGGGATACCGGGGCCGTTGTCGAGCACCTCGAGCCGCGCCCGGCGACCCTCTAACGTGAGCGACACGTCGACCTGCGTCGCGCCGGCGTTGAGCGCGTTTTGCACGAGGTTTAAAAGCACCTGTTTAAGGCGCCCCGCGTCGCCCTCGATCTCTAAAAGGGGCTGTGGCGAAAAGGTGCGCAAGCTCGCGCCGCCCAAAACCGGCGCGAGCTCCTTTTTCACCTCCTCGACGACCTCGACGAGGTTAAAGGGGACGCGGTCGACCGAAAAACCGGCGTCGGCTCGAGCGAGCTCCAAAAGGTCGTTTACAAGCTTGCTCATCCGCGCCGCCTCGCTCCGGATGATCTTTAACGACTCCTCCTGTTCGGGGGTCGGGTTGGTCCGCCGCAACAGGTACGAGGCGTGCCCGGCGATCGCCGTAACGGGCGTACGCAGCTCGTGGCTGGCGTCGGCGGTAAAGCGGCGCTGGGTCTCGAAGGTCTCCTGCAGGCGCCCGAGCATCCGGTTGAGCGTCAGGGCAAGCTCGCCGACCTCGTCGCGGGTCGGGGGGGCGGGGACGCGCTGCGAGAGGTCGTGGCTGCTAATCCGCGAAGCGGCCTGGGTGACCTGCTTGAGGGGCGCTAGCACGCGCTGCGCCAAAAACCACACCCCGAGCGCAAAGCCGACAAACGCCACCACGATCGTCTGGATGAGGTTGATGCGGAGCTGCGACAGGGTGTCGGTCGACACGGGCAGCGCCACCATCATCGCGGCGGGGACCTCTAAGTTGCTCAGGTTAAAACGCTCCAAACGCCCCTCGACGTACCACGTCCGCCCCCGAACGTCGCGCACCACCTGGCTTAGGGGTTCACCGCTAAGGAGCCGCTGCAGGTCCGCGTCGCCGAGGTACTCGCTCAGCGCCTCGCCGCCGGCATCTTTGACGACGTACATCTGCGGAACCCGCTCGAAGGCGAAAAAGGGCGTCGAGCGCGCCGAGAGCTGCGGCTCGGGGAGGTAGATGTTGACAAACAGCTGGGTGTCGCCCGAGAGGTTTTGCACCCAACCGCCGCGCGTCGAGGAGTCCAAGGCGGGGTTTTGGCGCATCGCCTCGAGCGCGTTGCTGTACTCCTGCTCCGCGCGGCTCGCCACCGTCTCGAGGATCGAGCGCTGCGTGAGCCCGTAGACCACGACCGCGACGACGATCAAGACGAGCGCCAGAAAGGCCGTAAAGACGAGCGTCAAGCGCAGCTGCAGCGACACCCCCCGCAGGCCCCGCACCCCCTTTCGGGGGCGGCTCGGTGGTTCTTGACCCGGAACGTGTGGCGCTGTCGAGATCTGCATATGTGATGAGCTCACCCCGGTAGACGAGTCTGGGTGCGTTGCGGACAAAAGCGGCGCGGAGACCGCGACGCACCCGTATCCAAAGTAGCCAAGGCGCGCTGCGCGCGTCTACGCCACGCGCGACACGGGCGCAGCTGCCCTTAGGGTGACGCAGGCGCTAGTGAGAGAGGTGACAGCGCGCTGACGAAGCGGGGCGCTACTCCTCGCGCAAAACGTACCCGACGCCGCGGACGGTGTGGATTAAACGGCGCTCGCCGTCGTGCTCGAGCTTGCGCCGCAGGTACCCGACGTAGACATCGACGACGTTACTCCCCCCGGTGTATTCGGGCCAGACCTTCTCCTCGATCTCGAAGCGGTTAAAGACCTTTCCAGGGCTGCGGGCAAAAAGCTCCAGGAGCTCAAACTCCTTGGCCGAGAGCTCGATGCGGCGCCCGTCGCGAAAGACCTCGCGCCCATCTAGGTTCATCACGAGGTCGGCGACGCGCACCTCACCCGTGACCGCGGGGTTGACGCGCCTTAAGTGCGCGCGCACCCGCGCCAAAAGCTCCTCGATGGAGAACGGTTTGACGAGGTAGTCGTCGGCGCCCGAGTCGAGGCCCAAGACCTTGTCGTCGACGCTGTCTTTAGCGGTCAGGATGATAATCGGCGTGTTCGAGGTTTTGCGCACCCGCCGCGCGACCTCGAGCCCGTCTAGAACGGGGAGCATGAGGTCGAGCACGACGAGGTCGGGGTTGAGTTCGCGAAACTTGGAGAGCCCCGTGACCCCGTCGTAGGTCACGACCGTCTCGTACGACTCGGCTTGCAGCTCGAGGTCGATAAACTTGGCGATCTCTTTTTCGTCCTCGATGATGAGGACAAGGGGTTTGCGGTCCATAGCGAGAAGTATGAGGGGGGCCTAGGTGAGAGACCTAATGAGAAGATGAGAATAGGCCGCGACTTTTTCTCAACTTTTTCTCAGATTATGCCTCGGGGGTGGCCTAGGCCTAGGTCACCGTCACGGTCTCCTGAACGCGGATGTCGTTTTCCAAGATGCTCCGCGCCCACGCCTGCGCCCCTGGGAGCGAGTGGTCGCGGTAGTTGCCGCACGCGCGCTCGCTGCACCCAGGGATCTCCCCCTGGTGAGCGACGACGGCGTGCAGCGCGCGCGTCAGCGCCTGAGCGATGTCGGCCTCCGCCGGTTGGCCGAGCACCGTGAGGTAAAAGCCCGTGCGGCAGCCCATCGGGCTCGCGTCGACGAGCTGCACCCCTTCAAGGCCCTCGAGCGCGCCCCGCAAGTAGCCCGCGAGCAGGTGCTCGAGGGTGTGCAGCGCGGCCGTGGGCAGCTCCGCGCGGTTGGGTTGCACGAGGCGCAGGTCAAACTTGGTGACCGTGTCGCCGCGCGGCCCTCGGTAGCGCCCCGCGAGGCGCACGTAGGGCGCGCGCACCTTCGTGTGGTCGAGGTCGAACGAGGCGACGCGCTTGGCCTCGAGCGGCGCCTCGGCGGAAGCCGTTGCGAGCGTGTGGTGAGACTCCATGACCCCAGCCTAACGCCAAGCCCTCCTTTTGGGCGCGGCGTCACGACACAGGCCGAGCCGACGCTGCACCGAGCGCCACCCGGCTCGGCAACCCAGCAACCGTGATGTAAGGCGCGATTGCGGGCACAGCTACATACCCCGCCGCGCGAGGCCGGTAGCTTAGAAATGTTAGAAGCACGCTACCCGCAAGCAGTGCAAAGGGGGGAAATACAATGGCTGACAAACGCTCCGTTCACGTCTACGGCGATGATCCCGAACGCAACGCGACCGAGCGCGATACGCGCGCGGTCGGTCAGGAGGTCATCGGTGGCGTCGGGGCGGAACCGGCAGCGCCCGTCGACGCGCCCTACACCTCGCCCGACGTCGCGCCGGAGAGACCGCTCACAGACACCTACGACGCCCAAGGTGGGCCGCGCCGCGACGCCGCGCCCGCTAGCCGCCCGGGTTGGCTCTGGCCGGTCCTCATCATCGCCCTCATCATCTTGCTGCTTCTCATCATCTTTTAAGGAGGCGCCGTGACCTGGATAGCCGTGACCGACCAGGAGGGACGTCGGGTCAGGACCAAACTGCTCTCTGAAAGCGAAGACGGGCTGCAGCTCGGCCTCGAGGACGGCCGCAGGCTCATCGTGCCGCAGGAGCTGCTCGTCAAGGAGAGAAACGGCGACTACCTCCTGCTCGCCGATTGGTCGGAGCTCGAGGCGCAGCTCGAGGGGTTGCGCGCGGACGCGCCAGCTGCCGCGAGCGAACCGCGCGAGGGCGAGAGGACCGAGGTCGGGGCCGGCGAAACCCAGGTTCTGCAGCTCGCCGCCGAGGTGCTCAAGGTCGGTAAGCGCCAGGTCGAACGGGGGCGCGTGCGCATCCGGACGCGCGTCGTCGAGACCGAAGAGACCGTCGACGAACCCCTCGTGCGGGAAGAGGTCGACGTCGAACGGGTCCAGGTCGAGCGCCTCGTCGAACAACCCGAAGGCGTCCGCCAAGAGGGGGACGTCACCGTCATCCCGCTCTACGAAGAGGTCTTGGTCCTCGAAAAGCGCCTCATGCTCACCGAGGAGCTGCGCGTGCGGAAAAAGCGCACAGAACGGCGCAACCCCCAACGGGTCACGCTGCGGCGCGAGGAGGCGGTCGTCGAGCGTCTGGACGCGCGTGGGGAACCCGTGGAGGGGGGGGAGCCAGATATGTAAGTCCAAGCCTCGTAGCGCTCCCGCCCCTGCAGCGTGGGAGCACACCGCGCATCAGCGCCGCAAATGAAAGCAAGCTTACGAACGCCCGACAAAGGGGTAGCGTACAACGAAGTAAGCCGTTCCGCTGACCCCAGGTCAGCACCCAACACGGAAGGGGAGCAACATGGCAAACAACGTAATCGGACTTTTTGACAACGAAAACGTCGCCGACCAGGTCGTCAGCGACCTCAAAGCTGCGGGCTTTAGCAGCAGCGTCATCCACCGCTACGTCGGCGGCGACCAGGGCATCCACGACGAACTCCTGCGCGAGGGTATCCCCGACGACGAAGCGCGCTACTACGTCGACGGGCTCAACCAAGGGGGCGCGCTCGTCTCGGTGCACGCCGAAGAGGCGGAGACCGACAAAGCCGTCGACATCATGAACCGCTACGCCAACCTGGGCGAGGACACCAGCGCCGACTACGCTGCCGGCACGGCGCCCGCTTACGACACCGCGGCGAGCACGGCCGACACGGAAGACCGCACGGCTTACCGCGACGATCGCAGCTACCGCGATGAGCGCGCCGCAACCGGCAGGGTCGACGGTGACGAGCGCCTCGAGGTCGTCGAAGAGCAGCTCCGCATCGGCAAGCGCCAGGTTCAGCGCGGCGGGGTGCGCGTGCGCCGCGTCGTCACCGAAACGCCCATCGAGGAGCAGGTGACGCTGCGTGACGAGACCATCAACGTCGAACGGCAGCGGGTCGACCGTCCGGTGAGCGGCCGCGCCGACGACCTCTTTACCGAGCGCACGATCGAGGTGACCGAAACCGACGAAGAGGCCGTCATCGCCAAAGAGGCGCGCGTGGTCGAGGAGATCGCGGTCGGCAAGACCGTCGAGGAGAAGACTGAAACCGTGCGCGACACCGTGCGCCGCGCCGACGTTGAGGTCGAGCAGATCCCGGGTGGGGGGACCTCCGAGGTCTACGACGAGACCGGCCCGGCCTACACCTACGGCCAGACGCTCGCCAGCGACAAGCGCTACACCGGCCGCGAGTGGAACGACATCGAAGCCGACGCCCGCCGCGACTGGGAGACCAACTACCGCGAGCACGGCCGCTGGGAAGACTTTAGGGACAGCGTTCGCAACTCCTGGGAACGCGCCCGCGGCCGCCGCTAGCGGCTTGCGTCTACACGCCGACCCCCTGCCACGAGCGGGGGGTTTTTTGTGGCCTCCAGCGCCGGCTGCGCTCGGCGCGACCCGGGCTGTTGTCGCCGGCGCGCCGAAGCCCTCTTCCTATTTTTGTAACCGGGCAGTACACTGATGAGGGTCTAACCTATTTCAGCTGAGGAGCCCTATTTTGGTAGAGCGTGTCGCTGTATTTATCGACGGCAGCAACCTGTATAACGGCATGCGCGACAACCTGACCGGGACGCGGGTCAACTTGCAGGAGTTCGTCGCGCAGCTCGTCTGCAAACGCCACCTCGTCCGCACCTACTACTACAACGCCCCGCTTACCGACGACTACGATACCGAGAGGCGCGAGGGGCAGCAGCGCTTTTTCGAGTCCCTCAGCCGCATCCCTTACGTCACGGTGCGTCTGGGGCGGTTGCACCGCCGCTTCGACGGCACTTTAGTCGAAAAAGGGGTCGACGTCGCCATCGCCGTCGAGTCGCTGTCGCTCGCCTACGAAAACGCTTACGACACCGTGCTGCTCGTCTCCGGCGACGGCGACTACGTGCAGCTCGTCGAAGCCATTAAACGCAAGGGCAAACACGTCGAGTGCGCGATGTTTCGCAACCAGTCAGCTGGCGTGCTCATCGAGTACGCCGACGTGTTCCACCCGCTCGACGACCTCAACTGGTCGAAGATCCTCTTTTAAGTATCTCCTGGTTGAGCTTTAGATCAACCCGAGCGGAGCGAGTCAGGAAGAGAGTACGTCTCGGCGGTAATGGAGAGCTTCAGCGTTCTTTGCTGAAGCTCGAAATGTTAGCCGGGAGGTACTTAGCTGCTCTCAAGGGCGAGGGCCTCCTCCCCCAGGCGCGCCGCTAGAAGCGCCGCCAACCCCGCTTCGTCGAGGACGGGGACCCCGAGCGCGCGCGCCTTGTCGAGCTTTGAACCGGGGTCCTCACCCGCGACGACAAACGAGGTCTTTTTGGAGACCGACGAGGCGACCCGCGCCCCGAGCGCCTCGAGCCGCTCCTTGAGGCGGTCGCGCGGCTCGCTCAGCGTCCCGGTGAGCACGAAGGTCAACCCTTTAAGCCGGTCGCTGCGCGGCGCCGCCGCACCCCCGCCGACCCCCCGCGCGCGCAGCTCGCCGATGAGCGCGCGCAGCGCCGGCTGCTGCAGCGCGTCGTGGACTGCTCTGGCGGTCGTCTCACCGACCTCGGGGAGCGCCGCGAGGTCGGCGGTGTCGGCCGCCTGCAGCGCCTCGAGCGACCCGAAAGCCCGCGCCAAGAGCTGCGCGGTGCGCGCCCCGACGTGCGGCAACCCGAGAGCGACCAGCAGTCGCTCCAGGGGTTGCGTCTTTGAGCGCGCGATCGCCGCCACCAGGTTCTGCGCCGAACGCTCGCCAAACCCCTCCAGGGGCGTCAGCTGTTCGGGCGTGAGGTCGTAGAGGTCGGGGATCGTCCGGATAAGCCCTTTGTCCAGAAGCTTTTGCAACGTCTTGGTCGACAAGCCGGCGATGTCCATGGCGCCCCGCGAGGCGTAGTGGCTGAGGCGGGCCAGCACCTGAGCGGGGCACGCCAGGTTGACGCAGCGCACGTTGGCGCCGTCTTCGATAAGGGCCTCGCCGCACGCCGGGCACGTCTCCGGAAAGACGTACGGGGGCAGCTCGGCGGTGCGCGCTTCGGTGAGCACCCGGATGACCTCGGGGATGATCCCCCCCGACTTGTGCACCATCACCCGGTCGCCGACGCGCAGGTCCAGAGCGGCGATAAACCCCGGGTTGTGCAGCGTCGCGCGGCTGACCTCGGTGCCCTCGATAAGGCGCGGCTCGAGCTCGGCCACTGGGGTGATCTTGCCCGTGCGCCCGACCCCCAAGCTGACGCCCAAAAGGGTCGTCTCGACCTCCTCGGCGGGGAACTTGTAGGCCACGGCCCACCGCGGCGCGCGCGCGGTGCTGCCGAGCTCGTCGTGCAGAGCGAGCTCGTCGACTTTAACGACCACCCCGTCGGCTTCGTAGTCGAGCGTGCTGCGCAGCGCCGTCCAACGCGCGATGAGGGGTTCTAACGCGGCGATCCCGCGCGCGCGCGCGCGCAAGGGGTTGGTGCGAAACCCCGCCGCGGCGAGCCAGTCGAGCAGCTCCGACTGGGTACGCACGCCTAACGCGCGCGGCTCGGCGACGCCATAAAAAAACACCTGCAGCTTGCGCCCCGCGCTGACCCGTGGATCGAGCTGCCGGATGGTACCGGAGGCGGCGTTACGGGGGTTTTTAAAGGGGGGCTCGCCCGCCGCAGCGCGCTCTTCGTTGATGCGCCGGAACTCGGCGCGCGACAAGTAGAGCTCACCGCGCACCTCGAGCACCTCCGGCACCCGCCCCCCGCCCGGGAGCGCCTCCGGTAACCGCTGCGGCAGTCCCGGCACCCCGAGCACGTTAAAGGTCACGTCCTCCCCCGTGACCCCGTCACCCCGCGTCGCCGCCCACACGAGCACGCCCCCCTCGTAAAGGAGGTTGATCGACAGGCCGTCGATCTTCAGCTCGGCGAGGTAAGCGATCTCCTCGTCGGTGGCGAGCACGCGCTTAAGGCGCGCCTCGAACTCCTCGAGGCCGGCGAGGTCGAAGGCGTTGTCCAGCGACAGCATCGGGTGCGGGTGGCGCACGGCGGCGAACGACGCCTGCGGCGGCGCGCCGACGCGCTGCGTGGGGGAGTCGGGGGTGCGCAGCTCGGGGTGGGTCTCCTCGAGGCGCTTAAGTTCGTGAAACAGCCGGTCCCACTCGGCGTCGGAGAGCTCCGGGTCCTGAAGCACGTAGTAGCGGTAGTTCGCCTCGCGTAGCGTGGCGCGTAGCGCTGCGGCCCGCGCGGCGAGGGCGCGAAGGTCACTCACCCGCCGAGTATACCGCCACCCGCCCGCGCCCCTGACGGCTCTCGGGGGCGCTACCAGGGTGCTATACTCGCTCTCGGGTCACCCCCACTACGTTTCAGGAGGACGCATGCGTAAAGTTGGTCTGCTACTCGCCCTGCTCGCGCTGCCTTTGGCAGCCGCCCAAGACTACGTCTTCGGCATCACCTTCGACGCGGGCGGCAAGTTCGACGGCTCGTTTAACGAGGGCACCTGGAACGGCCTCACGCAGGCCGTGAGCGAGCTCGAGGAGGACGAGGGGCTCGTGATCGACGTGCTCGAGTTTGAAGGTACCCCCGACACGGCCGCCGAGGGCTTGCGCAACATCGCCGCGCAGGGCGCCGAACTCATCCTCTCCCCCGGCTTTTTGCAGGCCGACGCCGTCGCCGCAGCCTCGAGCGAGTTTCCCGACACCTTCTTTGTGCTTATCGACGCCGAGGTCGACAACCCGAACGTCCGCAGCGTGCTCTTTAAGGAGCACGAGGGGAGCTACCTGGTCGGCTACTTAGCGGGCATGATGACCCAGACCGGTACGGTCGGCTTCGTGGGGGGGATGGACATCCCGCTAATCCGCGCCTTCGACCTCGGTTATCAGGAAGGCGTTCGCGCCGCCTGCCCGGAGTGCCGCATCGTGTCGAACTACGTCGGTTCGACCCCCGCCGCCTGGAACGACCCCGCGCGCGCGCGCGAGCTCGCCACCACCCAGCAGGCGCAGGGGGCCGACATCATCTACGCCGCCGCCGGCGCCTCCGGCAACGGGGTCATCGACTTCGTCACCCAGACCATGTGCTACCAGCCGCAGGGGGAGCTGCGCGCGTCGCCGCTCGCCGAGGTGCTCGCCGAGATCGAGGTCTCCTCGGCCTACGCCCAGCGCTGCGGCGAGGGGAGCCAGCCGCTCTTCTTTATCGGCGTCGACTCGAACCAGAACTTCCGCGGCGACACCGACGACAACCCCGAGACCCTCAACCACGGCCTCACCAGCATGCTTAAGCGCGTCGACGTGGCCGCTTACAACGCGGTCTACGACGTCGTCGAAGACACCTTCGAGGGGGGCACGCAGGTCCTGGGCTTGGCCGAGGACGGAGTCGGTTACGCGCTCGACGAATTTAACGAAGCGCTCATCCCGCAGAGCGTCATCGACGAGCTCGAGAGCGTCCGGCAGCGCATCATCGAGGGTGAGGTCGTCGTACCGGACTTCCGCGAGCAGTAACCACGCTTGCCCAGTGAGGAGCCCTCGCCCAGCGGGGCTCCTCTTTTCGTACACCTCGTTTGTGTACACCTCTTCGTACACCGCGGATTTTTGTGCGCGTCGTTCGTGCACGCGCGCCTCACACCCCCACGCCACACCCATACGTCACACCCCTACGTCGCTCTCGCACCCACACGCGCCGCACCCGACAACCAGCCGCCGCTGCGGCCTAGGGGGCCCCCGCCGCCTCGCACTCGCCCCGCGCCGAGCGCGCCGAAGCCGCTGCTCTCAAGCACCGCCCGACCACCTCGTGAGGGCGCCGCGGGCGCAGCCGCCATTTCGCCTTCAAGTCGCCTTGCGCCGCGTGATATAATGACCTCTTGCGGTGAGAGGGACCTGATCGCGGCTTGGCTGGGCAACTGGCTTTGCTGAGGAAAGTCCGGGCTCCGCAGGGCAGGGTGCCAGGTAACACCTGGGCGCGTAAGGCGACGGCAAGTGCAACAGAGAGCAGACCGCCCGGATGGGGAGCACCCACGGATCGGCGCGACGCGTGTCGCGAACGTGCTCACGTAGCGCGTCGATGTCGGGATGCTACCTTCCGGGTAAGGGTGAAACGGTGCGGTAAGAGCGCACCAGTGCCTTTGGTAACAAGGGCAGCTAGGTAAACCCCACCCGGTGCAAGGTCCGATAGGGAGAAAGAGCTTGCCCGGCTCGTTAACATCTCCGGGTTGACCGCTCGAGGCGTCTGGCGACAGACGTCCCAGATAGATGATCAGGCGCCCGCAGCCAAGATGTGAGGTTTTTTACATCCTGGCTGCGCGGCCGACAGAACCCGGCTTATCCCCTCTCCCGCACCCTATTTTTGCCCGTTCTTGAGGCGGTCTCAAGCGGCTGCGCGCGGCGCGTGCTACGCTGAGGTCGCCTTTTTTGTCGGCGCGCCCCTCGGCGCGCGACGCGTCACCGACCCCAAGCCAACAGAGCCCCCGAAGGCGTCAGTGGGACGCGCGTGGAAGACTTGCGCCCGCTGACCCCTTTTTGGTGGGTAGCGGTGGGAGAGTGTGGGAATTCGTGGTAGAAGTGTGATACACTGCCCCGCAGCATAAGGCGTGTACATCGGCACCTCGGCAGCTAGCGCCGAGACGGCGTTTAACAGAAGGTGGGGGATAGGTGGAGAATGCCCTTCGGCGAGTTTCAGTATTCGGTGGACGACAAAGGACGGGTGATCGTCCCGCCACCGTTTCGCGAATTCGTCGAAGACGGCATGGTCGTCACGCGGGGGATGGAGGGGTGCTTGTACGTCTTTCCGCTCGCCGCGTGGCGCCGCATCGAGGAGAAGCTGACCAACTTGCCCCTGACCGACCACGCCTCGCGCAACTTCGTCCGTTTTTTCTACTCGGGGGCGGCCAAGGCCAAGATCGACGGGGCGGGCCGCATCACCATCCCCACCACCTTGCGCACCTTCGCTGGGCTCGACGGCAGCGTCGTCGTCGCGGGGGCGCCCAACCGCCTCGAGATCTGGAACGAGGCGCGCTGGCTCACCAACCTCACCGAGGTCCAGAGCCAACCCCCCGCCCCCGAGCTGCTGCGGGAGCTCGTCGGATGACCCGGATCCCTGGCGCCGCGCCACACGCGCCCGTCATGCTGGCCGAGTGCCTCGCCCACCTCGCCGTCAAACCGCAGGCGTGGTACCTCGACGGCACCTTCGGCGCCGGCGGCCACACCCGCGCCCTGCTCGAGGCGGGGGGCAACGTCTTGGCGCTCGACCGCGACCCCAGCGTGACGCGCTTTCTCCCCGAGGACGCGCTCGCGAGCGGGCGCCTCAGGTTCGTCGAGGGCAACTTCGACGCCTTGGACCGCCACGCGGCGGCCGCCGGCGTCGGCCCCCTCGCCGGGGTGCTGCTCGACCTCGGCGTCTCGTCGATGCAGCTCGACGAAGCCGAACGCGGCTTCTCCTTTCGCCACCCGGGGCCGCTCGACATGCGCATGGGGCCCACCGGCCTCTGCGCCGCCGACCTCGTCAACAGCGCCTCCCAAGAGGAGCTCGCCAGCGTGATCTTCCGCTACGGCGAGGAGCGCTACAGCCGCCGCATCGCGCGGCGCATCGTCGAAGCGCGCGCCAAAGCCCCCATCACCACCACCGACGAGCTCGCCGAGATCATCGCGCGCGCCTACCCACCGGGGCCGCGGCGCGACCATCCGGCGCGGCGCACCTTTCAGGCGCTGCGCGTCGCTGTCAACGACGAGTTGGGCGCTCTGGAGCGCGCGCTCGCGGCGGCCGAACGGGCGCTCGCACCCGGCGGCCGGTTGGTGGTGCTGACCTACCACTCGCTCGAGGACCGCATCGTCAAACGCGCGTTTAAAAGCAGCGCGCTCCTGACGCCGCTCACCAAAAAGCCGCTCACGGCGAGCCCCGAGGAGGTGGCCGCCAACCCGCGGGCGCGCGCCGCCAAGCTGCGCGCCGCCGAGCGCGTACCAAACGGCGCCGCTGCGACCGACGCGGGCTCCGGCGCGAACGCCGCGGACGACGCGGCCCGTGCCGGGCGCTTTACGCGGGGGGCGCTTGCGCCCCCCCACGCGACCCCTGACTCGACGTTGATAACGCTCTGGGAGGACCGATGACCCGACTCAGCCAGCGTCTTTTCATGCTCTACCTCGCGCTCTTGCTCGCGCTCGCCGCCCTCGGCGCCCACAACCAGGTGCGCCGCAACCTCCACGCCGACTTGCTCAGCGACAAAGCGGCGCTGCAAGACCAGCTGGGCAGCCTCCGCCGCAACGCCGCCGAAGTCACCGGCGCGCTCGCCGTCCGCGCGTGGGCGCACGCGCGCGGGATGGTCCCCGCCCCCGAAGTCGCTAACGTCACCCACATCGCGCCAGCCGCCCCGCCGGAAGCGGCGGCGCAGCCGAGCGGGCTGGAGGTCTACACCGTATGGCGTTAAGACACGTTACCGGCAGGTTCGCCTCGAGCGCAGCGCCCCGAGAACGCGTGCGCCGCCAAGAGGCCCCTTCGGCCGCCGCGGTCTACCCTACCGCCGGCGCGCCGCGGCGCGACGCGCGGACGCCGCAAACGCGGCGCAGCGCAGTGGCCCCGGCGCACCTGCAACTGCATAAACGCCTCCTGCTCTCGGCCGCCCTCGTCGTACCGCTCTCGGCGGCCGTCGTGGGCTTTTCGAGCCTCGGCCTGCGGCTGGGCGCACCGCCCAGCGTCCTCCGCGAGGCGCCGCAGCGCGGCCGCATCCTCGCCGCTGACGGCACCGTGCTCGCCGAAGGGGACGCCGAAGCGCGGCGCTACCCCGAGGGGCGCCTCGCCGCGCAGCTTATCGGCTTTAGCGGCGCGCGCCAACCGGGGGGCAACTTCGGCCTCGAGGGGCTTGAATTCACCCTCGACGCGCGGTTGCAAGCCGGTGAAGACGTGCGGCTCACCATCGACCCCGAGCTGCAGGCGATCGCTCAGGGCGAGCTCGCCCGCGCCGCCCGCGAGCACGGCGCCGAAAACGGCGCGATGGTCCTGCTCGAGGCCGGCAGCGGCCGCGTCCTGGCTGCCGCCTCGTACCCGCAGTTCGACCCCAACACCCACCGCAACTTGCGCGACCGCACCGGCGTCGCCAACCGCGCCTTTTTGCAGCAGGTCGAACCGGGGTCGGTGATGAAACCCTTTCTGATCGCGGCGCTTATGCAGGCCGGACGCCTAGAGGCCGACGAGGTGCTCGAGGTCGAGAGCACCATCCGCGTCGGCAACCAGACGTTTCGCGACGTCGCGCCACACGACCTCGAGCTCTCCATCGCCGAGATGCTGCGCTACTCGTCGAACGTCGGCATGATCAAACTCGGCGAACGCTTCTCCTCCGCCGAGCTCGCCGCGTGGTACCGGCACTTCGGCTTCGGCAAAGACGTCGGCCTCAAACACCTCTTTACCCAGACCGGTCAGATCAACGACCCAGCCACCTGGGTGCCGCAAGACCACGCCTCGGCGACCATCGGCCAGAGCGTCTCCGCGACCGCGCTGCAGCTCGCCGCCGCCTACAGCGTGTTCGCCAACGACGGGGTCTTCGTACCGCCGCAGATCGTCGAGAGCGAGGTGCTCTACGAAGACGGGGTGCGCGTCGGCGCCGAGCGCCTCCTCTCCCCCGAGGTCGCCGAGGCGGTCACCGAGATGCTCGTCTACACCGTTGAAAACGGTTCGCTCACGGTCGCCAAGATCCCCGGCGTCACGGTCGCGGGCAAGTCCGGTTCGGCCGACCTCTTCGACACCGACAAGGGCGTCTACATCAACGCCGGAACGCTCTCGTTCGCGGGGTTTTTCCCCGCTGATGACCCCAAAGTCACGGCGGTCGTCTATTTGCAACGCGTCGACCCCAACCGGGGCTCGCTCAGCGCGCTTGTCGCGGCGCCCGTCTTTCGCCGCGTAGGGAGCGAGGTCGTCGCGCACTGGGGGGTACCCGAAACGGCCGCGCCGAGCACCCTAGCCACCGCAGAGGGCGCGCTCACCGCCACCACGACGGGTCTTCAGCGCACCCGTTAGGCGGGTATAGTGGGCGCTATGCAAAGGCCCTCCTACCCAGAGCGACACGCCCCTCGTGGAGCGCGAACGTGAGGTCGCTCCCCGCAACCCTACTCGCCGAACTGAGCGGGGTGCCGGCGACCGAAGCGCGGGCGCTGCCAAGCGCCCGCGGCGTCGCCTTTCACAGCGCGCGGGTGCGCCCGGGCGACGCCTTTTTCGCCCTCCCCGGCGCCTCGAGCCACGGCCTTAGGTACGCCGACGCGGCTTTGCAGGCGGGGGCGGCGTTTATCGTCTCCGACCGGCCGCACCCGCGCGGGCTCACCGTCCCCGACCCCGCGCGGCTCCTTTTACAGCTCGGCCGCGTCGCGCGCGCGGCGCTGCAGGGGCCCGTCATCGGCGTCACGGGGTCGGCGGGCAAGACGAGCACGCGCGCGCTGCTCGCCGCCGCGCTCGGGGCGCACGCGACGCGCGGCAACTTCAACACGCCCCTGGCGCTCGCGCAGACGCTCGTCGAGGCGTGGCTGGAAGATCGCACGGGGGCTCACGACCGGCTCGTGCTCGAGCTCGGCATCGACCACACCGGCGAGATGGACGAGCTCGTCGAGCTTACCCGCCCGACGCTGGGCGTCGTGACCCTTATCGCCCCCGCCCACCTCGACGGCTTGGGCAGCGTCGAGGGGGTCGCGCGCGAAAAGTTCAAACTGCTTACAGGCGTGCGCCACGCCTGGGTGAGCGCGCAGGCCTATCCCTTCCTCACCCCCGCCCAGCGCGCGGCCTTGCAGGGGCGGCTGACGGTGTACGGCCTAGACGGCCGAGAAACCCCCACAGGAGGTGAGGCCAAACGCGTTACGGGACACTTCGCCTCCGCAGCGGGCGGCGGGGCGCTCCACGCCCTTGGCCTGCGCGTCCCGCTCGCGCTGCCGAGCCCGGCGCTCGCCGAGAACGCCCTCTGCGCGCTCGCGGTCGCCGCGCACCTCGGCGTCGACCCCGCAGCGGCGGCCGCGCGGCTGCAGGGCGCGGTGCTCGAGCCCGGCCGTCTGCAGCGCCACCAGCTCGGCGCGCTCACGCTCCTCGACGACGCCTACAACAGCAACCCGGCGTCGGTGCGCGCGGCCCTGACGGCGCTCGCGGCGCTGCCGCGGCCGCACACCGCCGTTTTGGGCGACATGCTCGAGCTCGGCGCGGCCTCGGCCGAGCTCCACCGCGCGCTCGCCGAGGACACCGCGGCGCTCGACGCCGTCGTCGCCGTCGGCCCCGCCATGCGCGCGCTCGCCGAGGCCGATCCGCGCGCGGTCTACCTCGAAGCGTTCGACCTCGAGGCCCTCCTAGCGCTCGTCCCAGAACGGGGGACGCTGCTCGTCAAGGGGTCGCGGGGGGTGCGGCTCGAGCGGCTGACGGAGGCGCTGCTTAGGCGTTACGCCGAGCAGCACGACAAGCCGCCCGAACACCCCGAAGGGGCGCGCGGATGACCGTCCTCGTCGCCGCGCTGCTCTCACTCTTCGCCGTCGGCACCTTTGTCCAGCTCGCCAAACGCCGCGGTTGGGGCAAGGCGGTACGCCAAGACGGGCCCACCACGCACCACACCAAAGCCGGTACGCCGACGATGGGCGGCGCGGCTTTTCTGCTCGCGGCCCTTTTCACCTGGCTCCTCTTCGGCCCGACCGAGAGGAGCGCCGCGGTCGCCCTGCTCACCGCGGCCGCCGCCCTGTTGGGGCTCTACGACGACCTCGCGGCGCTGCGGCGCAAACGGGCGGTACCAGCTGTTCGCACCGTCCCCGCGCCCGACGAAGCGCCCCCGCAGCGGGTGAGCGTCCACGCCGAACCCCAAGAGGGCGCGGCGAACGCGCGCCCCGCGCCCGACGCGCCCGACCTCACGACGGGCGTGCTGGCCCGCTACCGCCTGCTGATCCAGAGCGCTGCGGCGCTCGTCTTCGCGCTCTACGCGGTGCGTAGCGGCCAGGAGCTCTTCGGCGCGCCCGTGCTCGACCTTTTAGGCTTCGCCTTTATCGTCGTCGGGAGCATCAACGCCTTTAACTTTACCGACGGGCTCGACGGCCTCGCCGCCGGCGTCACCGCCCTCGTGCTGCTGCCCTTCGTGGGCGCCCCCTTCGTGGGGGCGCTCCTGGGGGCGCTGTTGGGCTTTTTATGGTTTAACGCCCGTCCGGCGCGCGTCTTTATGGGCGGCGTCGGCTCCGAGGCGCTCGGCGCGGCGGTCGCGGGCACCGCCATCTTGGCCGGTTGGGCGTGGTGGCTGCCGCTACTCGCCCTCATCCCGGTGCTCGAGGTCCTCTCGGTGATCGCCCAGGTGAGCTACTTCCGGCTGACCAAGGCGCGGCGCGGCGAGGGCCAGCGGCTTTTCAAGATGAGCCCTTTGCACCACCACTTCGAGCTCTCGGGGTGGTCGGAGGGGCAGATCGTGGTGCGGATGTGGCTCGTGACGGCGGTGTGCGTGGCGCTCGCCTGGAGCCTGCGCGGCGGGGCGGCGTGAACGTCCTCGTCTACGGCCTCGGGCGCAGCGGGGGCGCGGTCGCGCGGCTTCTGCGCCGCCAAGGGCACGCGGTGT
Organism: Truepera radiovictrix DSM 17093; assembly: GCF_000092425.1. Classification (NCBI taxonomy): domain Bacteria; kingdom Thermotogati; phylum Deinococcota; class Deinococci; order Trueperales; family Trueperaceae; genus Truepera; species Truepera radiovictrix. The sequence continues at coordinate 1,723,813 of NC_014221.1, forward strand.
GGACCTTCGACGCGCAGCACCCGCAGGGTGAGGACCTCGCGGCGCTCGGCTGTCGCGCTACGAGCGCGCCCCTAGAGGTCCCGGCCGAGCTCTGCATCGCCGCCCCCGGCGTGCCCTGGGACGCCCCCGACCTCGCCGCGCTGCGCGCGCGCGGGGTCGAGACCATCGGTGAGGTCGAGTGGGTCTACCGCACGGTCGACGCCCCCATCCTGGGCATCACCGGTACGGCGGGGAAGACGACCGTGACGCGCTGGCTCTCGCACACGCTGACCCTTGCCGGCCTCGACGCCCCCGCCGGCGGCAACGTCGACCCCGCGCTCGCGGCCGTCGCCGCACCCGGCCGGGTGCTGGTGACCGAGCTCTCGTCGTTTCAGCTCGAGCGCTGTCCGAGCCTGCACCCCCGCGTCGCCGTGGTGCTCAACCTGGGCCGCGACCACCTCGACCGCCACGGCTCGCTGGCGGCCTACCACGCGGCCAAAAAACGCCTGATCGCCCACCTCACCCCGGAGGACACCTTCGTCTACAACCACGACGACCCCTTGGTGCGCGCCTGGGCCGAGGCGTCGCCCGCGCGCACGTGGGGGTTTTCGGCCGCGCCCACGCCCGGGAGCGCCGCCCACCTCGCCGACGGGATGCTCACGCTCCACGGCCGGCCGCTTGTAGCGGTGCGCGCGCTGCAGCTCACGGGCCAGCACCACCGGCTCAACGCGCTCGCCGTCGCCCTCGCGGCCGCCGCCTGGGGACTAGGCGACGAGGCGATCCGCGCGGGGCTCGAGAGCTTTTCGGGGGTGCCGGGGCGCTACAGCGTGGTCGGCGAGGTGGCGGGCGTGCGCTTCGTCGAGGACTCCATCGCCACGCGCACCCTGGCCGTCCAGGCGGCGCTCGCCGCGACCCCCGCCCCCGTGGTGTGGCTTCTAGGTGGGCAGGACAAGGGCGCGAGCTTCGCCGAGTTGGAGGCTTTGGTGCGCGACAGGGTCGTGCTCGCCCTCTGCTTCGGCGAGGCGGGCCCGGCGTTCGCCGCGCAGCTGTCGGCTTGGACCGAAACCCACGTCATCCCGGACCGTGACGGCGAGGCGGCGCTGCGACGCGCCACCGCGCTCGCCGCCGAACGCTTGAGGGGCTCCGGCGGCACCGTGCTGCTCGCGCCGCTCGCCGCCTCGTTCGATCAGTTTGGCAACTACCAAGCGCGCGCCGAGGCCTTTCGGCGCGCCGTGACCGCGCTGCACACGCCCAAGGAGGCGCTATGGACTGGCTTCTCTTCCTCGCGCAGCTGAGCCTCGGGGTGCTCGGGGTGCTCGGCGTCGCCACGAGCTCGCCGGAGACCTGGCCCGAGCACCTCGTGCGCGTCACCATCGCGCTCGCGCTCACCGTCGTGGTCTCGCGCGTGTCGCCGCAGCGCGTCGTCAAGGTGAGCCCCTTTTTCTACGTCGGGGTGCTCGCGCTGCTCGCGCTGGTGCTCGTCATCGGCATCTCCCCCGAGGGGAGCGATTCGCGGCGCTGGCTGCTCATCGGCAACTTTACGCTGCAACCCTCTGAACTCATGAAAGTCGCCGTGATCGCCTATCTCACCGCGTTTTTCCACAACCACCTGGGCAACTGGCAGATCTGGCGCCCGATGCTCGTCATGGGGCTCGCAGTCGGCCTCATCATCGCCGAACCAAACGTCAGCACGGCGGTCTTTATCTTTCTGCTGGGGCTTTCGGTGATGGTCGCCGCGGGCACCACCATCGTCCGTCTGGTCAGCATCGGCGCCGCGGCGGGCCTTATCGCCGCGCTCATCGCCGGCCCCTACCTCCGCCAGTTCCCCTACATCAGCGCGCGCATCACCGGTTTTCGCGACCTCTGGGGGGCGCGCGCCGATACCCTCGGCGACACCTACCAAGCCGACCGCGCCCAACGCATCATCAGCGAGGCGGGGCTTTTCGGCCTCGGCTCGGGGCAGCCGGTCAGCATCCCGGCGGCGAGCACCGACATGATCGCCGTGTCGCTCGCGCACGCGCTCGGGCTGATCGGCGTGCTCACGCTTATCGCGCTCTACCTCTTTATCGTGCTGCGCGGGCTCGAGATCGCCGCGAGCCTCAAAGGCCCGGGGGCGCTCCTCGCCGCCGGGGCGAGCGCCTACGTGGGCGGCCAGGCCGCCCTCAACCTCCTCGTCGCCGCCGGGTTGCTGCCGGTCACGGGGGTGCCGCTGCCCTTCGTCTCAGACGGCTTTAACAGCCTGCTCTCGGTCGGCATGGCGATGGGGCTTATGCAGAGCGCCTACCGCGAAGCGCGCCGCAGCGCCCCCGCAGCCGCGGCGAAAGGTCCCGCTCTTAGCGGATGAAACCCGTGCTGCTCGCTACCGGCGGGACCGGAGGCCACATCTACCCGGCGCTGGCGCTCGCGCGCGCGCTCGCCGCTTGCGGCTACGAGGTCGCGTTTATCGGGCAGCAGGGGGGGCTCGAGGCCAAGCTCGTCCCCGATGCGGGCTTCGCCTTTTGGGGGGTGCGCGCCGGCAAGTACGACCGCAGCCGCCCCGACCCGCGCCAAGCCGTCCGGGCGGCGCTCGGTTTAAGCGACGCGCTCGCCGCTCTGCGCCGCCTCCGCCCCGCGCTCGTGGTCGGTTTCGGCGGCTTCGCCGCCTTTCCGGGGCTCGCGGCGGCGCGCCTGTCGGGCGTCCCCTGGGCGCTCCACGAACAGAACGCCTATCCGGGCCTCGTCACGCGCCTTTTCGCCCGCGGCGCGCGCTTTATCGGGGTCGCGCAGCCGGGCGTTGCCGCGCACCTGCCGCGCGCGGCGCGCGAGCGCGTCGTCACGGTCGGTATGCCGGTGCGCGAAGAGCGGCTGCCTAAGAGCGAGGCGCGCCGCCGCCTCGGCCTCCCGGAAGCGGTGACGCTGACGCTCGTCCTCGGGGGGAGCCAGGGCTCCGCGCTCCTCAACCGCGCGGTCCCCGAAGCGTTCGCGGCGCTCGGCGCGCAAGCCCCCCACTGGGTGCTGCATAGCAGCGGCGCGGCGCACCTGGAGACGGTACGGGCGCACCTGCAAAGCTGCCTCAGCCCGAGCCAGCGGGAACGCTACCGGGTAGCACCCTACCTCGACACCGTGTTAGCGTGGTCTGCAGCCGACCTCGGCGTGACGCGCGCGGGCACGGGGACGCTCGCCGAAGCCGCCTTTCACGGGGTACCGCTCCTCATGGTCCCCTTGAGCACGGCCGCCGACAACCACCAACTCCACAACGCGCGGGCGGTGGCGCGCGACCGCGCGGGCACCGTGGTTGAGGAACGCGACCTCCAACCGGTGACCCTAGCCGCCGCGTGGCGCCACCTGCTCGAGCCAGAGACTAGGGCGCGCGCCGCGGCGGCCGCCCGCGAGCGCTCCCCCGCCGGGGCTACCGCGCGCCTTTGCGAGCGGGTGGTGCAGGAGCTCAACCCCCCACGAGCGCCGAGGTCACCGCGCACACTGGGGGAGCAGGAGACCGCATGAAACCGCATCTTCACTTTATGGGCATCGCGGGCGTCGGGATGAGCGGGCTCGCCCGCTGGTACCTCGCCGACGGCTACCGCGTGTCGGGCTGCGACGCGCTTGAGAGCCCCGAGCTGCACACGCTGCGGCGCCAGGGGATCGAGGCGCACCTCGGCCACGACCCAGCCCACGTCGCACACGCCGACCTGCTCGTCACGAGCACCGCGATCCCCGAAGCGCACCCCGAGGTGCAAGCCGCGCGCGCGCAGGGCAAACGGACGCTGCGGCGCATCGAGCTCCTCGCCGAGCTCTTAAACCGCCGGCGCAGCGTCGCCGTGACCGGCACGCACGGTAAAAGCACCACCACGGGGATGATCGCCACCTTGTTTTTAAAAGCGGGCTGCGACCCCTCGGTCTTGGTCGGTGGGCACCTCGCCGCGCTCGGCTCGAACGTCCGCTACGGCCACGGGGCGTGGATAATCGCCGAGGTCGACGAGTCCGACCCCGGCTTCGCCGCCCTCCCCTCGGAGCTCGCCGTCGTCACCAACTTAGAGGACGACCACATCGCCGGCGACTTTAGCGAGCGGCGCAACTACCACGCCTCACTCGAGGCGCTCGAGGCGGCCACCGCGAGCTTCGCCGCGCGCTCAGAGCGCGTCCTCTTCTGCGCCGATTGGCCGTCGCTGGGGCCCCTGTTGGGCGGGCTGCCGAACGCGGTCACCTACGGGCTCAGCGAGGGGGCGAGCTACCGCGCGTCGGTGTGCGCGCTCTCGGCCGCGGGCAGCCACTTTACCTTTCACGCCCCCCACACCCCACCCGTCGAGGTGCGGCTCCTCGTGCCGGGGCGCCACAACGTCCAAAACGCCGCAGCGGCGCTCGCCGCGGCCCACCTAGCGGGGCTCGACCTCAAGGCGGCGGCCGAGCACCTGAGCACCTTCGGTGGCGTCGGCCGCCGCTGGCAGCGGCGCGGCAGCGTGCGCGGCGCGCTCGTGATCGACGACTACGCCCACCACCCGACCGAGGTGCGGGTCACCCTCGAGGCCGCGCGCCACACCGGTCGGCGGGTGCGGGCGGTGCTGCAACCGCACCGCTGGGTCCGCACCGCCCGCCACTGGCCCGCCCTGGCCGACGCCGCCGCTTTGGCCGACGAGGTGCTCGTCTTGGAGGTCTACGGGGCGGGCGAGGCGGCCATCCCCGGCGTCTCGGCGCGGCGCATCGTCGAGCGCCTTCAAGCGGCGGGCACACCCGCGAGCTTTCATAGCGCCGCCTCGGCGCAGAGCTACTTAGCCGAGAGCTTAGAGCAGAACGACCTGGTGATCACCCTGGGGGCGGGCGACGTCTGGGAGGTCGCCGAGGGGGTCGTCGCGCTCGCCGGGGGGGACGATGGCAGCGCCTAAGGTGGTGCCGCTCGCACCGCTCACCACCTTGGGCGTCGGGGGGCCGGCGGAGCTGTGGGTGGTCGAGTCGCACGCCGAGCTCGTCGAGGCTACCCGCGAACCCTTCCGCGTCCTCGGGGGGGGGTCCAACCTGCTCATCGCCGACGCCGGGGTTCCCGAGCGGGTCATCAAGCTCGGCCGCGCGTACAACGACGTGCGCGCCTTCGGCCCCGCAGCGGCGAGCGCCGCGGGGATCTGGTTGGGCGGCGCGACGCCGCTCCCGGGGCTCGTGCGCCGCGCCGCCGCGCTCGGGCTCTCGGGGCTCGAGGGGCTCTTGGGCGTCCCCGCGACCCTAGGCGGCGCCGTGGTGATGAACGCGGGCACCCGCTTTGGCGAGATGGCCGACACCCTGCAGGAGGTCGAGGTGCTCTTAGAGGGGCGACTCGAGCGCCTCAGCGCCGCCGAGCTCGGCCTCGGTTACCGCACGAGCGCCTTGCCACCAAAGGCGGTGCTCACCCGCGCGCGCCTGCGCCTTAGCCCCTCGAGCCAGACGCGCGTCAGGGCGCGCCTCGCCGAAGTCGACGCCGCGCGGCGGGGGCAACCCAAGGCGAAGTCGGCGGGGTGCGCCTTTAAAAACCCCCCCGGCGACAGCGCGGGGCGGCTTATCGACGCCCTCGGCCTCAAGGGGTTGCGCGTCGGCGGGGCGATGATCTCGCCCGAACACGGCAACTTCGTCGTCAACCTCGGGGGGGCGACCGCAGGGGACGTCGTGGCGCTTTTGGAGCGGGTGCGGGAGCGCTCGAGCGTACCCTTGGAGACCGAGTGGGAGCTCTGGGGGTTCGGGCCGCGCGAGGAGGCGCTATGCGCCGCCCCCTAGTGCTGCTGCTCCTTTTGTGTACCGCGCTGCTCGTCGGCTCACGCTTCTACCCACGCGTCCGCTACGTCGACGTCGCCGGTGCCGCGCACTACACCGCCGCCGAGCTCGCCGCGCTGGCGGGTCTAAAACCCGGCCAACCGCTCTTGTGGGTCAGCACCTGGAGCCTCGCGGGGCTGACGCGCGACCCCTGGGTCGAGAGCGCCCGCGTCGTACGCCGCTGGCCCGAGCGCGTGCTGCTCGAGGTGACCGAACGCACCCCCGCCTTTCGGTACGGCGAGAGGGTCTACGCCCTAGATGGTACAGTCTTACCCGGTGCAGACCCGCTGGCGGCGCCCGTGACCCTGACGGGGTGGGGCGCGAGCCGCTTAGAGGAGGCCACAGAGCTTTTGCGCCTCCTCGCCGACTTTCAACCGGAGGTGTTAAGCTATTCGCCGAGCGGCTTTACGGTTTTTTTCGCCGATTCCACCCTCTACACCCCCGACGTCGCGTCTTTGCGAGCACACTGGTCGGGGTTTGTGGAACACCGGGGTTTCAGCGTCGCCGTCTACCCTTGGGGAGTGAGCGTACAACCATGATAGAGGGCGCCATGCGCGTACAGGGTCAACGGAAACAGGAGCAGCTAGGGCAGTGGGCGTGACAGACGAACGGATCGTCGTCGGGTTAGACATCGGCACCACAAAGATCTGCACGGTGATCGGTGAGGTCGCCTCCGACGGCGTGCTCGACATTATCGGCGAGGGCACGGTGCCCTCAGACGGCCTGCGCAAGGGGGTCGTGGTCAACCTCGAGCGCACCATCGCGTCGGTGCGGCAGTCGGTCGCCGCCGCCGAACGCGTCGCCGGCGTCGAGGTCAAAGACGCCTGGATCGGCGTCGCCGGCACGCACCTGCGCGCCTTTACGAGCCACGGGATGGCGGCCATCCGGCGCGGCCAGCAGATTAGCGAGGCCGACGTCGAACGCACCATCGAAAACGCGCGCGCCGTGCCCCTAGAGGCCAACATGGACGTCATCCACGTGATCCCGCAGGAGTACGTGGTCGACGGCCAAGACGGCATCAAAGACCCGGTCGGGATGAGCGGCGTGCGTTTAGAGGTCGACGTGCACATTATCGCCGGGGCGCAGGGGCCGCTGCAGAACCTAAGCCGCTGCGCCCGCGACGCCCACGTCGAGGTGAGCGGGATGGTGGTGCAGGCGCTCGCCTCGGGCCTCGCCGTGTTGGACCGCAACGAGCGCGAGCTCACCACGGTGTTGATCGATATCGGCGGCGGCACCACCGACGTCGGCGTCTTTCGCCGCGGCACGCTGACCGACTCGGCGGTGATCCCGTTGGGCGGCGACCACATCACCCAAGACATCTCGCAACTGCTGCGCATCCCCCCCGACGAAGCCGAGCGGGTCAAGAAAAAGTACGGCGTCGCGGTACCTGAGCTCGCCGACCGCGAGGTCGCTCTGGAGGTGTCGCACCCGAACTACACCGCCTCGCTCTCGACCTTTGAACTCGCGCAGGTGATCCGCCCGCGGGTGGTGGAGATTTTAGACTTCGTCAAACGCTCGGTCGAACAGCGCCTGGGCGCGATGGAGCTGCTCGCCGGCAACGTCGTCATCACCGGCGGGGCGTCGCTCATGCCCGGGATCGAACAGGTCGCCACCGAACGCTTTCGCCTCCCCGTACGGATCGGCAAACCCGTGGAGGTCTCGGGTTTGGTCGACGTCGTCGCGAGCCCTGCGCACGCGACCGCCGTCGGTTTGGTACGCTACGGCGTCCTGCAGGGGCACGCGCTCGCCCCCTCGGGGAACCGGCCGCGGCTGATGCAGAGCGCGGGGCAGTCGGTGGGGGGCTGGTTCCAAAATATCCGCAACTTTTTGAAGGATTTCTTTTAACCGTGATACGTAAACACCCAACGTTGAGGGAGCACACCATGGTCGCGAGCACGTCGGAAAACGCCGTCATTCGGGTTATCGGTCTAGGCGGTGGGGGGAACAACGCGGTCAACCGGATGATCGAGGCCAAGCTCGAAGGGGTGCAGTTTATCGCTGCAAACACCGACGCGCAGGTTCTGGCCACCTCACTCGCGGAAAACCGCATCCAGATGGGCGATCACCTGACCAAGGGGCTCGGCGCGGGGGCAAACCCGGAGATCGGTGAGAAAGCGGCCCTAGAGGACCGCGACCGCATCGCCGAACAGCTGCGCGGCTCCGACCTCGTCTTTATCACCGCCGGGATGGGCGGCGGTACGGGGACCGGCAGCGCCCCCGTGGTCGCCGAGATCTCGCGCGAGCAGGGCGCCTTGACCATCGCGGTGGTCACCACCCCGTTTCAGTTCGAGGGCCCCAACCGGATGCGCCAAGCCGAAGAGGGGTTGCGCAAGCTCGAGGACAAGGTCGACGCGCTGATCGTCGTTGAAAACCAGCGCCTCTTGTCCGCTCTAGACCGCAAGGTCAAACTCGGGGACGCCTTTCGCGTCGCCGACCGGGTGCTCTACTACGGCGTCAAAGGCATCAGCGACGTGATCAACAAACCGGGGATGATCAACGTCGACTTCGCCGACGTGCGCGCGCTCCTCTCGGGTGCCGGGACGGTCCTTATGGGCATCGGCTCGGGGCGCGGCGAGGGCCTGGTCGAGGAGGCCGCGAACAGCGCCACGCACTCGCCGCTGCTCGCGCGCGGGGTCGAGGGGGCGCACCAGCTGCTTATCAACATCACCGGCTCGGAGGAGCTGACGCTCTTCGACGCCCACGAGATCGTCGAAAAGATCAGCGAGGCGACCGAGGTCGAGGATCCGAACGTGCTCTTTGGCGTCGCCTACGACGAAGCGGCTGGCGACGAGGTGCGCGTCACGGTGATCGCGGCCGGTTTCGACCACGCCCCGCAACCCAAGATCTTGCGCCCGACGCAGTTTCGCGCGGCGGTCGGGGGCGGTCGGAGCTATGACCCCTCGAACTACGACATCCCCGCCTTTTTGCGTTACAACCCCGACGATCAGTAGGCGTCGCGAGGCGCCGAGCGGCCGCGCGTTACCGTGAACACGCCTTTAATGTCCGACGAGATCCTCTTTGAGGGGCGCGTTATCCGCGTCGCCAAACGCAGCGGGCGTTGGGAGGTCGTCTTTCACGCCCCCGCCGTCTGCGTGCTCGCGCTGCGCGGCGAGCGCGGCCGCGAGGAGGTGCTGCTCGTCGAACAGCTGCGACCGGCCGTCGGGCAGGTGACCTGGGAGCTGCCCGCTGGGCTCGTCGACCCCGGCGAGACTCCAGCGGCGGCGGCGCGGCGCGAGCTCGCTGAGGAGGTCGGGCTCGCCGGCACGCTCACCCAGCTCGCCGAGGTGTACTCGAGCCCCGGTTTTACCGACGAAAAGGTGACGCTCTTTATGGCCACCGACCTCCATACGGTCGCGCGCGCGGGGGGTGACGAGGGGGAGGAGGTCGCCTTCGCGTGGCGCCCGCTGCGCGAGACCTGGGCGCGCGTCGCCGCGGGTGAGGTCGCGAGCAGCGCCCCTACGCTCCTCGGGCTCACCTACGCCCTCGGCCGTGCGGGGGCGCTCGCGGAGCCCTCGTGACGCGCCCTCTAGACGCCACGGCGCGCGGCGCCGCGCCCCGCGTCGTCAGTTCCCCCTTGGCGCTCGAGCTTCGCGGCGTGGTGCTCTGCATCGGCAACTTCGACGGGGTGCACCTGGGCCACCAGCTCCTGTTGCGGCGCCTTCAGGAGGCCGCTACAAGCTTGCGGGCGCCGAGCGTGGTGCTCACCTTTTTCCCCCCGGCCAAGGTCTTTTTCCAGGGCAAACCCTACCTCACGAGCGCCGAAGAGAAGCTCTTCTTGCTCCGCCGCTTCTCCCCCACAGCGGTCGTCATGACCCCCTTTGACCACGACTACGCGCGGACCCCCAAAGAGGCCTTTTTGGAGCAGCTGCAACACCTCGCGCCAAAGCTGCTGATCGTCGGCGAGGACTTTCACTTCGGTTACAAACGCAGCGGCGGTTTGGACGACCTGCAGCACGTGACCGAAAGGCTCGAGGTCTTTTCGCTGCGGCGCCTCGAAGAGGAGCCCATCAAGTCGTCGCATATCCGCGAGCTCCTGCGCACGGGGGAGGTCGAGCAGGCGCGGCGGTTTCTGGGCTACAGCTACCTCGCTATCGGCGAGGTCACCGCGGGCGACCGGCGCGGGCGCACGGTGGGCTTCCCCACGGCCAACCTCCAGCTCGCACCGGAAAAAGCCCTGCCCATCGGCGTCTTCGCCGTTTGGGTCGAGACGCCCTACGGCACCTTCGGCGGGATGGCCAACGTCGGCCCACGCCCCTCCTACCCCGACGCGCCCCCCTCTTTGGAGGTGCACCTCTTCGACTTTGACGGCGACCTCTACGGCAAGACGATCCGCGTGTCGTTCGAACGCTTTTTGCGCGCGCAGCGGCGCTTCGCGGGGCTTGACGACCTCAAAGCGCAGCTCGCAGCTGACGAACAGCGGGCGAGGGCCGCTTTGCAAGCGCTCGGCGACCCCACCCACCTCTCTAGCCCCAAGCGCTAGCGCCCCCACCACACCCACCAAAAGGTGGCTAGAGGGGGCGCGTCAGAGCACCCCCTCAGTCCACGTGAAACCGCTGCCGGTAGCGTCTCCTGCAGCGTGTAGGGCGGCCGTGCGAGGCGGCCAGGCTTCCTAAAGCTGCACCACCGCAGGAACCTGCCGAGGCTGGACCTTATACTGACCCATGCTCATCTACGGCAAACAGGCAGTTGCGGAGGCGCTGCGCGAGGGCGGCGTGCTGCGCCTTTTCGTCGCCCACGGCGTGCAGCCGGGGACCGTCAAACAGTTTGAGGCCCTCGCGCGCAAAGCCGGCGTCACGCTCGAGCGTGTCCCCCGCACCCAACTCGACCAAGCGCTCAAAACCACCCGGCATCAGGGCGTCGTCGCCGAGCTCCCCGAGCTCAGCTACGCCGACCCCGAAGCGCCTTTTACGCGCGCCGCGCGCCGCGGCGAAAAGCCCCTCCTGGTGCTTTTAGACGGCATCACCGACCCGCACAACTACGGCGCCATCATCCGCAGCGCCGAGGTCTTGGGGGCGCACGGCGTCGTCACCGAGGAGCGGCGCAGCGCCCCCCTCTCGGCCGTGGTCGCCAAGGTCTCGGCGGGGGCGAGCAGCCACCTGCCGCTCGTACAGGTGAAGAACCTGCCGCGCTACATGGAGGCGTTAAAGGCGCGCGGCGTCTGGCTCTACGGCGCCTCGGGGGACGCGGCCGCACTGCCGCAGCAGCTCGATTGGGACCGCCCCGCCGCGCTCGTGATCGGCGCCGAGGGCGCGGGTATGCGGCGCCTCGTGCGCGAGACGTGCGACGAGCTCGTCGCCATCCCGATGCGCGGCCAGGTGGCGTCGCTAAACGCCTCGGTCGCGGCGGGCATCTTGCTCTACGCGGCGCTCAGCTCGAGGTCCACTTGACGCCCTGACGCCTTGGGCAGGGCGGCGCGCGCCTGCGGGGTATAACGGGGCATGGCGAAAAAACTCAAGGCCAAAAGCCTCTTCGACCTCACCTTTGTCTCCGACGCGCGGCTTAGCCCCAACGGCCGACGGGCGGTAGCGGTGCACACGACCATCCAGACACCGCCCAAGGACCGAGAGGAGGCCGCTCCCGACGCCAACGCCGAAGCGGCACCCCGCTACGTCAGTCACCTCTTCCTCTACGACACCGCCGCAGCGGGACGCGCGCAGCAGCTCACCCAGGCGGGCGACGCCAACACGCACCCGCGCTTTAGCCCCAAAGGTGACGCCGTCGCCTTTTTGTCTAAGCGCGGGTCGCCGGGCGAGGCGGAGGGGGCGCAGCTCCACCTGCTGCCCCTTGCTGGCGGCGAGGCGCGGCGGCTCACCGACCTGCCAGCCGGCGTCACGGAGTTCTGCTGGCACCCTGGCGGCGAGCTGCTCGCGCTCGTCTCGCAAGGGGAGCGCGACACGGCCAAGGGCCGACCCAGGGTCATCGACCGGATGTTTTACAAGGGCGACGGCGTCGGTTTTCGGCCCTCGGGGAGCGCGCAGATCTACCTCTGCGACCTGAGCGGCGAGGTCACGAAGCTGACCAAGCTGCAGAGCAGCCCTAGCGGGCTCGTCTTCACGCCAGACGGCGCGGCGCTGCTCTTTACCGCCGCCGAGGACGAACGCGCGGCGGACGCCTGGCAGAGCCTCCTCTGGACGCTCCCCTTAGAGGACGCCAAGGGGGGTGGTTACAAGGGGGGCAGACCCACCCCCGTGGTGAGCAACCTCACCCGCGTCGCCGCGCCGAGCCCGAGCCCCGACGGCCGCTTCGTCGCCCTGCTCTCCCCTACCGATCAACGCAACTTCGGCACCCCGACGGGCCTATGGGTCGCGCCGCTAGCGGGCGGCGAGGCGCAGCTACTAACGGGGGACTTCGAGGCCACCTCGAGCGTCGCCGGCGACAGCCGCTACGGGGCCCTCCCCGAAACCCCCTGCTGGGACGGCGAGAGCGTCCTGGTCAACCTCAACCGCGAGGGGCGCAGCGGTTTGGCGCGCGTGTCGCTCTCAGGCCGCGTGCGCGCGCTGCACCGCGAGGGGCGCGCCGTCACCGGTTTTCACGCCCTCGGCGGCCGGGTGATCTTTACCGCCGAAACCCCCACCGAACCCGGTGAGCTGTTTTTTCGCGACGCGCGCGGCCAGGAGACGCGGCTCAGCGACGTCAACCGCGCCTTTACCGACGCGTACCGGCTGAGCGCGCCGAGCCCGGTGCAGCACGCCCGCGCCAAGGGGGGGCCCAGGGTCGCGTACTGGACCCTCGAGCCGCACAAGCCGCGCAAGGACCGCGCCTCGGTGCTGCAGGTGCACGGCGGCCCCCACACGAACTACGGCTACGGCTTTATGTTCGAATTTCAGCTGCTCGCCGCGCGCGGGTACCGGGTCGTCTACGGCAACCCGCGCGGCTCGTCGAGCTACGGCGCGGCCTTCGCCACCGCCCTCCAGGGGCGTTACGGGAGCGTCGACGCCGACGACGTGCTCGCGGTCGCCGACGCCGCGCAGCGAAGCCACGCCGACCCCGAAGCGCCCCTGCACCTCACCGGCGGCTCGTACGGCGGCTTTATGACCAACTGGCTGCTCGGCCACACGAACCGCTTCCGCTCGGCGGTGACGCAGCGCTCGATCAGCAACTGGACGTCGTTTTACGGCACCTCCGACATCGGCTACCAGTTTGCCCCCGTGGAGGTCGGGGGGGCCCCCTGGGAGAAGCTGCAGGCGCTCTGGGACCAGAGCCCCCTCAAGTACGTCGCCAACATCCAGACGCCCCTGCTGATCCTCCACGCCGAAGCCGATCACCGCTGCCCCATCGAACAGGCCGAGCAGCTCTACATCGCCCTCAAAGCGCTCGGTAAACCGACGCGCTTTATCCGTTTCCCCGACGAAGGGCACGAGCTGTCGCGCTCGGGGCGCCCCGACCGCCGCGTCGCGCGGCTTGAAGCCCTCCTCGAGTGGTTTGAAAGCCATCCCTAGGGGGGTGGCGGCTGGCGCGGTGACGCAAGGCCGCAGCGGGGTGTGACGGTTTTTTTAACGCGCTTTAACGAGACCGCTACACTACCCGCTATGGAACCCAAACTCCGCCGCGGAACCGCTGGGGCGCGCCCCGCACCCCACCCCGCCCCGAGCGCCCCCCGCACCCCGCCGCGCAGCGCCTGGCGCCCTCCCGCCCAGTCCGCACCGAGCCTGCCGCTCATCGTCGAGGCGCCGCAACGGCGGCGCGTCACGATGTTCTCGAAAAACCTCCTCGGCGGGGGCGCGGAGCGGGTCGCGGTAAACCTCCTGCAGGCGCTGCCGCGCGAGCTCTTCGACCTCGAGCTCGTCCTCGTCGAGGCGTGGGGGGCGTTTTTGGACCGCGTCCCCAGCGACGTGCCGCTCACCGACCTCGCCAAGGGCAAAGCCGTCTCGAAAGCGATCGTGCCGCTCGCCCGTCACCTGCAAAAGCACCGCCCCGACGTGCTGTTGTCGCACCTCGCGCACGCGAATGTCGCGGCGGTGTTGGCGCGCGAGCTCGCGCGCGTGCCGACCAAGGTAGTCTTGGTCGAACACAACGACCTCTCGAGCTTGGCGCACAAGCAGCGCTCGCTGCCGAGTCGGCTGCTGCAGCGCTTTAAGGCGGACGTCTACGGGCGCGCCGACGCGGTGATCGGCGTTTCCCGGGGCGTCTGCAGCTACGTCGAGCGCAGCTTCGGGGTCGCCGACGAACGCCTGCACACGATCTACAACCCCGTCGTCAGCGATGAGCTCATCGCCAAGTCGTACGAGCCCGTCACCCACCCCTTTTTCGCGGCGGGCGGCCCGCCCGTACTGCTCGCGGCGGGCCGGATGAGCGAGGAGAAAAACTACCCGCTGCTCCTAAGGGCCTTTCGGGCGCTCCGGCAGCGGCGCGCGTGCAAGCTCATCATCCTGGGTCAGGGGCGCCTCAAAGCGGCGCTCGAGGCCGAGGCGCGGGCGCTCGGGCTAGAAAGCGAGGTCGCTTTCCCGGGTTTTGTCGCCAACCCGTACGCCTACATGCGCCGCGCGAGCGCGCTCGTCGTCTCCTCCGACCGCGAGGGGCTGCCGACGGTGCTCATCGAGGCGATGGCGTGCGGCTGTCCGGTGGTCTCCACCGACTGCCCAAGCGGGCCGCGCGAGATCCTCGAGGGGGGGCGTTGGGGGCCCTTGGTGGCGGTCGGCGACGCCGAGGCGCTCGCCGAGGCGACCCTAAGGACGCTCGCGGACCCCGTACCCGCAGAGGCGCTCGAGCGGCGCGCGGCGGCCTTTTCGTTCGACAACGCCATCACCGCCTACACCGCCCTCCTGCGGGCGCTGTGAGGTGCGCGTGAGCGGGCTTTACGGGGGCGCCTCGGGCCTCTTTTGGCAGCTCCCTTATGGCCTGCGCCGCAACGCCGCGCGCGTCGCCTTCCCGCGCCGCTACGCGGCGCTGCAGCGGCTGCGCTCGCCCGAAGCGGGGGGGGCGTTGGCGCCCTTTTTCAGGCACCGCTGCCTCTTTATCCACGTGCCGAAAGCCGCGGGGCTCTCGGTCGGCAAGGGGCTCTTCGGCGCGGCGACCGGCCACCACCGCACGGTCGCCGGGTATCAGCTGCTCCTTAGCCGCAGCGAGTTCGAGGCCTTTTTCAAGTTCGCCTTCGTGCGCAACCCCTGGGACCGCCTCGCCTCCGCCTTTTTCTTCCTTAAAAGCGGGGGGCTCCACGACACCGACGCGCGCTGGGCGGCCGAGCACCTCGCCCCCTACGCCACCTTCGAGGCGTTCGTCACGGGTTGGGTCAACCGTCACAACGTCCACAGCTGGGTGCACTTTAGGCCGCAGCACCACTACCTCTGCCTCCCCGGACGACGGGAGCTGCTGCTTGACTTCGTGGGCTTTTTTGAAAACCTGGCGAGCGACTACGAGCTCATCCGTGCGCGCCTCGGCACCGGCGAGCCGCTGCCGGCCGAGAACGTCACCCGCGCGCGCCGCGACTTCCGCGAGCTCTACACCCCCGAGATGCGCGAGATCGTCGCGCGGGTCTACCGCGAGGACATCGCGCTGTTGGGCTACACCTTCGACAACAGCTCGCTCGCGGCGCAGCTCGCTCGGCGCCCCGCGCTTTAGGGATCCCCTTGGAGCGCCTCCGCTTCCCCGTAGAGGGTCGCTACGAGCGTGCGGGGGCCGCCGCGGTTGCGGTGCTCACAGAGGTAGAGCCCCTGCCACGTGCCCAGCGCCAGGCGCCCCTCAGAGACCGGCAGCAGGAGCGAAAACCCCATGAGCGAGCCCTTGAGGTGCGCGGGCATGTCGTCGGGGCCCTCGAGGGTGTGCTCGAAATAGGGCGCTTCGGGGACCAACACGTTGAGGTGCCGCTCGAAGTCGCCGCGCACCTCCGGCGAGGCGTTTTCGTTGACCGTCAAACTCGCCGAGGTGTGCTGGATAAAGAGGTGCAACAGCCCGACGCGCAGCGCCCTGAGCTCGGGGAGCTGCGCGAGAACCTCGTCGGTGATCAGGTGAACCCCACGGGGCTTGGGGGCGAGCGCGAAGCGCTTTTGCGTCCAGGTCATAGCCGAGGCTAGCACGGCGGCGCGCTGCGGGCTAGAGCTTGCGCAGATGCACCGCCTGCACGCGGTGGTCCGCCCCTTTGCGCAGGATGAGCCGCGCGCGCTCACGGGTCGGGGCGATGTTTTCGCGCAAGTTCACCAGGTTGATCTCGCGCCAGATGCTCGAGGCGACCTCCCGCGCACGCTCATCCGAAAGCGACGCGAGGTGGTGAAAGTACGATTCGGGGCGCCTAAAGGCCGTCTCTTTAAGTTTCAAAAAGCGCTCGGTGTACCAGCTGTGTAAGAGCGCCTCGTCGGCGTCGACGTAGATGGAGAAGTCGAAAAAGTCGGAGACGAAGGCCCGCTCCGCCCCGCCCCGCTGCAGCACGTTAAGCCCCTCCAGGATCAAGATGTCGGGTTTTGACACGGTGATCACCTCGTCGGGCACGATGTCGTAGCTGAGGTGTGAATAGACGGGCGCAGTGACCCCCTCGCGGCCCGACTTGATGTCGGCCACGAAGCGGAGCAGACGGCGCTGGTCATAGGACTCCGGAAACCCCTTGCGGCGCATGAGGCCGCGCGCCTCGAGCACGCGGTTGGGGTAGAGAAAGCCGTCGGTGGTCACCAGGTCGACCTTGGGGTGGTCGGGCCAGCGCGACAGCAGCGCCTGCAGCACGCGCGCGGTGGTGCTCTTGCCGACCGCCACGCTGCCCGCGATACCGATGACGAAGGGCACCATCGCCGCCGGTTTGCCCAAAAACGCGTCGGTGACCCGAAAGAGCTCCTGCGCTTTGGCGACGTAGAGGTTGAGAAGCCGCGACAGCGGCAGGTAGACCTCGGCGACCTCGTCTAAAGAGAGCGCCTCGTTGAGGCCGCGTAGCTGCGCGACGTCCTCGGCCGAGAGCGTCAGCGGGGTCGCGTTACGCAGCTCGGACCAAGCCGCGCGGTCGAAGTGCAGGTAGGGGGAGACGGGCATAACCAAGCCAGCTTATTATGAGGCGCGCCACCTAGAGGCTGTTTGGACGTTTGCAGGTTCTGCGAACGTCTTATCCCCTTCGGCTTCCGCGTGAGCCGCCGGGGGGCTGGTAGCCTGTAGCTCGTGGCCTGTGGACCACGAGCTGCACGTCAGTAGGTGACCGGCTCAGCCCGGGCGCCCAGCTCATAGGGGCGCTGCCCTCGCGCAGCATCCCCACCGGGGGACGCCTCTAGTGAGGCTGAGTGCTCATAGGGGCGCTGCCCCGCCTCTAGTGAGGCTGAGTGCTCACAGGGGCGCTGCCCTCGCGGGGCGCCCCCTTCGCGTAGCACTCCCTCCGCAACAGCAGGTCCATTGGGCCAGGGCGCCGCCTCCTATGCTGGCGGACGCTTCGCTCGGCACGTCGTGACGCTCCGGGGAGCAAGGGCGCCTCTCGTGAGGTTGAGTGTGGCGCTGAGCTCAGGCTACGCGCTTGCTGGACGCCAGACCAGCGGTTTGACCGAGCACGCAGGTCAACAGAACCTATCGCCCCTAAGGCGCGCCAGCAGCGTTCGGCCCTGCGACTCGAACGCCACGTCGGCGTGCGCGCGCGCCCACACCACGGTTGAGAGCGCGTGGAGCGCCGCGAGGCGCGCCACAAGGGCCTCCTCGAGCGCCGTCAGGGAACGGCCATAGCCCACGAAAAAGCTCCGGGCCAAGTCGGGGCGCGCCCACCACGCCGTGCACCAGAGCTTTAGCACGTCTGTAAGCCAGAGGTCGGCTTTGGCGTGCTCGAAGTCGATGACGTAGAGCGCGCCGCCCGAAACGAGCCAGTTGCGCGGGGTAAAGTCGCCGTGGGTGGGCACGCGCGGGATCGCCGCCGCGCGCGCGAGCCCGGCGGCCTCGGCGGCTTGCGCGCGCACCCAGTCCACCAGCTCCGCCTCCACGAGCCCGTGCGCGCGCTCGCACCACGCCTGGGCGCGCCGGCGCAGCGCCTCGGCGAGCGGCATGGGGTCGTGCTCCACCAAGGGCTGGGCGTGCAGCGCGCGCAAAAAGGCCCCGGCCTGGCGGTAGAGCGACGCCTCCTCGTCCGGCGTGAGCGCCGCGCTCTGCACGAGGGCACCGGGCCTGGCCCCCAAGAGGAGCGCGGCCGGCGCCTCGCACACGGCGATCAGCTCAGGAACCCACTTCTGAAGCCCCGGCAGGTACGCGCGGTAGGCGCGTTCCTCCTGGCGGAACTTGCGCGGCTGGTGGTAGGCTTTGAGGAACGCGCGCCGCCCGCTCGCCTCGAGCACCCACACGCTGGACTCGGCGTGGTCCCACCCGCAAAAGCGCGCCCGCAGCCCCTGGCCGAGGTGAGCAGCGGCAAACGCCTCTAAAGCGGGTGGCAAGCAACGAGCGGGCACCCTTCCAGCTTACCCGCCGGCCGGCCCCTCGGCTGCCGTTCGCCGTCCCCCATTTGCAAGCCAGCGTTTGAAGCGCGCCCTGGCGCCGTGTTAGAGTAGAACGTTAGGTGCAGCTTAACAGCTGCACCTAAGTACGGGGAGCGCGGTCCCCCCACCCTATCGGGGTGCGGCTGCTCTCTGCCAGAAAGAGGCTATCTATGGCGTTAACGAAAGAGCGAAAAACGGAGCTTGTGAGCGAGTTCGGCGGCAGCGCGCAGAACACGGGGTCGACCGAGGTGCAGATCGCGCTCCTTACCGAGCGGATCAACAGCTTAAGCGAACACCTCAAGGTCAACCGCAAAGACCACCACAGCCGCCGCGGGCTCCTCATGATGGTCGGACGCCGCAAGCGTCTCCTTAAATACCTTGAGCAACGCGACTTCGAGGGGTACAAGGCGCTCATCGGGCGCCTCGGGCTGCGCCGCTAGGTTGCGACACCTCCGGACGCGCCACAAGCAGCCGTCTAGAGGTCGCTAGGCTGTCGTGGGCGAGGCCGCTGGGGTCTCGCCCCGCTTTTTTTCATCTCGTTCATCTCGCGCCCCACACTGGCCAACACCTGCTGCCAGGGGTTTTTAGACGCTATAAATAAAGACGCCACAACGCGCGGCGCGTCACAGGAGCGCCCGAGGGACAAACGAGGAACTTTGCCGGACCCGCCCCGCATCACGGCTGCCGGCACAACACGACGAGGAGACGATGTGAACATCCCCACCGCCAAACGCTACAGCACCCTCTTGGGAGGGCGCGAACTCATCATCGAGACGGGCAAATACGCCAAGCTCGTCGCGGGGAGCGTCACCGTGCGCTACGGCGACACGGTGGTGCTGGTGACCGCGCACATGTCGGACACCGCCGCCGACACCGACTTTTTACCCCTCACCGTCGAGTACGAAGAGCGCCACTACGCCATCGGTAAGATCCCGGGCTCGTTTCAGCGCCGCGAGGGGCGTCCCGGGACCCAAGCGACGCTCAACGCCCGCATCACCGACCGGCAGATCCGCCCGCTCTTCCCCAAGGGGTTGCGCAACGAGGTGCAGGTGATCATCACCGTGCTCTCGGCCGACCGCGAAAACGACCCCGCGATGATCGCCGCCATCGGCGCCTCGGCGGCGCTCTCGATCTCCAACATCCCCTGGGACGGCCCGACGGCGTGCGTCAGCGTCGGGTATGTGGACGGCCAGTACGTCCTCTACCCGAGCCTGCAGACGCTCGCCGACTCGCAGCTCGAGCTGACCGTGGCCGCCTCCGAAGACGCCGTGTTGATGGTCGAAGCGAGCGCCGACGAACTCCCCGAAGACACTATGGTCGGCGCGATCACCTTTGCCCAGCGCGAGATGCAGGGCGTGATCGAGCTCATCAAGCGGATGCGCGCGGAGATCGGTCAGGAAAAGCTCCCCGTCGAACCCCCGCTGAGCCCCTCGGAGGAGGACAAGGAGCGCCTGTACCAAGAGGCGGTCGCCGCGGGTCTTAAAGAGGTGCTCTTAACCCCCAGCAAAAAGGAGCGCAGCGCCAAGACAAAAGCCCTTCGCGACGCGCTCATCAGCAAGCACGTGCCGGAGGTCGCGAACGAGGAGGACGCGCGGCGCGTCGCGCTCCTTAAGGAGGCCTTTGCGAGCGCGGTGCAGCGCGAGTCGCGGCGGATGATCCTCGAGGAGGATCTGCGCGCCGACGGTCGGGCGCCAGAAGACATCCGCCCCATCTGGATCGAGGTCGGCGTGCTCCCCAAGACGCACGGCAGCGCCGTCTTTACCCGCGGCGAGACGCAGGTGCTGGGCGTCACCACGCTCGGCACCGGCAAAGACGACCGCTTGATCGACGACCTGGGGCTCGAGACCAGCGAGACGTTTATGCTGCACTACAACTTCCCGCCCTTCTCGACGGGGGAGGTCAAGCGGCTCCGGGGCGTGTCGCGGCGCGAGCTCGGCCACGGCAACTTAGCGCGGCGCGCGCTCGAGCGGATGATGCCCTCGCAAGACACCTTCGGCTACGTCGTGCGGGTCGTCGCCGAGACGTTAGAGAGCAACGGTTCGTCGTCGATGGCCTCGGTCTGCGCCGCGACGCTCTCGATGATGGACGCGGGCGTACCCCTCAAAAAGCCGGTCGCCGGTATCGCCATGGGGCTCATTAAAGAGGGCGACACCTACAAGATCCTCTCCGACATCCTGGGCTCCGAAGACGCGCTCGGCGACATGGACTTCAAGGTCACCGGTACCCACGACGGGGTCACGGCGCTGCAGATGGACATCAAGATTAAGGGCATCACCCCCGAGATCATGCGCGCGGCGCTCGAGCAGGCGCGGGTGGGGCGGCGCCACATCCTGAACCTCATGGACGAGGTTTTAAGCGCGCCGCGGAGCGAAGTCTCCAAAAACGCGCCGCGCATCCTCACGGTGCAGATCCCGGTCGACAAGATCGGCGCCGTGATCGGGCCCGGCGGCAAGCAGATCCGCGAGCTCGAGGCCCTGGGGGTGCAGATCGACATCGAAGAGAGCGGCCTCGTCAAGATCTACTCGGAGGAGGCGAGCGCCGCCGAAGCGGTCAGGGAGCAGATCGAAGCGCTCACCGCTACCCCCGAAGTCGGTAAGACCTACGACGGTCGGGTCGCCAAGATCACCGAGTTCGGCGCCTTCGTCACCCTCTTCCCCGGGACCGACGGGCTGCTGCACATCTCGCAGATCGCCGAGGAGCGGGTGCACAACATCGAGGACTACCTCAAGGTGGGCGACACGCTCAAGGTCAAAATCGCCGGCATCGACAGCCGCGGCAAGCTCGACCTCGTGCGCCCCGAACTCGAGGGCAAAGTGCCCCCCCGCGCGGGTCGCACCGGGAGTCCGCGCGGAGGCCGTCCCGACGGCCGTAACGGCGGTGGGCGCCGCTAAGGGCGCCCACCCACCGCGTCACGTCGCGTGACCCGCAGGCCGCCCCACCCCCCTCGAGTGGGGCGACCTGCCGTCACGACCTTAGCGACATCACCTTGCCGGGCGGCTGTGAGCGCTTTAGGCAACCCCGCAGCGCGCGAACGCGCGGCGCGGGCTCGAGGGGCCGTAACACCCTACGGTATCCAAAGGAGCACGATGAACCGAACCCGTAAACACCCCGCCGGCGCGAAGGGAAGCGCCGGGCGGAGCACCGACAAAGAAGCCGCGCAGAGCGCCCCCAAAGCGCTCCGCATCATCCCCTTGGGGGGCATGGGCGAGATCGGCAAAAACATGTTCGCCGTCGAGTACGAAGATGAGATCCTGCTCATCGACGGCGGCCTCGCGTTTCCCGACGCCGACATGCTGGGCGTCGACATCCTGGTACCCAAGATCGACTACGTGGTCGAAAACGCCGCGCGCGTCAAGGGCTGGGTGCTGACCCACGGTCACGAGGACCACATCGGCGGCATCCCCTACATGCTCAAACTGCTCCCCAAGATCCCCATGTACGGCGCCAAGCTGACCCTGGGGCTACTGCGCGGCAAGTTCGAGGAGTTCAAGCTCAAAGAGAGCGACGCCGATCTGCGCGAGATCTCGACCGATGAGCGCATCAAGATCTCCAAGTACTTTACCGTCGACTTTTTCCGGATGACGCACTCCATCCCCGACAACTCGGGGCTGATTATCCACACCCCCTTGGGCCGCGTCGTGCACTCGGGCGACTTCAAGCTCGACTACAACCCCGCCGACGGCAAGACGAGCCACCTGCACAAGCTCGCCCAAGCCGGGCAAGAGGGGGTCTTGGCGCTCATCTCGGATTCGACCAACGCCGAACGCCCCGGTTACACCCCGAGCGAGCGCGACGTGATGAACGGCTTTGAGCAGCTCGTCAAAGACGCCAAGGGCCGGGTGATCGTCACCACCTTCGCCTCGCACATCCACAGGTTGCAGAACTTTATCCGCGTCGCCGAACGCTACGACCGCCGGGTGATCGTCGAGGGGCGCTCGATGGTCAAAAACACCCGCATCGCGCAGGAGCTCGGCTACCTAGAGACCAAACACCCCCTAGCCAGCCCCGACGACCTCGCCGAACTCGCCGACGACAAGATCCTGTTTCTCTGCACCGGCTCTCAGGGGCAGCCGATGGCCGCCCTTTCGCGGCTCGCCGCGGGCACCCACAAGAAGATCAGCCTCAAACCGGGCGACACCGTGATCCTGTCATCGAACCCCATCCCCGGCAACGAGGAGGCGGTCGGGCGGGTCATCAACCAGCTCTACGCGCGCGGGGTCAACGTCTTCTACCCCCCCACCTACCGCGTGCACGCTTCGGGGCACGCCTCGCAAGAGGAGCTCAAGCTCATCTTGGACCTCACGAGACCCAAGTTCTTTATCCCGTGGCACGGCGAGGTGCGGCACCAGCTCAACCACCAAAAGCTCGCCGCGGGGATGGCGACGCCGCCCCTAAAGAGCGTCATCGCGGAAAACGGCGACATCTTGGAGCTCACCCGCAACGACCTCAAAAAGGTCGGGCAGGTCGACGCCGGCGTGCTCTACATCGACGCGGTCGGCAAGAGCAGCGAGGAGATCACCGAACCGATCATCCGCGACCGGCAGACGCTCTCCTCGGAGGGCGTGGTGGTCATCATGGCGCTCGCCGGGCGCAACCCCTCGGTCGAGGTCATCACCCGCGGGGTGTCGCAAAACCACCGCGAGCTCAACAGCGAGATCGAAAAGATCGCGCTCGAGAACCTTAAGCGCGGCGTCCGCGAAAAGCGCACCCTGTCCGACATCCGCGACGACATCTTCTACCCCGTGCGCCGCTATTTGCGCAAGACCACGGGCCGAAACCCGCTCATCGTACCGACGGTGATCGAGGGCTAAGCTGGCTCAAGGGCGACGACACGGGAGGCGGCGCGTCCGCCTCCCGTTTTTTCGCGTGCCCCGTTTGAGCTTAAGAGCAGCAGGCGTCCTCGAAGCGCCCCCTTGCGCCGTAAGGCGGGGCACGTCCAGGCTCCGCACTCAGCCGCCCTTTGAGCTCGTGGAGGTCCCGCCTGAGGACCGCCGCCACGAGGTTAGCGCCCTCCTCGGGGAGGGTACCGCGCTCGCGCTCGAGCGCTTTCAGGGCGCCCTCGAGCCGCCACACCTCGCGCCTAAGCGCGAGGCGCCTCCAGAGGTTGATCGGTCGCGGCGATAGCCTCATCGGTCGTCCCGTTTTCCCGTCACCGTCAGGCATCTCCCCCTTCCCGTACACCTCGCGCTTAGCGCCCGGACATCCGGTTCAGGTGTTCGGGATAGCGGTCCCCTTGCACGCTCACCGTTGCAAGCGCGCCCTCTAAAGCCTCTACGTCCTCGGGCGTCAAGGGCACGTCGAGCGCGCCGAGGTTTTCGTCGAGGCGCTCGAGCTTCCGCGTCCCCGGGATCGGCACGATCCACGGCCGCTGCGCCAGGACCCACGCCAGGGCGATCTGGGCCGGCGTGGCCCCCTTCTCCCGCCCGAACTGCGCGAGCAGCGCGATCAGCGCCCGGTTGGCCTTACGCGCTTCCGGGGAAAAGCGCGGGAGCTGGTTGCGGATGTCAGCGGCGTCAAAGGTCGTGGTCTCGTCGATCTTACCCGTCAGGTAACCCCGCCCCAGCGGGCTATAGGCCACCAAACCGATACCGAGCGCCTCACAGGTCGGGAGCACGTCCGCTTCTACCTCGCGCCACCACAAGGAGTACTCACTCTGCACCGCGGTGACCGGCTGCACGGCGTGGGCGCGCCGGATGGTCTCGGCGCTCGCTTCGGAGAGGCCGAAGTGCTTGACCCACCCGGCCTCGATCAGCTCCTTAACGGCCCCCGCGACGTCCTCGATGGGCACCTCGGGGTCGACGCGGTGCTGATAGAAGAGGTCGATGGCGTCGACCCGGAGCCGCTTCAGCGACGCTTCGGCGACCCGCCTAATCCTCTCCGGCCGGCTGTCGAGCCCGACCTCGGGGCTCGGCCCCGTCTCGGGGTCGTGTTTGAAACCGAACTTGGTGGCGATGACGACCTCGCCCCGGAAGGGCTCGAGCGCTTTGCCCACGAGCGCTTCGTTGGTAAAGGGGCCGTAGACCTCGGCGGTGTCGAAAAAGGTGACGCCGCGCTCGACGGCCGCGCGCAACAAGGCGATCATCTCCCCCTCGTCGGGCAGGACGTCGACGTGATGGGTCATCCGCATGCAGCCGAGGCCGAGGGCTGAAACCTCCAGGTTGTTACCGAGTTGCCGCGTTTGCATCGTCTCTCCTAACGGCGTTGACGCCATAGACCTTGTGAACGACAACCTTGTGAACGACCGGCGCGCGGCGCTACCGGTGGCCGACGACCGCGTGCGGCACGTACGGCTCCTCGAGGTACGTGACCTCCTCCGGGGTCAGCTTGACCGCGAGCGCACCGACCGCGTCCTCGAGGTGGCTGAGCTTCGTCGCCCCGACGACGGGGGCCGCTACCGGTTCTTTGTGCAAAAGCCAGGCGAGGGCGATTTGCGCGCGCGGCACCCCGTGCCCCGCGGCGACCTCTGCGACCCGCGCCACGACCTGTCGGTCGGCGTCTTCGGTGGCGCCGTACTTGCTTTTGGCGATCTCGTCAGTTGCGGCGCGGAGCGAACTGTCCGCGCTCCAGTCGCGGGCCAGGCGGCCGGAGGCGAGCGGGCTGTAGGGCGTCACCCCGATCCCCTCGGCGCGGCAGAGGGGCAGCATCTCCCGCTCCTCTTCGCGGTAGAGCAGGTTGAGGTGGTTTTGCATGGAGATAAAGCGGGTGAGGCCGCGCTTTTCGGCGACGTAAAGCGCCCGCTGAAACTGCCACGCCCACATGGCCGACGCCCCGATGTAGCGGGCCTGACCCGCTCGCACCACGTCGTGAAGCGCCGCCATCGTCTCCTCGATGGGGGTCTCGTCGTCCCAGCGGTGGATGATGTAGAGGTCGACGTAGTCCGTCCCGAGCCGCTCGAGGCTCCTTTCGATCTCGCTTAAGATCGCCTTGCGCGACAACCCGCCGCCGTTGGGCCCGTCGCGCATCCTGCCGTGCACCTTGGTAGCGATCACGACCTCGTCGCGCTTGGCGAAGTCTTTAAGGGCGCGCCCCAAGATCTCCTCGCTCACCCCGAGGGAGTAGACGTTGGCGGTGTCGAAAAAGTTGACGCCGAGCTCGAGCGCTTTACGGATGACCGGCCGGCTGCTCTGCTCGTCGAGCACCCACTTGTGTAGCCAACGCGTGGCGTCCCCAAAGCCCATGCACCCGAGGCAGATGCGCGACACCTCTAGGCCGCTACGGCCGAGTTTCGTGTAGTCCACGCGCGCTTCCCCTTTCATCACCAGCTACGGCCATGGCTGCTGTGAGCCAGTTGACTCGTAGCGAAAACGGCTCACGTGTCGCGCCTCGCTCTTCCCAGCCGCTTCACGACCTCCGGGTCGCGGTGGTCGAAGAAGCTGCTGGTCTTGGTGTCGAGCGTCCCGATCGCCGCCATGGCTTCCGGGTCCAGGTCGAAGTCGAACACGTCGAAGTTCTCCTCGATGCGTTCCTTGCGGACCGACTTGGGGATCGCCACGACCCCGCGCTGGGTCAGCCAACGCAGAATGGTCTGCGCCACGGTTTTGTGATACTTGCTCGCAACGGAGCGCAACACCTCGTTGTTGAACACGTCGTGCTTGCCCTCGGCGAAGGGTGCCCAGGCCTCGAGCTGTACCCCGTTGTCCCGCAAAAACTGCTGCGTTTCGACCTGCTGATGAAAGGGGTGCGTCTCAATCTGGTTTACCGCCGGGACGATCTCGTGGTGTATGATCAAGTCCATCAACCGATCAGGGTAGAAGTTGCTGACCCCAATGGCGCGTACCCTACCCTCCCGGTAAAGCTCCTCCATCGCCCGCCAGGAACCGTAGACGTCCCCGAAGGGCTGGTGGATGAGATACAGGTCGAGATACGCTAAGCCCAGACGCTGCAGCGACCGTTCAAACGCCGCCTTGGTACGCTCATACCCAGCATCTTGAATCCAGAGCTTGGTGGTGACGAACAGCTCGTCTCGGGCTACGCCACTGCGTTTGATGGCGTTACCGACCGCCGCCTCGTTGCCGTATGCGGCGGCGGTGTCGATCAGGCGGTAGCCTGTGCGTAGTGCCGCATAGACGCTCCTTTCGCACACCTCGGCGTCCGGTATCTGAAAAACACCGAAGCCCAACAAAGGCATCTCCACACCGTTATTGAGGGTTACCGACGGGGTCGTTGACACGTCCACATCTCCTTGTCGAACCTGTTGGAGCGCCGTTGGCCTCGCGAGGTCGGCAGGACTTTTGGCGCTGTGCAGCCCCGCCCGGGCGGCTCTAGACTGACTGCGCTCAGCAAGATTACCGCGATACCGCAGCCCCCTCCCCTTGCGCTTCCGGCCTCGTCAACTGCGCCTTCGACGCTCTTAACGCGTCGCGAACCGAACGGGCAGCTTCACCGACGGCGCGCGCCCGCTCGAGGTCGCCCGCCTCGACCGCCCGCCAATAGGCGATCTTGGCGTCGATGTAGCGCCGGCGCAGCTCGAGGTTGCGGGCCTCCTCCTCGAGCCGCTGCTTGTAGCTCTCGAAGAGCTCGAGCTGCGCCGGCGCCGCACCCCTGCCCCCTTCGCGGCGGCGCAAGTAGGCGCGCATGTCCTCGATCGACATGCCCATGGCGCTCAGGCAAGCCACCGAGACCGCGTGGTCGATGTCGGCCTCCGTGTACCGGCGGTGCTTGCTGCTCGGGTCGCGGCCGACGGGCCCCATGAGGCCGATCGCCTCGTAGTAGCGCAGCGTGCTCTCGGGCAGCCCGCTCAGGCGAGCCGCCTCCCGGATCGAATAGCTCGGGTCCCTCGTCGGCGTGCTCATGCGCCCAGGGTAGCGAACTTAAAGCGCTTGAAGTCAAGACCCCCGGAGACCTGGGGAGCGCTCAGGCGTCCTCGAGCGCGACCTCGTACGCCCCATCGCGCTCGCGCAAAAAGGCCTCGAAAGCCGACAACGGCAGCGGCTCCGGCAGCGGATAGCGCACCTCGGTGAGCGCTTTAAGCTCCGTGTAGTAGCGGACGTAGGTCGCGAAGTCGCGCGGGTACGCCGCTGGGTCGCCGCCGAGAAAACGCCCCTCACGGCGGGCGTGGTCAAGGAGCGCCCGCCACCTCTCGGGGGAAACGAGCCCCACCGACTCCGTCCCGTGCGAAAAGAGCGTCAGGTGGATGTCGTCGAAGGGGTCGCGCGCGCTCAGGTAGCGCTCGAGCGCGCGCGCCGAGGGCTCTTTGTTAAAGACCAGCCAGAAGGGTACCGAACCCGTGCGCAGCGCCCAGTAGGGGGAGTGCAGCGCAAACGACTCCACCAGGAGCCGGTTCGTCGGGACCCCCCAGGCGCGGTAGCGCTCGCGGTAGAAGTCGGCGACGAGTGGGCTTAAGTGCTCGGGCTCCTCAAAGATAAGGCGCTTGACGCGGAAACCGTGCTCGCGGGCAAAGCGCAGCACGTCCTCGCGCAAGGTCGGCTCGAAGCCCCACTCGGCTTCCGGGCGCACGCCGTCGGGTTCGGGCGCGTCCCAGCTGCGGCGGTGCGACTCGTAGCGCGCCAGAAAGTCCTCGACGCGCGCGCTCCCCGTCCGGTACTCCTCCGGCGGGAGGCCGCCCAAGCCGCCGTGCTGAAAGATGTGGCGCTCGCCGACCCGCACCGTCGGCCACGGGAGCGTGCACTCGACCAGTAGGAGCGTGCCGCCGGGTTCTAGCGCCGCCTTTAAAAAACCCTCAAAGGCCCTTCCTAGCGCGAGGCGTTTAAGCCGAAAGAGCGTCATGTACTGCACCATCAGGCGGTCTTGGTTGCCGTCTTGCATGTGGTGCAGCTGCACCTCGGGGTTGGCCTCAAGCAGCGGCCCGGCGACCTCGCGACCGAAGGCCAGGTCGTCTTTGGGCTCGTCCGGATGGACGCCGGAGCGGCTGACGGGCACCAAGAAGGTCTGCGGCAACCAGGGGATCCCCAAAGCCGCGTAGAGGTGCGTCGCCGCGCCGTTCGAGGAGCCGATGGCGACGGCCGGAAACCGCCGCTGCGGAAACTCCGAGACCATCCACCGCGCGACGTCCTCGGCGCGCACCGTGCGGAGCTTTCTGGGCGGGAGCGACTCCGTCCACCCGCTGAGGGCGTAGAGCTTGTCGCGCACCCCGGCGGGCAGCTTGTTGATCCCGCCGACGACCGGCTCTAGCGCGTGCGCGAGCCACTTCGGTCCCATACCCATCATCGGCATGTCCTGGCCGCGCAAGTAGCGCGCGGTGGACTGGAACATCGCCGAGGCGGAGTCGAAGCCGGCGAGGTACGGTGGGCGCTTCACACCCCACCGCCATCGTCCGCACGAGGCACGCTGCCACGGCTTGTCAAAAAAGGCTGAACACGTAACATCCTGCCCTCCTACCTCAACCATGCCCGAGGTGCAGGGACGCTTCTGCGGAGTGTCCTACAGACCCCAGAGCGGGGGCGTGCAAAGCCCCCCACACGCGCCAACGGCCTGTGGGCTAGGCCCCGCTAGCTGCCCAGAGCGTTTGCAGCCGCCGCAGCACCTCCAAGACGCCCTCGCGCGCGGGCGCGATGAGGTCCGCCGGGGTCAGCTGCGCCGCTAGCGCGCGACCGGCGGCGTCGACGCCGGAAACGCGTAAGGGGGTGCCGCGCCCGTAGAGCGCCACGGCGCCCGCGAGCGGCAACGCGTAGAGCGCCGACACCTCCCCCGGGTGGGGCGTGTAGCTCGCTAGCGGGGCGTCGCGGCGCAGGAGGTAGGTCTCCTGAAACTCGCGGTCGGTGGCGTGCGGGTAGGTGCGCGCGGCGCTTAGGCAACCCAAGTAGCGCAGCTCCCCGAGCGACACGGTGAGCCCCAGCTCCTCCTCGACCTCGCGCAGCCCCGCCGCCACCCCCTCCCCCGAACGCAGGTGCCCGCCGACCGCCACGTCGAGTTTGCCCGGCTCGAGGTCTTTGTGGGGGCTCCGGCGCTGCATGAGAACGTGCGGCTCCCCCGAGTGCACGCTCAGGATCCAGAGGTGAAACGTCCGGTGCCAGAGGCCTTCGCGGTGTACGAGTGCGCGCGGCTTGCGCGC
The DNA here is from genome assembly GCF_000092425.1 of Truepera radiovictrix DSM 17093. Taxonomy (NCBI): domain Bacteria; kingdom Thermotogati; phylum Deinococcota; class Deinococci; order Trueperales; family Trueperaceae; genus Truepera; species Truepera radiovictrix. The sequence continues at coordinate 1,752,913 of NC_014221.1, forward strand.
GCCGGTCGGTCTGCCAAAAGCGTCGAGGACGTCGAGGAGTTCGGCGGATTCGGGGGTGCTAGGCGCGTCCATGGGCACGCCACTATACCGGTTCTCGTCGCACAGCTCTGGTTTCGGGAAGAAGCCTGTACCGGATGACCCCGCGTAGGGGCCAGCACGGCGTAAACTAAAGGAACGTGAAGCGAACGCCACTCCCCCCCCCGACGCCTGCAGCGCCGCGGCTCTGCGCCCCCCCTTTGGCGGCGCCTCCCTTGGGGCACCGCGCCCGACGGTTGCGGCTTTGCTGGCGACGCTGGTCGAGGTATGTAGGGCTCGCCGCCCTCCTGCTCCTTAGCGCCTGCGGCGTCAGCGAACCACCGGGGCTCGCCCACGCCCGCGATTTCGCCCTCGTCATCCCCATCTACAACGACGCCGGGCTCGCCCACGCCCGCTCGACGCTGCGGCCACACATCGGGCGCTCGGACGCCTTCATGATCGTTTCGGGCAACAACGAGGGGGAGGCCAACGTCGCGTGGCTGAACCGCGCGGGGGGCTTTTTGCGCGACACCTACCCCGAGGCGCGCCTCTTTGCCGCCACGAGCGGGTTGGAGAACGTCGCGCGCGTGGCAGCGGGGCTCTCGGAGCTTTTCGAGGGCGTCGTCTACGTCTACGAACCCAACTTCCCCAACCAACCCGAGTTCAGCTGGGAGTTTGCAGCCACCCTCGAGCAGTTTGCGGCGGCGGCCGAAAAGGTGCGCGCGGCGGGCTTTCGCATGGTCGGCAAACCGACCGGGCGGCCGATTCTGCAGGCGAACCTGCAGCGCTACAGCTGGAACTACGGCGAGCTCGCCAAGACGGCCGACGAGCTCTTTATCCAGACCCAGACCTACTGCCGCGACAGCGTGCGGACCTTTTCGCGGGCGCTCGACACGGTGATCGCGCAGTACGGCCCCCTCGGGGACACCCTGCGCTGGGTGCCGCAGGTGACCGTCGACCCCGAAGCGCCCAACGGCACCTCGGTGGCCCAGGCGCGCGCCTGCGTCCGGGCGGCGCAGGCGCGCGGGCTACCCGGCGCGACGCTCTGGTGGTCGCCCACGTACGCGGCGCGCGCGGTCGACTTTCTAGAGGCCCTCAACGCCGACGCGGCGGCCCTTCCAGCGCGATGACGTTGGGGTTGGGCGGCTCCGGCGCGCGCCCCAAGGGGAGCGTAAAGAGCATCTCGAGCGAGAAGTAGGCGCGCAGAAGCCGAAACGCGGCGTATAGGGGGGTAAAGGGCAGCAGGTCGAAGCGGCGGTAGGCGAGCAGCACCCCGACGCTCACCAAAAAAGGCAGGCCGACGATCACCGCGAGCACCGCCGCGCCACCCCGTAAAAAGAGGGCGGAGGGCTCGAGCAGCGCCACCGCGCCGGCGTAGACGAGCACGGGCACCATGAGCGAGCGCCGCACGGTCTGCACGAGCGCCCACGGGAGGCTAAAAACCCCCCGCACCCCCTGGCGCCGCCGGATCGCCGAGCGGTTGCGCGCCGCCACGTGAAAGGTCGAGCGAAACCACCTGAGGCGCTGTTCGCGCAGCGCCGAGAGCGACCCCGGCACCTCCGAAAAGACGTGGATCCTGGGGTCGTTGACCAGGCGGTACCCGAGGCGTCCGATGCGCAGCACGATGTCGGTATCCTCACCGTTGATCCCCTCGGCAAAGCCGCCGACGCGGTCCAAGCAGCTCCGGCGGTAGGCCGAGAAAACCCCCGTCATGCTCAAAATCCCGTCGATCGCCCCCATCCCGAGGCGCACGAAGCCCTGGTTCAAGTAGACCTCGGCGGCGCGCAGCTTGCCTAAAAGCGTCCCCCCCGTAAGCGGCAGCGGCAACCCGCTCACCGCCCCAACCGCGGGGTCGGCGAAGTGCAGCACCGTCTGCGTCAGCAGCGTCGGGGCGACTTGCGTGTCGGCGTCCACGCGCACCACGAGGTCCTCTTCGATGTGTTTGAGGCCGGCGTTGAGCGCTTTGGACTTGCCCGGTTCGCGGCAGACGAGCACGTGCCCCTTGAGCGCGCGGCAGCGTTTGAGCTCCGCCTCGGCGAGCGCGCGGGTGAGGTCGCGCGAACCGTTGTCGACCAAGTAGAGCGTGCAGACGCGGCCGTAGCGCTCGGCGGCGCGGTCGAGCGAGCGGATGCAGGCGGCGACGTTGTCGGCTTCGTTGAGTGCAGGCACCAGAAAGGCGACCGAAAAGCGCGCCCCCTCACCCTTGGCGCGCAGCGAGAGAAACTCGGTGACGGCGAGCGTGGCGACAAAGAGCGGAAAAAAGAGCACCACCCCGGGCCCCAAGCCCCCCAAGAGCCCGACCCCGCGCAACCCCTCGAGCACGGTCCCGAGGTAGCGGCTCGAGAGGGCCGCGAGCGCCCCGCTCAGAAGGGCCGCGGACGCAAAGCGCAACGCAAAACGCCTCGGGCGCCGCCGCACCGCCCCAACCCACACGTCTTGCGGGAGCGCACCTTGGCGTAGCAGCGCCCAGGCGAACAGGACGAGCGCGGCAAAACCCACGGCCACGTTGGCGAACACCACCGTCAGCGGCGGCCCCAAAGCGCCCCGAAGCGCGCCGAAGAGGAGGTCGAGGGTTAGGGTGGCGACGCCGAAGCCCAGGGTGAGGGTGACGAGCAGTTTGAAGCGGCGCCCCCACGAACCGGCTACAAACAGGACGAAGGTCCAGAAAAACGCGAGGAAAAAGGGGCGTAAGCGGAGCGAAAAGGACGCCTCCGGTACCCCCAAGAGTGCCGCGAGCAGCGCGCGGTAGCGCGGCGCCGCGTCGGGTAAAAACGCGAGCAGGGCGGTTGACACGAGCGCGAACACCCCTAAAAAGGCGGGGGTCAACCACGCCGGGCGCTTGACCGAAAAGTGCGAGGGGTGGCTGTCGGCGGTGTAGAGCTCGAAGTCGGCGAGCAGCGCCGCCTCATCGCCCTCGCCCCCCCTCGCTGCTCGCCGCGTCCGCTCAGCTCGAGCCGCCGCCCGCGGCTTTATCGACCACACGGTTGCACCCGTCGTGGCTGCATCGTGACGTGTATCATGATTCAACTCCCACCGAGGCGTGAACCCCACGCCTCAAGTTAGGCTGCGTGACGGCGCGCCGCCCCCTACGCGCGTAGAGACCCATACACGCCGCACCCCGAGATCTGGGCGCGGCGCAAGCCCCCGAACCCTCACTATACCGCGCCCCCTTTTACCTCGTGCCGGAGCGCCTTGAAAGGGGGGCAGCGCTTTCGGTAGACTTTTTGTAGCCTCTGGCTTCGCGCGCCCGTAGCTCAGCTGGATAGAGCGGGGGACTCCTAAGCCCTAGGCCATCCGTTCGAATCGGATCGGGCGCACCAAAAAGCGGCACCCATGCGGGGTGCCGCTTTTTTTAGGCGAGCTGCGGGGCGTGACCTACTGGCCCTGACCGAGCGAGTAGCCGGGTTCACCGTCAAAGGTGTAGAGGTGCTCGGTCTTGATAAAGTCGAGCCCTTCGTCGGCGAGGCGGCCTAGCAGCGACGCCACCGTCTGGTGCGTCAGCGTCTGCCCCTCGGGGACGAGGAAGCGGCAGCGCCAGTGGTCGGTGCAGAAGGTCTCGGGGAGCCCTTCGGGCCAGACCTTGACGCCGCGGTTGGTGATCATCGCGAGCGGCACCTCCCCCGCCGCCGAACGCAGCCGCTCGGCGAGCACCTCGGGGTTGCGCTCTGCGTCGCGCCACGCCACGAACACGTCGACCCCGACGAGCCGCTTTTCGGCCTCCGGCCGCGCGGCGGGTTGCGGCAGGGCGAACGGTTCGCGCGCGGCGTACGAAACCCGCTCGAGGCGCTCGGGGACCTCGCCCAGTCGGGCGATGACCGCGTCCGCAAAGGCGCTCGTCCCCACGCGCTCGCGGCTCACCCCCTCTTTAAAGATGTCGTAGGTGTGCACGCCGTCCTCGAGGGTGCGGAGCCAGGCGTTGTGCACGCGCTCGGCGACGTCGCCCTGGCCGATATGCACGAGCATCATCACCGCGCCCAGAAGCAGCCCCGAGGGGTTGGCGACGTCTTGGCCCGCGCGGCGCGGCGCGGAGCCGTGGATGGCCTCGAACATGGCGCCGTGCTCCCCGATGTTGGCCGAGCCCGCGAGCCCCACCGAGCCAGCGATCTGCGCCGCCACGTCCGAAAGGATGTCGCCGTAGAGGTTGGGCAGAACCACCACGTCGAAGGCTTCGGGGGTGTCGGCGAGCTTGGCCGCCCCGATGTCGACGATCCAGTGCTCGTTCTCGATGTCGGGGTAGTCGGCCGCCACCTCCTCGAACACCTTGTGAAAGAGCCCGTCGGTCAGCTTCATGATGTTGTCTTTCGTGAAGCAGGTGACCTTTTTGCGGCCGTTCGCTTTGGCGTACTCGAAGGCGTAGCGCACGACCTTCTCGGTGCCGGGGCGCGAGATGAGCTTGAGGCACTGGTAGACCTCGTCGGTCTGGCGGTGCTCAATGCCGGCGTAGAGGTCCTCTTCGTTTTCGCGGACGATCACCACGTCCATGACGGGGTGCTTGGTCGCTACGAAGGGGCTGTACGAGCGGCAGGGGCGGACATTGGCGTAGAGCCCTAGCCCTTTGCGGATGGTGACGTTGAGGCTTTTAAAGCCGCCCCCCTGCGGGGTGGTGATAGGCGCCTTTAAAAACACCTTGGTGCTGCGCAGCGAGTCCCACGCGCTCGGCTCGATCCCTGCGGTGTGACCGCGGGCGTAGACGCGCTCGCCGATCTCGATGACGTGCGGTTCGATCTGCGCCCCCGCTGCCTCGAGGATGCGCAGGGTGGCCGTCATGATCTCCGGGCCGATGCCGTCGCCGTAGGCTACGGTGATGGCGGTCTTCGTCCCCGCCGCGGGGGCTTCGCTCAGCTTCTGTACCACGTATAACCTCCTTGGGGCAGTGTAGGGGGGGAGTAGCGGCGCGCGCTGCAGTTGCCGAAACGGTGCGCGCCACCGTACACTGCACATACTGTCGCCCGATACAGCCTAACGCAAACTGTCCCCTGACCCCCAACCCTATTCGGCGGCGCGCTCGCGCCCCTCGCCGAGGCGCGCGAGCGCGCGGCTGATGTCCGCCGTCCACGCGTCGATAATCTCCCAATCGCGGTAGTCGCCCTCGAGGGCGAGCAGCTGCGGGTTGCGGCGCCGGTCCTCGCGGGAGAGCCGGGCGTGCTCGAGCTTACCGCCAAAACAGATGACGCCGCGCGGCTTGAGGGCGCGGCTAATCGGCCGGAGCTTGGTGGGCAGCCACACGCGGCTCGAGAGCCCCAACGTCATCAGCACGCCGCTCGAAAAGAGCCACAAGGGGCGCGCGCCGAGCACGTCGAACTCGCGCGCCAAAAACGCCTCCGCCTCGGGGAGCCAGTTCTCCTCGTAGACGGCGCTGCCGAGCACGACCGCCTCGAAGGGCGCGAGGTCGGCCACCTCACTAAGCGGCGCCACCGTCGGTCGGTGCCCTGACGCCTCGAGGCGCTCGCCGATCTCCTCGGCGATCTCCACCGTGCCGCGGTGCCTGCTCGCGTAGCCCACGAGCACCGACGCCGCGTAACCGGTTGCGTCCGCTCGGTCTTGCCTCGTCATCGAACCCCCTAAAACGCCCTTTAAAGTCCGGGTGTCCGAAACGCCCGTCGCAAAGACCCTGAAAGGGCGACGCCTCACGTAACAGCCTAACGCAAAGGTTTTGCGGGCGTCACTACCCTCGGCGGCTTGGCGTCCGCGCGACACGCCGCTGACGCGGCGGGCGTAGACTAGCAGGCTGGAGGTTTTTGGTGCGCACCACGACGCGAACAGGCCTAACCCGCAACATCACCCTTCTCGCCGGCCCGCTGATTCTGCAAAACCTCTCGTACACGCTGCTGGGCGTCACGGACACCTTTTTTGTCTCACGCATCTCGACCGCAGCGGTCGGCGCGGTGGGGCTCGCGGGGGTGCTCTTCTTCGCGCTCATGCTGCTCTTTCGCTCGACCGCCGCGAGCAGCGTGATCTTCGTCGGGCGGGCGCACGGCGCGCGCGACCGGCGCGGGGTCGGGGACGCGGTGTGGAGCGTTCTCTGGGTCGTCGCTTTGCTCAGCCTTCTGGCCTTCGCCCTGCCCTGGGTGTTTACCTTTCTCTTCCGCTTCGCCGCCCCAGCAGGCAGCCCGGAGGTGCTCGAGCTCGGCACGCGGTACCTCCAGATCCGCGCCTTCGAGGTTCCCTTGGCGATGTTTAACGCCCTCGTGTGGGGCTTTTTGGTGGGCCGCGGCGACTCGCGCACGCCGATGCTGCTCGCGTGGCTGCAGGTCGGCCTCAACATCGTGCTCGACTGGCTGCTGGTGCTCGGCAACCTGGGGTTCCCGGCGTGGGGGGTCGCGGGGGCGGCCGTCGCGACCGTCCTGGCCAACGCGGCGGTGACGCTTTTAAGCGCTTGGATCTTGTGGCGCCCGGACTCGCACGTGCGCTTCCGGACGCGCCGCGTGCGCCCGCCCCGGCTCGCCGAGCTGCGCCGCGTGCTCGCGACGAGCCTGCCTCTAGGCGTCGGCGACTTCGTCGACGTGGCCTCCTTTACGGTCTTTTTCGCCCTCATCGGGCGGCTCGGCACCGAGATCTTGGCCGCCAACAACATCGCGCTGCAGTTTATGAGCCTCTCGTTTACGCTGGGGATCGCCGTGGCGCAGGCGAGCTCGAGCCTTGTCGCGCAAGCTCTCGGCGCAGAGGACCCGAAGCGGGCCGAGCGGGTGGGCTACCGCGCGATGGGGCTCGGCATGGCGCTCATGGGGCTCGTCGGGCTCGGTTACCTGGTCGCGCCGGAACGGCTCATGGGGACCTTTAGCGGCGACCCCAGGGTGATCGAAGCCGGTACCGCGATCTTGCAGCTCGTCGCGCTCTACCAGATCTTCGACGCGGCCGCCATCGTCCTCGGCGGGGCGCTCAACGGCGCGGGCGACACCACCTACACGATGCTCGCGCGGCTCGTGTGCGCGTGGGGGATTTTTCTGCCGCTCGCCTACCTCTTCGCCTTCCCCTTGGGAGGGGGCGTCCGCGGGGCGTGGGCGGGGGCGATGGCGTACCTTGTCGCGCTCGCGCTCGCGTACCTCGTGCGCTTCCGCTCGGGGCGTTGGAAAACGCTCAAGGTGGCGCCCGACGTCGCCCCTTCGGTCGTCTAGAGCGCCAGCCACCCATTCGGCTGGGTTCGGTTGACGCTCCGTCCAACGGGTGGTGCGTCCAACGGGTGGTTTGGCGTCCGGCGAGCCAGTAGCCTTGGCGGGTAGCACCTGGTTGGAGACGCTCACACCGATAAAAAGCTGCTCTGCACGCACGTTCTGAGAGGGGCAGCGACGTTTTGTGACACGGCTACCCGTAGCTCGTGATCTGCAAGCTACGGGCCACCAGCCCCTTCCGAAACGGTTCCCGCGGGATCAAGGGGACAATGGAAGCTAACCTAGAGGTCCACCCCAGAAAAGGTGTCGCACGCGCTCGGGTCCCCCGTCTCGAAGCCCCTCCCAAACCAGCGCATGCGCTGCGCCGAGGAGCCGTGGGTAAAGGTCTCCGTATTCACCTGCCCGGTGGCCTGGCGCTGCAGACGGTCGTCACCGACCGCCGCCGCCGCGCTTAGACCCTCCTCGAGGTCGCCGCGTTCCAGACCGCCGCGCTCGGCGACCGACCGGCCATAGACGCCGGCGTAGCAGTCGGCTTGCAGCTCGAGGGCGACCGACAGGCGGTTGGCGTAGCGCGGCTCCGCCCGCTGCAGCTGCCGCACCTCCGCGGCGGTCCCCAACAGGTTCTGCACGTGGTGGCCGACCTCGTGCGCGAGCACGTACGCTTGCGCGAAGTCGCCGGCCGCACCGTAGCGGTCGCGCAGCACGTCGTAAAACGCGAGGTCGAGGTAGACCCGGCCGTCTAAAGGGCAGTAGAAGGGCCCGGAGGAGGCGGGCGCGTACCCGCAGCCCGAGGTGATTGCACCTTCGTAGAGCACGAGCACAGCGTCCTCGTAGACGAGGTCGTTTTCCGCGAAGATAGCAGCCCACATCGCCTGCGACTCGTCGAGCACCGCCGACATGAAGTGCGCGCGCTCGTCGTCGGTGGCCTCAGCCCCCGGCACCGACCAGGACGCCGCCGCGGTGCCGAGCGGCGAGGACACCCCCAAGAGGCTAAAGAGGTCGGTGCCGAGAAAAAGGCTCAAGGCGAGCAGCAAGAGCGTCCCCCCGACCCCCAAGGGCACCCCCGCACCCCCTGCGCGCCGAGCGCGGCGGTCTTCGACGTTCTTGCTGAGTCCTCGGTTCTCCCACTTCATGTGCTCCCCCTTTAGGCGGCCCCGCAGGCGGGGCCACACCGGCTCGAGCCGAGTTTATAGGGCTCCAGGGGTGACGTGAAGGGGTACGTGCGGCACTCGGGAGGTGCTGCCGCGTCCCAAACTGCCGCCCCACCGAGGCGGCGGCCCCTCCAAAAGCGCGTCGCCGCTAGCCGTAGTGGTTGCCGTTACGCGTCGCCGCCAGCACGTCCTTGAGGGGCGCTTTGGCGAGGCCGATAACGGTGTCGGCGGCGCCGTAGTAGACCCACACCTCGGCCTCGTCGCCCGTGCCCCGGACGAACGCCCCGCAGGTAAAGACGATGTTGTAGCCGTTGCCGTGCCGCTCGTAGGGCTCTAGGGGCGCGAAGACCGGGTATCGCCCCCGCGCGATCACCTTGTGGGGCTGCTCGAGGTCTAGTAGCGCCACCCCTAGGCGGTAGGTCGGGATGCGCGCAACCTCCTTGACGCCGTGGTAGATCATCAGCCAGCCCTCGGGGGTCTCGATGGGCACCGCCCCGCCGCCGATACGCACGCTGTCCCACCAGGTACCGCCGCGCTGGCGCATCACCAAGGCCGGTTTGCCCCAGTAGTGCAGATCCGGCGAGTGCAGCGTCCAGATGGTCCCCGAGTCGGGGCGGTGGAGCATCACCCACTCGCCGCCGATACGGCGGGGGAAGAGCGCGGCGTTTTTGTTCGACGGCGGCACGACGATCCCCAAACGCTCGACCCGCTTCCAGTCTTTGGTCACGGCCAGCGCGATGCTCGGCCCGGCGGTGCCCGCCGCCACATACGCGATGACCCAGGCGCCCAGCTCCGGCGCGTAGGTGATGCGCGGGTCTTCGCAGCCGAACTCGGCGTGGGGGCTGTCCGTGTCCTCGGGTGACAGCAAGGGGGTGGGCTCGAGCCGCCAGTTCGTCTCGCCGTCGGCGCTGCGGGCGACGTGGAGCCGCGAGACCCCGTCGACCCCCTCGACCCGCACGAGCATCAGCACCTCGCCCGCAACTTCAGCGACCCCGGGGTTGTAGGCGCCGATCGCCGGCAGGGGCAGGTCATCGACGGCGAGGATCGGGTTGTGGCACGAGCGTATGAAAAGGTCATGCATGGCGTCTCTCCTCTCGCTGCCCGTGTGGGGTCACCTCAACCCTACCCCTAGCGCCATGCGGTGCAGCTATCAGAGGTCACACGTTCATAACACGTCGTAACGCGTCGTGGTGCGTCGTACAGGCGCGTCGGTCATCATGGAGCGCGCGTCTCGCTGGCCGTCGGCCGTGGTGCACCGTAGCGGACGCGCTCCCAAAGAAGTTTAGGCTCGAGCTGCTACGGGCGCCGCCAGCGGCGTCACCTCCAAGGCGCGCGCCCCGACGTGCGCCTGCAGGTGCGCGACGAACGCCTCGACGCTCACCCCCTTCTGCTCGGGCTCTTTGCGGCTCCTAAACGAGAGCGCGCCCGCCTCGACCTCCTTGTCGCCGACGATGACGGTGTAGGGCACCTTGAGGAGTTCGGCGTCCCGGACCTTGGCGTTCATGCGCTCGCCGCGCAGGTCCGCCTCGGCGCGCAACCCCGCCTCGGCCAGGCGCGCCTTGAGGCTCTGCGCGTAGGCGTTGTGCCGGTCGGCGATCGGCACCACGCGCACCTGCTCGGGGGCGAGCCAGAGGGGGAAGTCGCCGGCGAAGTGCTCGAGCAAAAACCCCACCAGGCGTTCGTGCGTCGAGAGCGGCGCGCGGTGCAAGCACAAGGGGGTCTTGCGCGAACCGTCCTCGGCGACGTACTCGAGCCCGAAGCGCGCCGGTACGGCGAAGTCGACCTGATTGGTGGCCAAGGTAAACTCGCGCCCGATGACGCTATAGATCTGCACGTCGATCTTGGGGCCATAAAAGGCCGCTTCGTCCTCGACCTCGATGAAGTTGATCCCGCCGCGCTCGAGCGCCCCGCGCACCATCGCCTCGGTCTGCTCCCACAGCTCGGGGTTGTTGACGTACTTTTTCCCGAGCCCCGCACGGCTATGCTTTGAAAGGCGCATGACGTAGTCGCGGATGCCGAAGAGGCGGAAGTACTCGAGGTAGAGCGCGATGACGCCCATAAACTCGTCCTCGAACTGCTCGGGGGTGCAGTAGATGTGCGCGTCGTTCATCTGCATCGAACGCACCCGCATGAGCCCCATGAGCGCGCCGTGGTCTTCGTAGCGGTAGCAGGTGCCGTACTCGGCGAGGCGCAACGGCAGCTCGCGGTAGGAGCGGGGGCGCGCGGCGAAGATCTTGTGGTGAAAGGGGCAGTTCATCGGTTTGAGGTAGTAGCGCACGTTGTCGAGCTCCATAGGCGGGAACATCGACTCGGCGTAGTAAGGCAGGTGCCCCGAGCGCGTAAAGAGCTGCTCTTTGGTGACGTGCGGGGTTCTGACCTGCTGGTAGCCCGCGCGGCGCTCCATCTCCTTGGCGAGCTTTTCGATCTCCTCGACGATCACCGCGCCGCGCGGCAGCCATAGGGGGAGGCCGGGGCCGATGTCGTCGTCGAGGGTAAAGATCTCGAGCTCCGCACCGAGCTTGCGGTGGTCGCGCTTTTTGGCCTCTTCCAGGCGCCAGAGGTGGTCTTCGAGCTCCTCTTTGGTGCGAAACGCCACCCCGTAGACGCGCTGGAGCATGGGGCGGGTCTCGTCGCCGCGCCAGTAGGCGCCGGCGACCGACATGAGCTTGAAGTGCTGAGGGAGGTCGCCGGTATTCGGCACGTGCGGCCCGCGGCAGAGGTCGGTGAAACCGTCCGCGCCGCCCTGCTCGTAAAAGGTGATGGGGACGTCCTCGGGGAGGTTCTGGATGAGCTCGAGCTTGTAGGGGTCGCGCCCCTCGAAGCGCGCCAACGCCTCCGCGCGCGGCAGCGCAAAGCGTCGCAGGGGCAGCTTGGCCCGGATGATCTCACGCATCCGCGCCTCGATCCTCTCCAGATCGTCCGGGGTGAGGGTACGCGGCAGGTCGAAGTCGTAGTAAAAGCCGTTGTCGATCACCGGTCCGACACCCATCTTTATGCGCTCCGGCGCGTAGCCTTCGGCGACGAACAAATCGCGCACCGCTTGGGCCATGACGTGCGCCAAGGTGTGCCGCATGAGCCGCACCACCGCCTCGTCCTTTTTGGTCAGGATGGCCACCTCGGCGCCGTCGGGCAGCTCGCTCAGTAGGTCGGTCAGCTGACCGCCCACGGTCGCGCCCAGAGCCGCTTTGGCGAGGCCGGGGCCGATCGCTTGGGCCACGTCGCGCGCGGTCGCGCCCGCGGGGAGCTCCAGGCGTTTGCCGTCGGGTAGGGTTACAAACATAGTCACCTCGAAGTCGTCGCTGTAGAGGCCTCGGCACCGGGTCGCGCCGGGCCAGTTCTGTGCGTGGCTACCGGTATCGTCTCAGCCAGTTTCATCTCGGCAAATGCGTGCAGGTGTTGGGGGCGCGAGGGCAGCTTTGCGCACGTCGTAACGAGCCGAGCAGGCAGTACCCGCTCACTGTAACAGGTTCGCTAGGCGTGCCGCCAAAAGGCCGCGTAACGCTCAGGACGTTCGTCCGAAGGGGCCGCAGACGCCTCCGCGCAAGGTCAGGACGTGCGGCGGGGCGCTGGAGGGTGCGGCCATGGGTTCAAGGTAGCACAAGCGCCCACCGCTCGCGGAGCGTCAAACGCCTGAACGTCGGTGGCACCGCGTTCGCTCCCTGCCCCAGCTACGGGGCGACGCGGGGGGCGAACGCAAACGGCAGCAGCGTAGCGCCCCGCTCGCTCAGCGCCCCCTCGACCGCCGCGCGCCGCCCTTCGGTGCAGAGAAAGAGCAAGCAGCCGCCCCCGCCCGCACCGCACGCTTTTGAGCCCAGTGCGCCGGCTCGGTGCCCCGCCTCGAAGAGCTCGTCGAGCCGCGGCGGGACGAGGCGCGCATCAAGACGGCGCGCCGCCTCGCGGTTTTCCGTCAGCACCTCCGCCAATGCCTCGAGGTCACCCGCCAGGAGCGCGTCGCGCGCGGCGTAGGCGCTGTCGCGCAGTCCCCGCACGGTCTTTCCGACCTCCCCTTCGCCGCGCCGGTAGCGTTCCCACACCCTTTCGTGAGCGTCACCCGAGGACGACGAGACGCCCGAGTAGGCGAGCACGCAGCGCGCCTCGAGGGCGCGCAGGGTCGCTTCGGGAAGCTCCAAGGGCTCGACCTCCGCCGACGCCTCCGCCCCCGAAAAGCGCAACAAGTGCACGCCGCCTAGAGCGGCCGCGTACTGGTCCTGCTTCCCGCCCGCCTCCCCGAGCAGCTTCTCCAGACGAAACGCCCGCTCGGCCAGTTCGGTTGGGGGTGGGGTGTCGCCGATGAGCCCATGCGTCAGCCGCAGCCACGCCACGTTGATCGCCCCCGAGGTGCCGAGGTGGGCGTCTGGCGGCAGCGCCAGGTCGTACTCGAGGCGCAAGCCCCCTTCGTCCCAACGCGCGCGCCCCTCGACGTAGCGCGTGATGGCGGCGTTGACGACCGCGCCCCCTTCGCGCGCGGCGAACGCGGGTACGTCGGACCACCCGCCGGCGAAGTCGATCCGCGTCGGCACCCGTACCGTGACCTGCCAGCGCGGCTCATGTCCCCTGTCGGTGCTGCGTTCCATGGCGGCATTGTAGGGCACCCGTAGGGCTCTGCGGCCGAGCTCCCCCTCACGCACCGCATAGACCGCGTGGTGACCCTGACGCCCCCTACCGGCCCCCGAAACGCCCGTCGACGGCTCGAGCCTTCGAGCGGCCGCCCAGAGCGCAGGGAGGTCCCGAAGGTATAAAGGTATACTGCGCCCGTGCATCTGGTTGCCCTCATCACCCAGGACTACGCGCTGCGCCAGGCGCTCGCGCAGTTTCGCAAACCCAGCCTCGGAGTGCTTTTGCACCCCGTCACGCCGACCGAGTTCGGGGCGCTCGCGAGCGCCCTTGCGCCGCTCGACTTTCGCGGCGCTTTGGTGCTCGACCCCAACTTTCACGAGGCGGCCTTTCGGGTCGCGCTGCGCTCGTCGCTGATCGCCCAAGAGACCGGCGCTGCGGACGCCTTGACCGTCTCCTACGGCGGGCTCATCGCCGAGTACACCCTCGGACGCGCGGCGCTCGCCGCCCTCCAGAGCAAAGGGTGGGACGCGCGCGGCGCGCGGGTCGTGGTGGTGGGTTCGGGGGCGCTCGCGCGGGCCGTCTGCCGCGAACTCTCGAGCCTCGGCGCGGCGCACCTGACGCTGCTCGCACCCGACATCCCGACCGCCGAACGCACCCTCGGGGTGCTCGCCGCGAGCACCGAGTGCTCGCCGCGCTCCTACCGCGACCCCCTGCTCGGCAGCCACCTGATGCGCGCTGACCTGCTCGTGCGGCTCGAGCCGACGTTTGAGGTCGACGACACGCACCTCGGACCGCACCTAAGCGTCCTCGACTTTTCACCGGAGCCCATGAGCCGCCTTCGCCAGGTCGCGCGCGACGCGGGCGCGATCGCTCTGAGGAGCCGCGACGTCGAAGCGCAGCAGATCGCTCTGGGGCTCGAAAACATCTTGGGGACGCGGGTCAACCCGAGCGACTTTCTCGGGGTGCTGCACTCGCTGTAGCCTGCCGGCGCCCTGCGGCGGCCCCAGGCGGCTCTCACAAACAGCTGGTATCGCTCTATGCGTGTGGAGAACTCCGTATCGCTTCGTCCAACGACCACCGGGCTGTCCAGGTGACCGCGCGCGTGCGTAACGCCCTCCGACGCGGGGGGGGGCGCGCGCTCGTCTGGCTCCTCGCGCTCGCCGCGGGCGCGGGGGCGTGGGCGCAACCCCTCTTCGCGCTGCCGGGAGCCACGGCGCACGAAGCGCAAGGGAGCGTCACCGTGACCTACGCGGGGCGCACCCTGGCCTACACGCCCGGCTTGGGGTGGCTCGGCGAGGGTCTCGCGGCCTCCGCCGCAGCGCCCGTGCTCGACCAAGGCGCCGTCTACCTGCCGGCGGAGGCGCTCGCGGCGCTCGGGGTGACGCTGCCGCGCCTGACGGGGGTGCGCTCGAGTAGCGGCAGCGCGGTGCGCATCGTCTTCGACCTCGAGGGGTTGAGCGAGGGCGCGCTCGAACGGGTGCGGCGCACCGGCGCGGTCGGCCCGCAGGAGCCGCTCACCCTCTTTCTGCCACCCCTGCTGCTCCCCCGCGACCTGCCCACCCAGGTCGCAGGGATCGCGCTCGCCGTCCGTGCGGAAGCCAAAGGGACGCGGCTCGAGCTGCGCGGTCCCGCCTTCTCTTTCGAGGCGTTTGCGCTGCGCGAACCGAGCCGCGTGGTCGTCGACCTGAGCGCCGATATCGCAGCCGATATCGCAGCCGGGGTCGACGTCGGTGACGAAGCCAAAGTCGAAGCCGACGTCAAAACCCCTGCCGCAGCCGACGCCCAGCTCGACCTGCGCGAGCGCCTCCTCTTAGGCCTCACCCCCGAGGCGCCGAGCGCGACGCGCACGCTCGCTCCAGGGGTGACGCTGCGGCGCTTTAGCCACCCCACGGTCGCCGGTACGAGCCGCGTCGACCTCGTCGAGATCGCCCCCGGCAGCGGGCGCTTCGAGGTCGTGCAGGCGCCCGCGGGGGCGCAGGTGCTGAGCGACCTCGCGGCGGGGGCGCTCGTCGGCCTTAACGCGAGCTACTTCAACACCCAAACGGGCCAGACCATCGGTTTTCTGAAGTCAGCGGGGGAAACGCGCTCGCTGCCGACGCGCAACCGCGCGGCCATCGGCTTCGGCTTCGGCCGCCCCCTCATCGGTCGGCTGCAGGCCGAGCTGCGCTTTTCGCTTAACGGCCACCCCTACCGCCTCCCGCAGACGGGCAAGGTGGCGCTCTTTACCACGCCGGGCGAGACCGTCGGGAGTCCGCGGTGGGGAGCGCTCGTGGTGCGCGGGGAGCGGGTTTTAGAGAACAAGGTCGGGCCACGCACCGTGCCGCCGGGGGGGTTTGTCCTGTCGTACGCGCCGGAGGAGCGCCCCCTGGCCCTCCTCGACGCGGGCGACCGTTTAAGCTTCGAGCTGCGGCTGACGCCGCGGGCGTTCGCCTTTGCGCCCGAGGCGGTCGAGGCCGGGCCGCTCCTCGTGCAAGGGGGGAAACCCGCTTACACCCCCGAGCTCGAGGCGTTCGACCCCCTCGACCCCAACAGCAACGTCAACCGCCGCACCACCCGCGCCGCGGTCGGCGTCCGCGACGACGGCACCGTGCTGCTACTCACCGCTACCGAGCTCACCGCCGCCGAGCTCGTACCGCTCTTTCTCTCGCTCGGCGCCGAGAGCGCCTTGCAGATGGATTCGGGTGGCTCGAGCACGCTCTTTGCCGCCGGCGAGGTGATCAACCGCCCCGCCTTTTCCCAGCGCCCCATCGCCTCCGCCATCGTCTTTTCGCCTGCCGCGACCCCGGTCGCCGCGCGTGACGAAACGGCGCGCGAAAGGCACGCGGACTAGGTTCTGTTGCCCTTCGTGCGCCGTCCAACCGCTCTATCGCCCAACCGGCGAGTAGCCTGCGGCTGGTAGCTTGTGGTTCACGGGCCATGCGTGACGAAGCCCCTGCCAACCCTATGCGCCCACCGGAGAGGAGAAGCCGTCAACGGCCTCACGATAGCCGGCACCGGGTCCGGTAGAGTAAGGGGGTGCTGAACAACGCCAAGCGGTCTTGGGGCCGGCTCGCAGCGCGGGTGCTGCCGCGGCTACTGTTACCGTGGCTGCTCGGATGCGGCGCCGCGTTCGCACAGTTCGAGGTGGAAGTCGAGGTGGTCTTCGGCTTCGAGGGTGAGATCGTCGCCGACGCCTGGAACCCCGTACGCGTGAGTTTGCGCGACGCGCCCGACGCCGAGCTGCTCCTTGAGCTCGACCGCGGCACGCTGCGCGGCGGCGAACGCTGGCTGCGTTTTCGCGCCCCCTTAGCGGGCGGCGGTGGACGCCGCACCTTTGAAGAGGTCATCTTCATCCCCGCCTGGCAGCAGTTCGTGTGGTCGGTGCGCACCCCCGACCGGGTGCTCGCGAGCGGGAGCGTCGAGCGGCGGCGCCTCGACCCGCGCCCCCTGCACCTGGTGCTGTCGCGCACCCTGGGCGCCGAACGCGACCTCTTCGACGCCGACGCGCGGGTGCTCGAGGTCTACGGGGCGCTGCCGGAGCGCGCGAGCGCCTTTGACGGGGTGGCCACCGTGGTCGTCGGCGACACCTTGACCCCCTCCTCGCCCGCCGCGCTCGCCGCTGCCGCCGCCGGCGGCAGCACCGTACTGCTCTTAGAGCCCACCGGCAACGCCCCGCTCCCCGAGGGCTACGACGCCCTCTTCGGGGCGCCCCTGCAGCGCCTAGGGGCGGGGTGGCTCGCGCGGAGCGAACGCGAGGAGGCCGCGGCGCTCCTCGCGGGCTTGCCGCGCCTCGAGCGGCGGACGCTCGAAGCCGCCCTGCTCACCCCCGACCTCGCCGCTCCCCCCCCGCACCTGCCCCCCAGCACGCTCCTCTGGGCGCTCTTCGGCTACGCCCTCGCCGCCCTTTTGCTGGTGCGCTACGGGCGCCTACCGGGCCTCTGGAGCGCGCTGCTGCTCGCCACCGTGGGGAGCTTGGCGGGCTTTTGGGCGCTGCGCGGCGAGGAAGTGGTGCAGGAGCAGGCGCGCACGCTCGTGCTCGCCGGCGGCCCCCTGGCGCAACGGCTCGAGGGGCGCGGCCTCTTTTCGCCCGCGCGGCGCGACCTGACGCTAGACACCGAACGTTACGGCCTCCTCTACCCGCTCGACGAGGTGGCTTCGCCGCGCACGGTGCCCCCGAGCGCCGTGCCCACGCTGAGCCCCTCGGGGCTCAGGCTGTCTCTCGGACGCTACGAGGCGCTCCTCCTCGCGCGCCGCCCCGAGCTCGAAGACGCCCGCTTCTACTGGCGCGGAGATGAACTCATCAACGCCGGCAGCCGCGCTCTTGAAGACCTCTTTATCCTCGGCCGCGGCCAGCAGAAGGCGCTCGCGGCGGACTCGAGCCTCCGCCCCGAACTCGGCGACAACCTCCCCCCCGACGCCTACACCCCGCTCTTACCCCACCTCCCCCGCGGCAGCGCGCTCGCCCGCGACGGCGACCTCGTCCTCGTGGCGCTCCCTACGGTTAGCGGCTCCAGCCGCCGGCCTAGCGGCCGTGACCGCTCGGTTAGCGGCTCCAGCCGCCGGCCTAGCGGCCGTGACCGCTCGGTTAGCGGCTCCAGCCGCCGGCCTAGCGGCCGTGAGTACGAAGTTGCGCGTAGCGACCGCTCGGTTAGCGGCTCTAGCCGCCGGCCTAGCGGCCGTGACCGCTCGGTTAGCGGCTCTAACCACCGGCCTAGCGGCCGTGACCGAAAGAGGCTGCCGTGAACGCGCAGCAGGCGCCCGGAACGGGTCTTGGCGACCTGCTAACGCGCGGCGATACGCTGCAGCTGCTCATGGCCTTTTTCGGCCTCCTGCTCTTTGCCGTCGCCATCACCTGGCCGACCGCGCCGGGGCCCAACGACAGCTGGTACACCCTCGTTCAGGTAAAAGCCGGCGCGCTGCTGCTGTTGAGCGTCGGTTACGGCGGGAGCGTCGCGCTGGCGCCCCGAGCGGCAAGCTGCGCCGCGCTGGGCGTTCCGCTCGTCTTTTGGGCGCTGGGGCTCCCCTTCGAGCTCACCACCTACGCCGCCACGCACCCCGAAGCGCCCCTCTGGTGGTCGCTCGTCACGAGGCCGCTAGGGGTGCTCGGCTACTTCGGCGTCGGCCTCGTCTGCGGGCGCGCGCTGGCGCGGGCGCGGGCGGCGCTGCCGCTCATCCCCCCCCTCGTTTTGGTCGGCACGATCAGCTTCGACGTCTGGCTCGGACGCGCCGTGCTGAGCCCGGTCGCGGTCGCGGGGGGGGTCTCGCTCCCGCACGTCGGCGCCATGGCCCTGCTCGGCGGCCTGACGCTCGTTCTGCTGACGCGCGCGCCGGCGCACCCGGCGGGGCATAATGAGATCCATGCAGATTAGACCGAGCCAGCGGCAGACGCCGGGGCCCTACCCCCCGCGCGGTGGACCCCTCCTGCACGAGCAGCTCGCGCAGCGGCGGCGCGCTGGCGCGCGCCTCCTGCGGGGGGGTGGCCTCGCGCTCGCCACCTCGCTCGTCGCCTGGGCGCTCGCCGCGCCGCTGCCCTATCACCTCTTGGCGCTCGCGCTCGCGTTCGCGCTCGGGTACCTCTGGCGCCCCAAACGCACGGACGAGCGCGCCCACGCCTGGGCCCTCAGCTGGATCGACGCGCAGTCGGGGCTCGCCTACCGCACGGCGCTCGAGCTCCCCCCCCAGGAGGACCCTTACGGCCTCGGGGCAGCGGTGCGGCGCCGCGCCGAAGCGAGCGCCAAACGCCTCGCGCCCCCCCCGACGCAGCCCTGGTGGCTCCCACTCGTGGTGCTCGCCACGCTCTTCGCGCTCCTGCCCGCCTTACCGGTGCCCAACCTCGGGGCGCCACTCAGAACCCCCTTCGGCACCCCCTCTACCCCTCATGGAGGCGGTGACACCCCTGCCCCACCCCCGCCGGAGCCTTCGACCGCCGCAGAACCCTCGGAGGAGGCGTCCGCTGCAACCCCCTCCGGTCGCGCCGCGGGCGATCCGGTTGCGGAGGAGACGCCTTCAGAAGCTCGCGTCGGGGCAGGTGCGGGCGGCAGCGGCGAGGCGGGCGCCCCGTCCGGCGAGGTGGGTGAGGCGGCAGCGCTCGAGCGCTACCTCAGCTCGCTCGCCGAGCTCGAGGCGGCCGAAGGTGCCCCCCAGACGCGCCCAACGAGCCCCTTCGGCAGCCTCGGCGCGCCCCCCGACGACCTCTCCCCCGAGATGCGCTTCGGCGACGCCGAGACCCTCGACGGCCGTGACCTAGCGGACGCGCAGCGCGGCACGGAAACCGCCCCGCCCGAGGAGGCGGCCTCGGAACCGTCGGCTGGCGATACCGGCGGCGACGAGGCGGAAGGCGGCGGGGCAAGGGACGACGCCGGACAGGCGGGCAGCGCGGAGAGCGCGGCCGGGGAGGCAGAAGACGGCTCAGGCTCGGGCGAGGGGTCTGCCCCCCAAGACGCCCCCGCAGCGCCACCTCCGGGGGGGGCGGGGGCCGAGGGCGCACCCTCGCCAGAGGCCGGTGAGGAGGCGGGGCTGCAGGGCGACGAAGCTACGGGCGACGAGGCGGTCGGTGAGGGCGCGGCGGGGAGCCCTAGCGCCCCCGAAGAGAGCGGCGCGGAGATCGGCGGGGGCGGCAGCGCAGAGACCGCCGGCGACGCGCCGAGCGACGCCGCGCAGGGCGCCGCGCAGGGGGGTGGAGGCGAGGACGCGGCCGGCGAACCCCAGGACCGACTCGGCGATCCCCCCCAAGGACCCCTCCAACGCCTCCCCGGCGTGCGCGGCGAGGACGGCCCCAGCCAGCGCGGCGAGGTGCTGCAACCCGGCACGGAGAACTTCGTACTACCTAGCTCCAGAGAGCCCGCCGAGTACGCGCGCGCCGCCGAGGAGGCGATCCGCGAAGGGCGGTTGCCCCTGGAGTACCAGGACATCGTGCGCGAGTACTTCCGCTAAGGGTCCCGGCTAGCAACTGCTAACGGCCATACATGCGGTTTGAGGCTTTTTGAGATGGCTTACACAGCGTCTACGTAGCTGGGCACCTCTACGACGAACACTACACCGCCACCCTCTCGAAGCATGGCAGCAGCGGCCGACGCCTCTGGCAACAGCGCGCTGCGGTAGATTTATAGCGACGTCGCCACCGACAGCAGCGGCAACATCTATGTAGGTGGCTATGGCTTCGATGGTCTCGACGCCGACTACCTGGTGAGGAAGTACACCCCGGCAGGTCGCGCCGCGTGGACGAGCACGGCCGAACTGAACGTGACCAACAAGCGCGTGAACGCTGGTGAGATCTACGCCGCCGGTGTCACCGACGGCAAAGTCAACGGTAAAAACTTCGGCAACGACGACGCCTCCTCGCTCCGCCTCGACAGTCAAGGCAAACGGGTCTGGGCGCGCTAGGCGGTTAGAGCCCCCAAAAGCCCCGACACCCCGCCGGGGCTTTTGACGTGTTACGCGAGCCGCGCCGCCCCCCTCGTCACCTGCGTGAGCGCCTCCCGCAGCGCCCCCTCGTCCTCGGCGAAGAGCGTCACGCGCAGCTTAAGCCCCGCCGCCGTGTACGCCGGTTCCCCCTTGACGAGCCCCGGCCAGTCGTTTAAAAGGCGGTGCACCGCGTCGAGGTCGCTAAAGGGCGCGCAGACCGTGCGCGAGACCGTCTCGCGAACCTCGGCGCACCCGGCCTCGTCGAGCGCTCTAGCGAGGCTTCCGCCGTACGCCCGCACGAGCCCGCCGGCGCCCAACTTGGTCCCGCCGTAGTAGCGCGTCACGACGGCGAGCACGTGGTCCAGACCGCGCTTTTGCAAAACCTCGAGCATCGGCCGCCCCGCTGTGCCCCCCGGCTCGCCGTCGTCCGAAAAGCGCACCTCCGGGCCGACGCGGTACGCATAGGGGTTGTGAGTCGCCTCGGCGTGCTCGGCGCGCACGGCCGCGAGGTGCTCGAGCGCCTCCGCCACGCTCGCTACCGGCGTCACAAAGGCGATAAACGCGCTTCCCTTGACGAGCTCCTCGCGCCTCCAGGCTCTCGCTACCGTCAGGTAACCCACCCCGCTACTCTACCCTTTGCCCAGCGCGTTTTCAGCTCGTGCTACACTCGCCCCATGCGCCCGCTTCGCCCTCAAACCGCGCGATGTCGCCCGGCCCAGCCCGCGACCTTTCGCCCTGCGTTTTGAGGCGCCGGTCGCGGGCACCATCGCCGACGCGCGCACCCTAAGGTCAGCTATCCCGACGCGTCCGCAGACGACGATGCCCGCACGACCATAACTCCGCGATGAGGACAGTTTTTTCATGCCTGCAACCCCCCTACAGCTCTACAACACCCTGACCCGCCGCAAAGAGCCCTTCGAACCAATCACCCCCGGTCACGTCGGGATGTACCTGTGCGGCCCCACGGTCTACTCGGAGCCCCACCTGGGGCACGCGCGCGGGCCCATCTTGTTCGACGTGCTGCGCCGTTACCTCGAGTACCTCGGTCTGCGCGTGCGCCTAGTCACCAACATCACCGACGTCGGGCACTTAACGGACGACGCCGACGACGGCGAGGACAAGCTCCTAAAGCGCGCCAAGCTCGAGCAGCTAGAGCCGATGGAGATCGCCGACAAGTACTTCTGGGCCTACTTCGACGCCATGGCCAAGCTCGGCGTGCGCCGCCCCGACATCACGCCGCGCGCCACGGGGCACATCACCGAGCAGATCGCGATGACGCAGACCCTCTTGGAGCGCGGGCTCGCGTACGAGCGGGGCGGCAACGTCTACTTCGACGTCTCGGCGTGGGAGACTTACGGCGAGCTCTCGGGGCGCAACGTGGACGACCTCGTCGAGGGCACCCGCATCGCCACCCGGAGCGACAAGGACGACCCGCGCGACTTCGCCCTCTGGAAGCGCGCCGAGGGCGGGCACCTGATGCGCTGGCCGTCGCCGTGGGGCGAAGGGTACCCGGGTTGGCACATCGAGTGCTCGGTGATGAGCACCAAATACCTGGGCGACGCGTTCGACATTCACGGCGGCGGCTTGGACCTCATCTTTCCGCACCACGAGTGCGAGCTCGCCCAGGCGAAAGCGGCGGGCAAACCCTTTGCGCGCGTGTGGCTGCACTTCAACATGGTGACGCTAGAGGGCGAGAAGATGGCGAAGTCCAAGGGGCACTTCGTCACGCTCGAGGAGCTCTTTAGGCGCTTCGACCCCATCGCCGTGCGCTTTCACCTGTTGGGCACGCACTACCGCTCGGTCTCGGACTTTTCCGAGGCGAGCTTGCGGGCCTCCGCGCAGGGGCTCCGGCGGTTGCGGGAGGGTTACGCGGCGCTCGCGCGGGCGGTCGAGGACGGAGGTGACGAGGACGCGGACCCGAGCCCCTACCGCGAGCGCTTCGAGGCGGCGATGAACGACGACCTCAACACGGCGCAGGCGCTCGCGGTGCTCTACGACGCCCTTCGCGAAACGAACGCGGCGCTCGCGCGGGGCGCCGACCAGGCGACGCTGCGCGCCGCCAAACGCTTTTTTGACGACGCCGCGGGGGGCGTCTTGGGGATCCTCGGGGGTGCGGCGGAGACGCAGGGCGACGCCGAACTCGTCAGCGGCCTCGTGGAGCTCATCAGCGCGCAGCGGCAAGAGGCGCGGCTGCGGCGCGACTTCGCCACCGCGGACGCCATCCGCGAGCGCTTGGCGGCGCTCGGCATCGTCCTCGAGGACACCCCGGACGGCGTGCGCTGGAAGCGGGGGGTGCCCAAAACCGAGGCGGAGACGCTGTAGCAAACCCGAAGCCACCGGCCAAGCCAAAAACTTTATAGGGGGCGCGCGCAGCGGGCGGTAGAGTGCCCGCGTGCCCCCGACGCCCTCCCCCCTGCTCGCCCTCGCGTTTACCCCGGGCCTGGGCCCGCGCAAGCTCAAGGCGCTCCTGGAGCACTTCGGCGACGCCGCCTCGTTGGCTGACGCCTCCGCCGGGGCGCTCAGGGAGGTCGAGGGGGTCGGCCCGAAGCTCGCCCAGACGATCGTGGCGTTTCGCGCCGAGGGGGAGCGCAGAGCCGCCGAGGAGCGCGCCCGCGCCGAGCGGCTGGGAGTGCAGCTCCTCACGTTAGATGACCCCGACTACCCGGCGAGCCTGCGGGGGATTTACGACCCGCCACCCGTGCTCTACGTCCGCGGGACCCTGCCCGCGCACCTGCAGGGCGACCTGGACGCGGTGCGCGCGGTGGCCGTGGTCGGCACGCGGCGCGCGAGCCCCTTTGCCCTCGAGCTGAGCCGCGAGATCGCGCGCGAGCTGGCCCGAGCCGGCGTCGTGGTGGTCTCGGGGCTCGCGCTCGGGGTCGACACCGCCGCGCACGAGGGCGCGCTCGAGGCTGCGCCCGGCGCGACGGTCGCCGTGCTGGGCTCCGGCGTCGACCGGCCCTACCCGGCCCAGAACGCGCGCTTGGCGCGGCGCATCGCCGACGGTGGCGGGGCGGTGGTGAGCGAGTACCGCCTCGGCACGCCGCCCCGCGCCGAACACTTCCCGGGGCGCAACCGCATCATCAGCGGGCTCGCGCGCGGGGTGCTCGTCGTCGAGGGGGGGGTCACGTCGGGTGCTCTCATCACCGCCGAGTTCGCGCTCGAGGAGGGCCGCACCGTCTTCGCCGTCCCCGGCCGCGCCCGCGACCCGCGCGCCGCGGGGCCGCTCGAGCTCCTCAAGCAGGGCGCCGTGCTGACCGAGCGCGCCGACGACATCTTGAGCGAGCTCGGGTGGCGTCGGGCGCCGAGCGCGCCCCCGAAGCGCGACGCGCCGGAGCTCACCGGCCTCCCCCAGGAGCTCCTCACCGCCATCCGCCAGGGGGGCGAACCGCTCCTCGACGACCTCGTCACGGCGACCGGCAGAGCCGCCCCCGAGCTGCTGAGCGCGCTGATGACGCTCGAGCTTAAGGGCCTCGTCCGCAGCCTCCCGAGCGGGCGTTACGCGGCGCTGTAGCGCCCTTAACCGCAGAACACCGCGCTCGCGCGCGCTGCCAGCGTCACCTCGAGCACCCCTTCGACCGCGACCTCGGCGCCGTCAAACAGCGACCTCAGGCGCGTTGCGGGTCGCCCCAGCGCGTCCAGCGGCAGCGCCACACGCGTCTGCGGTCCCCGGTTGAGCACCACCACGACGAGCTCCTCACCGAGGATGCGGGCGAACGCGTAGACGTCCCCGCGCGCGTAGAGCTCGGCGAAACCGCCCTCCTGCAGCGCCCTGCTCCCGCGGCGCAGCGCGATCAGCCGCCGGTAGTGCGCCCGCAACCTTTCGTCCCACGCCGCGTCCCAGGGAAACGGCCGGCGGTTGTCGGGGTCGTGACTACCCTCCAAACCGACCTCGTCGCCGTAGTAGAGGCACGGCACGCCGATGTAGGTCAGTAGCGCCGTCGCGGCGAGCCGGTGCAGGGCGGTGTCGCCGCCCAGCTCGGTCTGCAGGCGCGGGATGTCGTGGCTGCTCAGGAGGTTGAGCTGCGAGAGCTGGTGCTCGAAGGGCAGCTTCGCGCGCGCGCGGGCGAGCATCGCCCCGAGGTCGGCGGCGTCGACGCGCACCGGGTGGGCGCGGTGGTCGCGCCCCGTCAAAAAGGCGCGCAGCGGCGCCGTGAACCCGTAGTAGTTCATCGCGCCGTCCTCCTGGTCGCCCTGGAGCCAAGGGGTCGCCTCGAAAAAGTGCTCCCCCAACACGTACGCCTCGGGGTTCTCCTCGCGCACCGCCCGGCGGAAGGCGCGCAGGTAGCGGGCGTTGTTGCGCGCCCCCGGGCCCTCCCCGATCATGTGCGCGACGTCGAAGCGCCACCCGTCGATGCGGTAGGGCGGCCGCAGCCAGACGCGCAACAGGGCGTTCTGGTCACTGTACACGCGGCGCTGCACCTCGGGGTGGGCGAAGTTGAGGACGGGCAGCGTCGCGACGCCGAGCCAGCCGTGGTAGGGGTCGTCCGAGCGCACGACGCCCTCGGCCTCCAGAACGTCCTCTCCCCCCTCCGCACCATCTTTTACGAAGGTGTAAAAGCCGCGCGTCGGGGCCTCCGGGTGGCCGTAGGCGCCCGGCTCGAGCGCCTCGCCGTAGCGGTCGAACCAGGGGTGGCGCTCGGAGGTGTGGTTGACGACCGCGTCGAGCACGACGCGCATCCCGCGAGCGCGCAGCGCCGCGCAGAGCGAGGCGAAGGCGTCGTTGCCGCCGAGGTGCGGGTCGACCTGGAGGTAGTCGACGGTGTCGTACTTGTGCGAGCTCGGCGAGGTGAAGATGGGGTTTAGGTAGAGCGCCGTGACGCCCAGGTCCTGCAGGTAGGGCAGCTTGGCGGTGATCCCCTGGAGGTCGCCGCCGTAGAACTCCCGCGCCCCTTGCCCCCGGACGGGCCGCTCGTCCCAGGTTTTGGCCACGACGGGTTTGCCCTCGTAGCGATAAGCGCCGCTCGAGACGTTGTTGCTGGGGTCGCCGTCGCAGAAGCGGTCGGGGAAGATCTGGTAAAAGACCGCCGACCACACCCAACGTGCGGGGACGTAGCGCGGGTTCCAGCGGAAGTGCAGGTCGCGCTCGGGAGCGTGCGGCGTCACACCCGCCTCGCTCACCCAGAGCTGCGCGCTCTCCAGCACGACCTTAAAGGCGTAGCGCGTCACGGGGTCGGCGGGGTTGAGGCGCAAGGGGCCGGACCACCGCTCCCAGGGGCCGTGCGCGCCGACGGGCTCGAGCTTCGAGAGCAGCTCCTCGTTGTTGGGCTCGCTGCGGACGTACACGCAGACGGGCTGCAAGGCGCGGGGCAGGCGGAGCGAGACGGTCGCGCGCCCCTCGTGCAAGCAGCGGTCGGCGAGGGGGTAGTGCAGCACGTGTGGGGCGAGCGCGTGAGGCGTCGGGTGCGGCGGGTGCATGCGCCGCACCCTAACACGCCGCCACCTACGCGCTCACCCTCAGGGCGCCACGACCCGTGATGACCCGTGATGGCCCGTTACGACCACACGGCCAACACCCGCGCCGGCCCCCCCGACGCGCCCGCGACGGCAGGTGCGCCGACGAAGACGGTCGCGCCCAGCGGCGGCAGGCGGCCGAGGTTGGCGAGGTTCTCCAGGCCCCACAGCCCGGCGCCGAGCACCGCGACGTGCGCGTCGAAGCGCGTCGCCGCGCCGATATCGAGCGAGGGGGTGTCGACGCCGACCCCGACGATGCGGCGCTCGCTGACGAGAAACGCGGCCGCTTCGGGGGAGAAGCCCGGGAAGTGCAGCGTGCCCTCGGCGTCGGCGTTTAAAAACGCTCTGGCGTCGCCCGCGCGGGCGTCCCACCCCGAGTAGAGAAAGACCGCCGCGCCGTCTGGCAGGGGGCCGTGCTCGGCCTCCCAAGCGGTGAGGTCGTCGACCCCTAGGGCGGTGTCGGGATCCGCGGCCGCCCGCTCACGGAGGTCGATGACGGCGACCGGCGCAAGCAGGCTCTCGGGCTCGAGCCCGTCGGCCGCGACCCCGTTCGCGATAAAGTGCGCGGGCGCGTCGAGGTGCGTACCGGTGTGCTCGGCGAGGTCCCAGCGGTTGGCGAAAAAGCCGTCGGCTTCCACGTCGAAGAGCTTCGTCACGCGCATGGGTTCGTAGGCGGGAAACACCGGAAAGCGCGGCGAGAGGGGGTGCGTGAGGTCCTGCACGTGGGCAACACGCAGGTTGGCAAAACGCAGCGTGCGGGCCGCTTGCGCGCGGGTCGCTGCCGGAAACGCCCCGGCGAGCGCCGCCCCCGCCCCGAGCTTGAAGAGGTCGCGGCGGCTCAGCGCCTGGTGAACGTGCCGTAAAACGCCGGGTGGACACATACCAACCTCTTAGCGGCCCCGCCCCCGTAACGCGCGCCACCCGCCAAACGGGCGCCCCTCGCCGCGCCGACCGGACGGGTCCTGCCCAAAAGTATAGGGGCTGGCGCGGCCGCCTACGCGAACGCTTTGCGGTAGGCGTCCAAAGCGGGTGCGCCGCCCAAATGCACGTAGAGCACCCGGCTCCCCGGGGGGATCTCCCCCGAACGGGCCAACCCAATAAGCCCCGCTAGCGACTTGCCCTCGTAGACCGGGTCGGTGATCATCGCCTCGAGCTCGGCACCCATGCGAATCGCCGCTAGCGCCCCCTCGTCCGGGACGCCGCAAAGGGGCCCGGCAAAGCGCAGCTCGAGGACGTTCGTCCTCGTCTCCCGCCCCACCCGCTGGGCGGTCTGGCGGGCGATCTTCGCGACGGCGGCGCGGGTCATCCCGGGGTTGGCGGCGGCGCCGAGGCCGACAGCCTGCGAGGGCCACACCCCCGACGCCGGCGCTCCCCTACACTAAGGTCATGGTTGACTCGGTGCGCCCCCTCGAGGCCCTCGCCCACTGCCCGCTCTTCGCCAAACTCCCCGAGGACGACCTCGCGGCGCTCGCCGCGATCGCGCAAGAGCGCCGCTACCCCAAGGGGGCGGTGCTCTTCTGGGTGAGCGAAAAGCCCGAAGGGCTCCACATCGTCACCTCGGGTTGCGTCAAGACCTTTATCCTGTCGCCGCAGAGCGGCCGCGAGGTGATCTTGGCGCTCGAGCGCCCCTTCGCCGCCGTCGCCGACCTCGCGCCGCTCGACGAGGGGCTCTCCCCCGCCAGCGCGCAGGCGATCGAGCCCACCACCACGCTGCTCCTCGAACAGCACGCGCTGATGGCGGTGCTGCACGAACGGCCCGCGATCGCCCTGCACCTGTTGCGGCGGGTGGGGCGGCGGCTGCGCCGGCTCGTGTGGCTCGTCGAGCAGCTCTCGTTTCAGGAGGTCGTCCACCGCTTGGCGGGATACCTGCTCGAGCGGGCCGAGCAGGGGGTGCCGTTTGCGCTCGAGACGAACGTCAGCATCGCCGCGCAGCTCGGCACGGTGCCGGAGCTCGTCAGCCGCAACCTCACGCGGTTGCAGCAGACCGGCGCGGTGCAGCTCGAGCGGCGCACCGTCGAGCGCGTCGACGCGGCCGCGCTGCGCGAGTTGGCGCGCTCGGCGAGCCGGTAGCGGCGGCCACCTAGGTCATGGCGCCCACCCGACGCGGCACGTACCTTAAAGACGGTTCGCCCAGCACGCGCGCGGCGGACCCGAAAGGAGACCCATGCCTCACATCATCACCGAGCCGTGCATCGGCGTCAAAGACAAGTCCTGCGTCGACGTCTGCCCCGTCGAGTGCATCTACGAGGCCGAAGACCAGCTCTACATCCACCCCGACGAGTGCATCGACTGCGGCGCCTGCGTCCCCGCCTGCCCGGTGAGCGCCATCTACCCCGAGGAGGACGTGCCGAGCGAGTGGGCGTCTTATATCCAGAAAAACTACGACCTCGCCGGGGTGTAGCGGCGCGGCCACACCCAGCACCTCGCGTCCGCGTGGGCAGCGCTGCCCACGCGTTTTTAGCGCCTTGGCTCCTCGCCCGGCGCGTGACAGGTCGGCGCGCACGTGTTATGACGGCCTGATGGAGACCTCGGCCCACCCCAACCAACCCCTCTGGGACGACCACCCCTGGACGCCCCTCCCCCCCTTGGAGGGCGAGGTCACAGCCGAGGTCTGCGTCGTCGGTTTGGGCGGCTCCGGCTTAAGCTGCCTGCTCACGCTCCTCGAGCACGGCGTGAGCGCCGTCGGGCTCGACGCGCTCGCCGTGGGGGGCGGCGCCGCGGGGCGCAACGGCGGCTTTTTGCTGGCCGGGCTCGCGCCCTTTTACCACGACGCCGTCGCCCGCTTCGGCCGGGAGCGCGCAAAGGCGCTCTACACCCTTACGCTCACCGAGCTCGACCACATAGAGGCGCTCACCCCCGAGCTGGTCCACCGCCCGGGAAGCCTGCGGATCGCCCTCTCCCCCGAAGAAGAACACGACTGCGAGCGCCAGTACGCGGCGATGCGCGCCGACGCCCTGCCGGTCGCGCGGTACCGAGGCCCCGAGGGGCGGGGGCTCCTCTTCTCCACCGACGGCGTCGTGAACCCCCTCGCGCGCTGCCGCGCGCTCGCCCGCCGGGCGCAGGCGCAGGGCGCGGCGCTGTTCGAAAGGAGCCCCGCCCTCGGCCTCTCGGGCACCCTGGTGCGCACCCCCAAGGGGCGGGTGCGGTGCAACGGGGTCGTGGTGGCCATCGACGGGCGGCTCGAGCGGCTCCTCCCCGAGCTCGCCGGCACGGTCCGCACCGCGCGGCTCCAGATGCTCGCCACGGCGCCGACGCACGAGGTTCACTTCCCCCGGCCCGTCTACGCCCGTTGGGGCTACGAGTACTGGCAGCAGCGCCCCGACGGGCGCGTCGCGCTAGGTGGCTTCCGGGACGCGGGCGGCGAGGCCGAGTGGGAGCCCTCGCCGACCGTGCAGGCTCGGCTCGAGCGCTTTTTGCGCGAGCAGCTGGGCGTCCGGGCGCCCATCACCCACCGCTGGGCCGCACCGGTCGGTTACACCACCTCGGGGCTGCCGGTGCTGCGCGAGGTGCGGCCGCGCGTGTGGGCCATAGGCGGCTACAGCGGTACGGGCAACGTCATCGGGGCCCTTTTGGGGCGCCTCGCGGCGCGCCTCGCCCTCGCCCAACCGGCGCCCGAAGCGGCCCTCTTTTAAGCCCGCGCGACCGGCCAGAGCGCGGCGGCCGCCGCGACGACGTGCATGAGCTCGAGCACCACGATCATCCCCACGGGCGCGCCCGGAATGGAGAAGGGCGTAAAGAACATCAGCGTAAAAACGAGCGCCGCGACCGTCCAGAAGACGCGTTTGGGGCGCGGCGTCGCCCAGAGGACCAAGCAAAACATCAGCGCCGCCCCCAACACCCCGATGAGGGTAAAGACGATCACGGGAACCACACTAAAGGGCGCATTGGCGCGCGGCACGAGCACGCTCTGCGGAAACGCCCCGAAGGCGGCGCTGGCGTAAAAGAGGAGCGCGTTCGCGGCGGCCCCCAAGGGGGCGGCGACGAGCGTGTCGCGTAACAGGCGGCGTCTTTTGGGGCGGGCCGTGGCGTACATCGCGCTCCTTTCTGTAGCAGGTGTCAGCTCGTCAGCTAAACTCTCACATCGACAAGCGCCTTGAAGCAAGCGCCGCGACGATACCGGTAGCAACGGTCGTAACGTTTGGTAGCGCTCCTAGAGCGCGTTGGCCCCCCAAGGAGGTGCCGTGTGAGGGGCACGTGGTCGAACAAGACGATAAGGGTACGGCGTCTATTGTACCGCATCCTCGAGCCGCTCGCAGCCCCCCGCAGGGCGACGTGTATTCCGGATAGAGACCTGTGACGTGCCTGCTCTACACATGGGCGCGCATCTGTTGTCTACGGTTGTGTACCGGGCTGTATAGTAGGTTGCGTACTTGGGCCCCGTACTTGGCGGCACACGGCGGCGCAGCGCCCGTTCTCGCGCCCGCCGAACGGGTCACGCTGCGCCCTTCTGGGCTGTCGCGCCGTCACCGGGCCGTCAGCTACGCGCGCCGCACCGAACGAGAGCGGCCTCTGAGCCCACCCGTCTGCGGGTCAGGGACCAGCGCGGAGCGCTCTACCCCAGCTCCCCCAAGACGCCCAACGCCTCGTCGTCCGAGACGCGCGTGTCGCACTCCTTTTTGCGCGTCGCCCAGGCTGGAAAGGGAAAGTTGAGCATCATCGGCTGCGGCACGTCGGGTTGGTGCACGATCATCGTGCCAGGCGCCAAGATGGTCGCGCGGCCCAGGTACGAGCGCGGCATAAAGCGGTACTCGGCGCGTTCGCTCTCGGCCGCGTCCAAGCGCCCGACGACGCGCACGGCGGCATTACCCACCACGCGGCGCTCGACCTCGCTGGCGGTCTGCTGCGCTCCGATCAGGCTGATGCCCAAACTGCGCCCGCGCTCGGCGATGTCTAAAAGCACGTCCTTGATGGGCGAGTCGCCCTCGGCGGGGGCGTACTTGTTGAGCTCATCCAACACCACGAAGACCTGACCGCGGCCGCTGCGCGCCTCTTGCGCCTCGAAGACGCTGCGCAGCAGCACCCCCACGACGAACATCTGCGCCAGGGGCGCGAGGTCGTGAATGTCGACGACGTGCACCTGCTCGGGGCTCCCCAAGATATCAAGGCGCGCGCGCGCCGCCTCCCGGGCCGAGAGGTCGCCGCGCACGAGCGCCCGCAGGTGCTTGGCGGCCCCGCGCAAACGGCGGACGAAGGCCTCGCGGGTCGCCCTGGCCTGGTTCGCCGTCCAGCGGCGGTCGCCCCCCTTGCCGTCGTCCCCCTCGGCGTCTTTGAGGAGCAGCTTGTACTCTAGGTACGACACCAGGTCGTCGAACGTTTTCAGGCGCGCTCTAGGGCCCAGGCTCTCTACCGACACCTCCTCGTCGGGGTCGATGCGCCCGCGCCCGTAGAGGTCGCGCGACCCCTCGGGCACGAAGCCCGCGTCCTCGTCCTCGACCTCGAGGTGCGGGCCCCGCTGCGCCTGCGCGAGCGCGTAGAGCCGCTCCTCGACGTGCGCGACCAAAAAGCCCAGGTTGGTCATGGCGTCCTTGTCGGCCAACACGAAAGGCAGCATCCGCTCGCGCGCGAAGTCGTGCAGCGTCCAGAGGTACGGCGCGACCCCCTCGCGGGTCTTCGTGCTCGCCTGCAGGGTGCGCCCTTCGGCGGCGGGGGCGTGCAGACCGACGCTCTCAAACGGGCGCGTGGGGAGCCCCAGGAGGTCGTAACGGGTGCGCGCCGAGCGGTGCTTTTCCTGCCACTTGCGCTCGGCCTCGGCGAACGTGCGGTTTTTCTGGTCCAAAAAGAGCAGGTCTTCGCCCTTGACGTTGAAGATGAGCGCTTTGGAGCCGTTCGGGTTCTCGAGCAAGCTCGCCCCCGTCTTGGGGTGGCGCGCGTGAAAGATGCTAAAGAGCAGAAAGAGCGCGTAGGAGGTTTTCGTGGCGATCCCCGAGATCCCCGAGATGTTGATGTGCGCGCCCTTTTGGCCGCTGATAAAGTCGTAGTTGAGGTACCCCGGCTCGCCGTTACGCAACACGCCTGCGGGCAGGGGCGCCTCCATGCTGTCGACGTAGAGCGCCTTTTCGAGCGCCGCTCCGGTCGCCGCGAAGACGCGGTCGCCGGGCGTCGGGGGGATGTAGTCCTCGGGTTCGACGCGGGTCACGAGCACGTGCGCGGCGTAGGCGACGTTGGCGGGCAGGAGCCCCTCGGTGACGAGTTCGGTGTCACCGTCGAACTGCACCCCCTCGAAACGCCGCCGCACCTCGTCGACGACACCGTAAAAGCGCACCGTGTCGCCCGCCTCGGCGGGGTCGGCGACGGCGACGTAGACGAGGTCGTCGAGCTGCACCTTGACCCCCTCGGCGACGCCGAACCAAAACGCCAAGGGGGTCGCGTCCTCGGTGCCCAAAACCATCCCGATGGGCGCCGTGTCCGGCGCGCTGCGGTCGTGGCTCACGCTTCGCCCCTCCTCACGGTGCGTGGTGCTCGCCGCGCCCCCTCCTGGGCTACCCCTTCTTGCTGTGCCAGGTGCCGCATCACCCGGCGGCGGATCACCTGCGCGCTCCCCATCCGCCTCGCGAGCTCGCGTTCAAGCGCGCGGATGGGCAGCAGCTGCTGCGGCGCGCGCGGGTCCTGGTGCTGGCGGCTCGCAAAGCGCGGCAGCGTCAAGCAGCTCCAATCGGCGAGGTTCTGCGCCCACGCGAGGCGGCCCTCGGCGTTCGGCCCCGCGTAGGCTTGCAAGCGCACCATGCCGGCGAGGCTGTAGAGCCAGGGGCGCGGGTCGCGCAGGCGCACGAACCACTCGAAGTAGCTGTGTTCGGGGTCTTGGGTCCGCACCAGGTAGAGGGGTGAGCGCTCGCCCTGCTCGAGCGCGCGCACCACGTCGAGCTCCCGTTCGCCGACTTTGGGTTCGAAGATGGTCTTGAGGTACCCCACCACGTTCGGCTCGCCGCCCACGAGCGGGCGCGGCCCGTCGCAGATCACGAGCGCCTCGGGGGAGCGCGACAGGAGCCGCGAGGCGAGCTTTCTCTCGGCGGCGAGCATCTCCTGCTGCACGCGCCGGATCACCGCGTCCGAATCGCGCTCGTCGGTCTCCAGCACGGCGTACTCGAGCTGGCCCAAGCACGAACGCGTTGCGGCGATCACGAAGGGCGCGGTGCTCTGCCCGCTGCTTAGGGCGCACACCCGTTTGACGAAAAGGGTCTCGGGGTCGCACAAAAACGCCGCCGCGCGGTCCCCGCGCGCGCAGCACGAGACCACCCCGACACCGTAGGAGCCGAGCGCCCCGAAAGCGACCTGCGCCGACCCCTCCTCGAGCAAGACGCGCGCCTCGACGCGGCGGCTGCCGTCTAGAAAGAAGAGGTCGCGCCAAAGGGTCTCGGCGCGCGCCGGGCGGATGGGGCGCCACGCGTCGCACTCGCAGCGCACGTCCACCCCTGCGCGCGCCTCCGGGGAGCTTTCGGCGTGATAGGCGGTGTTGTACTCCATCGCCCAAGGGTCGAGCCTGAGTCGCATGGGTTAGCTTACCGTAGCTGCCCGCGCGGGTGACACCCCGTAGCGGGGCCGACGCCTACTCCTCGCGGGCGGGCTCGAGCCGCAGCGTCCCCACGGCCCCCTCCGCCACCGCCGCGCGGTCGGTGAGCATCGGCAGGTATTCGACGTCGCGCCACTTTGAGAGCAGGTTCCGGTAAAAGGGCGAGAAGACGTTGCCCGACTGCCCGGTGGGGTGCATGAAGCGGCTGCGCTCCAGGTCTGACAGGTCGTAGAGCGCTCGGTACCCCGGCCCCGAGGTCTGCGCCGCCCCCTCGCGCGCGAGCGCGTAGCGCGCGGCGTTCACCGTAAACGCGTCGCCACCATTTGGGATGCGGAGGTTGAAAAGGCGGCCGAGGGGGGTGTTGGCGAACACCAGGTGATCGTGGTCGGCGTAGTGCACCTCGCCCCAACGCCAGCGGTCCGGGTCGGCGCCGTAGCGCTCGCGTAGCCGCACCGACGCCTCGGTGAGGGCGCGCGCGGCGAGCTCGTCGCACGTCTCGCGCCGCGGCGTGCGCACGTCGTCGCACCAGCGCTCGCTACGCGCCAGCACGTGGCGCATCAAGAGCGGCCGGAACTCCCAGAAGTCCTCGAAGAGCGCCCCCAGCTCGTCCTCGAAGACGAGGCGCGTCAGGGAGCGGTACCACTCGGAAAAGACCAGCGGTTCGGGGCGCTCGGCGGCCATCTCGCCGTCCCACCTTAAGAGCAGCTCCTGCAGCGCCCGCGCCCCCGCGTCCTCGACGGGGGCGGTCAGGAGCACCGGTAAAAACTCCGCCGCCATGCGCGAGTGGACGTCCGCCTGCACCGCGCGAAAGCTCCCGAGGGTGTGCTGCGGCTGCCCCGCGAGCAGCAGCTCGATGCGCTCGGCGCGGTACGGCTCCGCCCAATCGTGGGTGATGAAGTGCGGGTAGTCGTCGCCTACGAGCTTGTGGTTGGCGGTCATCAGCTGCCCCGAGGGGGGATTCAGGGCGTGCGGCAGCTCCTCGAAGGGGATGAAGCCCGTCCAGTCGTAGTCTCCCGTCCAACCCGGCACCGGCACCAGCCCGTCGCCCGAGGCCCGGATCGGCACCCGGCCGGGGGCGTACAAGCCTATGTTGCCCTCGATGTCGGCGTAGACGATGTTCTGCTGCGGCGCGTGAAAGTCGCGCAGCGCCTCGACGAAATCCTCCCAGGTGCGCGCGCGGTTGAGCGCCAGCCCCGCCTGAAACGTCCGGTCATCCTCGCGGAGCGCGGTCCAGGCGAGCGTCAGCACGTACGCCTCGCCGGAAAACGCCGCGACCTCCTCGGCGGCCCCTACCACGTCGGAGATAACGGGCCCGTGGCGGCTCTCGCGCACCCGCACGACGACGTCCTCTTGGCCGCGCACGCGGATCACCTCGAGCCGCTCCTCGAAGGGTTCAAAGCCGCCTGGCGTCTCGTAGCGCGTCGGGTCATCCGGGTCGAGGCGCTCGATAAAGAGGTCTTGAACGTCCGGCCCGGTGTTCGTAAAGCCCCAGGCGATGCGGTCGGTGCGCCCCAACACCACGAAGGGCAGCCCCGGCAGGGTGGCCCCGATCACCTCCAGGTCTGGCGCGGAGAGGTGCGCGAAGTACCAGAGCGCGGGGGCCTGCAACCCCAAATGCGGGTCGTTGGCCAGCAGCGGCGCCCCCGTCGCGGTGCGCGCACCCGAGAGCACCCAGTTGTTCGACCCCGCCCCCGGCGGCAGCGGTTTGAGCGAAACGGCCCAGAGGCGGTCTAAGGGCAGCTCGCGGTAGAGCGCGGAAAAGTCCGGCAGCGCGACCGGCGCGTCGCCGGGGTAGGGCGGCCACAGCTCGGCGACGCGCTCCGGCGGCAGCAGGCGCAGGAGCCGCGCCCGCAAGAGCTCGTCGTCCCAGTTGCCGCCCAGGTCCCAGGCCATCATCTTCATCCAGACGAGCGAGTCCGCGGGCGCCCAGGGCTCGGGCTCGTAGCCCAGGATCAAAAACTCCGGCGGCAGCGCCCCGCGCCGCGTCGTCAAAAAGGCGTTGACCCCTTCCGTGTAGGCCCCCAGCGCCCCCCGCGCCTGCGCCGAGAGGTTCGGCAGCGTGCGCTCGGCGACCCGGTAGACCCCGAGCGTCCGCAAAAAACGGTCGGTGTCCACGGTCGCTTCGCCCAGCACCTCGGAGAGCCGCCCCGCCCCGACGCGCCGCTGAAAATCCATCTGAAAAAGCCGGTCCTGCGCGTGCACGAAACCGAGGGCAAAGAGCGCGTCCTCGGTGCTCTGCGCGTAGATGTGCGGCACCGCGTACCGGTCGCGCACCACCTCGACGGGTGCGCGGAGCCCGGGCAGCGTCAGCGTCCCGCGCACCTGCGGGAGCGAGGTGCGCAGGTAGAAAAACGCCCCCAACAGGAGCAGCAAGAGCAGCGCCAGCGTCCAGGTAACGACGCGCACAAACCAGCGCGCAGCGGAGGGTGAGGAGGGTGACGTCTTCACGTTTGCGTGACAGTTTAACGCACGTCACCCCCGACGCGAGGTGCCGCCTGACCACACCGCCGTCACGGCGACGCGCCCTAGCGAACGCCGCGCAAACTTGCCATCAAAAATCATACGCGTTAGTTTATGTAGACAGTTTACGATAGACCCAACCCCAGGGGTCACCCTCGAGGCGTGTGGTTTTGTCGTGACGTCTTCTCATCGCTTTGTGAGGTCTAGGATGAAAAGCCCAACGTCGGAGTCGCGGTCGGTGTTACGCGGTGGAAAGCGTTTCGCCGTTCGTGGTGGCGAACGCTCTAGAGCGCCCGGGCGGGTAGCGCCCCCAGGCCCGCACCCACGGACCCGGAGAGGGCCGTGACGCGCTACATGGCCCACAGTCCCAGCGAAGAGAATCCGCGCTGGCAAACGCTTAAAGCTCATGCTGAAGGTGTGAGCGCGCGGCTCGAGCATCACCTGCGCTACCTCTTCGAGAGCGTTCCGGAACTGAGGCCCTACGCCAAGCTGACGGCCTACCTGCACGACCTCGGCAAATATCGTGATGGCTTTCAGGAGCACCGCTTGGGTTGGAACCCACACACTCAGCGACCGGAGGCGTTTCCACGACGGGCGCTTGAACATAGCGACGCCGGGGCGAAGTTCGTGCAAGCGCTGCTAGAGATGGACAGGGAAACCGCCTCGGAAGTGCCCTTCGTCATCGCCAGCCACCACGGGCGCTTGCACGACGTCGACGCGCTGCTCAGGCGGCTACAAGGCACTGACCTCGCCGAAGTCGAAACGCTCATGGAACGCGCTATCGCTGAGCTGCCGGAACTCGAGGCGCTACTCGATGAACCGCTGCCCGACTTGCCGCTCGACAAGACCGCTCGAGCCTTTCTCATCCGCTTTTTGCTCAGCGCTCTGGTCGATGCCGACCGCCTCGACACCGAAGCGCACGGCAACCCGAGCAAAGCCGAACTGAGAAACCAGCACGCCGCCGAGCAGGACGAAATGAGGCAGCTGCTGGAGCGCGTGCGAGCTGACCAGGACGAAAAGGCTGCTGAGGACGGAAAAGACCCGCAGCCCATCAACGCGCTGCGCCGGGAGATGTACGCTTCAGCCCTCGGCAACGCGGCGCTTCCCCCTGGGTTTTTCCGCCTCACCATGCCCACGGGGGGCGGCAAAACGCTCACCTCGCTCGCGTTTGCCCTCGAGCACGCTAGGCAGCACGGGCTGAGGCGCGTCATCTACGCCGTGCCCTTTACGACCATTATCGACCAGACCGCCAAGGTCTTTCGGGAGGTGCTCGAGCGGTGTGACTTCAAGGTCTTAGAGCACCACAGCAACTTGGAGGTCAAGGAGCCGAAAGAAGGCGAGGAAAACCAGACCACCGCCCCCGACCTCGCCACCGAAAACTGGGACGCGCCCGTCATTGTCACGACGACCGTCCGGCTCTTTCAGGAGACCCTCTTCGGCACGCGCACCGCGCAGCTGCGGCGACTGCACAACGTTTCAGGGAGCGTCATCGTCCTGGACGAAGCCCAAACCCTCCCCGCCAACCTGCTCCAGCCCACGCTCGACGCCCTGAGTTTCCTCGTCAAGTACGCGCGCTGCAGCGTCGTGCTGTGCACTGCCACCCAGCCCGCGCTGGACGAGCGCCTGGGCTTCCCGGCTTTAAAAGGCATCCGCGAGCTGGTGCCGGACGCCGCCCGCTACTTCAATGCTCTAAAGCGCGTGGAGTACGCATTTCGCATTGCCGAGCCAACACCTTGGGTTGAGCTTGCCGATGAGCTGAAGAAAAAAGAGCAAGTGCTGTGCATCGTCAACACCCGCCAGCACGCCAGCGACCTCTACACCCTGCTCGGCGAAGATGAGGCGAACTTTCACCTCTCGACCCACCTCTGCCCCGCCCACCGCCAACGTGAGCTAGCAGTGATCAAGCAGCGCCTCGGCTTGGGCAAGCCCTGCCGCGTCGTCTCGACGCAGCTCATCGAAGCTGGCATCAACGTGGACTTTCCAACCGTCTACCGCGCGCTGGGGCCGCTCGAGGCGATCGTGCAGGCCGCAGGCCGCTGCAACCGCGAGGGCTTGTTGAAAGACGAAAACGACAACCCTACCTTGGGCCAGGTCATCGTCTTCTTGCCCGAAGATCACCGAACGCCGCCAGGGGATTACGAGGTGCGAACGACGCTGACCCAGAACGAGCTAACGGGAACCGACCTGCACGACCCGACGGTGTTCACAACTTACTTCCGAGAGGTCTACAGCCGCATCAGCCAGGCCCCCGAGGTCGAGGTGGCAGGCGGCAGGCGCCCCTTTCAAAAGGCGCACGCCGAGCTCTATTTCGCACAGGTTGCTAAAGCCTACCGGATGATCGAGGGCGAGACGCTTCCGGTCATCATCCGAGGCTACGACCCGGTGCGTGTGACGGCGCTCCTTGGGACGCTCCGCGACAGCCAAAATCGCGAGGAGCGCCAGCGCGCGTGGCGGGCGCTGCAGCAGTACACCGTCAACTTGCAGGTGTATCAGGCGAAGGGGCTCGAGCCTTTTCTCGGCAAGGTCGCCGAGCTGGAAGAGCGCGCCCGGTGGCGCAAGGTGGAGCCGCCCTATCTGCGCGAGTGGCCCGCGAGTTCCAGGTATCACGACAAGCTCGGCATCGTGCCGGAATTCAACACCGACCTCCTCACGAGCTTCTGAAAGGAGAGAGCATGTGTTAACGCTCAAAGTCTGGGGCGACTACGCCTGCTTCACCCGCCCCGAGAACAAAGCCGAACGCGTCTCCTACGACGTGATGACCCCCTCGGCGGCGAGGGGCGTGCTCGAGGCCGTCTTCTGGAAACCCGAGTTCACGTGGCGGGTGCGGGAGATCATCGCCCTAAAGCCCGTCAAGCGCCTGAGCATCCTGCGCAACGAGGTCAACACGCTGGCGTCCGAACGCGCGGCGAAGGGTTGGGCGGCGAATGGCGGCGGCTTCGATGCCGAGAGCGACCGCGCGCAGCGGCACGCGCTCGTTCTCAGAGACGTGGCCTACCTCATCCGCGCCGAGATGGTGCTCAGGCCGCATGCGACCGATCCGCTCACCAAGTACACCGAGATCTTCGAGCGCCGCGCCGAGAAGGGACAGGCGTTCGCGCAGCCCTACCTGGGAACGCGCGAGTTCAGCGCCTTTTTTAGCCTGCCTGACGGCAGCGAAACGCCTGCCAACCTGGTGCGTCAGTTAGGCGGCGAGTACGCCGAGCGAGCAGGCGAGCTGAGCCTGGGGCGGATGCTCTTCGACCTCGAGTTTCAGGAGGCTGCCAAGGGCCGCCTCACCTACCGCCAGCACAGCCCAGAGGGCGGGCGCTGGGTCGCGGGGGACGCCGTCCCGCGCTTTTTCGACGCCAAGCTGACCGATGGGGGCGTTCTGCGCGTGCCGCCCGAACTTTACGGGGAGACGTCATGAACCTGCTCAGCCAACTGCGCGATTACGAGCTGCGGATGCGCGCCGAGAGCGAACGTGACGAGACCGCGAGCGACGTGCTCCCCTTTATGTACGCCATGCAAAAGGTGCGCTGGGAGATCCGGCTGCGCGAGGACGGCAGCTTTCGGGACGTCCTGCCCCGCAGCGGGGGCGAGGCGCGGGGCAAGGACCTTGGTCTGCCGCTCGCCGCGCCCAACATCGTCCGCACCGTCGGCATCAAACCACGCCTCTTAATGGACAACGCCGAATACGCGCTGGGATTACCCAAGAAGGCGAACGATAAAAACACCCTAAAGCGCCACGAGGCGTTTAAAGCCCTCGTGCAAGCCTGCGCCGACGCCACCGGCGAACCGAGCGTCCGCGCCGTCGCCACCTTTTTGAAGGGCCACGACCCAGAGGCGTTTCGAGCGATGCTCGAGCAGCGCCACCCCACCTTTGAAGCTGACAGCAACGTGATGTTCACAGTTGAAGGTGTAAACCCGCTCGAGCTGCCTAGCGTGCAAGCCTTTTGGGCCGCGCAATTCGCCCAGGACGACGAGGACGGGGAGGGCCTCACCGCCGAGTGCCTCATTACGGGCGACATCGGCCCGGTGATGGAGCGCGAACCCGTCAAGATCAAGGGCATTCAGGGCGGGCAGACGAGCGGTATGAACCTGATTAGCGCCAACGCTCAAGCCTTCGAGTCCTATGGGCTGAAGGCTTCGCAGATCGCCCCCGTGAGGCTCGAGGTCGCCGAGCAATATGCCAACGGCTTAAACCGCCTCTTGGCCGACCCCAACACCAGCCTCAAAGTCGGGGGCATCACCTACGCCTTCTGGACGGGAGCGGGCGCGGTGCCCTTAGTGGGCGAAAGCCTGCGTGA
Organism: Truepera radiovictrix DSM 17093; assembly: GCF_000092425.1. Classification (NCBI taxonomy): domain Bacteria; kingdom Thermotogati; phylum Deinococcota; class Deinococci; order Trueperales; family Trueperaceae; genus Truepera; species Truepera radiovictrix. Next base: position 1,792,832 of record NC_014221.1, read on the forward strand.
GCCGCCGACGGGCCTACGCTTGCGGTTTAAGGCGCAGAAGACTCGAGGCAGGCAGGCGCACACCGAAGAGGTCCGCGCGGCACTCTGGAGCCTTTTCACCGGCAAACAGCACGACCTCAAACCCGGCGCGGCCTTCTTCGCTGTAGGCATGACGCCGAGCGGCAGCCGCATCGCCGTGCGCACGCACTTAACGAGCACCGTGCAGGAGGTCGTTGACCGGCTCGCTGCCTACTTCGCCGCGCAAGCGCTCGCCCCTCTAAGCGAAAACGACCGCGACGCCTACGACCTGCGCACCTTGGTGAGCGCCATGTACCGCGACGTGAACAAGGAGCACACCGCCCCCGACGTCGACGCGCTCGTGCAGTTCGCCCTGGCGGGTCGCCCGCTGCCCTATGCATTCCTGGTGCGCCTAGCGGGGCGCAGCCGCGCTGAGCGGCGCGTCACCCGCCCCCGCGCCGTGCTGACCAAGATGGTGCTGCTTTCTCGCAACTGGAAGGAGTTAGCGATGGACAAAGACACGCTCGAGGCCCTCAACCCGAATCAGCAGGAGCCCGCCTACCATTTGGGCCGCCTGCTCGCGGTGCTTGACGACATTCAGTACGCGGTGATGCCCAAGGCGAACACCACCCTGGTCGACCGCTTCTACGGCTCGATGAGCACCACCCCCTACGCCGTCGTCGGGCGCTTGATGCAAGCCTCCCAAGCGCATCTGCAAAAGCTCCGTAAGGAGAAGGAAGGGGCGTACATCAGCAAGCAACGCGAGCTAGAGAACGTCATGCGTCACTTGACGGACATCCCGGCAAAACCCCTCAGCACCGCCCAGCAAGCCCTCTTCGCGCTCGGCTACTACCACCAGCGCGCCCATATCAGCGCCAGCATAGGAGAGCGCACGGCCGCCAAGAGAGAACGTGAGGCGCAAGCCAAAGCCGAGCCCGCCACCCAACCCGCCCTGCTCACCGACGAAGGAGACGCCCAATGACCGCAACCATCCAGCTCCCTACCGACGCCGCCAACCGCCACGACTTCGTGCTGCTCTTCGACGTGACCAACGGCAACCCCAACGGCGACCCGGACGCGGGCAACCTGCCGCGCGTCGACCCGGAAACGGGCCTAGGCATCGTCACGGACGTGGCCCTCAAGCGCAAGGTGCGCAACTACGTGGACGCGCTCAAGGGTACCGAGGAGCGCTACAAGATCTACGTGCAGCAGGGCGCGATTCTCAACAACCAGCACGCGCGCGCCTACAGCGCGCTCGGCAAAGACCCCAAGAAAGCCAACCAAGCGGACATCGGCGCGGCCAAGGCGTGGATGTGCGAGAACTTTTACGACATCCGCACCTTCGGCGCGGTCATGAGCACCGACGTGAACGCGGGCCAGGTGCGCGGGCCGGTGCAGCTCACCTTTGGCCGCAGCGTCGACCCGATTTTGGGCCTCGACGCCGCCATCACCCGTGTCGCGCTGACCAAACCCGACCCCAAGCAAGCCGCCGAGGACGAAACCGCCCGCAGCGGCACGATGGGGCGGAAAGCGTACATCCCCTACGGCCTCTACGTCGCACACGGCTTCTTCGTTCCGAGCTTCGCCAAAGCGACGGGCTTTGACGATAACGACCTAACGCTTCTTTGGCAGGCGCTCGTCAACATGTGGGACTTAGACCGCTCGGCCTCGAGAGGTCTCACGGGCTGCCGCGGGCTCTACGTCTTCAGCCATAGCAGCCCCCTTGGCAACGCACCTGCACACAAGCTTTTGGAGCGGGTGCAAGTGCGGCGCAAAGACGGGGTAGAAGCGCCAAGGGCTTTTTCGGATTACACCGTCACCGTCAACCAGGATGACTTGCCAGACGAGGTGCAGCTTCACGTCTTGGCCGAGGGCTGATCCAGCACAACGCTGCTTAACGCTACCTGAGGAGGTTCTATGCCACGCACGCCACCTACAGCCGAGCTGCCAAGGCTCGAGCTTAAGCCCCCTGAGCAGTGGACGCTACACCTCAAGACCATCACCCCCATGTTCGGCGGCAGCGCCGAGACCCGCCAGGTAGACCCCGAGCACCCCGTGCGCGCCGCCAGCGTGCGCGGGCATCTGCGCTTTTGGTGGCGAGCGACGGCGGGGGCGCAGTACGAAAGCGCCGACAAGCTCTTTAAAGCCGAGTCCGAGATTTGGGGCCGAGTGCCGCAGCCTCTAAAAGATAAAGACGGCAAGCCAAAGATAGACCCGCACGCGCACGGCAAGGTGCGGGTGGAGGTGGCGGTCACGAACCCAGGACAAAGCATCAAGCCTTCTTCCTTGGGAAGAGCCAAGGGCAGCCCCGCTCAGAACGGCCCCTTAGAGGGCTATTTCGTTCATCCATTTCGCGAAAACAAGAAGGACAACTTTCCGGAAGCGCCAGGACTGACGGACGTGTCTTTCTCGGTGCACTTGACCTTCAAGGACGCGCTGAGCGAGGCGCAGATGCAGCAGGTGAAGGCTGCCGTAAGGGCTTGGATTGCCTTTGGTGGTGTCGGTGCTCGCACGCGTCGCGGTTGTGGCGCTCTGACGGTGATGGCTGACCAAGCCGAATGGCTAGCGAGCGACCCAGAGCAGTTAAGTGAGTGGTTCGCGGGACAACGCGAGGAGAGGGTCAACCACAGCGTGCTGTTGGGTGCTAGGGTCTTCCTCTCGCGTCCGAAGGAAATAGCAATGGAGGAGGTGTGGCGCGACCTAGGACGTTTTTGGGCGCGGTTTCGCAAGGGCCACTTCACTGAGAAGCGCCCATCGTATAGCCCTATGAGCGGCGGGGCGTGGGAAGACCACAGCACGCTCAAGCGCGTTAGAAGGGGTGAGACAATACGTCTTGCCAAACCCTACTTGGGCCTGCCCATCGTCTATCAAGCCTTTCCCAACGCTTTTGCAGGGACACTCGAGGCCATCACCAGCCACGGCACGCGTATGGCCTCACCCGTCATCCTTAAACCCTGTGCCTTTCAGGACGGCGTTCGGGGGCTGGTGCTCGTCATGAGCGCGCCAATACCCGAGCGCATCTCGGTCAAGGGACAGGAGCACACCCTTGAGGTTCCACAAAATGACCCCGTCCTGCGGACACTGCAAGCACGAACACCGCTCGAGGCGGTAGGGATCGCCGCGAAAAAGAGCGGCTATAGCCTTGAGGTCACCCTGTGACCCGCCACCTCATCTCACTTTCCATCGGCCCGGTGCAGGACTTCATCGCGGCAGCGCGCCGGACGGCCGACCTCTACGCGGGGTCGCAGCTTCTTATGGAAGTGGTAGGCGCAGCGGCAGAGGAATTTGCAGAGGAAGAGCGCATCTATCCCGCCGACACGCACTCCGGCGGCGCGAACAAGATTTTGGCCGTCGTCACGGGCGACCCGGCGCGGCGCACTGAGAATGCTGAAAAGCGCGCCAGGGAGCGGCTGCAAGAGCTTTGGAACAAGACCATCGCACCGCTTGGGGGCCACATCGACAGGGAGCGTGCGGAGAAACAGCTAGCGAGCCTGCTTGAAATCTACGCCGCCTGGACGCCGCTCCTTGAGGGTGCAGACGGCTACGCCAGGGCGCGGCAGCGGGTTGAACGGCTGCTCGCGGGGCGCAAGGCGCTGCGCGACTTTCCGGCGACGCAGCAAAACGACGAGGGCGTTCCCAAGTCGCCGCTCGACCCAGCCTTCGCGGCGGTGCTGAGGCTCGAGCGCGGACAGGTTCCCGAAACGCTGCAAGAGCGCTACGGCTTTAAGCCCACCGAAGTGTTGGACGCCGTATCGCTCCTCAAACGGCTCTACGGGCGCGGCGAACTCAAGAAGGTCTTAAACACGCACACGCTGGCCCACCGCGCCAAACACCCGGACGCTCCCAACAGTGACGAGGACGATTTCGTTCCCGATTACGCCTACTTCGCCATTTTGATTGCTGACGGCGACAACATGGGCAAGCTGCTGAGCGCCCGCGAGTCTGAGGAGGCGCACCACGAGCTGTCGCGCCGCCTTGACGACTTTGCCGAGCGAGCGCGGGACATCGTAAAGGAACATAGCGGCATGGCGGTCTTTGCCGGTGGCGACGACGTGCTCGCGCTCTTGCCCGTGACGACTGCGCTGGCGTGCGGCCAGGAGCTATCTGAAACCTTCAAGCACACGGTGCGCGGCACGCTCTCCACCGGCATCGCCATCGTCCACTACCGCGAACCGCTCAGCATCTCGCTAAACCACGCTCGAGCCGCCGAAAAGCGCGCCAAGGCCGTAGACGGCAAGGACGCCGTGTGCGTCGCGCTGCACACGCGCGGAGGCGCGCCCTTGTGGGTGGCGCAGAAGTGGGATAAAGCCGAGGCCATCCAAACCTGGCAGAGCGCAACCTTGCCCCGCGGCCTGCCGCACGAGCTGTTTGAACTGGCCCGCGAGTGGCCCGAGGACGTGGGCGCTGACATCCTCACCGCCGAAGCGAAGCGCATCGCCAAACGCAAATCCGACCAAGATGCCCAGGCAATCCCCGAAGCGGAGCTCAACAAGTGGGACTTTCGGCGCATCGATGAGCTTCAGAACTTCGCTCGCCAGCTCATCCTCGCCCGGTTCTTAAGCGGCAAGGGAGACCGCGCATGAGCGACACCGTTTTAGAACTCTCGACCCTCGCGCCGCTGCTCTTGCGCGATGGGCGGCCCTTCGCGGGAGGCGGCGAGGAAACGCGGGCGCAGAGCCTACCTGCGCCGCTGCCACACACGCTGGCGGGCTTTCTTCGGACGCAGCTCGGCAACGCTAGGCCGGGTTGGCAGTGGCAGTCGCTCAAGGGGCTCAGCGATGACCAACTTCACGCGCGCTTGCAAGAGCTGCACGCCACCCCCATTCGCTCAGTCTTGGTGCGCGACGACGCCTTTATGTTCCCCGCCCCGCTGAATGCGGTGGTCGATAAGGCGGGTAAGGTCTACCGCTCGAGCCCGCACGATCTTAAAGACGGCGAAGGCACGAACCTTCCCGGCTTGCGCCCACTCCTGCTTGAAGGCGCGCCGGACGAGGACTTTAAACCCGAAGGCGGCTACCATTACTGGCCGCTCGAGGCCATGCGGCGCTGGCTGCTTGGGGGCGTTCCTGAGAAGCTCGAGAAAATCGGCGGCCCACCTACCGATGAGCGCGTTCACGTCGCCATCGACCCGGAGAGCAGGACTGGCGACGAAGGAAAGCTGTTCACGGTCACGTACCGCAGTTTTGAAGAACGCGATGAAGATGGCCGGTTTCACCGCTGGGGCATCCGCGTCAAGCTCGACCTCAAAAGTGGCTTTGCCCCAGTTGGGCACCTGGGCGGCGAGCGGCGGCCGGTGGCGCTCAGCGCGCTTGGCAACAACGGGAAGTGGCCCAACAAAGGGTTGTTCCAAGAGGTTACCGACAAACTTCTTGACCCCAAGCAGACGAGGCTTCTCTTCATCTTAACCAGCCCTGCGCTCTTTGACCACGGTTGGCGGCCCGCCTGGCTCACCGAGGACACCGGCCCGCACACCCCCGCCGGGGTGAGCGCGCTGCGCGGCAAGGCCGAACTGGTCGGCGCTGCCGTGGGCCGGCGCATTCCGGTAAGCGGCTGGAACCTGCGCGAGAACAGACCCAAAGCGGTGCGCTGGGCGGTACCGGCGGGCAGCGTGTACTTTCTTAAGCTCACGGCGGACGTCGACCGCGAGAAACTCTTGGACGCCTGGCTCAAACCTCTAAGCGACCATCAAAACGACCAGCGCGACGGCTTTGGCTGTGCGCTGTGGGGAGTGTGGTAAGTGTGGCAATGAACGCGACGTTACTCATCTGGCAAGCCCTCACTCCGGTGCACTCGGGTACGGGGCAGGCGAGCGCCGGGGTGATCGACCTGCCGATCGCCCGCGAGACGGCAACTGGATTTCCCATCGTCCCCGCGAGCAGCATCAAGGGGGTGTTGCGGGATGGGCGCACCGACGAGGAGACAAACCAGCGCTACGGCTCACTGGACGCGGCCGCCAAGCTCACCTTCACTGATGCTAGGCTGCTCTGTTTGCCGGTGCGCTCCTACCGGGGCACCTTCGCCTTTGTGACCTGCCCGCTCATCATCAACCGCCTCAGGCGCGATGCGGGGGCTTTGGGGCTGGGCCTCGAGCTGCCTGACCTGCCTGAAACCCTCGACAAAGCCCACGTCACGGGGAACACGCTTCAACACGGTGGCAAGGTCTTATTCGAAGACATCGACCTAAGCGCCTTCGAGTGCCCGAACGCCAAAGCGCTTGCCAACGCGCTAGCCCAATATGCAGGGCTAGGCGAGAGCTTTAAGAGCCGCCTCGCCGTCGTTCCCAACGACATCTTCACCTTCTTCAGCGAGACGGCCACCGAGGTCGCGGCGCACATCGCCCTGGAAAGCGAAACCAAAACCGTCAAAGGCGGCGCGCTCTGGTACGAAGAGGCGCTGCCCGCCGAGAGCTTGCTCTCGAGCTTCGTTTTGAAAGAGCTTGACAAAAACGGTAAGCCCGTAAACTTCGACGCCAAAAAGCGTTCACCCCTCCAAATCGGCGGCAAAGGGAGCGTCGGCAAGGGGCTCTTGCGAGTCGTAGAGGCTAGCGGTGGCTAAGCTGCAGACGCGCGCTCAGGCGGACTTGAAACGGGCTGCCGAGGCTATCAGTTCACTGCAGCGCCAAAGTGACGGCGTGAAGAAGAACTACTTAAGCCGCGTCAAGCAGTTTCCGGCGCTGGTGATGACCGTGGGGCTGGCGCAGGCGCTGGCCTTTAGCGCTGAAAAAGCTGGGAAGGACAGCGACTTGGGTAAGGCGCACCAGAAGGTGCTCGAGCACACCGCCGCCATCCTTGGCGTATCCGACGCGCTTGCTGCCGCGCAAAATGCCGACGCCGCCCAGTACATGCACATGACCCGCCGCGTGCTCGCCGCCTGGGTCTACTACCGCCGCTTGGCCGTGAGCCTGCTTGACCCAGAGGGCAAGTTGGCTGCCGAAGGGGAGGATGAGGCGTGAGGCGGCTTGCTGGCTTTCCCCTCAAAGGGGCGTCGCACGCCGGGCACGCCATTCACCGCCTGTTGCCCCAAAAGGAGAGAGGGGGCGAAGACGCGCAGAAGGAGCGGCTAAAGACCATCGTCGCTCTGCCGATTTCCGACGCTTACGCCATCGCCTTCAAGCTTTGGCAAGAGCAGCTAGAAGAGCATGCTGCGAACGTTGCAGAGGCCGAAAAAGCCCTAAATGAACCGGTACCTGAGGAGCAGCGCACCGCCTGCGTCAAGCTGAGCGCCACCACCCGCGGCCCGCTCGCCATTGGTCTGGGCAACCCCAGCCCGTATGAAGTGGGCCTCACGCTCCACCACACCTACGGTGTCCCTTATCTGCCGGGCACAGCGCTCAAAGGGCTGGCGCGGCGGGCAGCGCTAAAGCAGGGTATGAGCGAAGCAGATGCGGCGTTTCGGGTGCTCTTTGGCGATACCAAGAGCGCGGGCTACGTGACCTTTTGGGATGGGTGGTTGGACGCGGGCTGCGAGAAGCCGCTGCAACTTGACACCATCACCGTGCACCACCCTGAGTACTATCAAGGCGGCAAGGCGTGGCCGACCGACTTTGACGACCCCAACCCGGTTGCGTTCTTGAGCGTGCGCGTGGGTGTGCGCTTTCAGCTGCGGCTGACTGGGCCAGGCGAATGGGTGACGCTCGCTGCGCAGCTCCTCGAGTGGGGGCTAACGCACCTGGGCTTAGGCGGTAAGACGAACGCGGGGTATGGGGACTTTGAGGTCAGGCGCGAGAAGTCCGAGGCTGAGCTTGCCGCCGAAAAGCGCCGCGAGGAGGAGGCGCGCGTGCTGCGGGCGCATCAGGACCGGTTTGAGACCTATCAGGGGCGCATCAACCGCTTGAGGATGAATAACCCCATGGGCGAGGTCAGCAACATCGTCAATGAGACGCAGAACCTGCCCGAACCCTTGCGGCGTCAGCTGTTAGAGGCGCTGCTTGAAAAGCTCGAGTCCGATAGCCGTACCCGCAACAGCGGCAAACTCCTCAAGAAGGTTCGAGACGCGCTCGAGGCTCTCTCATGATCATCCTCTCTTCGCTCGGCACGGGCCGATACCGCGAAGCTCGCTATCAGTCCGAGCATCATGCCGAGGACGTAACCACAGGACTTTTTGCGACCGTCCTACACAAATGGCACCCGGAAGCCAAGATCAAAATTCTTGCGACCAAAGCCGCACGTGAGAGTGAGAACGGTCGCTATCTTCAGGAGCATCACCCTGACTTTGAGTTGGTGGACATTCCCGAAGGGCGGAATGAAGCTGAGGCGTGGGCGCTCTTTGAAACGCTGGCTGACCCGGCGGTGTTGCCCGAAGGCGAACGGGTCATCTTCGACATCACCCATGGCTTACGCTCGCTGCCGATGCTGGGCTTTCTGGCGCTCTCCTACTTACGCGTGGTTCGGAACATCACGATTGAGAAGGTCTACTACGGGGCGTTAGAACTCACACCGAAGGGCGGAGAGAAACCCCTTACACCCGTCGTTGACCTGACCCCGCTGGTCAATCTGCTCGACTGGGCGCAGGCGGCCAAGCGCTTCCAGGATACGGGCGACGCGCGGCTTTTCAAAGCACTGCTTCGCGACAAAGAGCACCACGGCCTTAATTCCCTAGCAGATAAGTTGACGCAGTTTTCAGAAGCGATGGTGTACAACCGGACGCGTGAAGCAAGTCATGTTGTCAATCAGCTCAAAGGGGATGTCTCGAAGTCCAGAAAAGCCGTCATGACGCATAAACAAACGCCCTTTAATCTTGTTTTTGACCAAATAGATGGCGCGATCCGTGAGCTTTGCACTGAGGATGTGTCTGACGGACAAAGCTTGCTAATCGCCCATTATGGTCAGATTCAATGGTACTTGCAGAGGAAGCACTACGCCCAAGCCATTGCGCTGGCGCGTGAATGGCTGGTGTCGTTTTGGCTTTGGAAGGCTCACGGTCATTTTGACCATGAGCACAATGAGTTGATTTCTCGGGAGGTGGCAGAGGACTGGCTTAAAGAGAAGGCCAATGCTGACAAGCTGCGGAAGATGTCCTGGCAGGAAGCGCTCGACGCGGTTTCAAACAAGCCAAAAAACCGCGATATCGCGTGGTATCCGCTCATCAAGCTGTGGGGCGAATTGGCGGATGTGCGCAACGATTTTGCCCATTTCGGCTTTCGGTCAAATCCAAAGTCAACCACGACGCTTCAACGAGATATTTCGGAACTCATCGCTCGCATCCCCGCCGCCGTCCGCCCCCTCGGCCTCGAGCTCAACCCCCACACCCAAGGGAACGCATCATGAGCCAACGCATCATCTCCACCGTCGGCACCAGTCTGCTCACCAACGCCCGCCGTCTGGGTTTCAACCCGGACGACCCGCCGGCGCTGCATGCGCTGCTGCGGCAGCGCCCTCAAGAAGCCTGCGCCGAATCCAACGCGCTCTCTCGCCTGGCCCAAGCGGGCGACGAGCTGGTCTTCTTGCATTCCGACACCGAGGAAGGAGAGCGCTGCTCGCGGGTGCTGGCCGACTTTTTCACCGAACGCGGCTACAGGGCGCGGGGCGAGCGCGTCGCGGGGCTCAGCTACAACGAAAAGGGGTTTGTCCAGCGCGGTTTGAGGCGGTTCGTACGCTTGCTGGCCGAGGAGCTTCGGGAGGCGCAGCGCCGCGGCTTGACCCCTAGCATCAACGCCACGGGCGGTTTCAAAGCCGAAATCGCCTACGCCACGGCGGTCGGGCTGGTCTTTCAGACACCGGTCAGCTATATTCACGAGAAGTTCGGCGACATCGTCACCCTGCCCGCAACCCCCATTGCGTGGGACTACGCACTCTTCTCTTGGTACCGCGACTTTTTCGAGTGGGTCGACGCGGAGCCGCGCGCGACGCGCGAGGTGCAAAGGCGCCTGCGCGCCATGCCCGACGCGGTGGCCTTGCTCCTGGACGACGCCGAGGACGGCCACACCTACCTCTCGCCGCTGGGCGAAGCGTACCTGGAGGCGTTCAAGGGGCAGCAGGAGAGCCGCCGCCCGCTTCGGTTGTCGGCGAGCGCGGAGAAGACGTACCGCAACTTAGACCTCAGCGCGCAAGACCGCTACCGTCAGGTGCTCGAGCGCCTCCGCCTCGGCGAGGGGGGGGACTGGCAACGCAGCGCCGAGACGGTGCGGAATGGCATCTACAAGTTTCCGAAAGGCCACACGGCCGAGCGGGTATTTTTTAGCGAGCAGGACGGGGTGCTCTACGTGCTCGAGCTCTGCGGCCACGACGACGAGCGGCGTTACCAACACCTGATTGCGAGAATTGACTGGGATGACTACGACCAAGACGCCTTCACCGAGCTCCCCTGACGACCCCGTCCCCATCTCCGCGCTGCAGCACTACCTCTACTGCCCGCGCCAGTGCGCCCTCATCCATGTCGAGCAGACCTTTGAAGAGAACCTCTACACCCTGCGCGGTCGGCGCGTCCACGAACAGGCGCATGAGAGCGGCGGTGAAGTGGTCGCGGGGGTCAGGCTCGAGCGCGCCCTCCCCCTCTATTCGGAGAGCTTGGGCCTCATCGGCAAGGCAGACGTGGTGGAGTTTTTACCAGATGGTGCGCCCTACCCCGTCGAGTACAAGGCGGGGGCGCGCAAAAAACGCAACGCCGACGACGTGCAGCTCTGCGCGCAAGCGATGTGCTTGGAGGAGATGCTGGGCGTGAGCATCCCCGAGGGCAGCCTCTTTTACGACCGCTCGAAGCGGCGGCGGGTGGTGGCCTTTACCGAGGCGCTGCGGGAGACAGTGCAAAGCGCGGTGCAGCGGGTGCGCGAACTTTTTGAAGAGGCGACGCTCCCCGCACCCCCCGCCGACGAGCGCTGCAAGGCCTGCTCGCTCTTAGACGCCTGCATGCCCTACGAGGTCCAGCACCTTCACCAACGCGGCGTCCCCGACCCCTTCACGGTGGAGGACGCGTGACGGAGCTGCTCAACACCCTCTACGTCCAGACGCAGGGGAGCTACTTGAGGCTCGAGCACGACACCCTCAAGCTCGACATCGAGGGTAAAACGGCCGCGCAGATCCCTTTGCACCACCTGGGCGGCTTGGTGGTGTTCGGCAACGTGCTCCTCAGCCCCTTCCTCCTCCACCGCTGCGCCGAGGACGGGCGGAGCGTGGTGTGGCTCTCGCAAAACGGGCGCTTCAAAGCGCGGCTTTCGGCCCCCACGAGCGGCAACGTGCTGCTGCGCCGCGCGCAGCACGCCACCCTCGACTGCCCTGAGAGGACGCTTCAGCTCGCGCGCCGCATGGTTGCGGGCAAGCTGCAAAACGCCCGCACGGTGCTCCTGCGCGCGGCGCGGGAGGCGAGCAGCCCCGAGAGCGAAGGCACCTTGCGCGGCGCCGCCGCTCTGCACGCACAAGCCATCCTGGGTCTGCCGCGGCTGCGCTACCTAGACGAAGTGCGCGGTGCGGAGGGCGACGCAGCAGGGGCCTACTTCGCAGCGTTTAATGCGATGATCCGCACCCAAAAGGCGGACTTCACCTTTACCGGACGCTCCCGCCGCCCACCGCGCGACCGCGTGAACGCGCTTTTGTCCTTTCTTTACGGGATGCTCCGCAACGAGTGCGCGTCGGCGCTAGAGGGCGTCGGGCTTGACCCGCAGGTGGGCTTTTTGCACGCCCTGCGCCCCGGCCGCCCCACTCTGGCTCTCGACCTGATGGAGGAGCTGCGCGCGCCCTTGGCCGACCGCTTCGCCCTGACGCTCATCAACTTGGGCCAGATTAAACCCCAGGACTTCACGTCGCGGCCTGGCGGCGCAGTAGAGCTCAACGAAACCGGTCGCAAAACCGTCATCACGGCCTATCAGAAGCGCAAGCAAGAAACCCTTACCCATCCCCTTCTCAAAAAGCCGGTTCCAGTCGGCCTCATCCCGCACGTGCAAGCGCGGCTCTTGGCGCGGCATCTGCGCGGCGACTTGCTCGAGTACCCACCCTTTTTCTACCGCTAGGAGGCCAAAACCGCCGTGAACGTGCTCGTCACCTACGACGTCAACACCGAAACCCAAGCGGGGCGCCGCCGACTTCACAAGGTCGCAAAGACCTGCAAGAACTTCGGCCAGCGCGTGCAGTACTCCGTCTTCGAGTGCCGCGTGAACGCCGCTCAGTACGAAGACTTAGTCGCTAAGCTCAAAAGGATCATCAACCCCAAGAGTGACAGCTTGCGCGTTTACAAGCTGCGCGGGGAGCGGGAGGAGTTCCTCGAGACCTTCGGCCTCGACCGCCATGTAGACTTTGACGAGCCTCTCGTCCTCTAGCCGCGCGAACCCCAAGCGAGTGCCCAACCCCTGGGGGGTTCGCGCAAGCCGCTTTTTGCGTGAGCGGCGAGAACTTTGATAACTAAGAAGCTGTGCCAAAGGCTGCGCGAAGCGCGTTGCGGACAGGTTCGCGCAAAGCGGTGCTGGAGAAACGTCTCTGACGCGTGCTATGCTGCGACCGTTGCAGCCGTCCTTCGGGGCGGCTGAGGATTGAAACGTTGGGCCGCTGCGAGCCCTCAAGGGGGCGTCTGGTTGCAGCCGTCCTTCGGGGCGGCTGAGGATTGAAACGGGGCGCTAACAGCCACACGGGCGAGTTCGACACGGTTGCAGCCGTCCTTCGGGGCGGCTGAGGATTGAAACTTGCTGACCCTGCACCTCCGCGGGCAGGGAATTGAGTTGCAGCCGTCCTTCGGGGCGGCTGAGGATTGAAACCCGAGATGTGGCCTTGGAGGCGTGGCTGAGGGGTTGCAGCCGTCCTTCGGGGCGGCTGAGGATTGAAACAAGCTCCAGCGGTGCGCGCCCTCACGCGGGGGGAACGGTTGCAGCCGTCCTTCGGGGCGGCTGAGGATTGAAACTGATCAAATTCGCGGGGGGTAAATTCGCGGGGGGGTTGCAGCCGTCCTTCGGGGCGGCTGAGGATTGAAACTGCTGCCCAAGGAGGCAATCATGACGGACGAGATAGTTGCAGCCGTCCTTCGGGGCGGCTGAGGATTGAAACGGTCGCGCGCGCTGGAGCGTCAACCGGCTGTCCAGTTGCAGCCGTCCTTCGGGGCGGCTGAGGATTGAAACGAATCCAATGTCAGGGACGACATAGAGGAAATAAGTTGCAGCCGTCCTTCGGGGCGGCTGAGGATTGAAACGCTTTGCAGAAGCTTGTCTATCAGCATGTCAAGGTTGCAGCCGTCCTTCGGGGCGGCTGAGGATTGAAACAGAAGCCTGAGACTGGATAATCTCCCCTATCTCGTCAGTTGCAGCCGTCCTTCGGGGCGGCTGAGGATTGAAACGTGGGATCGGCGGCCAAGGGGGTGCGCTCGGCGAGTTGCAGCCGTCCTTCGGGGCGGCTGAGGATTGAAACTGTCGACATCGCCACCCACCCAGCCTTCGTCTACGAGTTGCAGCCGTCCTTCGGGGCGGCTGAGGATTGAAACACCAGAGGGAGGTGTGCAGGTATCACGTCACGGACAGTTGCAGCCGTCCTTCGGGGCGGCTGAGGATTGAAACTGTTGCAACGGTCCCCGGTGGGCGGGGCGGGGTGGGTTGCAGCCGTCCTTCGGGGCGGCTGAGGATTGAAACTTGACTCTCTCCCGCACCCCGACCTCAGCTGCATAGTTGCAGCCGTCCTTCGGGGCGGCTGAGGATTGAAACACCATCACCCAACACACCCTGACAATGACCGCAATGTTGCAGCCGTCCTTCGGGGCGGCTGAGGATTGAAACACCGTCCGCCTCGACGTCTCCGCACCGGTGCACTAGTTGCAGCCGTCCTTCGGGGCGGCTGAGGATTGAAACTTTGCGTCCTACCAAGAGCTGTCGATCGAGGGGGTGTTGCAGCCGTCCTTCGGGGCGGCTGAGGATTGAAACAGCGGGCTAAAAGCCGAAAGCGCGAGTTTTATGGGGGGTTGCAGCCGTCCTTCGGGGCGGCTGAGGATTGAAACTCCGTATCCACGGAAAACTGGCGCCGCAGTGCCTCCCCGTTGCAGCCGTCCTTCGGGGCGGCTGAGGATTGAAACAAACGGCGCCGCGGCTTGCGGGCGCCGCCGGATCGTTGCAGCCGCCCTTCGGGGCGGCTGAGGATTGAAACCTGGTGCGCCAGGTCTTTCCAGACGCGCCGGCTGTTGTTGCAGCCGCCCTTCGGGGCGGCTGAGGATTGAAACTGCTCGAGCGCGAAGGTGTTGGCGTCGAGCACGTGTTGCAGCCGCCCTTCGGGGCGGCTGAGGATTGAAACAAAGCAACAAATGGGTCGTCGTTCCCATGACAAACAGCAGACATTGTTACAATGGCCTCTCGGCGCGACGTGGAGGGGGTGCTGTCTGATGTGCGGCATCCTTTTCCAGACTAGACGCTTCTAGCGTGCAGTCGAGAGCGACGCACCCGTCGGTGCAGCTTGGCTGTTCATTTTCGTGCAAGCGGCGCATTTTGAGCAAAAGTAGTGATGTTCTAAGAGCGAGTAGATTCCAAGGAGGGGACACTTGACGCCTATTACGAAAACGGCACCGACCATTCAAACGGGGACGCGCTTGGTGGGCAAACCGCAACACGAGCACCTGCGGTGGTTTGCCGAAGGGGTTGAAAGCGTGCTACGTGCGCACGGCCACACCTTGCTCGGCGAGGACGAGGGCACGCCGCGGCTCGTCATCAACTTCACCGACGCAAAACGCCCACGCTCGTTCCGCCGCAAGTCGCAAGGGACGTTTGTCGTATCGGTCGTCGAGGTGGGAAAAGAGCCGGAAAACATCCTCCAGGCGGCGTACCCAGTGCTCGTTCGTTCGCTCTCGAACCTGCTCATCTATATGACCAAGCGCGCTGATGGCGGGTGGCGCACCTATTTCGTCACCATGGAGCAGGGCTGCTACGCGGTCGATCATCGGGGTGACGACAAGGCTTACTTTGAGCAGATCTATACCCGCCTCGAGCCGCTGGCGACCTCGCACCTGGTCATCAACAACATCTTCGTCCCCGACTTGCCGCCCACGCTTTGGCAGGGCAACGAGCAAACTGACGCCCTGCGCGAAGCGGGGCGGCGGCTTGATCAGATGAACCTGCTGCCGACGCCCTTCCCGATCCACGAGTACCTCTCCGAGCGGAGCCTCGCGCACGTGAAGAAGCTTTTTGGTATCGGCGGGCTCAGCTACGGTAACTTGAGCGTCCGGCACGACGAACGCTCCTTCTGGATGAGCGCGAGCGGCGTCAACAAGGGTGAGCTCGAGGTCGTCGGACGCGACATCTTGCTCATCAACGACTTTGACGAGGCGAAAAACGCCATGCGCATCTCCGTCTCCCCCGAGGTCGAACCGCGCCGCGCATCGGTCGACGCTATTGAGCACTGGAAGCTCTACATGGAGCACCCGCGCATCGGCGCCATCATCCACGTGCACGCCTGGATGGAGGGTATCAGCAGCACGACGGTCAACTACCCGTGCGGTACGGCCGAGCTCGCGACCGAGGTCGCCGAGCTCGCTCGGCGCCAACCGGACCCGGCGCGCGCCGTGATCGGCCTTAAAAATCACGGTCTGACCATTACCGGGCTCAGCTTGGATGATATCTTCGAGCGCATCTCGGGCCGCTTGCTCCCCCAAGTCCCGATGACGTAGCGGTCGGCGCGTGTCCTCTAGCCTCTCAGCACGCACCGTTTTAATCACTGGCGCCTCGAGCGGCATCGGCCTCGAGGCCGCTCGCCTCTTTGCCCAGAGCGGGGCAGCGCTCTTTCTCGTCGGCCGCGACCCCGCGCGCCTTCAGCGCGTCGCTACGGAGACGGGTGCGCAGGCGATACGCGCTGATCTCACCCAAGCCGAGGAGCTTAGACGCGTTGCCGACACCGTCGCGCAGCGCTCGGGGCGGCTCGACGTCCTCGTCAACTGCGCCGGTCGGCTCGAGGTCGGCCCGACGCGTGAGCTGGGCGCGGCGACCGCCGAGGCGCTCATGCGGGTCAACTTCTTCGCGCCAGTCGCTCTTACCGACGCGTGTTTGCCGCTCCTGCGCGCGGGGGTGCGGGCGTCGGTCGTCAACGTCGCCTCGATCGCCGGTCGCGTCTCGCCGCCCTTTATGGCGGCCTACGCCGCCAGCAAACACGCGCTGGTGGCCTACACGCGCACGTTGCGCCAGGAGCTGCGCTCTGAAGGGATCCACGTTGGCCTCGTGCTACCGGCACCGGTGGCGACGCCGATGTTGCAAGCGTCTTTCGGCGGCCCCTACTACCCGCGCCCGCCGGGGCTCCCCGTGGTGACGGCGACGGAGGCGGCGCAGGCGATCTTGGCGTGCGCCGAAAGACGCTACGCCGAGCGCACCGTGCCGCGGTGGCTAGGTGGCGTCATCGGGTTGCAAGCGGCGTTTCCCGGCCTCACCGAGCTGCTCTACCGCGCGATGGGGGTACCTGGACGCGGCTAGAACCCGCATGCCCTACTAACCCGCACGCAACGGCTAGCGTTGGTGCTGGCAGCCACAAGCCACGAGCTACAGGCCACGAGCCCCTCTGCGCTACACCAAGCCTATCGGCCACCGGGCGTTGAAGTGCAGACATAACCGTTGCAGTTTCTATGCGCCGGGTGGGGGAGCTCAGCCGGTCGACCTCACTGCCGGTCAGTTGGCCGCTGCCAAAAGGCGATGCGGCCTTGCGCATAGCGCTGGGCTGGCGCGAGCTTTTTCGTGTCGACGCCGTCGACGAGGGGCTGCACTACCGGCAGCCTTTAGCGAGGTAGAAGCCAACGCCCCTAAGTGACCTGACTAGCGCAGACACCCCCGACTTAGACCGTACCCGAACTGGGCGCGGCAGCAGCTCTGGCGCTGCGTAGGCGGCGACGCGTGGGGCGTGGGGCTTCGTCAACCAAGATTACATGCTGGGGGGACGTTCGCGCCGCGCCCGAGCGCTCCGGCTAAGGGGCGTTTGGGTTATCGTAGAGGGATGAAGCTAGGGTCTGTCTGACAGAAGGGCTGACTGATGTTTTAGGGTAAAGGCATGGCACGGACGGACTTAAGCGAGAAACAGTGGCGAGCGTTAAAAGCGCATTTACCTGCGAATCCCCAACGCGGCCACGCCTACGTTGACCATCGCCGAGTTATCAACGGCATTTTGTGGCGGCTCAAGACTGGAGCACCTTGGCGAGATGTTCCTGAGCGCTACGGAGCCTGGCAAACCTGCTGGGACCGGTTCACGAGGTGGGAACGTAGCGGTGACTGGCAGCGCATCCTACAAGCCCTTCAAGCGCATGCCGACGCCACAGGCGATATTGACTGGGACGGAGCGGCCTTGGACAGCAGTCACATCAAAGCCCACCGGAGCGCTGCAGGTGCGAGAAAGCGGCCCGCCGAGGGCGAAAAAAGGGGGGCTTGACAGATGAGTGGTTAGGCCACTCGCGTGGCGGGCATACCAGCAAAGTTCATGTCTGTGCTGATGGGAAGGTTCGCCCCCTGTCCCTTGTCGTGACCGCCGGGCAACGCAACGATGCCGCTTGGTTGGAGCGGGTGCTCGACGAGATACACGTACCACGTTTAGGTAGAGGGCGACCCCGAAAGCGCCCCTCACAGCTCCGCTTGGACCGGGCTTACAGCTTTAAGAAGCAGCGCCAAGGGTTGAGGCGACGGAACATTCGCTGTATCAGCCCTGAGCGAGAAGACGCCAAAAAGCACCGGCTCGCCAAGGGCTCCAAAGGTGGGCGTCCACCTGCTTTTGATACCAAGGCGTACAAGGGGCGCAACGTCATTGAGCGCTGCATCAACCGACTTAAAGACTTTCGTGCTGTAGCAACCCGCTATGACAAGCGGGGTCGGAACTACCTCGCGGGCGTGCTTGTCGCCTCCATTATCCTCTGGCTCTAATCAGTCAGACAGACCCTAGCACTCTTTGTCGACGACGAGGTCTTGGGTGAGCTGCGCGACATGAAACGCGTCGGCGACGGTGACTACGAGCTCTCCCTCACGTGGCCCCATCGGCGCGTCGCCATCCCCAACGGACCGGTTGCCGAGGCGAGCCTTCGGCCCGTCGATAACCCGCAGACCGTAGAGCTCCGCTTTGAAAACCCCGTGGTGCGCCTTGAAGAGATGCGGGCCGTCTACCCGAGCCCCAACATCCGCGTACACCTCCACGCCACGACCCCTCACGAGAGCGCGGCGCTAGAGGAGCTCATCGCTAGGTACGGCGAACACCCATCGCCGCAACCGTAGCGGTTGCACTGTACTATCGACCAACAGCACCGTGCGGGCGGCCCCGGCGCCCCGAACGTCTGCGCGCCCCGCAGCTAGGCGCTTCGCGGGCGCAACCTCGCCCCGAGCGCGCATCCTTGCACCGCAAGGACGCGCCCCTTTTGAGTAAGATATAAAGAGAGCGGTGCCCGCGCGCCGGGCCGGAAACGATGTTGAGGGCAGCGTCGCGCAGGGGTGTTTGGCGTAGTGCCCTCCATCTTGGCTCCCTCTGACCTCGTCTCTCCGTACCGACCGCCGAAGTAGCGCCGGCCGCCGCCTCGCGCGGGCGTCCCAACCGGTGCTGCGCGCAGCGGGTGTGCGGCGGCGGGCCGCCCCACGGATGTGCCCATCGGTTGGAGGCGCGGCCAAAGGTGCGCTCGGCAGGGTGACCGCTCGCGGCAAGGCCACCACGGGTGCGGCCATCTGAGCAGCGGATCTGACTAGCGACGCTTGAATGCTTGCCGTCTAGCGGTAGGCGTTTGAGAGATGAGAGAGGTGTAGCGATGCATCACGCGTCCCAACCGGGGACACCCACAAGGGGGTGGCGACCAGCGCGTCAGGCGCTCGCGCAGGTCGCCCTTTTGGCGCTCGTCTGGTGGGCGCTCACGGGCGGTGAGGCGCGGAGCTGGTACTTCGGCGTGCCGGTCGTGCTGCTCGCCGTCTGGGCTAGCCGTACGCTCTTTCCGGGCGTCGGGACGCCCGTACGCTGGCGCGGCGCGCTCCTTTTCGCGCTGGTCTTTCTCTGGGGTTCGCTGCGCGGCGGCGTCGACGTGGCGTGGCGGGCGTTTGACCCGCGCATGCCGCTCGAGCCCGCCTTTCTCGCCTATCCGCTGCGGCTCCCCCCCGGCCCCGCACGGGTGCTCTTGGCCAACGCCACGAGCTTGATGCCGGGGACACTCAGCGCCGAGCTGACGCCGACACACCTGCGCGTACACGCGCTGACGGGCGACCTGCAGACCGAAGCGGCGTTAGAGGGGCTCGAGCGGGTCGTCGGCGGCGTGTTCGGCTACGCGCTCCCCCGCCGGAGGGGCGCGTGACCGAACTCTACCTCGCCGCCACGCTCTTTTTGCTCGCGAACATCTTCGCAGGGCTTGTGCGCGTGCTGCGCGGGCCGACGCCCGCCGACCGGATGATGGCGTCGCAGCTTTTCGGCACCACAGGGGTCGCCATGCTGCTGCTTTTAGCCGAAGGCCTAGCGTCGCCGGCGTTGCGCGACGTCGCGCTGCTCTTTGCGCTCCTCGGCGCGCTCGCGCTCGTCGCCTTTGTCCGGCGGGCGTGGATCCACAAGGCCCCCTCCGACGGCCCCGAAAGGAGCACGCCGTGAACCTAGCGACCCTGCTGAACTGGGGTTCTGCCACACTCATCGTGGTGGGCTGCTTGTTTTTTCTCGCCGGTACCGTTGGGCTGCTGCGTTTTCCCGACGTCTACAGCCGCCTGCACGCGCTCACCAAAGCCGACAACGTCGGGCTCGGCCTCGTCGCGCTAGGGCTCACCCTGCAGGCCGAGTCGTTCGCGGCGGGGGCGAAGATCCTGGCGATTTGGCTGCTCGTCTTGCCCGCGAGCGCGACCGCCGCGCACCTCATCGCCGAAGCGGCGGTCCGCGCGCGCATCCCCCACTGGAGGCGACCATCACCGCGCTGATCTGGACCTTTGACGTACTCTTGGCGCTCTCCCTGCCACTGTTGGCGTGGCAGGCGCTCGCCACCCGCGACCTCTTTAAAGCCGTGGTGCTCTTTATCGCGTTTGGGCTTCTCGCCTCGCTCGCTTGGGTGCGCCTCGGCGCGCCCGACGTCGCGCTCGCCGAGGCGGCGATCGGCGCGGGCCTCACGGGCGCGCTGCTGCTCGACACCCTGGGCCGCATCGGTCCGAAAGAGGAACCCCGTGGCGAGTCCTAAACCCAGCGCGAGACCAAAGCCTGCTTATGTGGTCAAGCAGCACCGCTCGCACCACGGCCACAAGACGCTCTTGCGCCGCTTCGTCATCGGCTTTTTGGCGACGGCAACGACGCTCTCGCTCGCCTGGGCGGTGCTCGAGCTCCCCACGCCACCCGTTGACCTCGCCGCGCAGGTGCGCGCGGCGCTCCCCGAGAGCGGCGTGACCCAACCCATCACGGCGGTGCTGCTCAACTTCCGCAGCTACGACACCCTGCTCGAGGTCGCGGTGCTGCTCATCGCGCTGATTAGCGTCTGGGCGCTGCGGCTCGAGGCCCCCCAAGCCGAGGGGCCGGTCGCCGCGACGACGCCCGTGCTCACCTCGCTGGTGCGGTTTTTGACCCCCATGATGATCCTCGTCGCGGGCTACTTGCTGTGGGCCGGTTCGACGCGGCCGGGGGGCGCCTTCCAGGGGGGGGCGGTGTTGGGGGCGTTGGGCGAACTTCTCCTCTTGGCGGCGCTTTTTCACGGGGCGCTGCGGCGCACGTGGCCGCTCCGCACCCTGCTCACCCTCGGCTTCGGCGTCTTTTTGGGGGTGGGCGTGCTGTCGTTTTTCGTCGGCGGGACCCTGCTCGAGTACCCCGAGGGCTGGGCCTACCCCGCGATCCTCGCCATCGAAACCCTTTTAACCGTCTCCATCGGCCTCACGCTCGCGCTGCTCTTTTTGGGCGCCGACCCGGTCCACGTCCGCGAGGACGATCCCCGGGAGCAGCCCAGCGCACCCCGCGAGGCGCTGGCCTTTGAAACCGAAAGAGCGGTGCCGGAGGAGGCGCTGTGACGATCTCGACCCTTTACGCGCTCTCGAGCACGGCGCTTATCGGCATCTGCTTGTACGGCGTCTTTACGCGCGCGCACCTGATCCGCAAGGTGTTGGCGCTCAACATCTTGGGCAGCAGCATCTTTTTGCTGCTCGTGAGCTTTGCGCGGCGCAGCGGCGCCGAACCCGATCCCGTACCGCACGCGATGGTCCTTACCGGCATCGTGGTCGCGGTGAGCGCGACCGCCTTTACGCTGGCGATGGTGCGCCGCCTCTTTCAGGAGACGGGGTACGCCTACCTCCCCGAAGACGCGCCTCAGACCGCTACGCAGCCCCCCCATGATGAGGATCACCGAGACGATGCTGCCTAAACACCCATCACGACTCCCCTCGCGACGTCGCGCCGCTACCTGCCGCCGGAGCCCGACGTGACGCCCGTCGACGCCTCCTTGTGGCCCTTTGACCTCATCATCTGGCCCATCGTGCTGCCGTTAATCGGCGCTACGCTCTCGTTCGTGCTGCCGCGCCTCGCGGTGCCCCTAGGGGTCAGCACGGCGTTCGTCACCCTGCTGAGCGTCGCCGCGCTGCTTTTAGAGGTCTGGGCGGTGGGTGCCGAGAGCTACGCCCTGGGCGGTTGGGCCGCGCCGCTAGGCATCGCCCTCTACGCGGACGGGCTCAGCGTAGTGATGCTCCTCATGGCGGGCGCCGTGGGGGCGCTTATTAGCGTCTACGCGGCGGGCTACTTTAAGCTGGGCGCGCTCGACATCGCCATCTTCTGGCCGCTCTGGCTCTTTTTGTGGGCCGCCCTCAACGCGATCTTCCTGTCCAACGACATCTTCAACCTCTACGTGGGGCTCGAGCTGATGGGCATCTCCGCGGTCGGGCTCGTGGTGGTCGCCGGGGGGCGCACCGCCGTGGTCGCGGGTACGCGCTACTTGTTGGTGTCGCTCATCGGTTCGCTCGCCTACCTGTTGGGCGTCGCGCTGCTCTACGGCGCGTTCGGCACCCTGGACCTCGATACCCTAGCGGCGTCGATCACACCGGTGCCGGCCGCGTGGGCGGCGGTGGCGCTCATCACGGTCGGCATGGCGCTTAAAACCGCCCTCTTTCCGCTCCACTTCTGGCTGCCGCCGACGCACGCGAGCGCGCCCGCGCCGGTGAGCGCGCTGCTCTCGGGGCTCGTCGCCAAGGCGTCGTTTTATCTGCTGCTGCGCCTGTGGTTTTCCGTCTTCCCCGCCGCGCTCACCCCGGCGGTGGTGCACCTCATCGGCCTTTTGGGGGCTTTCGGCATCCTCTGGGGTTCCGCGCTGGCGCTCCGCCAGAGCCGCCTAAAGCTGCTGATCGCCTACTCGACGGTCGCCCAGATCGGCTACTTGTTCGTGCTCTTCCCGCTCGCCGGCCCCAACGGTTGGGGGAGCGAGGCGTGGAGCGGCGGGGTCATCCAGGCGTTTTCGCACGCTTTCGCCAAGGCCGCGATGTTCCTCTCGGCCGGCACGCTCGCCTACGCGGTGGGTGACGACGGCATCGAGTCGTTGGGCGGGGTGACCAAGCACCTGCCGCTGTCGGTCGTCGCGTTCGGTCTAGCGGGGGTGTCGCTCATCGGGCTGCCGCCGAGCGGCGGGTTTACGGCGAAGTGGCTGCTGCTGCTCGCCGCCTTTGGAACCGGGCAGTGGTGGCACGCCCTCGCCATCTTGGTGGGCAGCCTGCTCGCTGCGGGGTACGTCTTTAGGGTCGTGCAGGTCGCGCTTAGCGGGGGGCAGGGGCGCGCCGCGCGCCTCACCCCGCGGCGGCTCGAGGTCGCCTCGCTCACGCTCGCGCTCATCGCCCTGCTGCTCGGCTTCGCCTCGGCGCCGCTGTTGCAGCTTCTTAGCATCGGGGTCCCCGCATGACGCGCGCGGCGGTAGCGCTGAGCACGCAGCACGAGGTGGCGCGGTGAACGCCGACCCCTTCATGCCCCTTTTCGTCCTCCTCAGCTCGCTCGTCCCGAGCCTCGTCATCTTCGGCTTGAGCGACCGCCAAGCGGGGCTCCGGCGCTGGCTCTACCTGGGCGCGGAGGTCGTTAAACTCCTGCTGGTCGTGGTGATGGCGGAGCGGGCCGCCGCGGGCGCGGTCTACGAGTTTAGCGTGCCGCTCCTGCCCGGCGCCGAGCTCGTGCTGCGCGCGGGCCCCTTGGCGCTCCTTTTCCTCGTCCTCTCGGCGGGGCTCTGGCTCCTCACCACGATCTACGCCAACGGCTACATGGCGGGCACCCCCCATCAGAGCCGTTTCTACGGTTTTTTCGGGCTGTGCGTCACGGCGACTGCCGGCGTCGCCATGGCGGGCAACCTGCTCACCTTCTTCTTCTTCTACGAGCTCCTGACGCTCGTGACCTACCCGCTCGTGGTCCACACTCAGAGCGAGGCGGCGCTGCGAGCGGGCCGCACCTATTTGCGCTACGCCATCGCCGGCGGCACCGCCCTGCTCGCCGGGGTGATCTGGCTCTACGTGCTCGCGGGCGCGGTACCCTTTACCGAGGGGGGGGCGCTCGCCGCGGCCGGCCTCGGCGAGCAGCGGGCCGCGCTCACCGCGATCTTCGTGCTTTTGATCCTCGGTCTGGGGGTCAAGTCGGCGCTGGTGCCGCTGCACGGCTGGCTCCCCGCCGCCATGGTCGCCCCCGCCCCCGTGAGCGCCCTGCTGCACGCGGTGGCGGTCGTCAAAGCGGGCGCGTTTGGCGTGCTGCGCGTCGTCTACGAGGTCTTCGGCGTCTCCTTGGCGCAGGAGCTGGGTGTTCTGGGGCCGCTCGCGGTGGCCGCTGCCATCACCATCCTCTACGGTTCTTGGATGGCGCTCCAGCAAGACGAACTCAAAAAGCGGCTCGCCTACTCCACCGTGAGCCAGCTCGCCTACATCACGCTGGGGGTCTCTATCGCGGGGGCGGAGGCGACCGCGGGCGGGATCGTCCACCTCGTGCACCACGGCGTGATGAAGATCACCCTCTTTTTCTGCGCGGGGGTGATCGCCAAGACCCTCGGGCTCACCCGGATCAGCGAGCTCGACGGCGTCGCGCGGCGCCTCCCCGCCACGATGGTCGCCTTTAGCGTCGCCGCGCTCGGCATGATGGGGCTACCGCCGCTCGCCGGTTTCGTCACCAAGTGGTACCTGGGCCTCGGCGCGGCCGAAAACGGCGAGCTCTGGCCGCTCGCCGTGCTCGTGCTGAGCACAGTCCTCAACGCCGCCTACTTTTTGCCGATCATCTACCGCGCTTGGTTCAAGGCGCCCCCCGGGCCGTTTACCGAAAAGCTGCCGCCCTCGCGCTTCGAAACGCGTTGGGTGCTCCTGCTCCCACCCCTCGTGACCGCCTCGCTGACGGTGCTCGTCGGGCTCTTGGCGACGACCGAGCTCGGGGCGCTGCAGTGGGTTTCGGTGATCGCCGAACGCGAACTCCCCTACGCACCGGAGGACATCATCCCGTGAACGGCGCTCTCGTCAGTCTCCCCTTCCCTGCCTTGCTGCCTTGGTCGGTGGCCTGGCTCGTCGTACTCGCGCCCCCCCTGCTGCTCGCCCCCCTCGTGCTCATCCCGCGCGTGCGCCCCGCCGCGCTCCGGCTCGCCCCTTGGGCGCCCCTGGGCGCGCTCGCCGCAGCGCTGCTCGCCCCCCTGGGCGAGGTCGCGCGGCTCCCTTTGCTCCTCACCACGCACGTCGGCCTGACCCCCCTCACCCAGGCGTTTCTCCTCTTCACCGCCCCCCTGTGGCTGCTCGCGGGCCTCTACGGGCGCCGCTACCTCGCCGATGACCCCGCGGCGGCCCCGTTCTGGGGCGCCTTTTTGCTCACGCTGACGGGCAACCTGGGCGTGTTGATCGCGCGCGACGTGGTCACCTTCTACCTCTTTTTCACCCTCATGAGCTTTGCCGCCTACCCCCTCGTCGTGCACGAAAGGACGCCTCGAGCGCGGCGGGCGGCGCGCATCTACCTGAGCCTGGTGATCGTCGGCGAGGCGTTTTTGCTCCCCGCGACCATCCTTATCGCCTCAGCGGGCGGCGTGATGCTGGGGGCGGTCCCTGATGTCGTCGCCGAGGCGCCGCGGCGCGACCTGATCATCGCGCTCGCGCTCGCCGGCTTCGGGGTCAAAGCGGGGGCGCTGCCGCTGCACCTCTGGCTACCGCTCGCGCACCCCGCCGCACCGACCCCGGCGAGCGCGGTGCTAAGCGGCACGATGATCAAGACGGGGCTCCTCGGCTGGGCGGTCTTTCTGCCGCTCGGTACGGCGCTCCCGGGATGGGGGCGTTTGGTGATGGTCATGGGCGTCGCCGCAGCGCTCTACGGGGCGCTCGTCGGCGTAACGCAAAAGCACCCCAAGACGGTGTTGGCGTACTCGAGCATCAGCCAGATGGGCCTGATGACGGTCGCGCTCGGGCTCGCGCTCTACGCGCCGGTCGCGACCGAGGCCGCGCGCACGGCCCTCGTGGTCTACGCCGCGCACCACGCGTTCGCCAAAGTCGGGCTCTTTTTGGGCGTGGGCGTCGCGCCCAAAGCGCGCGGGCGCGCCCAAAAGCTCGTCGTCGGCGCCGGCCTCGTGCTCGCCGCGCTCGCCCTCACGGGCGCCCCGCTGACGAGCGGCGCGGTCGCCAAGGGCTACCTCACGGCCGCAACGGGCGCCCTCTCGCCCGACGAACCGCTCCCTTTAGAGCCGCTTTTGCAGCTCGCCGCTATCGGCACGACCCTCCTGATGGCGCGTTTTTTGGTGACCGTGTGGCCGCGCGGGGCGGGACCAGCGGCCCCCATACCGCTCGGGCTCCTGCTGCCGTGGTTGGTGACGCTGCTCGCCGTCGCGTTCGGCGTGCTCGCGCTACCCGAGGGGCCGGCGTACCTCATCTACAGCGCCGGCGCGCTGAGCGCCCTTTCGCCCGCGCTCATCGGCGCGCTCCTGGCGCTTCTCGTCTGGCTGCTCTACCGCTACGGGTTTTTGGACGCGCGCCCCGGGATCCCCGAGGGCGACCTCGTCGCCCCCCTGGCGGCGCTTTCGGGGGGGCTGCAGCGCGCTTGGGCTCGCCTCGTCCCCTTTTGGCGACACCTCACGACCCCCGAAGCGGGGGCGCGCCCCAAAGGCAGCTTGGGGGCGCGGCTCACGGCGCTCGAGAACCTCCTCGGTTGGACCGCCGCCGGCGGGCTCTTTCTCTTTCTCGTGACGACCCTGCTGGCGCTCCAGGTGCGCTAGCCCTAGCAGGTACGGTAGCACTAGAACGCGCGGCCGCTACGGCCTAACGCGGCGGACGATGTGAGCGCGCCCGCAGGTCCTTAGAGTGAGGCCATGACGACGGAGCAGATCACCCTCTTCGTGTCCCGCTTGCTCCGCAACGAGGTCTCCCGCGCGGAGCTGGGGGCGCTCTCCCCCGACGAGCTCACCGCCATCAACTTGCACCTCTACAGGATCCGCCACGACCCGACGCGCCACCACAGCTTCGCCGGACCCGTCACCTTCGGCTCGATCGGTGTCGCGCACCCCCCCGGACGGGAGGGAACGGCCAGTGCTGAGCCGAGGGCGCCGCGGCGCACCTTCTCCGAAGCGGAGATCTTAGCCGAGCTGGGCGTCCCCTCCTAACGGCGCGAGCTGCGGTAGGAGGCGGCGCAGGGAGAAGCGCACGCGGCCCAAATCCTGCGACGACGCCAGGCACACCACACCTACGGGCTCCGCGCGCTCCGGCGCGAGCATCAGCAGCGTGCCCCCTTCGAACTCGAGGAGCGTCTGCGTCGGCCTGTCGGCGCCCAAGAGCTCGGCGAGCAGGCCGCTGGCGGCGAGCGTGCTCGCGAGCAGCGCGGTGGGCACGGCGCACGCGTCCTCCGGCGCGCGCGCCAAAAGCTCCCCCGAGGCGCTCAGGAGCGCAACCCCCTTGACGCCACCTAGCTCGAGGATCGCCGCGACCAACGCCTGCGGCGTCATCCCGGCGCCGACGGCCTCCACCGCTACCACCCCGCCACAGGCGCGTAAGGGGGGACGCCACACCGGAGGCGGCGAGCTGGGTTGAGAGAGCAGCGCATACGCGACAGTGTAGCGAGGCGCCGGGCGCGCGCGCGTAGAAAATTCGTCATCAGCGCGCGCTAGCCGGGGCAAAGGGCCGCCACGCGCGAGGCGACCCCGCGCCGCACACCCGTGCGGCCAGGCAGGGGCATTTGCTATGCTCGACGGCGATGAGTCCACTTCACATCCACGCCGAAGCGGGGGACGTCGCACCCTTTGTGCTCCTACCGGGCGACCCGAACCGTGCGCGGCTCATCGCCGAGACCTTTTTCGAGGCGCCGCGCCCCTACACCACCTACCGGCAGCTCCTCGGCTTTAGCGGCCGCTACAAAGGGCTCCCGGTGTCGGTCCAGGCGACCGGGATGGGGTGCCCGAGCCTCGCTATCGTGGTCGAAGAGCTCTGTCAGTTGGGCGTCCACACCCTCGTGCGCGTCGGCACGGCGGGTATCATCGGCGAGGGCATCGCGCCGGGCGACCTCATCGTAGCGAGCGCGTCCGTACCGCAAGAGGGCACCACCCGGATGTACCTGGGCGGCGACCCCTACGCCCCCTGCGCCTCGTTCGCCCTCACGCGCGCGCTCGCCGACGCGGCGGGTCCGGGGGTGCACGTCGGGCTCATCCAGACCGAGGACGCCTTTTACGCCACCCAACCGAGCGGCGTCGCGCGGCTACGCGAGCGGGGGGTTTTGGCCGTCGAGATGGAGGCTTCGGCGCTCTTTACGCTCGGCAAGCTGCGGCGCGTCGAGACCGGGTGCGTGCTGGTCGCCTCTAACCACATCGGCGACCCGCAGTTCGTCGACCCGGACTTTTTGCGGGAGCGCGTGCTCACGATGACCGAAGCGGCGCTCGAGGCGGGTGTTCACTTGGCCCGCCAGAAGGGGGAGCTATGAAGCAACACGAAACCGCCACGAACGTCGCGGTGATCGGCGCCGGTACGATGGGCGCCGGGATCGCCCAGGTGTGCGCCGCCGCGGGCCACACCGTGACGCTCGTCGACGTGAGCGCCGAGGCTTTAGAGCGCGGCCGTAAGAGCGTCGCAAAGGGCCTGGAGAAGCTCGTTCACAAGGGGCGCCTCGGTGAGGCCGAACGCGACGCGAGCTTGGAGCGCCTGACCTTTACCGGCGACCTCGCCGCCGTGGGCGGCGCCGCGGTGGTCATCGAGGCGGTGTTTGAAGCCATCGCGGTCAAGCGCGAGGTGTGGGAAAAGCTCTCCGAGGTCGCCACCCCAGAGGCGCTCTTGGCGAGCAACACCTCGAGCCTGTCGCTTACCGAGATCGCCGCCGGCGTCGCCCATCCGGAGCGTTTTTGCGGGCTGCACTTCTTTAACCCCGTACCGGTGCTGCCGCTCGTCGAGGTGGTGCGGGCGCTGCAGACGGGGGCGGGGACGCTCGAGCGGGCCGAAGCCTTCGTCCGGGGGCTCGGCAAGACGCCCATCGTCTGCGACGACCGGCCCGGCTTTATCGTCAACCGCCTGCTGATCCCCTACCTCAACGACGCCGTGCACGCGCTCGCCGAAGGGGTCGCCTCCGCCGAGGCGATCGACAGCGCGATGAAGCTCGGCGCAAACATGCCCATCGGCCCCCTTGCGCTCCTCGACCTCGTCGGCCTCGACGTCGCGCTCGCCGCCGCCGAATCCCTGCATAGCGAGTTTGGCGACCCGAAGTTTCGCCCGCACCCGCTGCTGCGGCAGATGGTGCGCGCCGGCAAGCTCGGGCGCAAAACCGGCGAGGGCTTTTTCCAGTACAGCTAACGCCAACCGCCAGCCACACGTTCTAGCCCAGAGACGAGGAGACCTTATGTCCGACCTCAGCCACCAAGATCATCAAGACCACGACCACCAACACGGCGGCGCGCTCGACGTCAGCGACATCACCTCGGAGCTCACGACGCTGAGCTACGAGGTGCAAGAGCGCATCGCTCTCATCACCATCGAACGCCCGGAGGCGCTCAACGCCCTCAACGCCGACCTGCTCTACGAGCTCGGGGTGGCTTTCGAGCTCGCCGAGGCCGACCTCGACGTGCGGGCGCTCGTCATCACGGGGAGCGGGCGCGCGTTCGTCGCGGGCGCCGACATCAAGAACTTGCAGCGGCTCTCGGACACCTTTAGCGGACGCGAGGCGGCCCTAGCGGGGCAGGACGTGATGAACACGCTCGCCTCGCTCCCCATCCCGACGATCGCCGCGATTAACGGCTTCGCGCTGGGCGGCGGGCTCGAGCTCGCCCTCGCCGCCGACTTGCGCGTCGCGAGCCGGGGCGCCAAACTCGGCCTG
This sequence comes from Truepera radiovictrix DSM 17093, assembly GCF_000092425.1. Classification (NCBI taxonomy): domain Bacteria; kingdom Thermotogati; phylum Deinococcota; class Deinococci; order Trueperales; family Trueperaceae; genus Truepera; species Truepera radiovictrix. Next base: position 1,821,925 of record NC_014221.1, read on the forward strand.
CCCGAGGTGGGGCTGGGGCTCATCCCCGGCTACGGCGGCACCCAGCGGCTGCCGCGCCTCATCGGTCAGGGGCGCGCTCTAGACCTCATCCTGACGGGGCGGCACGTCGGCGCCGAGGAGGCGCTCAGCTTGGGTCTTGTCAACCGCGTGGTCGACGACGCGCTAGAGGGCGCCTTGGAGCTCGCCCGCTTGACCCTCAAAAACGCCCCCATCGCCCTCGGGCTCGCCAAGGAGGCGGTGGTGCGGGGCATCGACATGACCATCAACCAAGGGCTCGAGGTCGAAGCCGACCTCTTCGGTATGGCCGCCTCGACCGAGGACGCCACCGAAGGCACGACCGCCTTTTTGGAAAAGCGCGCGGCGGAGTTTAAGGGGCAGTAGGCAGGGGAGCGCCCCTCCGGACGCTGTGTCCAGCCGATGACCCAGCGTCCAGCAAGCGTGATCCGTGGCGCGTGGCCCATAGCTCATGGTCCACAGGCCACGCGCCACGGGCCACCGGCCCCTTCGGTCAGGGCTCGTCGCGCCCCTTGACCTCGGCGGGCGGATGGGTCGCCTCGACCGCCGTAAAGGGCTCTAGAATCTTGTAGGTGTGCGCGGCGCCCTTCGGGACGAGCCACGAGTCGCCGGGCTCGAGGCGGATGGTCTGCCCCTCGAGGTGCAGCTCGGCCCGCCCGCTGATCACAAAGCCGACGGTCTCGTAGTCGCGGCGCACCTCCGGTTTGGGTTCACCCGGGGGCTGGTCGCGCCAAAGGCGCATCGAGAGCCCCTTGCCGGAGACCAGGTACACCTGTCCCATCTCCCCTTGCGGGGAGGCTTCGGCGCTCACCTTTTTGATCGTGGTGTCTGCCATGCTGCCTCCTTCCCCCCTAGGGTGGCCCAGCGCACCCCAAAGGACCGTAGGCTGCCGCGCATGTTCGCGCGACCTAACGGGCCACGCGCTCGAGGTGCGCCAACACCTCGGGGTCGATGCGGCCGGGTTCTACAAGGCGCTCCTCGAGGTTTTCAACCCCCGCGAACGCCTGCAGGGCCGCCTCCGCGCGTTCGTCCCAGGTCTCTGCGGCGCGCTCTAAGTAACCCGCACGCACCAAGCCCTCCTGGACCCGCTTAGCGAGCGCCGCGTCGATCTCTAGAAGCGCCTCGGGTTTGGGCCGCTCGAAGAGCAACCGGTGCAACCCCAAAAGCCGCCGCAGCTCCTCGACGGGGTGCGCGTGGTCGTCGACGCGCAGGTCGAGGTAGCGGTCGTTAAACCCGCCGTAGCCCCCCTCCTGGCGCACCACCAGCAGCGCCGCCGACTGCCGCCCGCGCTTGTCGCCACCCGCCGCGTCGCCGGCGGCGAGCGCCGCCACCAGCCGCTCGGCCAACGGCCCCGTAGTCTCCTGAAAGGTCGTCACGAGCGCCCCTATGACCTCGGGGCCGGTCAGCAGGTTGCCCTGCGCGGCGTAGTTCTCGCCGCACTGCCCGCCCGCCCAGGGGTGGCACGCGTCGCCGGTAAAGGTGAAGCTGTGGCCGTGGGCGTCAACCAGGCCGTACTGGCGCTGGGCGTGCTGCGGGTCGGTTTCGGCGAACGCTTGGTGGATGAGCTCGAGCGAGATCCCCCCCCGCAGCGCCATGATGGTGCGCGGCCCGAAGGTCGTGTTGGCGTACGACTGGGTGGCGACCGCCCCCACGCCGGCCTCGGCGTAGGGCACAACCGCCCCGACGGCCAAAAACTTGGAGGCGGTCGCGACGCCCAGGTCACCCGTTTCGGGGTCGCGCGCGACGATGGAAAAGGTAGAGACGCTCCTCATGGCGGCAGCCTAGCACTTTGGCGCAGGCGCAAAAACCGCGCTGGCGACGGTTTGAGAGCCAGAAGTCAGGAGTCAGGAGACAGCATGGGCTACCTGGCCACTGACTTCTGGCTACTGACTTCTGGCTACTGACTTCTGGCTTCTGGGCCACCCCACCGTGGTTTAATGCCCCGTGCCGTTTCGCCTGAAACTCACCCTGATCGTCTTCGGCCTGCTCGCGCTGAGCGTGGCCGTGCTGCCCCTCATCCTGCCCATCCCCGAGCTCGACACCGTCCCCGCTCGGCAGCTCGCGGGCGACGAGGGGGCGTTTGTGACGGTAGACGGCCTCGAGGTCTTTTACGAAGAGGCGGGGAGCGGGGGGACGCCCCTGCTCCTGCTGCACGGCTTCGGCGCCTCGACGTTCTCGTGGCGCGAGGTGCTCGCCCCCCTCGGGGCAGAGCGGCGCACGGTCGCTTTCGACCGCCCCGCGTTCGGGCTCACCGAGCGCCCCGCGGTGCCGCCGGGGGCGACGGGGCTCGAGAACCCCTACACGCCGGAGGCGCAGGTCGCGCTAACTGTCGGCCTGCTCGACGCGCTCGGGCTCGAGCGGGCGGTGCTCGTCGGCAACTCCTCCGGCGGCACGCTCGCCTTGCAGGTGGCGCTCGCGCACCCCGAGCGCGTCGCGGGGCTCGTGCTGGTGGGGGCTGCCGTCTACGAGGGGGGCGGCGCGCCGGCGTGGGTGCGGCCCCTGTTGCACACCCCGCAGATGAACCGTCTGGGTCCCCTCATCATGCGGCAGTTCGGCGAGGGGCCGGGACTCGAGTTTCTGCGCCGCTCCTACGCCGACCCCGAGCGCGTCACCGAAGAGGTCATAGCCGGCTACCGCCGACCGCTGCGCGCCGACGGGTGGGACGTCGCCCTCTGGGAGCTGACCAAGGCGAGCCGCACCCCCGACCTCGCGCCCCGCTTGGGCGAGGTGCGCGTCCCGACCCTCGTCGTGAGCGGCGCGGCCGACGCCATCGTCCCCCCCGAACAGAGCCAGCGGCTGGCGCAGGAGATCCCGGGGGCCGAACTCGCGCTTCTAGAGGGCTGTGGTCACCTGCCGCAGGAGGAGTGCCCCGAGGCGTTCGTCGCGGCCGTCACGGCGTGGCTGGAGGGTGGTAGTCAGTAGCCAGTAGTCAGTAGCCAGTGGCGAGTGGTCGGTAGTCAGAAGCCAGTGGTCAGGCGTCAGAAGACCAAACGCCCCGATGCTGGCTGCTGACCCCTGGCTTCTGGTTGCCCGGACTTCTGTATAGTGAGCCTATGGTTGCGGCCCCCCACGAGCCCCGCCCCACCGCCCCCGTCACCTCCTTACCGCTGCTCGCCGCTTACGGCGTCACCAAGCGCTTCCCCGGCGTCGTCGCCAACGACCGCGTCTCGCTCGAGCTGCACGCGGGCGAGGTGCACGCGCTGTTGGGCGAGAACGGGGCCGGCAAAACGACGCTGATCAGCATGCTCTACGGGTTTTATCCCCCCGACGAGGGCGCGCTCTACCTCTCGGGCGAACCCGTAAGGTTACGCTCGCCGCGCGACGCGCTCGCGCGCGGCGTCGGGCTCGTGGCGCAGCACTTTCTGCTGGTGCCGCGCCACACGGTCGCCGAAAACGTCGCCCTGGGGCTGCCGGGGACGCCCTTTTGGGGGCCGACGCGGCGGCTGCGGGCGCGCATCCGCGAGCTGAGCGCGCGCTACGGGCTCCAGGTCGACCCCGACGCGTATGTTCAGGACCTCTCGGCCGGGGAGCAGCAGCGCGTGGAGATCATCAAGGCGCTCGTGCGCGGGGCGCGCGTGCTCATCCTGGATGAGCCCACGGGGGTCTTGACCCCCGGCGAGGCCGAGGGGCTTTTCGAGGTGATGGCGGCGATGAAGCGCGAGGGGCACGCGGTCGTCTTTATCACCCACAAGCTCGGCGAGGTGATGCGCGCCGCCGACCGCGTCACCGTGCTGCGCAAGGGGCGGGTCGTGGGGCACGCGCGCACCGCTGAGACGAGCGCCGCGGCGCTGGCGCGGCTCATGGTCGGCCGCGAGGTCAGCTTGCCGCCGCTGCGCGCCGCGGCGCCGCCGGGGGAGCGGCTGCTCGAGGTGCGCGGCCTCTGCGCGCGGGGTGAGCGCGGCGAGGCGGCGCTCAAAGGGGTGTCTTTTGACCTGCACGCGGGCGAGATGCTCGGCGTCGCGGGGGTCGCGGGGAACGGGCAGCTCGAGCTCATCGAGGTCCTGACGGGGCTCCGCCCCGCGACCGCAGGGGTCCTTAAGCTGCGCGGCCGCGACCTGACGCCTCTAAGCCCGCGCGAACGCTTCGAGGCGGGCGTCGCCCACATCCCCGAGGAGCGCCTGGGGACCGGCGTGGTGCCGAACCTCAGCGTCGCCGAAAACTTGAGCCTCCGCCACTACCGCGCCCCCCCCTTCGCCAAGGGGCCGCTTTTAGACCGTGCCGCGATGGCCGCCTTTGCCGCGCGGGCGGTCGAGGCCTACCGCGTCGCTACCCCCTCGACCGAGACGCCCGTGCGGCTGCTGTCGGGGGGCAACATTCAGAAGCTCATCCTCGCCCGCGAGCTGCACGGCGACCCGACCGTGATCGTCGCGGCGCACCCGACCTACGGGCTCGACGTGGGCGCGACCGAGCTCACCCACACGCTGCTTTCAGAGAGCCGCGCGCGCGGCGCGGGGGTGCTGCTCGTCTCCGAAGACTTAGACGAGCTGCTGCGCCTGTGCGACCGCATCCTGGTGCTCTTCGCCGGCGAGGTGATGGGCGTCGTCGGCGCCGCGGACGCCCAGCGCGACCTTCTCGGGCTCATGATGGCCGGAGCGGCGCGCGCATGAAGCGCTACCGGCTCGAGCCGCGCCCCGCGCCCCCCCCCGGCCTCGTGCTCGCGGTGTCGTGCGGCGCGGTCGTCGCGGCGCTCGTCGTCACCGGCTTTATCTTTCTGGGCTTCGGCCACAACCCCATCACCGCCTACGCGCAGCTCTTCGCGGCCACCTTGGGCGACCTGCGCGGGGTCTCCGAGGTGCTGCGCAAGACCGTCCCGCTGCTTCTTTGCGGCGTCGGCCTGGTGCTCGCGTTTCGCCTGCAGTTCTGGAACATCGGCGCCGAGGGGCAGATCCTCGCGGGCGCGGCCGGCGCCGCGGGGGTCGCCCTCTTCGTCCCCGGTCTGGGCCCCGCGACGCTCCCCGCGATGTTCGCCGCCGGCTTCGTCGCCGGCGCGGCCTGGGGCTTTCTGCCCGCGATCCTTAAAGCGCGGCTCGGCGTGAGCGAGATCATCACCACCTTGATGATGAACTACATCGCCTTCTACCTCGTGCAGTACCTTATCCTCGGGCCGTGGCGGGGGCAGGAGGCGCGCGGGTTCGCCTACACCGACCGCTTCCCGCCGGAGGCGGCCCTGCCGCTCCTGCCGGGCACCCGCCTCCCCTGGCCGACGCTCGTGGTCGCGGTGGCGCTGGTGCTCTTCGTCGCCTTTCTCTTAAGCCGCACGCGCCTCGGCTTCGAGGTGCGCGTGATCGGCCAGAGCGCCCACGCGGCGCGCTACGCGGGGATGGGGTTTACCAGGGTCACGCTCCTCGTGATGGGCCTCTCGGCGGGGGCCGCGGGGCTCGCGGGGGTCGGCGAGGTCGCCGGCGTGCACCTGCGCCTTTTAGACCCCGCGCAGATCTCGCTCGGTTACGGCTACACCGCCATCATCGTCGCGCTGCTCGCCCGCGGCCACCCCCTGGCGACGCTGCTCACCGCGACCTTTTTGGGGCTCGTGTTCGCCATGGGCGACACCATGCGCGTGGTCTTGGGCCTCCCCTTTCAGATGACGGGGGTGATCAGCGGCCTGGTGCTCTTTTTCATCATCGCCGCCGAACCGGTGCTGCGCTACCGGCTGCGCCGCGCCCCCGCAGCGCCGCTCCAGGCGCCCGAAGCCGCAACGCCCGAACCCGCCAAGGAGGTAGCTCGTGGAGCTCGAGAGCTGGCTGATTAGCGCGACCGCCCGCTCGCTCGCCTTCGCCACGCCCCTGCTGCTAGCGGCCCTCGGCGAGATCGTCGCCGAGCGCGCGGGGGTGGTCAACCTGGGGGTCGAGGGGATGATGGTCCTGGGCGCCCTTACCGGCTTCGTCGCCGCGCAGTTGGGGGGCGACCCCACCCTGGGGGTCCTCGCCGCGGGGCTCACGGGCGGGCTCGCGGCGCTCGTGCACGCGTTTCTCGCCATCACCTTGCGCGCCAACCAGTACGTCTCGGGCCTCGCGCTCACCATCTTCGGGCTGGGGCTCTCGGGGGTCGTCGGCCGCGCGTGGCAGGGTCAGCCGCTCCGCAACCCCTTCCGCGCCCTCGACGTGCCGCCTCTCGCCGAGCTGCCCGTCCTCGGCCCCGCCCTCTTTCAGGGGCAGCACCTCATGACCTACGCCGCCATCCTCGCCGCGCTCCTGCTCTGGGTGCTGCTCTTCAAGACCCGGCTGGGCCTCAGCGTGCGCTCGGTCGGGGAGTCGCCGGCGGCCGCCGACGCGCTCGGCGTCGGGGTCTACGGGCTCCGCTACGGCTGCGTGGTCTTCGGCGGGGTGATGGCGGGCGTGGCCGGCAGCTACCTCTCGCTCGCCTACCGCCCCTCGTGGTCGGAGGGGATGAGTGCCGGGATGGGGTGGATCGCCCTGGCGATCGCTATTTTCGCCGCGTGGAACCCCCTCAAGGCGCTGTGGGGGGCTTTTCTCTTCGGTGCCTGCTTTCACCTCGCCTTTCGCCTCCAAGGGGTGTTGCCCGCCGAGTTTCTGCGGCTTTTGCCCTACGTCGCCACCATCGTCGCCCTGACGCTCGCCTCGCTCGGCCGCTCCCGCGCTCGGCGGGGGGCGCCGGCGGCGCTCGGCACCCCCTACACGCGCGGCGAGCGTTGAGCCCCGCGCGGCTCGAGCGCCCACCTGAGAGACCTGGAATCATGGAGCGGGTATCATCGGGTCGGCGGCGCGCTCACGTCGACACGCGCTCCTTGCGCGCTCCGAGAGGATAGCGACGCGCAGGGCCGCTGATCGCGCCGGCTGTACCGCCGTGGACTGGCGACGCGTCGGTCTTCGGCGTCGTTAAAGGAGGTTGGGGATGAAGCGTTGGTGGCTCGGAGCGTTGATGATGGGCAGCGTCGCGTGGGCGCAGCTCGAGGAGGTGCAGGCGGGTTTTATCTACGTGGGGCCGGTCGGCGACTTCGGCTGGACCTACTCGCACGATAGAGGGAGAAGAGCGGTCGACGAACGCTTCGACTGGCTCACGACCACCTTCGTCGAATCGGTACCCGAAGGGGACGCGGAGACGTTTATCGACCAGCTCGTGCGCGGGGGCGCGAACGTGATCTTTACGACCTCGTTCGGCTACGGCGAGGCGACTTTGGCCGCCGCGCAGCGCTACCCCGAGGTGCTCTTCGGCCACGCGACCGGCTTTCAGACCGCGCCCAACGTGATGGTCTACATCGCCGAGTTCTACCAGGTCTACTACCTCAACGGCCTCATGGCCGGGGCGCTCACCGAGACGAACAAGATCGGCTACGTCGCAGCGTTTCCCATCCCCGAGGTCAAGCGCCACATCAACGCCTTTACCCTCGGGGTGCGCGAGGTCAACCCCGAGGCCGAGGTCGAGGTGCGCTGGCTCTACAACTGGTTCGACCCGGCGGGCGCCGCCGAGGCCACCCAGGCCTTGATCGCCGAAGGCGCGGACGTGTTCGCCTTCTCCGAAGACACCCCGACGGTCATCCAGACGGCGGCCGAACGGGGTTTCCCCAGCTTCTCGCACTACTCGGCGATGTACGACTTCGCCCCCGAGCACGTCGTCTCCGGGCAGATCGCCAACTGGGAGGTGATCTACGCCGACTTTCTGGAAAAAGTCCACACGGGCGAGTACACCGCGCAGAACTTAGAGGACGTCAACTACTGGTGGCTCCTGGACGACGGCGCCGTGATCATGGGCGCGGACGAGGAGACACCCATCAACCCGGTTTTCGAGGAGCGCCTGCGCGCCGTCACCGTGCGCGACCCCGAACTCGGCGAGGTGTCGGTGTACGACCTCGTGATGGCCCGCCACGACGCGATGAGAGAGGGCGGCCCGGAGGCCTTCGACCCCTTTACCGGCCCCGTGCGCGACCGGCGCGGCAACGTGGTCATCGAGGAGGGCGTGACCCCCGACCAGGAGACCTTGGAGACCCTCGAGTGGGCCGTCGAAGGGGTGTCGGCCTCGAGCCCGTGGGACAACGAACCTTAAGCCTCCCCCGCGCGCAGGCGCGCGACGCCGCGAAGCCCCCGGTCGGGGGCTTTCGCTTTGGGAGCCTTAGGCGCCGGGCGCCGCCTCGAAGAGCGGCAGCCGCGCCATCCCCGGCACCGTCACGAGGCCCTGGTCGGTGATGCGCAGCTCGGGGATGACCGAGAGCGGGATGAGGTTAAAGCCCATGTAGGGGAGCGTGCAGCCGAGCTCACGCCAGGCGCGTTTGAGCTCCGCGGTCGCCGCCGCCACCTCGGGCGCGCGCCCTTCGGAGAGGAGCCCCGCGATGGGCAGCGCCACCTGCGCGAGCACCTGCCCGTCTCGCACCACCACCACGCCCCCCCGGAGCGCGCGCACGGTCTCGACTGCAAGGCGCATGTCGCTCTCTTCGCGCCCCGCCACGATGAGGTTATGCGCGTCGTGGCCGACGCTGCTCGCCACCGCCCCCGAGGTGAGCCCGAAATCTTTCAGCAGGCCGTGGGCGACGGCGCCCGAACGCCCGTGCCGCTCCAAGACGCTCACGAAGCAGAGGTCCTCGGCGTCAAAGTGCGCCGCCCAGCTCGCCCGCACGGGTAGCTCGACGCGCTCGTGAAAGAGGGTGATCCCCGGCAGCGCCGTGCGGATGACGTTGGCGGTGCAGGGGACGCGCGGCAGCTCCGGGGTCAGGGTGTAGGCCGCGGGCAACCGCACGGTCTCAAAGGCGGCCTTGGGGTAGGTGTAGCGCGCCGAGAGGGCCGCGTCGAGCGCGGGCGTGACGCGCCCCGCCTCGACGACCAGCTCCCCGCCGTACCAGGTGTTCTGGGGCTCGAGCGCGTCGTTTAAGAGCACCACGTCCGCCCGCCGCCCGTGCCCGAGGCCGCCTAACTCGCTGTCTAAAGCGTAGCGCGTGGCGGCGTGCAGCGACCCCATGCTCCAGGCGAGCGCAGGCTCGAGCCCCGCCCGGACCGCCTCGCGCACCACCCAGTCGAGGCCGAACAAGAAGAGGTCGTCAGCGTCGCGGTCGTCGGTGCAGAGGCAGACGCGTTTGGCGCAGGCGCCGCGTTCGGTGACCGTCTTGATGGCCTCGGGGAGGCTGTGCCAGGGGGTCGTCGGCGGGCCGCCGCGCAAAAAGAGCCACATCCCGGCCTCGAGGAGGTCGTCGGCGATAGAGCCGTCGATGGCCTCGTGGGTGTCGGTAATCCCGCTCGCCGCGTAGGCCGCGACGAACTCGCGCCCGTAGACGTGCCCCGAGACCGGTTTGCCGCGCCTTAGGGCCTCGCGGAGGATGGCGTGGCTCCGAGAGTCGCCCTGGGCCACCTGAACGAAGTCCATCTTCTCCCCCAAGGCCGCCGCCTCGGGCCAGGTGTCGAACACGCGGGCGATCTTCTCCGGCGTGAGGTCGCCGCCCGCCGTCTCGAACGCCGGGGAGGTCGCCGGGACGGTGCTCGGCACGGTCAAAAAGACGTTCAGGGCCGCTCGGCGCGCGTCCCCTAGCATCCACTCGACACCCGATAGGTCACAGACGTTGGCGATCTCGTGCGAGTCGCAAAAAACCGTCGTGGTGCCGCTTAGGAGGGCCGCCTCGGCGTAGGCGCAGGCGGTCATCATGCTCGACTCGATGTGCACGTGCGGGTCGACCAAGCCCGGCGCCAAGATGCCGCCCTGCGCGTCGTAGGTGGGCGCGTCTAGAAGGGCGGCGCGGGCGCTGCCGGCGGGTTTGACCGCCGCGATGCGCCCCCGGTAGAACCACACCTCGCGGTCTTCTAAGAGGCGCTCGGTGTAGCTCGAGAGCAGCCGCGCGCCCGTGATGACCCGCTCCGGCGCCACGCGTCCGGAGGCGACCGCCGCGAGCTCGCGGGTCAGGTCAGCGAGCGGGGGAACCGAGAGGCGGTTCAACGCGCGTCCCAAAGGGTTCTCCAACCGTTCGGCGCGTCGTCACGCCGGCAGGTACACACCTGCTGCTTAGGCGAGCCATCATGGCGCATCGGTTCCTCCTCAAGCCCCTACCCCGAACGCGGCGTGCACCGCGTCCTGAAAGTATAGGACGCGGTGCACGTGGGGTAAAGCCGAGCCGCCCCGGGAGGCCGTTTGAGCGCCGCTTGAACGGTTGGGCGCCTACACCCGCACCCGCTTCCCGCCGTCTTTAGCACGCGACTTCCAGATGAGCCGGATGGGCACCTCTTTAAAGCCTAAGTCCTCGCGGATGCGGTTTAAGATGTACTGCTCGTAGGCGCGCGTCACGAACTGCTCGTTGTTGACCGAGATGACGAACGTGGGCGGCGCCACGTCCGCCTGGGTGCCGTAGAGGAGCTTGAGGGGCCGCCCCTTGAAGTTGGGGGGCGCTTGGCGCTGGGTCCAGACCTCGAGCCAACCGTTGACCTCGCTCGTGGGGACGCGGAAGCGGGCGGTGTCGTAGACGCGGATCACGGCCGCCAAGAGGTCGTGCAGGCCGTAGGCGTTTAAAGCGCTCGTGTAGACCTTGGGCGCGAAGTCGAGGTGTCCGAGCACCTGGGCGATGTTCTTCTCGAACTCCCGCAGGGCCTCGTCGGGCACCAGGTCCCACTTGTTGATGGTCAAGACCACGGGCTTACCCGCCTGGAGCGCCAGGTTGGCGAGGCGCAGCTCGTGGTCGCCGAGTTCGAAGGGGTCGACGACGAGCACCGCGACGTCCGAACGCATCAGCGCCTCCTCGCTGCGGAGCTTTGAGTAGTACTCGACGTCCCCGTCCGGTTTGCGGCGGATGCCGGCGGTGTCGATGAGCACAAACGGGCGCCCGCCGAAGTCGAAGCGCACGTCCACGCTGTCGCGGGTCGTACCGGGGACGTCCGCGACGATCACGCGCTCATCGCCGACGAGCGCGTTTAACAGGCTCGACTTGCCCACGTTCGGGCGGCCGATGATGGCGACCCGCACCTCCTCGGCCTCGGCCTCGTCGGCGTCCTCGGGCAGGCGCTCGAAGATGGTGTCCAAGAGCTCATAGGTGCCGCGCGCGTGCTCGGCGGAGATCGCCAGGGGCTCCCCGAAGCCGAGGCCGTAGAGCTCGTAAAACTCGGGGGACTCCTCGTGGCGCGGGTCGTCGAGCTTGGTCGCCAAGAGCAGCGTGGGTTTACCCACGTTGCGCAGCCACGCCGCGACCTCGTAGTCGGCCGCGCTTAGGGGCGCGCGCCCGTCGACGCAGAAGAGCACGAGCGCCGCGTCCGCCAGGGCGGCCTCGATGCGGCGCTTGATGGGCTCTTGCCACTCGTCGTTCGACCAGAGGCCGCCGGTGTCCAAAAGCGTAAAGCTGCGGCCCAAGTCGTCCTCCACGCGGGCCTCTTTGACGTCGCGGGTGACGCCGGGCATGTCGGCCACGATGGCCTCGCGCCGCCCGACGAGGCGGTTAAAGAGGCTCGACTTGCCCACGTTCGGGCGGCCGACGATGGCGACCTTAGCCACGCGCGCCCCCCGCAGCTTCCGCCGCGGTAGCGGCGCACCCCAGACGCTCGCCGACCCGGACGCCATAGCCGCCGGCCCACGCGCGCGCGTCCATCTTGCCCCGGCCGGCGGGCTGCACCGCGCGCAGGAGCACCGCGCCCTCCCCCGCTGCGACCGTCACGCCCTCGGCGCCGACGGCGAGGACGGTACCCGGTGCCCCACGCGCGGCCGCCGGAGCGCTCACGGGCGACATCTCGAGGATCTTCAGCGTGCCGCCGCGATGGGGCGTCCAGGAGCCCGGCCAGGCGAAGACGCCGCGGTAGCGGTTGTAGATGGCCGCTGCGGCGTCCTCCCAACGGACGCGGCCGTCCGCTTTCGTGAGGAGCGGGGCGTAGGTCGCTCGCGCCTCGTCTTGCGGCGCGCTCGGCAGGGTGCCCGCTTCAAGGGCCGCGAGCGCCTCCGTGAGCGCGTCTGCTCCCAGCTCGGCGAGGCGCGTAAAGAGCGTCACGGCGGTGTCGTCCGGCGCGACGCCGAGGCGCCGCTGCAACCGCACCGGCCCCGTGTCGAGCCCCGCTTCGGTCTGCATGATGCTGACGCCCGTCTCCGTCTCTCCCTCTATCAGCGCCCACTGGATGGGGGCCGCGCCGCGGTACTTGGGCAGCAAGGAGGCGTGGACGTTGAGAAACCCGTGCTTGGGCGCGTCCAGCAGGGCTTGCGGCAGGATCTTGCCGTAGGCGGCGGTGACGGCCACGTCGAGCCCTAGCCCGCGCACGAGCTCCAGAAACGCCGCGTTCCCCTTCAGGCGCGCGGGTTGCTCGAGCCGGAGCCCCAGCTCGCGCGCGCGCTGCGCTACGGGCGGCGGGGTCAGCTTGTAGCCGCGCCCGGCAGGTTTGTCGGGTTGCGCCACGACCAGAGCGACCTCGTGGCGCTGAAGAAGCGCCTCCAGGGTCGGCAGGGCGAACGCGGGCGAACCGAACAGGGCGACCCTCACACCGGCGCCCCCTTTTCCCGCAGCTCTTTGAGGTACGCCTTGGCTTGGCGCTGCAGCTCGGCGAGCTCGCGGCGGTGCGCCTCCATAAAGGCGCGCCTCTCGGCCTCGGGGAGGCGGTCGAAAAAGAGCACCCCGTCTAGGTGGTCGAGCTCGTGCTGAATGACGTGCGCGAAGTGCCCCTCGGCCTCGCGCTCGTGCCAGGCGCCCTGGAGGTCCTGGTAGCGCACCCGCACGGTGCGGTCGCGCTTCATCTTCTCGATAAACAGCCCCGGCACGCTGAGGCAGCCGTCGACGCCGTACTGCGTGCCGCTGCGCGCGATGATCTCGGGGTTGACCATGACGTGCTCGGCGACGACGCCCCAGCGCTCGCGCTTCTCGTCGGGGCTTAGAGCCTCCGCCTCCGCCTCGCCCTCCTGCCCCGCGGCCTCCTCGGCGGCGCGCGGGGCGAGTTCGAGCGCCACGAAAAGGCGTTTCGAGAGCCCGATCTGCGGCGCCGCCAGACCGACCCCGTTGGCCTCGAACATGGTTTCGATCATGTCTTTCGCGAGCGTCTCCAGCTCGCCGTCAAAGTGCGTCACCGGGCGCGCGACCTTGCGCAGCACCGGGTCGCCAAAGTAGCGGATGTGGTATTTCACGCGTCCCTTTCTCCTGCTAGCCGCGCGCCTCGAGCCCTCTTGCGGCGCGCGCTTTAGGCGTATCTTACGCGCTTTGCCCCCTCTGGGCTGTTTCGCTCGGGGCGTTACGGCGCCCGCTCCGGTGGGGGGCCGCTCGGCGCTTTTGCGGCGAGCGCGACCTCGAGGCGCGGCAGCTCCAACGCCGTGACCCCCTCGGGGAGCTCGAGCGCGACCTCGAGGGTGTGCTGCCCCGGCCCCACGTCCTGCGGCACGACGGCCGTGGCGCGCACCCGCTCGAGCGCCGCGAGCTCCGCTTCGGAGCCCGCCAAGAGCGCCTCGGGCTGACTCAGGGTCGCCGAACGCACCTCGAGCGAGGGTAGGGAGAGGGGACGCAGCACGACCGGGACGCGGCGCGTGTAGAGCACCGGCGCCGCGTCGACGCTGAGCTCGACCTCGGCGGGCTGCACCTGCACCTCGGGGACCGGCAGCCCCGCCTCGTCGACGGCGTAGACGGGTACGGTGGAGACCGCTCCCCCCGGGCGCAGGGGGGCCAAAACCCGCGCGACCTGCGCCACCTGCGATTCGGGGCCCGACACGACCACGGCGCTCGGCAGGGCCCGCGCCTCTAGCTGCACGTCGTCGGGGGGCTCCCCGACGAGGGCGACCTCGACCGGTACGGGCTGCTCGACGAGCGTCTCGACGCTCCCCCAGATCTCGCTCGGGCGGACGCTGATAAGGTTGATCCCCTGCGGCGGAAAGACCCGTACGGTCTGCTCAAACGCCCCCGTCACGCCGCGCAGGTCGAGCACCGCGTCGACGCCGCTAGGGTTGAGTGCCCCGACGCGGTGCGCGGGTCCCGACAGACGCACCTCAACGGCGTCGGGCACCCCCGAGACGACCTGTTGGCTCCCAAGCCCCTCGACCTTTAGGGGGGCGCGCAACGTCCGCTGGCCGATCACGGTGTCGTCCATGCTGATAAACAGCCAGAGCACCACGGCGAGCAGCAGCGCGCCGAGCTTGAGCCGCCAGTTGTGGCGCAAGCGCCGCCAGAGACCAGCGAACCCCTCCGGCAGCGCCTGCAGCGCGGCTCGAGCGCGCCGCCACACCGCCCCGCCGGGGGAACCGGGTTTGTCCGCGTTATCCAAGTCGTCCCAACACCTTTACATGACACCTAATACATGACACCTGGCGCGCGTGGCACCTAGCGCAGCCGCGCTCCACCGATAGCCCCAGCATACGGCACACGCGGCGACGAGGCGAACACGCAGCGCGCGCATCACGTCGGGTAGACCTCGCGCAGCGCCCGCAGCACCTCGGCGGGGGCGATGTCGCTGCGCAGCACCCCGTTTTTGGCGTACGAGACCGTCCCCCGCTCCTCGCTGACCACGATCGCGAGCGCGTCGGTCACCTCGGAGAGCCCGAGCGCGGCGCGGTGGCGGGTGCCGTGCTTGGCCGACCACCCCTCGTGCTGCTCCGAAAGCGGGAAGATCGCCCCGGCGTAGGTGATGCGGTCGCCTTTGATGAGCACGCCGCCGTCGTGGAGCGGCCCCCTCGAGTCGAAGATCGTCTGCAGCAGGGCGGCCGAAACGGGCGACTCGAGCTTCGAGCCCGCGCGGCCGTACTCGAACAAGGGCACGCGCCCCTCGATGGCGATGAGCGCCCCCTTGCGCTGCGCCGCGAGCTCGCGCACCGCCGTCATGATCTCGGGGACGGGGTCGTTCACCACCGTGCGGCTCACGCGCCCGCGCCCGACGCGCTCGAGCGCCGCCCGGAGCTCCGGTTGAAACACCACCACCACCGCCAAAAACGCCGCCGGTGCGGCGCGGTCGAAAAGCCAGCGCGTCGCCCCGAGGTCGAGCTGCGTCGACAGCAGCCAGAGCGCGAGGATCGCTACAAGCCCGCGCAGCACGTTCCACGCCCGCGAGTCGCTCAAAAACTTGTAGACGTGGTAGAGCAGCGCTGCGAGGATAAGGATATCCAGCAGGTCGAGCAGGCGAAAGGTAAAGTCCAACACGACCTCCAAGCGAGTAGCGAGCGGCACGTCGCAGCGCCGTCGCGACCGTGCGAGGCGCGCCGTCGCCACGACCCGCAGACCCATCATCAAGATGTGCTTCGTGTTCGAAAGAGCGTCACGCTAGGGCTGGCGGCGCAGCCTTGACGACGCGTACACCGCAGCATCTAGGCAAGGGGACGACGTCACAGAACGCCACGGCCAGCGGGGGCGCGCACCTCGTATGTGCTCAACGTAGCACGTCGGCGTTGTGCGCTCAACGTAGCACGTCAGCGCGGGGTCGGCCAAGCGCAAGCGCCCGCCTCACGGCTGGGTCTCCCCGCGCTTAGCGTCGCCACCCAACGACGGAGCGCTTCACAAGCGAGCGTTTGCGCAAAAGCGCCGCCGACCGGATGAGAGCTGCTACACTTGGCCTATGGAACACCTCGACAACACCCCTGAAACCAGCCTCGAGGAGATGACAGCGCAACTTCACGCCCTCAGGGGGTATCTTTGACCTCGCTCGCAAAGAGGCCAGGCTCGCCGAGCTCGAGCCGCAGCTAAGCGACCCCAAGCTCTGGGACGACCCCGAAGCGGCGCGCACGCTGACGCAGGAGGCGGCGCGGTTGCGGCGCGTCCTCGAAACGTTTCACCGCCTAGAGGGCGACCTCGAGGGGCTGCGCGAGCTCCAGGAGCTCGCCACAACCCCCGAAGAGCAACAGGACCTGGAGGCCGAGCGCGCTGCGCTGCAGAGGACGCTCGACGCGCTCTACCGCGAGACGCTCTTTTCCGGCCCACACGACGACCGCGCGGCGATCCTCACGATCAAACCGGGGGCGGGCGGCACCGAGTCCTCGGACTGGGCGGGGATGCTCTGGCGGATGTACCGCCGCTTCGCCGAGCGGCAGGGCTTTGAGGTCGAACTGCTCGACGCCACCCCCAGCGACGCCGCCCCCAACGGCATCGACTACGCGCAGCTGATCATCCGCGGGGAGCGCGCGTACGGCCTTTTGCAGGTCGAGTCCGGGGTGCACCGGCTCGTGCGGGTCTCACCCTTTGACGCCCAGGGGCGGCGGCACACCTCGTTCGCTTCGGTCGAGGTCATGCCCGAGATCGACGACGCCGTCGAGATCACTATCGACCCCAAGGATGTGCGCGTCGACGTCTACCGTTCGTCGGGTCCGGGGGGGCAGTCGGTCAACACCACCGACTCGGCGGTGCGCGTGGTCTACAAGGGGGGCACCCCGGAGGAGATCGTGGTGACCTGTCAAGACGGCAAGTCGCAGATCAAAAACCGCGAAAAGGCGATGACGGTGCTTCGCTCGCGCCTTTTCGAACGCGAGGAGCGCCGGCGCCTCGAGGAACAGATGCGCGCGCGCGGCGAACAAAAGGCCATCGAGTGGGGTTCGCAGATCCGCAGCTACGTGCTCGACAAGCGCTACGTCAAAGACCACCGCACGGGCGAGATGCGCCACGACCCCGACGACGTCTTAGACGGCGACATCGAAGGGCTCATCTGGTCGGGTCTGGAGCACCGCGCCCGCACGCAAAGCGAGCCGCAGCGCGCCTAGCGTCTCCTAGAGTCTGTCAACGCCTTACCGCTTCGGCGCCTAAGCCGTTAAAAGGGCCTGTGGCGCGTGGTCGGTCGCTCGTGGTCTATAGCTTGCGATCCACGACCGGCCTCCTGGACGCTTCGAGCGAAAGGGCGACCGAAAGGCGACAGGGCCTAGCGGCTCCGCGGGGGGAGGGTGCTCCGGCGCGGGCGGGGCTCGAGCAAGTTGGGTTCGCTCGGGTCGGCGAGCTCTTCGGCCAAGGGCCCCTCGAGCGCCGCGTCGGGCGACACGTCGGCGTCTTGAACGCGCGCCTTGAGCGCCGCCAGGGGCGGCTCCTTAAGCGGCGCGCTGGCCGCTCCCGAAGAGGGTGCGCGCTCGAGCACGACGGTGCTCTTCGGCTCGGGCATGCTCACCCCGGCCTCGTCGAAGGTCTCTTTAATGAGCTTGATCGCCTCGCTGCGCACCTTGAAAAAGTCCGCCTCGCGCTGGTCGACCCACCCCGAGCAGACGAGGATGACGCTAGAGTCACCCAGATCGCGGATCCTGAGCTGGGGTTCGGGGTCCGCTAAAACCCCCGGCAGCGCCCGCAGCGCAGCGGCGCCGAGCCGCTGCGCGGCGCGCAGATCCTCGTCGGTGCCGACGCCGACCTCGAAGGTAAAGCGCCGCCGCGGGTTGCGGGTGTAGTTGATCATCACCGACGAAAACACCGTGCTGTTGGGGATGCGCGCGTGGTTGCCGTCTAGGGTCATGAGCACCATCTCACGCGAGGTGAGGCGCACGACCCGCCCCTCGACCTCGCCGAGCTGCAACAGGTCGCCGATGGCAAACGGTTGGCGCAGCGACAGCAGCACCCCGGCGAGGTAGTTCTCGACGATGTCGCGGAAAGCGAAGCCGACCGCCAGCCCCGCGAGCCCCGCCGTCCCCAACACGGCCGTGACGATCGCCGTCGCACCGAGCAGGTCAAGGGCGATAAGCAGCCCCACGAGCACGAGCGCGGCGCGCGCGAGCTGCAGGGCGAGCCCGCGCAAGAGTGGGTTGAGGCCGGTGCGGGCAAAAAGCGCCTCCCAGCGCCCGATAAGCGCCGCTAGCAGCCAGAAAAACGCCACCACGCCGACGGCGACCAACAAAAGCGGTGAGTAGCGCACCGCGGTCGCGGCGTACTCGCGGAGCCGCACGAGCGCGGGGGCGAGGGTGCGCCCCAAGTCGGCCTCGAGCTCGAGCGCGTCGACGACGTACACCACCCCGTCCATCCCGGCGGCGATCTCGAGGGCGTCTTGGCGCGCCCCTGCGCCTAGCACCCGACCCGTGAGCCGCACCACCCCGCTCGTCACCGCCACTGAAACCTCTGAGAGCACGGGGATGTTGGCGTAGACCTCCCTAAGGCGCGCTTGCAGCGCCGCGTCGCTCGCCTCGGCCTCCGCTGCGGCTGGCGTGGGCGTCGCCGACGGGTTCGGGGCAGCTGCGCGCGCGCCCGAAGCGGTTCCCCCGACGAGGAGCGTTACGAGTAGCACCAAGGGCAGCGCCCCGAAGCGCCGCACGAGCCGCCGAGGCGCTAGCACGCTGTATGCCGGAGGCGGTACACTGGTCGCGTTGTGCGCATCCTTGCCATCGCCGATGAGGTCTCCCCCTTTATCTACTCCGAAAACTTCCCCCACAACCTGCCCCCTTTTGACCTCGTCCTCTCCGCCGGGGACATGCCCGGGCACGTCCTCGAGTTTATCGCGACCCGCCTCAAGACCCAGCCCGTCTACGTCCTCGGCAACCACCACGAAGGCTACTTGCGCGACAACATCACCGGCGAGACGCGGCTGCCGGGCGGGTGCATCAACGCCCACGGGCGCGTCATCGAGCTTGACGGGGTGCTGATCGCGGGCATCGAGGGGAGCGCGCGCTACCGCCCCGGCCCCCACCAGTACACCGAGTGGCAGATGCACGTGTTGACGCGCAAGCTCACCCCGCAGCTCCTCTGGAACCGCTACCGTTACGGCCGTGCGGTCGACATCCTGCTCACCCACGCCGCCCCCAAAGGGCCGCACGAAGGCCCCGACTACCCCCACCGCGGTGTGGGGGCGTTTAACCGCTTCGTCGAGCTCTGGAAACCCAAGCTGCACGTTCACGGCCACGTTCACCTAAGCGGCGCCAACGCCCCCCGCGAGTACGTCACCGAGAGCGGCGTTCGCGTCGTCAACGCGTTCGGCTTTGCGCTGATCGACCTCGAGCTGCCGTAGCGCCGCGCCTCTACCGCCACGCCGTGTCGCCACACGCGCACCGCTGCTCACACGGGGGCGAACATGACGTCCCGCGACCCCCGCTGCGACAGCCAGTCCATCACCCTGAACTGCATAACGTCACGCAAAAAGGCAACATCCTGCACTGCCACACCCGTTTCGCCCAAAAAGGTCACGTGTTCACATGCAAAACGTGAAGAAATGGTGAGGCACCCTGCACCTCGGCGCGTGGTTCAAAAGACACTCGGCTGACGAAGGGGCTGTATAGTGGCGCTGTGGACGCGCCTAGCGCGCACCACGGGGCTTGTTACTCCCGCCCGCGCAAAGCGCGTGGGCTATAAGCAGAAAGGAGGGTGCGGTGAGCTACCACGCTCAGCGGCGCGCGAGACAGGACGCCGAAAGGGCTCGGAGCCGGGCCTTTTGGCATCAGGTCGCGCACAGCCTCCGGGGAATTCCTAACGAACTCCTTCCCTTTAGCGCCGTTCAACACCTTCACCCAGCATCGGAACGTTACAGCGGCGTCAAACCGATTCCCATCCAACAGATCGTGGGCTCCGTCGACCGCTACCGCGACTTCGATCACTACTTCTTGCCGCGCGCGAGCCACACCCTCGAGCGCTGGATCGGCATCCGCCAGGCGGGGCTCGAGGGCAAAGAGCTGCCGCCCATTCAGGTCTACAAGGTCGGCGAGCTGTACTTCGTTAAAGACGGCCACCACCGCGTCTCGGTCGCCCGCAACGCCGGGCAAAAGTTTATCGACGCCGAGATCATCGAGCTGAGCGTCACCGTCCCCCCCGACTCGGACGACAGCGTCAAAGACCTCATCATCAAGGGGGAGTACGCGGACTTTTTGGAGCGGACCAACCTCAACAGGGTGCGCCCCGACCACTACCCCATCATCTTTACCGTCACGGGGCGCTACGACGTGCTCTTAGACCATATCGCCACCCGGCAGTACTATCTGGGGCTCAAGTTCGGGCGCGAGGTGCCCTGGGAGGAGGCGGTGGGCTCGTGGTACGACCGGCTCTACAAGCGCGTAGTCGACGAGTCGCGCGAGCACGGTGTACTCAAGCGCTTTCCCGGCCGCACCGAGGCCGACCTCTACTTGTGGATCATGGACCACCGCTACTACCTCACGCAGCGCTACGGTCAAGACGTCGGCTCTGAGCGGGCGGCGGTCGACTTTGCGCAGCACCACGCCCCCACGCTGCCCGTGCGCGCGTGGCAGCGGGCGCTCACCCTCTGGCGCGGCGGCAAGACGCACGGCTGAGCCGCCCGCACACCTATCCCCTTACACCGACCGCTCTTTTAACTTTTAAAGGGCGGTTTTTGCGTGCAGGTCCAAGGCGCGTGCTGCCCACGCGTTTTGCAGCGCGCCCCAAACCGGCCCCGGGCGTGCTATGACAGAAGCATGGACGACACGGCATGGCACGCCTTTTTGACGTCGCGCGGCGGACAGCTTCAAGGGGGGCGCGTGCAGGCGTTTGCAGGGCTCCCCGAAGAGGTCGAGGCGCTTGGCAGCGCGGGCCTCGTGCCGCTTTTCGGCAGCACCCCGCTGCGCCTCACGGGGGCGGACCGGCTCGAGTTCCTCCACGGGCAGGTGAGCAACGAGGTCAAGCGGCTCGGTGTCGGCGACGCTCGAGCCGCGCTCATGCTCAACGTCCGCGGGCACGCGCTCGCGCTCATGCGCCTCTACCGCCGTGAGGACGACCTCTTCGTCGCGGTCGAGGGGGGCGCCGGCGAAAGGGTCGAGGCGCAGCTAGGGGCGCACATCATCTTCGATCAGGTCGAGCTCCACAACCTCACCGGCACCCTGCAGAGCCTGACGCTGCAGGGCGAAGCGGCGGGCGAGGTTCTCCAGAGGGCGCTTCACGCGGAGCTTCCGGAGGCAGACCGGTTCGTCCAGGTGCCCTTTGAGGGCGCCAAGGTGCTCGTCAGCCGCGTTGCGCGGAGCGCCCCAGGTGGGTTCGACCTGCACGTGTTGACGCAAGACGCGCGGGCGCTCGTCGAGGCCTTGGAGGGGGCGGGCGCCAAGCTCGTGGGGGAGCGGGCGCTCGCGGCGGCGCGCGTCGCGGCGGGGATCGCCGAGGCGGCGCTCGAGGGGGGCGAGGGGGTGTTGCCGCAAGAAGCGGGCCTTGAGTACGCCGTCTCCTACCGCAAGGGCTGCTACCTGGGCCAAGAGATCATGGCGCGCATCGAAGCGCGCGGCAACGTGCGGCGGCGGCTCGTGGGGTTGCGGCTCGAGAGCGTCCCCCCCGAAGGCGCGCGCGAGCTCCTCGCCGAGGGCAAGGTGGTCGGCCGTTTGGGCACCGTCGCCGAACACCCGCAGCTAGGCACGGTCGCGCTCGCGAGCGTGCGCCACGAGGTCGGCGCGGGCGCGCCGCTCCTGGTCGGCGGCGTCAGCGCCACCGTCGCGCCGCTGCCCTTTGAGACCGCGGCGCAGTACACATCCCGCTAGGGGCGCCCGTAGGGGCAAAAGTCCCTATAATGGCCCCATGAAAAGCAAACGAGACTGGCTCGAGACGAGCTACCGCGCCGCCACGGCGCGCTTTCCCGAACGCTCGTACCCGTTTCGGACGCTCTCGAATATCGAGGTCGCACCCGTCTACACCCACGAGGACCTTCAGGACTTCGACCCCGCCGAAAAGCTCGGCTACCCCGGCGAGTTCCCCTACACCCGCGGCGTTCAAGCGTCGATGTACCGCGGCAAGCTCTGGACCATGCGGCAGTTTGCCGGTTTCGGCTCCGCCGAGCAGACGAACGCCCGCTTTAAGAAGCTCCTGGAGGCCGGCCAGACGGGCCTCTCGACGGCTTTCGACCTGCCGACTTTGATGGGTTACGACGCCGACCACCCCATGGCGAAAGGCGAGGTCGGCAAGATGGGGGTCGCGGTGTCGTCGCTGGCCGACATGGAGCGCCTCTTTGACGGCATCGACCTCGAGCGCGTGACCACCTCGATGACCATCAACAGCCCCGCCAACGCGATCTGGGCGATGTACCTCGCCAACGCCGAAAAGCGCGGCTTTAAGCTCCACAAGCTCGGCGGCACCATCCAAAACGACATCCTCAAGGAGTTTATCGCCCAGAAAGAGTACATCTTCCCGCCCGCGCCCTCGGTAAAGCTGGTGATCGATACCTTCGAGTGGGGGCCCAAGCACGTGCCCAAGTGGAACGTCATCTCGGTCTCGGGCTACCACATCCGCGAGGCGGGTTCGACGGCCGTGCAGGAGCTCGCTTTTACCCTCGCCGACGGCATCCACTACGTCCGCAAAGCGTTAGAGCGCGGCCTCGACATCGACGAGTTCGCCCCCCGCATCTCGTTCTTTTTCAACGTCCACAACGACTTTTTCGAGGAGATCGCTAAGTTTCGCGCGGCGCGCCGCATCTGGGCGAAGCAGATGCGAGACGTCTACGGCGCCAAAAACCCCAAGTCGTGGATGCTGCGCACGCACGCGCAGACGGCCGGGGTGTCGCTGACCGCGCAGCAGCCCCTGGTCAACATCGCCCGCGTCGCCATCCAGGCGCTCGCCGGGGTCTTGGGCGGCACCAACAGCCTGCACACCGACGCGTATGACGAGGCGCTCGCCTTGCCGACCGAGGAGGCGGCGACCATCGCGCTGCGCACGCAGCAGGTGATCGCCTACGAAACGGGCGTCGCGAACACCGTCGACCCCTTGGCCGGGTCGTACTACCTCGAATCGCTCACCGACGAGATGGAGCGGCAGTGCCTGGAGATCTTCGAGCAGATCGACGCTCTGGGCGGGGTCGAGCGCGCCATCGACGCCGGTTACTTCGCCGCCGAGATCGGCGAGGCCAGTTATCAACAGCAGCGCGAGTTCGACAGCAAAGAGCGCCTGACGGTCGGGGTCAACGCCTTCGTCTCCGAAAGCCCCGAAACGCCCCTTTTGCCCTTTGACCCCGAGGTCGAGCGGGTGCAGCAAGAACGCCTCGAGCGCGTCCGGCGCGAGCGCAACCCGCAAGCCGCCGAGAGCGCGTTAGAGGCGCTGCGCGACGCCGCCAAAGCGGGCCGCAACACCATGCCCGCCTTTATGGCCTGCGCCCACGCCTACTGCACCCTGGGCGAGCAGATGGACGTGCTGCGCGAGGTGTACGGGGTGTATGAAGAGCCGGTGATGGTGTAGCGCCAGCGGCGTGGGCCCCCTTGCCGGCCCGCGCCTCACCCAACAGCCGTGCTCGAGCTGCACCGTCAGCGTCGGCGCCGACCGCAAAAGCTCAGCTTAGAACCCGCGCCTTCTTAACGGATGCGTGCTGCTAGCAGCCCTGCACCGGGCAGGGCACCGGCGGCGGAGCTACGGGTACACAGTGCATGAACACAGAGGGGGCGGCCCACCCGGCTGCGTTATAGTAGCGCCATGGAACAGCGCAGGATTCGCGTACTTATCGCTAAACCCGGTCTCGACGGGCACGACCGCGGCGCCAAGGTGATCGCTAGGGCCCTGCGCGACGCTGGGATGGAGGTGATCTACACGGGGCTGCGCCAAACGAGCGACATGATCGTCAGCGCGGCGGTGCAAGAAGACGTCGACGTCGTCGGGCTCTCGATCCTCTCGGGCGCCCACCTGCACTACTTCAAAGAGGTCACCGACAAGCTCAAAGAGCGCGGCGCCGACGACATCTTGGTCTTTGGGGGCGGCATCGTCCCCGACGAGGACATCCCGAAGCTCAAAGCGATGGGGGTCGCTGAGATCTTCACCCCGGGCACCAGCACCCAGGAGGTCGTGCAGTTTCTGCGCGAGCGGCTGCCCGAGCGCAAGGCGCAGGAGGTCTAGCCTCGCTACGGGTTCCTGACCGCCCTCACGCGCGTCCCCGAACCCCTCGGCGCTGGGCAAAACCACAATTTTTCACAGCCTTAAGTGAGCCTTGGTGTAATCTTTACGGGAACCTATGCTAGAGTGAGGGTACCTACACCCTCGCAGCGTTGGAGGTTCCATTGCGTCACGCACAGGTTGACCTCTGCGAGCACCGTTTGGCAACCGCAGCTTGGCGGCTACGCGCGGTAGCCATGGTTCGTGTGTCCCCCTACCCGCGCGCCGATTTATGAGCGGCGCGCCCCCCAAACGCACTGCGCCCACACCCACAGAAGAGGGTCAGGGGGCGCTCGTCGCGGGGCTGCTCGAGCTCGCCCACGCCCTCGGCGATCCGGCGCGAGACCTCGCCATCTTGGGCGAGGGCAACGTCAGCGCGGCCTGTGGCGACGGCACCTTCTGGGTCAAGGCCTCCGGTAGCAGCCTCCGCACGCTCCGCCCGCCCGAACTCTCCCGCGTGCGCCTGGAAGCGGTGCTAAACCTGCTAGCGCGCGCGCCCCTAAGCGAGGAGGCGGTCGCAGCGGGGCTTTTCGAGGCGCTTACCGACCCCACCCACGCCAAACCGTCGGTCGAGACCTTTCTCCACGCCCTCTGCCTGGGGGCCGGCGCCGCTTGGGTCGGCCACACCCATCCGGTCGCCGCCAACGCGCTGCTCTGCAGCCGCCTGGGCGCCGAACCCTTTTTCGGGCACGTCTTCCCCGACGCCGTGGTGGTGTGCGGCCCCGAACCCGCTGCTTTGCCCTACATCGACCCCGGTCTGGAGCTCGCTATCGCCCTTAGGGAGGAGCTAACGCGCTACAGGGCGCGCCACGAAACGCTCCCCAAACTGCTGCTCCTCGAAAACCACGGGATCGTCGCGCTGGGCGCCTCCGCCAAGGAGGTGCTCAACATCACCCTGATGGCCGACAAGTGGGCGCGCGTGCTGCTAGGCACCTACGCCCTCGGCGGGCCACGCTTTTTGCCCCCCGAGGAGGTGCGGCGCATCGACCGTCGCCTCGACGAGCACTACCGCCGCAACCGCCTCGCCCGCGAAGGGGAGCAGGGGTGAAAGGGGAACGGGGCGCCAACCCTAGCCGCGCCGACTTTATCGCGGTCGACCTCGGCGCCTCGAGCGGCCGCGTGCTGCTGGGCGGGTTCGATGGGGAGCGCTGGGCGCTCCGCGAGCTGCACCGCTTCCCCAACGAACCGGTGCGGCTCGCCGGGTCGCTGCACTGGAACGTCCTCACGCTCTGGGCGGAGGTGCAGCGGGCGCTCGCGGCGTACGCCCGCGAGCGCCGCGCGCCCGTGATGGGTATCGGGGTCGACACCTGGGGGGTCGACTTCGGCCTCCTGGACCGCCGCGACCACCTGCTCGGCGTCCCCTACCACTACCGCGACGCGCGCACCGACGGGCAGATGGAGCGGGTGTGGACGACCTTGCCCAAAGCGACCCTCTACGCCCGCACCGGGTTGCAATTCATGCAGATCAACACCCTCTACCAGCTTTGCAGCATGCGCGGCGACCCGCAGCTAGAGGTCGCCGAAACGCTGCTCATGATGCCCGACCTCTTTCACTTCTGGCTGAGCGGTGAAAAGCGCGGCGAGTACACCGTCGCCTCGACGAGCCAGCTGCTCGACGCGCGGACGCGCACCTGGGCGCCCGACCTCCTGAGCGCCCTCGGGCTGCCGAGCCACCTCCTGCCGCCCCTGGTTCCCCCCGGCACGGTGCTCGGCACCCTGCGCGCGAGCGTCGCCGCCGAGACGCGGCTTCCGGCCGCAACGCCGGTCATCGCCCCCGCAGCTCACGACACCGCGAGCGCCGTCGCCGCGACCGCCGGGCTGGACGAGGGCGCTTTTATCAGCTCGGGCACCTGGAGCCTAGTGGGCGCCGAGGTCCCCGAACCCGTGTTGAGCGCGCGCGCGCTCGAGCGCGACTTCACCAACGAGGGCGGCGTCGGGGGGACGATCCGGCTCCTGAAAAACGTCGCGGGGTTGTGGCTGCTCGAGGCGTGCAAACGCCAGTGGGAGCGAGAGGGGGCGGCGCTCAGCTGGCCCGCGCTCCTCGAGGCCGCCGTCGCCGCCCCGCCCTTTCGCAGCTTCGTCAACCCCGGCGCCGAGACCTTCCTCAGCCCGGACGGGATGCCTGAGGCCATCCGGGCCTTTTGCCGCCGGAGCGGCCAACCCGAACCGGGGAGCGTCGGCGAGATCGTGCGCTGCTGCCTCGAGAGCCTCGCCCTCAAGTACCGCACCGTATTAGACGACCTCGAGGCGCTGACCGGCCGCCGCTTTCGCGTCGTGCGGATCGTCGGCGGGGGCAGCCAGAACGCGCTCCTCAACCAGTTCACCGCCGACGCCTGCGCGCGCCCCGTCGTGGCCGGCCCCGTGGAGGCGACCGCGCTCGGCAACCTCACGGTGCAGGCAGTGGCGTGCGGCCTGCTGCCGGACCTTGAGGCCGGGCGCAAAGCGGTCGCCGCCTCGGCCGAGCTGCGCACGTTTGAGCCCAAGCACACTGACGCTTGGGAGGCGGCGCTGGCGCGTTTTAAAAGCCTGAGCGGCACCTCACCCTAAAGGCGCGGTAGACTGCGCCATGCTTAGCGACCAGGAGATGGAACACCTCAAGTCGCTCGCCCGCCTCGAGCTGGACGCGCGCGAGACGGCGGCGCTGCGCGACGACCTCAACGCGCTGCTCGGCTTTTTCGAGCGGCTCTCCGAACTCGACACCGATGGCGTCGCCGAGATGCAGCGTCCCGTCGAGCACACGAACGTCTTTCGGGAGGATGAGCCACGCCCCGGCTTGACGCAAGCGGAGGCTCTAGCGCTCGCCGTCGAGGCGCAAGATGGGTTTTTCCGGGTGCCGCGCACGGTCGACACCGGGGAGTAGGGGGACTTGGCTCTCTAAAGCCCCTCTTTAGGTTCCTCTGCCTCGCGTTCACTTGGGGCGTGCTAGCGTGTCGTTACACCACGCGGCCCGCAGGTCACGCTTTGTCTTTACCCTAGCTGCGCGCCGCTTTGGGGGAACCGATGAACCGACGACGGCACCCACAGAGCTTCGCTCTTTTCACGCTCCTGCTCGTGCTGCTCGGCGCGTGCGCGCCGGCCGTGCGCTACTTGCCACCCGACAGGCCCATCGTCTACGACGTCCCCTACGACACCCTGTTCGACGCCACGCTCCAGGAGCTGACGGCCGCCTACACGTCGGCGGGCGTCGCCCGGCGCACCTTCGCCATCGAGGAGGCCGACCGCGACACCGGCCTCATCCGGGCGGTGCGGCGCGAACCGACCACGCGGGCCAACGTGCGCTACCGCTCGCCGGACACAAACCCCCGCTTCGGCTTTAGCTTGCTCGTACCGCTGCCCATCACGCCAGCCGAAGAGACCACCATCACCGTGGTCGTGCGTCCCGAGGGCGAGGGGTCGTCCCTGATCTACTCGACGCAGGGGCCCGACGGCCGCATCTCGCGCGACGCTGAAGCAGTGATGCAGCGCGTCATCACCCGCCTAGACGAGCGCTTCGCCTCCGAAGCGGGCCTCGTCGTGCGGCAGCGGCAGCTGCCTTAGTCGCTTGTGGCTCGTGGCGAGTGGCCTGTAGCGTGTGCAAAAACCCCACACGCTACGGGCCACGAGCTATTCCAGCCGCGCCCCCCCCACGTACGGCTGCAGCGGTTCGGGGACGCTCACCGTACCGTCTTCGTGCTGAGCGTTTTCGAGGAGCGCCGCGAAAAGCCGCACCATCCCAAACGCGCTGCCGTTGAGGGTGTGCACCAGCTCGGGTTTGCCCCGGCCCTGCGCCCCACCCTCGCGAAAGCGCGTGCCGAGCCGCCGCGCCTGAAAGTCGGTGATGTTCGAAACCGAGGAGACCTCGAGCCACCGCCCTTGCCCCGCGCTCCAGACCTCGAGGTCGTACTTTTTGGCCTGGGTAAAGCCCATGTCGCCGGTACACATCAGCAGGCGGCGGTAGGGCATGCCGAGGGTCTCCAGGAGGCTCTCGGCAAACGCCGCCATCTCCTCGAGCGCTTCAAAGCTCCTGTCCGGGTGGGTAAACTGCACCATCTCGACCTTGTCGAACTGGTGCACGCGGTTGACCCCGCGCACGTGCGCACCGTACGAACCCGCCTCGCGGCGGAAGCAGGGGGTCTGCGCGGCGTAGCGCAGGGGCAGCTCGGCGGCGTCGAGGATCTCGCCGCGGTGCAGGTTGGTGAGCGCCAGCTCGGAGGTCGGGATGAGGTAAAAGCCGTCTCTAAGCTCGTACATCTGCCCCTCTTTGTCGGGCAGCTGCCCCGTCGCCGTCGCGCTCTCGGCGTTGACCAGTAGAGGCACCGCGACCTCGGTGTACCCTGCCGCGACAAGGGCGTTTAAGCAGTACGTGTTGAGCGCCCGCAGGAGCCGCGCGCCCGGCCCCTTGAAAACCGGGAACCCCGCCCCCGTCGTCTTGACCCCCGCCTCCAGGTCGAGCCACCCCCGCGCGGCAGCGAGCTCCCAGTGCGGCTTCGGCTCGAAGTCGAAGGTAGGCTTGTCGCCCCGTTCGTGCACCACCACGTTGTCGTGCTCGGAAACGCCGTAGGGCACGCTCTCGTGCGGCAGATTGGGGAGCTCTAAAAGCGCCCCCTGGAGCTGCGCCTCTAGGCTGCGGCTGCGCTCCTCCAAACGCTTGACCTCGTCGCTCAAGGTGCTCATGGCGCGGATCAGCTCCTCAGCGCTCTCACCGCGGCGCTTGAGCTCGCCGATGCGTTTGGACGAGGCGTTGCGCTCGGCTTGCTTGGCCTCCAGGTCGCTCCGCAGCAGGCGGTACTCCTCATCCAACAGCAGCACCTGGTCGAGCGCCCGCTCGGCTTCGGGTAACCCTTTGTCGCGGATGGCTTTGCGCACCCTGGTCTCGTGTTCGCGGATGAAACGGGGATCGAGCATGGCGTTTAGCCTACCCGAAACGGCCGTAGCGCGTCCTTATCAGCGGGCGACGAAGAGCCCCGAGCTGCGGGTGATGCGCACCCCACCCGAGGCCGCGATGCGCCGCGCCACCTCCTGCCGAAACGCGCTCAGCTTCGCTTCGTCCTGGCGCGGCGCCTCCGGCAGCAGCGAGAGGGCGTAGGCGACGAGCGGTTCGGCCTCGGTCACGTAGAGGTCGCTC
The DNA here is from genome assembly GCF_000092425.1 of Truepera radiovictrix DSM 17093. Taxonomy (NCBI): domain Bacteria; kingdom Thermotogati; phylum Deinococcota; class Deinococci; order Trueperales; family Trueperaceae; genus Truepera; species Truepera radiovictrix. The sequence goes on from NC_014221.1 coordinate 1,850,637, forward strand.
CGCGGGGCGTGGTGCAAGGTGACGTCGGCGAAAAAGGGGTGCAGGGCCGCCGCACCGGTCTCGAGGTCGAAGGTCGCGAGGTGGGTGCGCCTGGAAAAAGCCGACACGACGCCCTCCGGCGTGAGAGCACGCGTCAGCGCGTCGAGCTCGAGCAGGTGCTCGCGGCCGTTCGTCGCGGCGAACAGGGTGCCGCCCGGCCGCAACACCCGCCGCACCTCGGTCAGAGCGCGCGGCAAGTCGGGGACGTGGTAGAGCATGTGGTTGGCGATCACGGCGTCAAAGGCGGCGTCCGCGAAGGGCAGGGCTTGGGCCGCGGCGACGGCGAAGGTGACGGGGTGCGGCGTGGCCCCCAGGGTCGCCTCGGCCGCCGCCACCATCCCCGGCGAGGCGTCGGTGAGGGTGAGGTCCCACCCCTCCGGGACGCGCTCGGCGTTCTCCCGCCAGAGCTTGGCGTGACCGCAGCCGAGCTCGAGCACCCGCGCCGCTCCGGGCGGCGCGGCCTCGCGCACGACGCGGTCGAACACCCAGCGGTACCAGTTCACCTGGGCCGCACCGAAGCGCGCGTGGAGCGCGACGCGCGCGTCTAGGTTGGCGGCGGCTTCGTACTGCTCACGCAGCGCCTCCTGCATCCCTCAGGCTACAACGCACCGCTCTACAACGCACTGCCCACGACGCGCCGCCGCGCCACCGGCGCGCAGGCGCTGCAAGGATATGCGTTTTTAGCCCCCGCCTTGCAACTTCTTAAAGCCGCGCGATAGATTGGGGGCGGCTACGACACACCACTTGCGGAGGTCAACGTGAAAACGCTCAAACCGGTGCTCCTGACGCTGCTCTTGCTTTTAGGGGCAGCCTTTGCCCAGTCGGACACCCTGACGATCGCCCAAGGGGTCGACGCGACTACCCTGGACCCCAACGACCAGGAGGAGACGCCCACGCAGAACATCGTCGCCAACATCTTCGACCCCCTGCTGTGGCGCGCCCCCGACGGGAGCATCGAACCGTGGCTGGCGACCTCCGTGGAGGCCGTGGACGACCTCACCTGGGAGATCACGCTGCGCGACGACGTGGTGTTTCACGACGGCGAACCCCTGACCGCCGAGGTCGTCGCCTGGAACTTTGAGCGCGCCCTCGACCAGGAGAACCCCATCCGCTTCCTGTCGAACTTTACGCCGCTGACTGGCGTCGAGGTCACGGGCGAGCACACCCTGCGGGTGACGACCGAAACGCCGTACCCGGTGTTCATCACCCACCTGACGCGCTTTTTCATCGTTTCAAGAACCAACTACGAGGAGAACGGCGCCGCTTTCGCCGCCGAGAACCCCGTCGGCACCGGCCCCTACCGCTTTGTTCGGTGGCAGCGCGACCAGCGGCTCGAGTTAGAAGCCTTCCCTGACTACTGGCAGGGCCCGCCGAGCATCCAGAACGTCGTCTTTAGACCCATCCCCGAGGACTCGTCGCGCATCTCCGAGCTCGTCACCGGCGGGGTGCAGATCGCCACCAACGTGCTCCCCGAAGCTGTGCCTTTGATCGAGGGCAGCGGTCAGGCGGAGATCCGCACGGTGCCGTCGATTCGCAACATCTTCATCGTCTTTACCGCCACCGAAGAGGGCCCCCTGGCCGACCCGCGCGTGCGCCGCGCGCTCAACCTGGCGGTCAACGTCGACGAGATTATCCAGACGCTCTTCGACGGCAACGCCACCCCGACCGCCACGCCCCTGAACAACTACATGTTCGGCTACGCCGAGGACTTAGACACGCGCGAGTACGACCCGGAGGCGGCGCGGCAGCTGCTCGCCGAAGCGGGTTTTGAAAACGGCTTCACCTTCACCCTGGGTAGCCCCAGCGGGCGCTACCTCAACGACCGCTTAGTCGCCGAAGCGGTCGCCGGACAGCTCGCGCAGGTCGGCGTCACGGCGGAGCTTCAGGTGCAGGAGTGGAGCTCGTACGTCGGGCAGGTCTTAGAGCGCCAGGTGCCCACCGATGCCTACCTCATCGGCTGGGGGAACTCCAACTTCGACGCCGACCGGACGCTCTTCACCATGCTCTACGGCGGTACGGTCGAGGGCGGCCCCGACCGCTCGGTGTTCTCGTACTTCACCAACGAAGCGTTCGACGAGCTCGTTTTGCAGGCGCGCGAGACGCTAGACGAAGAGGAGCGCTTCGAGCTCTACCGGCAGGCGCAGGAGATCGTCCTCGAAGAAGCCCCCTGGCTTTTCCTCTACCAACAGGGCGACGTCTACGGGGTCGCCACGAACCTCAACTGGGAACCGCTCTCCAACGAACTCATCTGGGCGTACAGCGCTAGCTTCGAGTAGGTTTTACGGGGGGTGAGCCCGCTCACCCCCACCTCTGGAGACCCCCGTTGCTGACCTATCTCATCCAGCGCCTCCTGCTCGTTGTGGTCGTTATCTGGGGCGCGGCCACGTTGGCCTTTACGCTGCTCTACCTCTCCGGCGACCCTACCAATTTGCTCTTGCCGCTCGACGCCGCGCCGGAGGTGCGCGAGGCGTTTCGGCGCGCGCAGGGCTACGACCAGCCGCTTCTGGTCCAGTACGGCCGCTACCTGGGTGACCTGCTGCGGGGCGACTTCGGCACCAGCTTGCGCAACAACCAACCCGCGCTGCGGCTCGTGCTGGAGAGCTTTCCGCCGACCTTGCGGCTCGCTGGGTTGTCGCTCCTTGTCGCGGTGCTCATCGCCGTACCCGCCGGGGTGATCGCGGCCAACCGCCGGGGGAGCTTGGCGGAGTTCTCCATCATGACGGGGGCGCTTCTAGGCCAAGCCATGCCGGTCTTTTGGCTCGCGCTCATGCTGATCTTGGTCTTCGGGCTGAACCTGCGCTGGCTGCCCATCTCGGGGAGCGGCACCTGGCGGCACTACGTCCTGCCGGTCGCGACGCTCGCCACCTTTAGCGCGGCCTCCATCGCCCGCTTGACGCGCGGCGGCGTGCTCTCCGAGCTGCGCAGCGACCACGTGCGCACGGCCCGCGCCAAGGGGATGCCGCACCGCGGCGTGCTCTACAAACACGCCCTGCGCAACGCCGCCATCCCGGTCGTCACGGTCATCGGCCTGCAGCTCGGTACGCTCGTCTCGGGCGCCATCATCACCGAGACCATCTTCGCCTGGCCGGGGATCGGGCGCTTCGTCCTCGTGGCCGTGTCACAGCGCGACTTTCCGGTGGTGCAGGCGAGCGTGGTGGTGTTCGCCTTCCTCTTGGCGCTCATCAACCTCGCCGTAGACCTCCTTTACGCCGTGCTCGACCCGAGAATCCGCTATGGCTAGCGCCCTGCCGCAGCTGCCGCAGCCCGCGCTGGCGGCCCGCGGGCGCTGGCGCGGCCTCCTCCGGCGCACCCTGACGCGCCCCTCAGCGCTCTTCGCGCTCCTTCTCATCGCGCTCTTTCTCGTCGCGGCGGCCTTTGCCCCGCTCCTGGCACCCTATGACCCCAACGCGCAGAGCCTGGGCGCGCGCCTCGCCCCGCCGGGTTCCGAGGGCCACCTCTTGGGCACCGACCGGCTCGGGCGCGACGTCTTCTCGCGCATCCTCTTCGGCGCGCGGCTCTCGCTCTTTATCTCCACGGCGGGGGTCGCGTTGGGGCTCGCCATCGGCCTGCCTCTGGGGCTCCTAGCGGGCTACGCGGGCCGCTGGCTCGACGAAGTCATCATGCGCCTGGGCGACATTCAGCTCTCGATCCCCTTTATCCTGCTGGTGATCGCCTTTATCGCCGCGCTGGGGACGAGCCTGACCAACACGGTGCTCATTTTGGGCCTCACCTCGTGGGTCACCTACGCGCGCATCGTGCGCGGCGAGGTGCTGCGGGTGCGCGAGCTCGACTACGTGCAGGCCGCCGGGGCGCTCGGGGCGGGAGCGCCGCGGCGGGTCTTCAAGCACATCCTGCCGAACATCTTGGGGCCGCTCTTGGTCATCGTGACGCTCGAGTTCGCCCGCCTCATCATCGCCGAGGCGGCGCTGTCGTTCCTGGGGCTCTCCGGCGTCCCCGCGCAGGTGCCCTCGTGGGGGCAGATGCTCTCCGAGGGACGCGAGGTGCTCTTTTTCGGCGGCTGGTGGGTGGCGACCTTCCCGGGTGCCGCGATCACCCTCGTGGTGCTGGCGGTCAACCTCTTCGGCGACGTGCTCGCCGAGGTGCTCGACCCGCGGCAGCGGTCGTAGACAGCAGGTGCGTCAACAGTTCCCAAGCTGCAGAGGTATCATCCTTGGAACGCACGTGCTAGACGGCCCTGCATCAACGTAGCGCGTTGCAGACCAGGTGATACCTGCCCCTAGACTCGAGGACCCCATGACTACCTTTTTCGGCACCTTCCTCTTCCCCGACACCGGCGAGCGCGTCCGGGGCCGGCTGCACACGCGCGCGGGCTGCATCGCCGGCTTCGACGCCGCGGAGGCGCAACCGGGCGACACCCATCTGCCGGGCACCGTGACGCCCGGGCTCATCGACGCGCACGTCCACGTGCTCTTAGATGGCGGTTCCGACCCCATCGGCACGCTGCAGCGCGCGGGGCTCGTCGAGCGCGTGCTGCACGCGCAGCGCCACCTGCAGCAGCAGCTCCGAGCGGGCGTGACCACCGTGCGCGACCTCGGCGGCCCCGACGGCGTCGCCCTCGCCCTCAGCAGGGCGGTCGCGGCGGGGGAGCTTCGAGGCCCCCACATCGTCTCGTCGGGGCGCAACATCACCATGACGGGGGGGCACGGGCACGCCCTGGGCGTCGAGGCCGACGGCGAGGCCGCCGTGCGGGCGGCGGCGCGGTGCGAACTCAAGGCGGGGGCGCAGGTGCTCAAGTTCATGGCGACGGGCGGCGTGCTCACCCCGGGGGTGCGGGCGGGCGCCGAGGCGTTTACCGTAGCGGAGCTGCGCGCGGGGGTCGAAGAGGCGCACAAGGCGGGCAAACGCACCGCCGCGCACGCGCAGGGGCTCGCAGGCATCAAAAACGCGCTCCATGCGGGGGTCGACACGGTCGAACACGGCGCCTTCGACGCGTGGGACGACGAGGCGCTCGAGCTCCTGCTGGACGCCAGCCACCCCCGCTGGCTGGTGCCGACGCTCGCCGCCCCCGCGGGCATCCTCGCCGGCAAGGGCGCGCTGCCGGCGTGGATGGTGGAGAAAACCGAACCCATCGCCGAGCGTCACCGCGCAAACACCGCCACCGCCCACCGCGCGGGGGTGCGCGTCGCCGCCGGCACGGACGCCGGCACCCCCTTCAACCCGCACGGCAACCTGCCGCTCGAGCTCGAGCTGCTCGCGCAGGTCGGGCTCTCCCCGTTGGCGGTGTTGCGGGCCGCCACGGTGGTCGCGGCGGACGCGCTCGACCTCGCGGGAGAGGTCGGCACCCTCCAACCGGGCGCTTGGGCCGACCTCGTGGCGTGGGACGGGGACCCGCTAGCGGACGTACGGGTCTTCAGGCGGCCGCGCGCCGTCATCGTCCGGGGGGCGGCCCTGACGAACGCCTGAGCTGCGTCACCTGCGCGAGCCAGCGCAGCAAAAGCGGCACCACGGGGTTGTCGCGGGCGTTGATGAGGTCTAGGTGCGCGTAGTCGGGGACGATGTAGCTCGAAAAGAGCGCCCCCGAGCGCAGGTTGCCGTAGGCCGAAAAGCCGTCTAGCGAACTTACCAGCCCCCGCTCCGCGCCGACCGCGAGCGTCGGCACCGAGACCTCGCTGTGGGGGACGAAGCCCTCGGCGCCGCGCAGGTCTAGCGGCAGGGCGCTCATGTCGATAAGGAGCCGCAGCGGAAAGTACCACTCGTTGACGTTGGTCTCCGGCAAGCTCGCGCTCCTAGCGAGCGCGTGAAGGTCGGTGTGCGCGCCCCGAGCGTCCCAGTCCACATACGCGTACCCGTCTGCCACCCCGGCGACCGTCCGGTTGCGCCGCCCGCGCCAACCGTCGAGCAAAAAGGCGACGAGGTTCCCTCCGTAGCGCGCCCCGACCGGTTCCCCCACCGACGAGCTGAACACGGGCGAGAGCACGAAGTCGCGGTCGTTTTGCAGCCCGAAAGCGGCGAGGTTGGTCACGGCGAAGGGGTAGAACCCGCCGGGCGAGAGGGCGGCTGGCTCGAGCGCCGCCAAGAGCCCCGCCACCTCCCGCTTGGCGAAGTAGGCCGGCCCCGCGCCGAAGGGCAGGTAGGGCGGCCCGCGGCCCGCCTCGAAGCCCTCGGCGCTCGGCAGCAGCTCCCAGTTGCCGAGCGCCACGGCGTCGGCGAAGCCGAAGGCGCCGGTGCGCCCGAGGGTGCCGTCCAGAAGCAGCAGGGCGTCGAGCCACGCGTCGCCGACGCCGTCCTCGAAGCGAAACGCCGCGTAGAGGCTCACCAAACTCGCCCCGAGCGAGTGCCCGCCCAAGACCACCGTCTCGGCGACCTCGTGCGCGCGCCGCACCATCTCGTGCAGGTCGCGCAGGTGCGCCTCTAACCCCCAGCGGCGCATGAAGCCGACCTCCTCGGGGGGGAGCGGGTTAAAACCCGCCGGCGTCCCCGCGTCGCGCACGTAGTAGCGGTGCGCGAAGCTCGGGTCGCCGGTCCGGAGGCTTTTGAGCATCATGGTGCGGTCCTCGAGCGCGTTCGCGCGCCGGTCGACCGCCCAGACCTCGAGCCCCTCGCGGCTCGCGACAAAAAGCCGCGCGAGCGCGTCGAGGTTCGCCGCGCCGCCGAAAAGCCCCGGCACGAGGATCACCACCGTCTCGGTCGGGGCGTCCGTGTGGTAGCGGAGGTAGAAGGAGCGGTTGAGCCGCGCCGGCGTCCCCGGCACCGCGAACCCCGGCACCGTCACGTACTGGGTGGCGACCTCGTGGGGCGCCAGCAGGTGCGGTGTGGGTGGCAGCGTGAGCGGCGCGCGCAGGTCGGGGATGGGCAGACAGCCCGTGAGTAGCAGCAGGACCGCCCCCACCAGAGCCCTCAACTGGTACACGAGGTGAGTTTACTTAGTTGCGGAGGACGCGCCGTGAAGGGGAGCTGAGAAGTCGCCCCCCTTCACGCTAGCGCCCCTAGCGAAAGCGCCTCAGGTACTCGCGCGCGATGATGAGGTGCTGAATCTCGTCGGTGCCCTCGCCGATGCGGGTGAGCCGCGCGTCGCGCCACAGCCTTTCGACCTCGTACTCGCGGATGTAGCCGTAACCGCCCAGGATCTGGATGGCGTGGTCGCACGCCCGCACCCCCGCGACGCTACCCTTGAGTTTGGCTTGGGCCGCCGCCATCGTAAAGGGCCGTCCGGCGTCCTTGAGCGCGGCCGCTTTGAGGACCAAGAGGCGGGCCGCCTCGAGCTCGGTCGCCATCTCGGCGATCTTGAAGCTGACCCCCTGGTTGTGCGCGATCGGTCTGCCGAACTGCTCGCGCTCGAGGGCGTACTTGGCGGCGATCTCCAAGGCGGCGCGGCCGAGCCCGATGCCCATCGCCCCGATGCCGATGCGCCCGCCGTCGAGCACCGCCATCACGTCGCGGAACGCTTCGCCCCGCACCCCCAAGAGGTTCTCGGCGGGGACCACGAGGTCTTCAAAGGTGAGCGGTGTGGTGTCCGACGCGTGCAACCCGAGCTTCTCCTCGGGTTTGCCGCGCACGAGCCCCGGCGCGTCGCCGGGCACCACGAAGGCGCTGATACCGTCGGCGGCGCTCTTACCGGGGCGGGGGTCGTCGGTGCGGGCCAAGATGACGTAGGTGCCGCCGACCGTGCCCTGCGTGATAAAGATCTTTGAACCGCTTATCACGAAGTGGTCGCCGCGGTCCTCGGCGCGGGTGCGCATCCCGGCGGCGTCCGAACCCGAACCCGGTTCGGTCAGCCCCCACGCCCCGAGCTTTTCGGCCGTCGCGAGCGCGGGCAAGTAGGCGCGCTTTTGCGCCTCGTTCCCCGCCAAGACGATGTGCCCCGTGCAGAGCGAGTTGTGCGAGGCGACCGTGAGGCACAGCGACCCGTCGACGGCGGCGATCTCCTCGATAATCAGCGCCATCGTCGCGGTGTCGAGTTCGGCCCCGCCGTACGCTTCGGGCACCTGCATCCCCATCACACCGAGCTCGCCGAGCTGCTTGACGAGCGCCATGGGGAAAACGCCCGTCTCGTCGCGCTCACGCGCCCCGGGGGCGACCTCGCTCCTTAAAAAGTCTTTCAGAGGACCCAGAATCGCCTTCTGGTCGGCGCTCAAGTCGAACCAGAGGGCGTCCTCCAGCGCCGGTAGTGTTGTTGCCATACGTGAGTCTAGCAGAGCGCCGCAGCGCCGAGCCGCTCATAGCCGCGTTGTACTCGCTGCGCTCGGCGCGGCACCTCCAAAACGCGCGAAGCGGGTTCGGGGTGAGAACCTGATAGACTCCCTTATGGCTGGGTATTGGGTCCGCGGTATTCGAGGGGCGACGACGGTCGAGCGCGACGAACCGGAGCTCATCTTGGAGGCGACGTGCGAGCTTTTAGAGGCGATGCTGCGCGAAAACGACATCACCGACTTCGAGGTCATCGCCGCCATCTTCTTTACCACCACCCACGACCTGACGAGCACCTTCCCCGCCGAGGCCGCGCGGCGGCTCGGGATGAACTTGGTGCCTTTAATCTGCAACCTAGAGATCCCGGTGCCGAACCGCCTGCCGCGGGCGGTGCGGGTGATGATGCAGGTCAACACGCAAAAGAGCCAGCGCGAGATGAAGCACGTGTACCTGCGGGGCGCCGTGAGCCTGCGCCCCGACCTGGTGAGCGCGCAGTAGCGTCGGCGCCCGCATCGGGACGACGCTACAGCAGGTCCACCACCATCTCGTGCCACGCGGGTTCGGCGCCGACGTTCCCCTGACGGTCGCGGATAAACCCGTTGTGGTAGAGGTAGCGCCCGTAGGTGGCCCACGTGCCCAGGTCGATGCGCCCCCACGGCCCGGCGCCGCAGTAGGTGCGGCTGGCTTCGCGTTGGCTCCGCTCGAGCAGCACCCTGTCCCCTAGCCCCGCCTCGGCGAGGAGCGCCGCCGCCTGCTGCGGTTCGGCGGCGGCGAGCTCAAAGCCGCGCCGTGTCGCCCGCAAAAACGCCTCGAGCAGCCCCCGCTGCGCCAGCACGGTCTGAGCTCGAGCGAAGAGGACGGGGGTGTAGAGGTTCGGGATCCCGTAGTCGACGAGCCGAAAGAGGCGCAGCGGCGTACCCCGCAGCGCGGCCTCGACCCCTTCCCACGCGGGAAAGACCCAGGTGCAGTCGGCCTGCCCCGTAAGGAGCGCGTCCGGCACCGTCGGTTTGGGCAGCACCCGCTCCTCGACCTCACCGCGCCCCCCGTCGTTACGCACCATCTGGCGCACGACGTGCATCTCGAAGCGGGCGCCGTAGGAGGCGTAGCGCTTGCCGTCGAGCTCGGCGGGGCGCGTGATGCCGCTTTGCTCGAGCACGGCCAGGGCCGAAGGGTTGGTGGCGTTGACCGCGGCGAGCGCGACCAGGGGCGTCTCGGAGTCGGCGTAGGCGATCACCGTCTCCTGTGGGCCGAGGCCGAGGGTGGCCTCACCGGCGAGGACCCGCCGCGCAGCGGTCGGGTGGTCGGTGTAGGGGAGCTGCTTAAGCGCTAGCCCCTCCTCGCTATAAAACCCGAGGCGCTGCGCGAGCACAAACCCCGTGTGGTTGGTGTTCAAAAACCAGTCCGGTGCGAGCGTGATGGTCTCTAGCTTTGTGGGCTTTAGCGTGTTCATGGCGGCCCCCTTTGCGCTCAGCCAGGCGGCCGCCGGTCACGCTCCCTACGCCGGTATGACCCGGTTCAGGTTCGAGGGTTGAGCGCACCCGCTCTCTCAGCCTTGCGGCACCCCTGGTGAGGGGTCTAGTGTAGCACGCTCACTCCCACTCCCGCACCGGGATCAGCTCGCCGCCATCTACGGTGGCCGTTTTGACGCGGTGGCTTCGCGTGAGCGTCACCTCGAGCACCGCCTGGTCGAGCGTCTTAGAGCCGATCAAGGTCTTGCGGACGAAGTAGCCGCCCCCCTGGAGGCTCAGCTCGCTCGTCTTCGAGAGCCGCACGGGGATCACCTCGCCCGTCTTGTCGGTACGCACGCGCGCGAGGAGAAAGTTGCCCTCGTGCTTGAAGTTGGGGTTGCCGCGCCGGAAGAACATGCCCTAGTTTAGCCCATCCCCGACAGGCTCTCGCGCACCGTCAGCTCGGGCGTGAGCACCACGCGCGTGTTGGCCGCGCCGCTTAGACCCGCGATAAGAGTCGCCACCGCGCGCTGGCCGATCTCGCGTTTGGGCACCCGCACCGTCGCGAGCGGGGGGCTCAGCCACGCGGCCATGGGGATGTCGTCGTGGCCGACCACCGCGACCTCTTCGGGCACCCGCACCCCAGCGACCTGCAGCGCTCTTAAGGCGCCCGCCGCCATGATGTCGTTAAAGCACACCAGAGCGTCGAAGGGGGTGCGGCTAAGCAGCTCGAGCGTCGCCGCGAAGCTCGCCTCGGGGCTTGTGTCGGCGATGACGACGCGCGCGGGGTCGAAGAGCCCGCGCTCCCGCTCGGAGCGCACGAACGCCTCGCGGCGCACCGTGCTGCTCGCGTACAGGTCCGGCCCCGCGAGCAGGGCGACGCGCCGCCGCTCCGCGTCGTGCAGCGCCCCGAGCGCCAGCTGCACCCCCGCGGCGTCGTCGACGACGATGCTGCTCGCGACCTCCAAGGGCACCTCGCGGCCGATCACCACGGCGGCCTTGTAGCGCCCCAAGAGCTCGGCGAGCGCCCCATCTGGCAGCCGCGGCGTGTCCACGATGACCCCGTCGGCGCCCCGCTCCTCGAGCGAGCGCAAGGCCGCCCCCTCGCGCCCCGCGTCCTGGAAAACGTTGCACAAAAAGAGGTTGTAACCCGCCTCCCAGGCCGCCAGCTCGGCCCCCTGCGCGATGTCGGCGTAGTAGGGGTTGTCGAGCGCGGGGACGACGAGCCCCAAGGTGAGGCTCGAGTTGGTCGCCAAACTCCGCGCGACCCCGCTCCGGCGGTAGTTGAGCTCGCGTATCGCCTGCTCGACCCGCCGCCGCGTCCTCTCGCTCGTGCGGCCCGTGCCGTTGAGCACGCGCGAGACCGTCTGCTTCGACACCCCCGCGAGGCGCGCCACATCGGCCATGGTCGCTCTGGAACCCGCTCTCGGCGTCCTGGTACCTCCTCTAGCCATCCTCCCCCTCACCACGTCGGGGCTAGGGCTTTTGGCGAAGCTTCCGGTAAATTGACAAGCCCCGAGCCTGGGTGCTAGCGTAAGGGTATCAAAAAAGTGACCGGTAACTCAAACGGTAGCCAACCCAGACGAGCGCTGCGGGTCCCCCCCGAGGGTGCTCGCCAAAGGATGACGCGATGACGATTTTTTACGGCGGCGACTACAACCCCGAGCAGTGGCCCGAAGCGACCTGGCACGAGGACGTGACGCTGATGCAGGAGGCGGGGGTGAACCTCGTGAGCGTCGCCATCTTCGCCTGGTCGAAGCTCGAGCCCGAACCGGGCCGCTTCGACTTCGGGTGGCTCGACCGGCTTCTAGACCTCCTGCACGAGCACGGCATCGGCGTCTGCCTCGCGACCGCGACCGCCGCCCCCCCGCCGTGGCTCGCGCACCAACACCCCGAGAGTCTCCCCGTGACCGCCACGGGGGTGCGCTTGGGGGTCGGCTCGAGGCAGCAGTATAGCCCGTCTAGCCCCGCGTACAAGGAGGCCGCCGCGCGGCTCGTGCGCGCGATCGCGGAGCGCTACAAGGGTCACCCCGCCCTCAAGCTCTGGCACGTGAATAACGAGTACGGCTGCCACGTCTACGAGTCGTTCGACGAGGACTCGGCGGCGGCCTTTCGGGCGTGGTTAAGAGCGCGCTACGGCACCCTGGAGGCGCTCAACGCCGCCTGGGGCACCGCTTTCTGGAGCCAGCTCTATCACCATTGGGAGGAGATCACCCCGCCGCGCGCCGCGCCGACCTTTCTCAACCCGACCCAGCAGCTCGACTGGCGGCGCTTTTGCAGCGACGCGCTGTTGGCGCTCTACAAGATGGAGCGCGACATCCTCCGCGAGGTGACGCCGGAGGTGCCCATCACCACGAACTTTATCGGGGTGCATAAACCCATCGACGCCTGGCGCTGGGCCGAAGCGCTCGACCTCGTCGCCAACGACGCCTACCCCGACCCGAGCGACCCCGAAGCGCCCATCCACGCCGCTTTCGCGAGCGACGTGATGCGCTCGCTTAAGGGGGGCGCCCCCTGGCTCCTCATGGAGCAAGCCCCCAACCAGGTGCAGTGGCGGCCGCGCAACGCCCTTAAAGCCCCCGGTGTGATGCGCCTCTGGAGCCTTCAGGCGCTCGCGCGCGGCGCGCGCGGCGTGATGTTCTTTCAGTGGCGGCAGTCAAAAGCCGGGGCGGAAAAGTTCCATAGCGGCATGGTCCCCCACGGCGGCACCGAGACGCGCACCTGGCACGAGGTCAAAGCGCTCGGCCAGGAGCTCAAGGGCCTCGGCGAGCTGCTCGAGAGCACCCTTCGCAGCGACGTCGCCGTGGTGCTCGACTGGGACACCTGGTGGGCTTTAGAGCTCGACGCCAAACCCTCGGACGGGGTGCGCTACTTAGAGACGCTCTACGCCCCTTACGCCGAGCTGTGGCGGCGCAACATCGGCGTCACCTTCGTCCGCCCGGACGCCGACCTGAGCCCCTACAAGCTGGTCGTCGCACCCAACCTCTACCTCGTTACCGACGAGGCGGCAGCCAACTTGGAGAGCTACGTCCGCGGGGGCGGGGTGCTCGTCATGGGCTTTTTTAGCGGCATCGTCGACGAACACGACCAGGTGCGGCTGGGGGGCTACCCGGCGCCCTTTCGCCAGCTCCTGGGGTTGCGCGTCGAGGAGTTTGACGCGCTGCCCGCGGGCGCGCGCCTCAGCGTGCGGCTGCCCGCGGGCGACGTGAGCGCCGAGACCTGGGCCGACGTCATCCACCTCGAGGGCGCCGAGGCGCTCGGCACCTTCGGGGCGGGGTTCTATGCGGGGGGCCCTGCCGTGACCCGCCACCGCTTCGGGCGCGGGGTGAGCTTTTATATCGGCACGCGCTTGGCGGCCGAAGGGCTCGCCTGGGTGCTCGCAGAGGCGTGCCGCGAGGCCGGCGTCGCGCCCGTCCTCGAGACGCCCCCCGGCGTCGAGGCGGTCGCGCGCACCCGAGGGGGGGCGCGTTACCTCGCGCTCTTCAACCATAGCGACGAAACGGTCACGGTGGCGCTGCCGGAGCGCTTTACCGCCCTCGGCAGCGGCGCGTTGCAAGAAGGGACGCTCGAGCTCGCTGCGCGCGACGCCGTCTTTTTGCGGGCGCGCAGCGCTACGCACGCGCAGGAGCCCGCCGAGCGCGAAAGGAGCCCGGTATGACCTAAAGCCGCGTCTCACAGCGCCCCCCTCTACCCCTAGGTCTTTACCCGTTAGGTCCCCAGCCGTCGCGCAACCCTTCACCGCACGCTAAACGCTAAGAAAGAGGTCAGGATGAAACGTACCCTCGCCACCGCCACCCTGCTCGCCGGCACCCTCCTCGGCGCCGCGAGCGCTCAGGACGCGCCGAGCGGCGCGATCACCGTCACCGCCTGGGACATCGCCGCCGAAGCCTTGGAGGCGCTCGTCCCCGGGTTCAACGAGCAGTACCCCGACGTGCAAGTGACCGTTGAAAACCTCGGTAACCAGCAGGTCTTCGACCGCGGCCTCGCGGGGTGCGCGGCGGGCGGCGCCGACCTGCCGGACGTCTACGCCGTCGAGAACAACGAGGCCGAAGTCTTCTGGAACCGCTTCCCGGACTGCTTTTTAGACCTCACCGCGCTGGGCGCCGACGAGCTGCGGGACGACTTCCCGGACTTTAAGTGGACGGAACTCACCGTCGGCGAGCGCGTCTACGCCATCCCCTGGGACTCGGGTCCGGTGGTGACCTTTTACCGGCGTGACCTCTACGAAGAGGCGGGCATCAACCCGGACGAGATCGAGACCTGGGACGACTTCATCGAAGCCGGTCAGGCTTTAGACGAGGCGACCGGGGCAAAGATGCTCTGGTTCGACTTCTCCGACGACGGCGTGTGGCGCCAGCTCGCCAACCAAAACGGCTGCTTCTACTTCGACCCCGAGGGCACCGAGGTGACCGTCAACCAACCCGGCTGCGTCGACGCGATGGAGACGATGAAGGCGCTTTACGACGCCGGCATCGTGGCGATCGTCGACTGGAACGGCGCCATTCAGGAGATCCGCAACGGCACGCTCGCGGGCGCGGTCTTCGGCGCTTGGTACGTCGGCACGATCCAATCGAACGCCCCCGACCAAGAGGGCAACTGGGGCGTCTACGAGATGCCCGCTTCGGAGCCCGGCGGGGTGCGCGCCGCCAACCTGGGCGGTTCGGCCCTGGCGATCCCGGCCTCGAGCCAGAACCCCGAAGCGGCGATGGCCTTTATTCGGTACGCGCTAGCGACCACCGAGGGCCAGGTCAGCATGCTGCGCAACCAGGGGCTCGTCCCCTCGTACCTCCCCGCTCTGGAGGACCCCTACGTCCAGGAGCCGGTTCCTTACTGGGGCGACCAACCCATCTGGCAGGACATCCTGGCGACCCTGGGTGAAATCCCGCAGGCGCGCGGGACCCAGTACTTCCAGGAAGCGCGGCAGATCGTCACCAACACCCTGTCGCAGTACCTGACACAAAACGCCTACGAGGACGCCCAAGCCGCCATGGACGACGCGGCGCAGCAGATCTCGGCCGCGGTCGGCCTGCCGATCGCCGGGCAGTAACGCCCCCCGGACGCCTAGACGCTACGAGAACGACACGCCAAGAGGCGGCGCGCGCCGCCTCTTGGCCTTGACCCACCCCCTCGACGCGCCGCTGAGATGGCACGGAGCGCGGCACCCCGGAGCGCGCTAGGCGTCCCAAGTCACCCTGACACGTACCTGCCACGGAGTCCCCATGCAGCGTAACCGGCTCGTCCCCTACTCTTTTCTGCTCCCCTATCTTGCGGTCTTTGTACTCTTTTGGGCGTGGCCCATCCTCTACTCGTTCTACCTGTCGTTTTTGGACACGCGCGGCTTCCCCTGGTCGCTCCAACCGGGCGTCAACTGGGGCCGCATCTTAAGCGACCCCTTTTTTAGGCAAGCGCTACGCAACACCCTGCTCATCCTGCTCGTGCAGGTGCCCATCATGCTCACCCTGGCGACCGGCCTCGCGGTCGGGCTCAACTCGCCCCTTTTAAAGCTCCGCGGCTTTTACCGCTTCGCTTTCTTCGCGCCCGTGGTGGTCGGCGCGGTCGCCTACTCGGCGGTCTTCCGGCTGCTCTTTAACACCCAAAACGGCGCGGTCAACGTCGCCCTGACCGGTTTGGGGCTGCCGCGCGTCGACTGGCTCAACGCCCCCGTCCCCGCGCTCGTGCTCATCATCCTGACTGTCACCTGGCGCTGGACCGGCTACAACGCCATCATCATCCTAGCGGGGTTGCAAAACGTCCCCGGTGAGCTCTACGAAGCCGCCAAGATCGACGGCGCCAACCCCTGGCAGCAGTTCTGGGGCATCACCTTACCCCTGCTGCGCCCCATTTTGCTCTTCGCCCTCGTCTTGTCGGTAATCGGCACCCTGCAGCTCTTTACCGAACCCTTTTTGATCACCGGCGGCGGCCCCGGCAACGCCACCTTGACCCTCGGGGTCTACCTCTACCAGCAGGGCTTCCGCTCGTTCAACTTCGGCTACGCCTCGGCCATCGGCTACGCGATCGCGCTTTTAGCGGTGCTCTTTTCGCTCATCCAGCTGCGCCTTTTCGGGAGGGACGCGTGAACCGCGGCCGCTTCTGGGGGCGCCTATGGCTGCACGTGCTGATGACCCCCCTCGCCCTGCTCTGGCTCGCCCCCCTCTGGCTGATGTTGGTCTTTTCGACCGTCCCCGAGCGCGAGATCTTTAGCGTGCCCGTGCCGCTCATCCCGGGGGACCACTTTTTGGAGAACTTCCGCGACCTCCAAGCCGACACGAACTTTTTGCGGACGCTCTGGAATAGCGTCGCGGTCTCCGGCATCTACACGCTGTTGTCGCTTTTGCTAACCAGCATGGCGGGCTACGCCTTCGCCCGCTTTCGCTTTTTCGGGCGCGGCGCGGTCTTTACGCTGGTGATCGCCACCTTGACCATCCCCTACTTCGTCGTGGTGATCCCGCAGTACATCCTCGTGGCGCGCGAATTTGGTCTCACCAACTCGTACGTCGGGGTGGTGCTCCCGCTGCTGGCGAGCTCGCTCGGCATCTTTTTTATGCGGCAAAACTTCCTGTCGCTGCCCCAGAGCCTCCTAGACGCCGCCCGGGTCGACGGCGCGGGCGAATACCGCATCTTTTTCCAGATCGCGCTGCCTTTAGTCTCCTCGGCGATGGCGGCCCTTGGCATCATCCTCTTTCTCACCGCCTGGAACGACTACCTCTGGCCGCTTTTGATCCTCACCCAGCGCGACATGTACACCGCACCGGTCGCCTTGGGGACGCTTTTGGGGCTCACGCGCGTGTCGTGGGGCGGCATCATGGTCGGGGCGGTCCTGATGACCGTGCCCTTTTTGGTGCTCTTCCTCTTTTTGCAGCGCTTTTTCGTCGCGGGGATCACGGCGGGGGCGGTCAAGGACTAGCGCGCCGCGCTCCCTAAAGGTAGGGACCGCGGCGCTCGGCGGACGGTCTTCGGCGCCGCGGGTTAAGATGGGCCGTGTCAGCGTCTTAGCCCATAGCCGCAGGTGTCGTCTGGTCGGGGGGTACGGAGCTGCGCGAAGCGGCGCCCTGGTTATGAAAAGCGCCTCCCGACACGCACCTTCCGAGAGGCTACCGGTAGCCAAGAGACGTGCTACCGGCCGCACGGGCGAACGCACAACGACGCTCCCGCGCCCGGGCGTTCGCCACCACCTTCAAGACGCGATGGCGAGGTGACCGTTGAAACGCATTCGCTACCGAGACCAACACGGCGTGAGCTGGGGCGACTTAAGGGGGGGCACCGTCTACCCGACCGACATGTGGGGCAAGCGCAGCGGCGGCGCGACCACGCTCTCCGAGGTCACGCTGCTCGCCCCCTGCGAACCCAAAAACATCGTTTGTGTCGGCAAAAACTACGCCAAGCACATCGCCGAGATGGGCGGCAGCGCCGACGACCTGCCCAAAGAGCCGGGGCTCTTTCTCAAGGGGCTGAGCGCGCTCTCCAACCCCGGCGACCCCATCGTCTACCCGAGCTGGACCCAGGAGCTGCACTACGAAGGCGAGCTCGCCGTCGTCATCGGGCAGCGCCTGCGCAACGTGAGCGAGAGCGAGGCGCTAGACGCCGTTCTCGGTTACACCTGCGCCCTTGACGTCACCGCGCGCGACAAGCAGCGCAGCGACCTGCAGTGGGTGCGGGGCAAGTCGGCCGACGGCTTCTGCCCGGTCGGGCCGTGGCTCGAGACCGACCTAGACCCCCACGACGTGCGCGTGCAGACCCTCGTCAACGGCGAGCTGAAGCAAGACGGCCACACGCGCGACCTCATCTTCGGCGTGCCGGTGATCCTGGCCTATATCAGCAGCTTTATGACCCTAGAGCCGGGCGACCTCGTGCTGACCGGCACCCCCGACGGCGTGGGGCCCCTAAAGGTCGGCGACGAGGTCACGGTGCGCGTCGAGGGCGTCGGCGACCTCACCAACACCGTGGAGGCAGACCGATGAAAGCGCCAGGAGAAGGCGGCGCCGCAGACCATCGCCCCGTCACCGTGCCGCGCGTGCAGGAGCTCGGCGGCGTCTTTTTGCTCGACACCCAGCACATGGGCTACCACGGCACCGTCGGGGTGTTCGTGCTGCCGGGGCCGGGGGGCACCTTCGCGCTCATCGAGTCGGGGCCGGGGTCGACCTTGGAGACCGTGTTGACGGGGATCCGCGAGGCGGGGTTTGAACCCGAAAAGCTCGCCGCCGTGCTCGTCACCCACATCCACCTCGACCACGCGGGCGCCGCCGGGGCGCTCGCGCGGCGCTTCGACGCCGAGGTGTACGTCCACGAAAACGGCGCGGGGCACCTCCTCGAGCCGGAGCGGCTCCTGGCGAGCGCCGCGCGCATCTACGGCGACCAGATGGAGGCGCTCTGGGGCGTGATGGAGGGGACTCCGCAGGGGCTCTTGCGGCCGGTGCGCGACGGCGAACCCTTGGAGATCCTCGGGCACCGCCTCGACGTCCTCTACACCCCCGGCCACGCCTCGCACCACGTGAGCTACCTCCTCGACAAGGCGCTCCTCTTTACCGGCGACGCCGCCGGCGTGCGGCTGCCGGGTTCGTCGGTGGTGCGCCCCGCGCTCCCCCCGCCCGAGGTGGATTTGGAGAGCTGGTCGCGCTCGATCCAGGCGATGCGGCAGCTGCACCCGCAGGCGCTCCTCTTGACGCACTTCGGGCGGGTCGACGACCCGGAGGCACACTTTCGCGAGCTCGAGCACTGGCACCAGGTGTGGTCCGAGAGCGTTTTGGAAGGGATGCGCGCGGGCGAGGACGACGCGGCCTTAGCGGCGCGGATTAACCGCCTGAGCCGCGACGCCCTCGCCGCCGACGGCGCGTCGGCGGACACTATTGAGCGCCACCGCGTCACCAGCAACGACGAGATGACGGTGATGGGCCTCAAGCGCTACTGGCAGAAAAAGCACCCGGAGCGGCTCTCCTAGGGGTCGCGTAACGGTGTGGTGGGGGCACCGGGTTTGACGCGGCGCACCGGCCGTCAGGTTTACGGCAGCCAACGCCGCGCCGCCCAGCGCCGCGTCAGCGCGACGAGGGCCGTCACGAGAAAGAGCGCGCCCACGAGCAGCACCCCGAGCGCCGCCGCTTGGTTGGTGTAGCCGCCCTGCTCGAGCCCGAACACCAACCAACCGAGCGTCTCGGTCCCTGAGCCCGCGAGGAGGGCCGAGAGCGTCAGCTCGGCAAACGCCTGCAAAAAGACGAGCAGCGCGGCCGCTACGAGCGACGGGGCCATCAGGGGCGCCAGCACGAAGCGGAAGGTCTGGCCCAAGCTCGCCCCGTCGACGCGCGCCGCCTCCTCCAAGCTGGGGTCGAGCTGCCGCCAAGCGGCGCCGATGGGCTGCAGCGCAAAGGCCAAAAAGCGCCCCACGTAGGCGATGAGCAGAAGCCAAAGCGTGCCGTAGAGGCTGACGCCGGGGAGCGGTGAGGGGAGCCAGACGAGAATCAGCGCGAGCGCGAAGATCAGCCCTGGCAGCGCGTAGGGCAGCTCGACGACGAGGCGCAGCGCGACGACGCTGCGGCCCCGCAGCCGCTGCAGCAAGTAGCCGAGGAGAAACGCGAGGCACGCGGCGATCACGGCTGCCCCCGCGCTCAGCACGAGGCTGTGCACCGCCGCGCGGCGCGCGCGGTCGAGCTCCCAGATAAAACGGAGGTGATCGGTCGTCAGGTTGTCCCACGCCAGCGGCAGCCCGTAGGCGCGCAGGAGCGCGGTCGCCGTCATGGCCGCGAGCGGCCCCACGACGAGCAGCAAAGTCAGCAGCAGCAGGAGGGCGCTAACAAACAGGCGCCACCGACCGAGCGGGGTCGCCCGCAGCTCCCGTTCGCCACCCAGCGCGCGGGTCTCGCTCCGCGCCACCACGCGCCCCTGAAGCCATAGCGCCATAAGCGCCGGGAGGCCAAAAAGCAGCGCCAGGGCCGCCGCGCGCCCCAAACCGCCGCTTGAAAACGCCAGCACCTCCTGGTAGAGCAAGGTCGGCAGGGTGCTGTAGCGCGCGGGGATCGCCAGCAGCGCCGGGATCCCGAAGTTGCCGAGCGCCCCCAAAAAACAGAGCAGCGTCGCCGCCGAGAGGTGCGGGCGCAGCAGCGGCAGCAGGACGAAGCGCCAACGCTGCGGCGCCGAAGCGCCGTCGAGAGCGGCCGCCTCCAGAGCGTCGCGGCCGATCCCACGAAGGCCAGCCGAAAGCGTGAGGAGCGCGACGGGCAACACGAAAAGCGCGAGGAGCAGGGTGACGCCACCCGGACCGTGAAGGCTCCAAAGGCGGCCCTGGAGCCCCAACGCGCTCCGCACCCCCCCCTGCAGGTAGCCGACCGGCCCCGCCCACTGCAGCCACGCTAGCGCCAGCACCTGCGGCGGGATCACCAGCGGCGTGAGAAACGCCAGCTGCACGGCGCGGCGCCCCCACAAGTCGGTGGTGAGCAGCAGCGCGAGCAGCAGACCGCCCGTGACGGCGAGCGCGGTCGCCCCGCTCGAGACGAGCAGGCTGTGCCCGAGCGCCCCCCGCACCCGCTCGGAGCCGAGCCAACGCAGGTTCCCTAGCGAGAGCTGCCCCTCGACCGACAGGGCGCGCCAGAAGAGCTCCGCGAGCGGGTAGAGGTTCGTGAGCAGCAAAACGCCCCCGACGAGGGCGACGTAGGGCACCAGGGGGTGCCGCAAGCGCGGCGGCCGGGGGCGGCACGTTAGAGGTTGCGAGCGTTGCATGGGGCGACCTTAGGGGGCGCTGCTGAGACGGGGCGGCGGCTTAACGGGCGCTTCGAGGCGAAGACAGCGGGCGGCACCCTTTGGCGCCGCCCGGGTCGCTCACTCGCCGAAAAGGGTGCGAAAGCGCTCCTTGTCGGCGTCGCGGGTCTCGGCGAGTTCGGCGGGGTCGGCGCTCAAGACCACGAGCTCACCGAGGGGCGGGAAGCCCGCGGGCGCCGCGACGTCGCGGCGCAGCGGTTGGTAACCGATCTCGGCGGCCACCTCCTGGCCCCGTTGCGAGAGGAGAAAGTCGACGAACGCCTCCGCCGCCTCGCGGTTCGGCGTGCCCGCGACGATGCCGACGGGCTCGGTGATCACCGGCACCCCCTCCTCCGGGTAGACGACCTCGACCGGCGACCCCTCCTCGCGGGCGCGGATGGCGAGAAAGTCCACCACCACGCCGTAGGGGTTTTCCCCCGAGGCGACGTTGCGGGCGACCGCGCCGTTGCCCTGCGTCAGGACGGTGCCGTTCTCCTCGAGCGCCTCGTACCACGCGAAGCCGATGCCGGGGGTTCGCACGAAGACCCCGAGGTTGTAGGCTGCCGCCCCCGAGTACGACGGGCTCGGCATGATGAGCTGGCCCGCGGGCACCTCCGTGAGCTCGGCCCACGACGTCACCGGCTCGGCCAGGGTGGGGTTATACGCGATCACGGTCGCGAGCACCTTGGTCCCGAAGTAGGTGCAGTCGGGGTCGTAAAAAGCGTCGTCGATCGCCGCGGCTTCCGGCGAGCAGTAGGGCGCGAGCAGGTCGCGCGCTTTAAGCAGCTCGAAGGTCGGCGCGTCGGCGACGAGGAGCACGTCGGCTTGGGGGGCGCCGGACTCGGCCTCGAGCAGAAAGCGGCTGATGACCTCCTCCGTACCGGAGCGAAAGAGGCGCACCTCGACGTCGGGGTAGCGCTCCCGAAACGCCTCGACGGTCCGCGCGGCGTCCTCGTCGGGTTGCGAGGTGTAGAGCCGCAAGGTGCCGCTCGGTTGCGCCAGCGCGGCGCCGGCGAAGAGCACAACAGCAAAGGTGAGTAAGCGCATGGTTCCTCCCACCGCGAGGCTACGGCGCTTTCGTCAGGGTGCGGTCAGCTCGGGGACGCCGCCGCGCGAGGGCCGCTAGTCGCCCTCCCCCGCAAAGGCCGCCTCGAGCGCCGCCGCTGCGGGTTCGCCCGCCGCCGTCGTGACCCCCTCGGCCCAGCGCGTCACGGTCTGAAGGTTCGCTTCGAGCCACGTCCGCGCGACCTCCGCCGGGTCGCGGTTTTGCCGGCCGTAGCCGTCGATCCACGCGCCTTGGTCCTCGAGCGAGATGCGAAACTGCGCCAAGAGGCGCGCCAGGTTCGGGTTCTCCTCCAGAAAGCGGGTGTTGGCGACCGTCGCCACGAACCCCTCGCCGCCCCAGATGTCCTCGGGGTCGTCGAGGTAGGCGATGTCGAAAGCGTTATTCATCCAGTGGGGGCGCCACCCCGAAAAGACGATCCAGTCGCCCCGCGAGGTCGCGCGCTCGACCATCTGCAGCATGCCCTGCTCGGAGCTCTCGACGAGCTGCCAACCCGAGAGCCCGTAGGTGTCCGTCTCGATCGCCCGGCGCATGATCTCGTTGCCGTCGTTGCCGGGTTCGATACCGTAGTAGCGCCGCCCGAAGGCGCCCGCGTGCGCGGCGAGGTCGGCGAGCGAGGTCACGCCGGCCTCGTAGACGTACGTCGGCACCGCCGAGCGGTAGAGCGTGCCCTCTAGGTTGCGGGCGCTCATCGTCACCGTGCCCTCCTCGAGGTACGGCGTGATCATGCTCTCCATGCTCGGCAGCCAGACCTCGACGAACACGTCGAGGTCGCCCGTCGCGACCCCCCGGAACACCAGCGGCAAGCTGAGCGAATGCATGGTGGTCTCGTAACCCAGCGCCTCGACGACGCTCGCGACCACGTGGGTTTTCACCACCGCTTCGGGCCACTCGACGTAACCGAAAGCGACCTCCTGAGCCGCTCCTGAAGTCCAAGAAAGGGCCGCCAAAAGGCCCAGCACAGCGCGTTTCATAGGTTTCAGCCTTCCTTCCTAGGCCAGTATAGCCTTGCGTTAAGGCGGTTGCGGCGGTGCAGCGCTAAGGCAGCTGCAGACCAAACCGCACGCCGCAGCCGTGTTAAGCTAGCCCGTGCAGGTTTGTCGTCTTCTGGCTCAGCACCCATACCCTCGGCGCCATGATGGCTAAGCCGATCGTCTTAGAGGGGGTCTCTAAGCTCTACGCGCCGCGGCCCGCGCAGGCCCTCAGGCGTTTCTACAGCTCGGGGCGCCTGCAACCGGGGGAGCACCTCGGCGTCCTAGGCGTCTCGCTCCACGTCGAACCGGGCGAGACGTTCGTCCTGATGGGGCACTCGGGCTCCGGCAAGTCGACCTTGCTGCGCCTTTTAAACGGCCTCTACCGCCCCACCGCCGGGCGCGTGACGGTGATGGGGACCGACCTCGGGCAGCTTAACCGAACGCAGCTCGTGCGCTTGCGCCGCCGCGTGTTCTGCGGGATGGTCTTTCAGGGGTTTGCGCTGCTGCCCCACCGCAGCGCGCTCGAGAACGTCGCGTTCGGTCTCGAGCTCCAGGGGGTGCCGCGGCCGGTGCGGCTAGAGCGCGCCCGCGAGGCGCTCGCTTTGGTCGGCCTAGGAGAGCGCGAGCGGGCGCTGCCCGCCGCGCTCTCCGGCGGGCAGCAGCAGCGCCTCGGGCTCGCCCGCGCGCTCGTCATGGACGGCGACGTACTGCTCATGGACGAACCCTTTAGCGCGCTCGACCCCGTCACCCGCCGCGAACTCCAGGGCGAGCTGCTGCGGCTGCGCGCGCGCGTGCGCAAGACCATCGTCTTCGTCACCCACGACCTGAGCGAAGCGCTCCGCTTAGGCGACCGCATCGCGCTCCTCAAGGAGGGGCGGGTGCAGCAGATCGGCCGCCCCGAGGAGATCGTGGCGAAACCGGCCAACGCCTACGTCGCCGACTTCGTCGCGGGGGCCGACCGGCAGGCGGTGCTGCGCGCGCGCAGCATCATGACCCCTCCGGAGGCGGTGGGCGGCGCCGCGCTCGCCGGAGCCCGCACCGTCGCCGCCGACGCCCCCCTCTCGGAGGTCGCCCGCTTGGCCGCGACGGGCGGCGTCCTCTCGGTCGTCGGCGACGCCGGGCAGCCGCTCGGCGTGATCACGCAGCGCGACGTGCTGCTCGCGCTCGCGGGGGGCGCGTGAGCGCCCCTTGGCCCAGAGTGCCGCTCGGGGCGTGGGTGGAGGTGGGGGTGCGCTACCTCGAGCGCACCTTCGCCCCGAGCTTCGGCGCCTTTAGCAGCGGCGCCGACGCCCTCGTCGGCGGGCTCGGCGCGCTCCTCGCGGCCCCGCCCGCGTGGCTGCTCATCGCCGCGGTCGCCGCCGCGCTCTGGCGCTTGAGCGGCCTCCGGACGAGCCTGCTGTGCGCGCTCGCGCTCCTCTTGGTCGTCAACCTGGGGCTCTGGGACGCGTTTATCCTGACGCTGACGCTGGTGCTCGCTGCTGAAGCGCTCGTGGTGCTCCTCGGGGTGCCGCTAGGAATCCTGATGGCTTTGAGCGACGCCGCGCAGCGGGCGCTCACCCCGCTGCTCGACGCGATGCAGACGATGCCCTCGTTTGTCTACCTGATCCCGGCGGTGACCTTTTTCGGGTTGGGGTTGGTGCCGGGGGTCGTCGCGACGGTCGTCTTCGCTCTGCCGCCGCTCGTGCGGCTCACCAACCTGGGGCTGCGGCAGGTCCCTAAAGACATCGTCGAGGCCGCCGAGGCGTTCGGGGGGACGCGCTGGCAGCGGCTACGCAAGGTCGAGCTGCCCGCCGCGCGGCCCATGCTGCTCGCGGGGGTCAACCAGTCGATCATGCTCTCGCTCTCGATGGTGGTGATCGCCGCGCTGATCGGCGCCGGCGGGCTCGGCCAGGAGGTCATCCGCGGTATGAACACGCTCGACATCGCCCTCGGTTTCGAGGCGGGGCTGGCGATCGTTATCATGGCCGTGGTGCTCGACCGCCTCACCCAACCCCGCCGACACCCTCGCGGGCAGCTCTTTAGCGGGCGGTCGGCGCGGCGCGCTTGGGGGGGGCGCGGCACCAAACCGGAGGCGCCGTAAGGGGCGTGGAGGTGGCGCGTGGCGGGTGGCCTGTAGACCACGAGCTACGAGCCACCCGCCACACACCTCCTAGAACTCGAGCACGTGCTCCTTGCCGTCGTCCTCAAAGCGCACCCGCACGGCGCCGCCGCGCACCTCCGCTGCGACCTCGCGCCCGTCCAGCGTGACCCGCTCCGGAGCGTCGGGGGCGAGACGCTCGAGCACCACCGTCCGCGGGTGCGGCGTAAAGCCCCCCTCGCGCGCGCCGAGCGTCACGCGAACGCCCCCCGAGGTGTCCCCGCGCGGGCTCACGCGCACGGGCGTCCTGGCGACCTCGCCGCGCTCGAAGCCGAAGCCGTCGCCCGCGTCCTCGACGAGGGTAAAGCCCCCCTCGGCGCCGTAGACGCGCAGCGTCAGCTCCGTCAGCGGCGCTGATGTCGAAGCGCGGACGTTGCCCAAAGGCAGCACCGACCCGCCGCGCACGAACACCGGCAGGCGCTCCAAGGGCGCCTCGACGACGCTGTGCCCCGCGCGCACGCGCGCCCCCGTCCAGAAGTCGTACCAGGCGCCCTCGGGGAGGTAGAGGGCGCGCTGCCGCACGCCGGGGCGGGTCACGGGGGCGACCAGGAGCTGCGGTCCCACCATCGCCTGGTCGCCGATGTGCCGCGCCGTCTCGTCGTCCGGAAAGTCGTACACCAGGGGCCGAAAGAGCGGCGCGCCGCGTTCAAACGCCTCGAAAGCCAGCGTGTAGAGGTACGGCAGCAGCCGGTAGCGCAGCCGGATGGCGTCCCGGGCCACGGCCTCGACCTCGGGCCCGAACGACCAGGGCTCCTGGTCGCGGGTGCCGGCGCAGGTGTGGGTGCGCATAAAGGGGTAGAGGGCGCCGAGCGCTATCCAACGGGCGTAGAGCTCGGGGTTGCTGTTCTCGAAAAAGCCGCCGATGTCGACCCCGCTCCAGGCCACCCCCAACAGGCTCATGCTGGCCAGTTGCGCCACGCTCATCTCGAGGTGCTCCCACCACGACGAGTTGTCGCCCATCCACGAGGCGGCGTAGCGCTGGGTACCGACGAAGGCGCTCCGGGTCAGCACCCAGGGGCGCGCGTCCGGGCGACCGCGTTTAAGGCCCTCATAGGTCGCCCGCGACATCAGGTGCCCGTAAAGGTTATGCACCTCCGCGTGAACCGTCCTCTCCCCGGCCTCGCCCTGCGGGTTGCCGAGCGGCATCGGCGCCTGCTGCGAGATCCCCTCGCTAAAGGGCCGGTCGAAGATGGCCGGTTCGTTCATGTCCGTCCAGATGCCCGCCACGCCGGTGTCAACGTGGCTCTCCTTAAGCTGATCGCCCCACCAGCGGCGCACCGCCTCGCGCGTAAAGTCGGGGAACAGGGCCGCGTCGGGCCAGCAGTAGCCGGTAAAGCGCGAACCGTCGGGGTTTTTGATGAAGACGTCCTTGGCCACCCCGTCGTCGGCGGCCGCGTAGCCCGCCCCTAGGTCCTCCTTGACGCCGGGGTCGAGGATGGTGACGGCCCGCACGCCCTGACGTTTAAGGTCGTCCAGCAGTTTTTTGGGCTCCGGGAAGCGCTCCGGGTCCCAGGTGAAGTCGCGGTAGCCGCGCATGTAGTCGATGTCGAAGTGCAGCACGTCGAGCGGGATGTCGCGCTCGCGAAAGGCGCGCACGAGCTCGCGCATCTCCCCCTCGGTCTTGTACCCCCAGCGCGACTGGTGGTAGCCCAGCGCCCAGAGGGGCGGCAGCAGCGGGCGGCCGGTGAGGCGGGTGAGCTGCTCGACGACCGCCGCCGGGGTCGGGCCGGTGAAGAGGTAGTAGTCGAGCTCGCCGCCGTGCACCGTCACGCGCAGGGTGTCCCAATCGGTGTAGCCCACGTCGAACTGGCTGTAGTAGGTGACGTTGACGAACATCCCCCAGGCGAGGCCGCGGCGCA
This sequence comes from Truepera radiovictrix DSM 17093, assembly GCF_000092425.1. NCBI lineage: Bacteria > Thermotogati > Deinococcota > Deinococci > Trueperales > Trueperaceae > Truepera > Truepera radiovictrix. The sequence continues at coordinate 1,877,027 of NC_014221.1, forward strand.
CCGCCACGAAAGCGGGGTGCGCCTGGTAGAGGTTCGATTGGTGCCGCCCGTGCCCCCAGTCGGGGTCGAAGGTCCAGTTGGTAAAGAGCCGCCCGCGCCGCTCGAGCATCCCCGTGCGCTGCCCGAAGCCGTAGTACGACTCGTCCGGCAGGAGGCGTTTGAAAAGCTGCAGCTCGAGGCTCGCGGGCCCCTCCGGCAAGGCGTCGCCCTCGCGGACCCGCATGGTCGAGGCGTCCAAGCTGGCCGCCGCCCAACCGGTCGGCGCGGCGTCCTCGGCGAAGCGCGCGCCGTCCTTTTCAAAGCTCAGGGTGCCGTCGCGGGCGAGGTGGGCCGTGACGAAAGGCAGCGCCAAGCGAAAGCCCTCAGCCGTCTCGGAGACAGCGAAGTCGGGCGCCTCAAAGGCGTCGTCGGGCTCCGTGACCGCCCACGAGCGGCGCGGGGCGAAGCGCGCTTGCGGGGTGAAGCGCACCCGCAGAATGCCGTCGGCGACGCTGCGGAGCTCGAGGCGGCCGCGCCCGAAGGCCGCCCGAAAGACGCGCCCCGATGCCTCGTGGGACTCGAGCGCACCGGGCCGGGTGAGCGCGTCCGTGTGGATGTTGTACTCGAGGGTGTCCATGAGGGCGACGCTATCACACCGCCCGAGCGTGTCACACTCGGGGGACGCGCCGCGCAGAGGGCCGGACGCGTCGACCTCGGCGGGTACGTGTGGGTGCCCCTGTCGGAGGCCTAGCGGTCGGCGCTGCACGGGCGGCTAAAACCGAACCACGTTGGGCTCGAGGGTCCCCCCGGTGACCTCGAGCACCAGAAACTCGCGCGCAGCGAGCGCGTCCACCATCGCAAAGCCGTGCTCTCGGTCGACGTGCACCCCCTTGGGCATCACCGTGTGCCCGTAGACGCCGAAGCGGTGGCCCGTCTGGCGGGCCAGCTCGGGTTTGTCGCGCCACCAGCGCTTGGTGTCGGGGTCGCCGTAGAAAAAGTCGTCGTAGTGGCTCATCCCCGGGAGCGGCCCGGCGTGCGCGAAGTGCACGTCGGCGAGCGCGAGGGTGCGGGGGAAAGTCGCGAACCAGGCGGCTAATTCGTCCGGCAGCGGCAACCCGCCCACCTCGGGACAGAACTCGCGGTGCTCGAGGCCGCCGCGCGTACCGAGCACGTAGCGCCCCGTGATGACCGCCTCGTCGTGGTTGCCCAAGATGACGCGGACGTGCCCCGCGGAGCGCTCGGCGTAGGCTTTGAAGCGGTGCAGTTCGCGGATCTGCGTGCGGGCCGCGCGCCTTAAGTGCTTGGGGTCGGACGCGTCGAAGCGCTCGGTCCCCGCCGCCAGGGCGTAGCTCTCGGCGTCCTTGTAGTGCACCAAGTCGCCGCTCAGCACGACCTGCAGACCCCCTCGGCGCACCGCCGGCGTGGGCTCGCAGGTCGCGTCGGCGGCGCCAGCAGCGCGCAGCGCCGCCCAGACCCTAGCCCACTGACCGTGAACGTCCCCCAGAGCCACGATGCGCAGGGGCGACGCCATCCCCGCTTACGCCGCCTCGTCCGGGTTGGAGCGGTCGAGCAGGAGGCTGCGGAGCTGCGCGTAGAACTCCCTGGCGGTCGCCGGGTCGTTGCCGTAACCGCCGTAGCGCACCACGAGCTCGGCGACCGCGCGGCCCTTCCCTTCCGCCCTCAAGCGGTCGATCAACCGGTCGATGGCCCTTTGGCCGGCGGGTTTTTCGCGCGGCGCCTCCGGCACCCTCGGCGCATCCGCCCGCGGGGGGGCGGGGGCTGCGGACGCCTCGCTCGCGTCGCTCAAGGTAGCGAGGTCCGGTTCAAAGAGGATCTCGCCCGCTTCGGGGTTGTAGTCGACCCACGGGCGGTGCGCGGGCGACACGGGTGGGCGCATCCCGAGCGCCTCGGCGGCGTAGACGAAGGCGCTCTCGGCGGTGCTCTCCGGGTCCCCCTGCGGCGCGCGCGCGGCGACCGCCGAACGGTGCAGCGTCCAACCCGCGACTTGGCAGCTCAGCGTGCAGGCGATCGCCCCCTCCCCGACACCCGCAAAGGCGTTCGACCAACCCGCCGCCCCGAACACCGCGTCGAGCCGCTCCCGCACCGCCCCCAACCGTAGCTGCGGCCGCACCTGCGCGCTCAGCCGGTCGGGCGACAGGCGCACCACGCGCCACTCGAGCGCCTGCAGCGGAAAGGGGGCGGCGAGCCTTTCGAGAGCTTCAGCAGGGTTCACGGAGCTGAGTATAGCGCCTCGCGGTGCGCGCCCGTAGGCCATTTGTCGCTTTTCGAGGGCCCGGGTGCTGCGCGCGAGGCGGCCGGTGGGCTTTCGAGGCTCAGAAAAAAGCCACCGCTGGGCCGCATATAATACGCTGATGTGCGCTACGCCCTCTTTCTCTCCGGAAGGCATCCCATGTTGAGTGACCGACCCGCACCGAGCCGCAGCACGCCGGCGCGCGCCAAGCGCCCCGGGTGGGCTCGGTTGGCCGTTGCCTGCTTCTGGCTCTCCGTCGCCGCCCCGCTAGCGTTCGCGGAGGTCGCGACCGCCACCCTCCAACCCCCTTTCGGCAGCCCGCTCACCCTGCTCGAGCCAGCCGAGCCCCCACCAGACGACCCCCAACCGGACGCGGCGCAACCGAACGAAGGCCAGCAAAATGCCACGGAGCCGGGCACGACGGACCCAGAGGGGGCGGCCCGAGGGCCCGCCGAAAACGCTCCCGAGGCGCAGGGTGCGACGGGTCAAGGGGGGGCTCCTGAGGAAGCCCCCACCGACGCCCCCCAGACGCCTGAGGCCCCCGACGCGGGCGCTCCAACGCCGACGCCCCCGACGCCTTTAGACGGTGCGGATGGCGCTACGGGCGCCGAGCCCACCGACGACGGCGCTCCGGACGCCACGCCCGAGGGCGCCGAGCCCACCGAGGCGGGCGCCACCGGAGCGCTCGACGTCGCGCTGCGGGGGGGCGGGGTCGAGGCGCGCGCCGGCAACCGGACGCTCTGGCGCCTCGAGTTCCCCGCGGGCAGCGGCAGCACGACCGAACCGCTCCTCACCGACGACCGCCTCTACCTAGGGCACGGCAACAGCTTGCTCGAGCTCGACCCGCAGAGCGGCGTGGTGCAGCGGCGCTGGCCCCTTTCGGGGCCCCTCGAGCGCGTCGAAGCGCTCGACGCCGAGACGGTCGCCGCCACCGTGCGCCACGCGTCGGGGCCGACCGAGCGCTTTTTGCTGCGAGACGGCGCCCTGCAGGAGGCGGTCCACTTCGGGCTCGAACCGGAGATGTTCGGCTACCTCCGCGCCGAAGCGCAGGTCCCCGACCCCGCCGCCCGGCTCGAGCGCGACCCCACCAACCCTTGGCTCTACCTCGCGGTCGGTCTGGAGGAGGCGAACCAGGAGGCGGCGCGCGAGCTCTTGAGACAGGGTGTCGAGGCGGGCGCGACCTTTTACGACCTCGCCGGGCTCGCCCAGGCGTTGGAGGAAAACGGCCACACCGACCTCGCCGAAACCGCTCTCGACGCCGCCCTCGCCGACTTCGCCGCGCGCGGCTACGACCCGCGCCTGCTTACCGACCCGGCGCTCGAGGCGGTCTACAACTTCCCCCTGACGCCGCTGCGGCGCGCCCTCGACGCCGGCGACGCGGCGAGCGCGGCCTTTTGGGCGCCCTACCTGGCGCTCGCCGCCCCCAACGTGCCGGGAGCGAACGAGGCCTTTTCGCGCTACGCCGCGATGCTCGGCGCCGACGCCCCCGCGGAGGAGGTCGCGCAGTGGCGCGCGCTCGCGCTCCCGCGCGCGAGCGGGAGCGTGGGGGGGCTCGACCGGATCGCGAGCGCCCTGGGCCGCGTCGGGTGGTACGCCGACCTCGCCATCTTGGTCGCGATCTTGGGGCTGCACCTGACGCTCATCGCCAAGTACTGGCGGCCGCAGAGCGACGACCTCAAACGCATCCACGCGCAGCGCGGGTACGTCACCCCCGTCGCGCGCCTTTTCGCCCTGCGCTACTACACGGTCTCCGAAAAGCTGGTGCTCGTCGTGATGTTCGCGGCCGTCCTGGCGCTCGCCGCGCTCGCGGACTGGTACGGCAACGCCGCGGCGCCGCCGACCGCCGTTCGCTCGGGGACGCTCGTGAGCCGCGAAGCGCAGGACTACCTGGCGGCCGCCGAGCTCACCGGCCCGCGCGGGGCCTTTATCCGCGGGTACGCCGCGCACATGGGCGGCGACGAGGGGGCGCGGGCGCTCTACGAGGCCGCCGGCGCTTTCCCCCCGGCGCTCAACAACCTGGGCGCTCTAACGGGTGATCCCGGCCTCTTTGAACGGGCGCTCGAGCTCGAGCCCGGCAGCTTGGAGGCGCGTTACAACCTCGGTGAGGCGCCGGAGGCCTTCCCCTTCCACGCGCGCTATCGCCCCGACGAACCGGTCCTCGCGGTGCCGACCGAGACGGACTTTCAAAACGCGCTCGCCGGGCCCTGGCGCGCCGCGCTCGCCGAAGCCTTCACCAACCCCTTGCGCACGCTCCAGCACCCCGCACCTTTTGGCTTTAACCAAGAGCTGTGGACCGTTTTCAGGGTGCTCTTGCTGCTGCTCACGCTGCTGACGATCGCTTTTCTCTTCGTGCCGCGCCCCCGCAGCGCCCGCAACGCGCCGCGCACCCTCCTCTACCACGTCCTCGCGCTCTTGATCCCCGGCAGCGGCCTCGCCGACGAGGCGTGGGGGCTGCTGCTCATCCTCCCCTGGGCGCTCGTCGGCCTCGACGTCATCACCCAGCGCGCCGGCTGGCCCTTCGGCCTCGGGCTCAGCCTGAACGCGGGGTACGCGGTGCTGGGCGCGATCTACCTGGTCAACACGGTCGCCTTCTTTGTAGAGCTGGCTTCGTACCGGCAGCGGATGCGCGAACGTGCCGCCCCGCGCGTCGTGGTCAAGGAGGCGTGAGCACCCCGCGAGCGTAAGGGGAGGCGCGGTGTCCCCCGCTAGGGTGCGTTAAGGTGCTCTAAACGCACCCCAAAGGAGGCTCACATGCCTAAAGCCGAGTTTCGCGGCGTCACCCTCGCCGAGAGCGCGCACACCGAGGTGGTCGAGGGCAACCACTACTTCCCGCGTGAAGCGGTCGCCATGGCGCTCCTTGAGCCCAGCGCGACCCGCTACACCTGTCCCTGGAAGGGCGAGGCCGAGTACTTTCACCTCACGGTCGCGGGCGAGCGCGTCGACGACGCGGCGTGGTCGTACCCGCACCCCAAAGCGGCCGCTAAGAGAATCGCCAATCACCTCGCCTTCGACACGAGCAAGGGGATCCGCGTCGCATAGGTTTGCTAGGTTGTGTTGCATCGTCCCCTCGGCTTCCGCGTGGAGCGTTCTAAAAGGGGTTGGTAGCCGGTAGCCTGGCCCGTGGTTCACGGGCCAGGCTACACCCTCTCTGGACGCTCACGTACGGGTCGGGCAGCGCACGAAAGCCCAAGAGCCAGCTTGTGCACGCCCGGCTATGCGAGCCACGCCTCCTCTTTAAACATGCGCGCGACGCGCGCCTCGAGGCGGCGCAGATCCCGCTCGCTCACCTCGGTGTCTTGGCCGCGGTCGAGCAGATGCAGCACCAAGCGGTCCGCGACAAGCTCCACCCCCGCCGTTCCCGGGATGAGGTTCGCCGCCCAGACGAACGCGATGCGCGCGACTTGGGTGCGTAGCCGCAGCTCCAGGGTAAGAAACCCCGGCGTCACCGACATCTTGGGGCTGAGGGCGTGGCGCGCCACGTCGAGACCGCTCACGAGCGACCCCCACAGGAAAAAGGGGATAAACTGCAGCACCCCGAGGGGCCGCAGCCGGCCGTAACCCAGCGCCGGGGGGAGGAGCAGGAGGCTCGCGGCGGTCGCGAGGAGCGCAAACAGCAGCACGAGGGGGAGGTCCTCGAGCGCCCCTTCGCTCAGCACCCACCAGAGAAAGACGAAGCCGCCTAGACGCAGCGGCGCCGCCCTCAAAAGGCGCCACGTCATCCGCGCACCTCAAAAAAGCGCAGCAGCGCACCGTAGGGCAGCGTCCCGAAGAGGGCGGCGAGGAGCGCGAGCCCCAGCGGGATCAGCTCCAGGCGCTTCGGCACGCGCCCCGTCGGTCGCCCCCCCCCGCCCGCGCGCCGCCCGACGAGCGGCCGCAGCGCCAGGGCCAAGTAGACCGCCGCTAAGAGCGACCCGGCGCGGAGCACCCACCCCCACCACGCCTGGTCGCTGGCGAGCGCCGCCGCTAAGAGCAGCTCCTTGGAGAGGTAGCCGGCGCTCGGCGGCAAGCCGAGCAGCGTCCAGATGCCGAGCAGCAGCGCGAGCGCCGAGAGCGGCCGCTGCCGCGCCGCGCCCGCCAGTTCGGCCAGCGTCGTACCGCCGCGCAGCAGCGTCAGCGCGCCGGCCACCATAAAGAGCGCCGCTTTGGCGAGCGCGTGGGCGAGCACGTGCATCAGCCCCGCCGTGGGGGCCCCCAAGGGGAAGCCCAAAAAGAGGTAGCCGAGCTGCGCCACCGTCGAGTAGGCGATAAGCCGTTTGAGCTGGGTCTGGCGAATGGCCCTCAGCGACCCCCAGAGGATCGCCACCGCCCCCAGAGCGCCGAGCACCTGCCACGCCAGCGCGGGCAGGTGCTCAGGGAAGACCCCGAACCAGAGCCGCAGCACGAGGTAGAAGGGCGCTTTGACGACGAGCGCCGACAGAAGCGCGCTCACGGGCGCCGCGGCGCTCGCGTGCGCGGGGGGTAGCCAGACGTGAAAGGGCCAGAGCGCCGCCTTGACGAGCAACCCGACCGTCATCAGCGCGAGCGCCACCCACGTCGCGGCGCCCGGCACCAGCAGGGGCGGCAGCGCCTCCATGGCGAGGGTGCCGTAGCGGGCGTACAGGAGCGCGACGCCAAAGAGGTAGAAAAGCGACCCGGTGAGCGCCATGAGCAGGTAGCGCATCCCCGCCGCGAGCGACACCGCGCTGCCCGTTAGGATCACGAGCCCCACCGCGGCGAGCGTCATCAGCTCGAGCGTGACGTAGAGGTTGAAGAGGTCGGCGGAGAGGTAAAGGGCGTTCATCGCCCCCCAGAGCAGGAGCCAGAGCGGCCAGAAGCTGTCGGCCTCGAGCCACCCCCGCGCCCCCCCAGCCGAGCCCCGGTGCGACCAGTAAAGGAGCGCGTAGAGGCTCACGGCAGTCCCGACGACCGCGTTAAGGAGCAGCATCGCGGCGCTGAGGCCGTCGGCGCGCAGCTCGATACCGAGGGGGGCGGCCCAACCGGAGACCGCGTAGCGCTGCACCCCCCCTTGCAGCACGCGCTGCGCGAGCGCGAGCGCGGTAGCGAGCACACCTGCTGCCCCCAAGAGCCCGATGACCGACGCGCCGCGGCGCCCGAACGCCGCGGCGAGCAGCCCCGCCACGACCGGCACGAGCACCCCGAGGGCGAGCGGAGAAGGTGGCGTCACCTTAGTCCCGGTCCTCGGGCAGCTCGGTGCGGCCGGTCTGGGCGTGCAGGCGCCGCACCAGGGCGAGCGCAAAGGCCGTCGCGCTGACCGCGACCACGATCCCGGTCAGCACCAGCGCGTGCGCCACGGGGTCGGGCAGCCCCTGCGGCGCGCGGCGCGCTTCGCTCACCAGAAACAAGAACACCGCGCTCCCCATGACATTCAGAGCGAGCACCTTGCGCAGCAGGTGCGGCTGGCTGAGCAGGGTGTAGAGCCCGCCGGCAAAGAGCAGCGCGCTCGCCGCGAGGTAGAGCGTCAGGGGCGTCACGCCTCCCCCTCCGCTTCGGCCCGCCGCGGCGCGCGCACGACCAACACGCGCTTGATCGGCGGCCGCGCCGCGACCACCAAGAGCATCAGCGTCCCCCCGACCGAAAAGGCCAGCAGCGTCTCGAGCAGCAGGATAAAGGTCGCCGTCCCCTGCGCCGGAAAGCTGAGGAGCGCTGCACCCTGCGCGAGGCGCAGCGTCCCGAAAAGGGCAAAAGCGGCGGGCCCCAAAAGCAGCCACGCGTAGAGCGCCGCGCGGTTTAGCCCCCTTAGGGCCGTGAGGCCGGAGAGCTGCAGCAAAAGCCCCGCCGCCCCCAAGACGACCCCCGCCTGAAACGCCCCCCCCGGCGCCGCCTTGCCGAGCCACAGCAAGTAGCCGCCCACGATGATCATCACCGGGACGAGCAGGCGCACCGTGAGCGCCAAGGGGGCGCTCGCGGGGGCCTCGCGGGGCAGCGCGCGCAGGTCGCGCGAGCGCCCGAGCGCGAGCGCGGCGAGCGCGGCGAGCAGCAAGACCACCACCTCGAGCCAGGTGTCGTACCCCCGGAAGTTCATCAGCACCGCCGTCACCGGGTGCTCCACGCCGCTCGCGGCCAGGTGGCGCAGCACCTCGTCGCGCAACCCGGCCGCCTCCACGGGCAGCTCAGCCATCGCCGCCAGCAGCGCCGCGCCGACCCCAGCGGCGAGCGCCAGCTTCGGCCACCGCGCCCAGCTCACCGGCGCGGCGCCTTTCGTCGCGGCTCAGCGTGCGCGTCGCGGCCGAGCTGCGCCGCCGCATCGAGGAGCAGCACGCCCGTCAGCCCCGCCCCGACGGCGGCCTCCGCGAGGGCGATGTCGGGCGCCCCCAAACGCACCCAGGCGAGCGCCATCACGAGCCCGTAGGCGATAAAGAGCACGACCGCCGTAAAGAGCTCGCGCCCCCGCAGCGCCCCCCAGGCCAGCATCAACAGCCCCACGACGATGAGGACGTCGAACACCCACTCAACCATGGGGCGCCTCACCGTAAGGCGTGCCGCTGTAGGACGTGCCACCGTAGGACGTGCCGCTGTAGGGCGCGCCACCGTGGGGCGTGCCAACATAGGGCGCCCCCTCGCGGAGGGCCGCCTCACGCCGCCGCGCGCTCTGCGCGATGAGGTAGCTGTTGGTCGCCCCGGCGAGGAGCGACAGCAGCCAGATAAAGATGAGCTTGAAAACGAGCGCCAGCGTCGGCGCGCGCAAACATAGCCCCAGAACGATCAGTCCCAGTCCCAGCGTGTCCGCTTTGGTGAGCGCGTGCAGGCGGCTGTAGGCGTCGGGAAAGCGCAGCAACCCCAGGGTGCCCGTCCAGAAAAACCCCGCGCCCAGCGCCACGCACACGGCGGCGGCGGCGTCGAGCGCGCTCACAGCGTCCCCCCCGAGGTGCCGCTCTGCGCCGCCGGCAGCGTGCGCGCGTGCTTGACAAAGGCCGTGACCGCGAGCACCGCTAGAAGCGCAAAGACGAGCGCGACGTTGCGCAAGGGCGGGCTCGAGGCCACCTCCGCCAAGAGCAGCAAGATGGCGACGCCCGCCGTGCCGAAGAGCTGCGCCGCTAGCATCCGGTCGATCGCCGAGGGGCCGTGGAGCACCCGCAGCAGTCCGATCAAGATGTCGCCGAAGAGCAAAAGCGCAACCACCAAAAAGAAGGTCGTCACAGCCGCGCACCACCTCTGACGCTAACGTCGATGAGCATAGAAGCCTCCTTATAAAAACCTAGGGCCCACAATCGGCTGCCCCCCATAGCCGCCGCTTGGCCCTAACCGCTGATGCGTCACGGGATGTCGAACCCGCCCGGGCACCCCGGCCCGGTAACACGTTTGTCGTCAGTCTACCCCGCCCGCCCCCCAAGCGGCGTGCCCACGCGCTTTGCAACGCACGGTAAAACGCGCAGTAAGCTGCGAGGGTGAACGGTTACCTACTCGTCTTCGCCGCAGCCGTCCTGTGGGGGCTCATCGGCGTGTTTTCACAGGGCATTCTAGACGCCGGGGTCGGGGCGCTCGAGATCGCCTTCTGGCGAGCGGCGCTCGCCGGGGCGCTCTTCGCCGCGCACGCCCGCCTGACCGGGCAGCTCAAGCTCGCCGGGGCGCGCGACTTCGGGGCGCTAGCGGCCTTCGCGGGGGTCGGCGTGACGCTCTTTTACGCCGCGTACACCCTGGCGGTGCAAACCGGCGGCGTGAGCCTGGCCTCGCTCCTCCTCTACAGCGCCCCTGCCTTCGTCGCCCTCGCGGCGTGGGCGCTCCTCGGCGAGGCGCTCACCCTTAGCAAACTCGGGCTCTTGGCGCTGACGCTCGTCGGCGTCGCGCTCGTGTCCCAAGGGGGCGGCGAGGGGGTGCGGGTGGGGCCAGCGTCGCTCTTCTGGGGGCTTGTCGCGGCGCTCGCCTACGCCTCGTACTACATCTTCGGCAAGTGGGTGCTCGCGCGCTACGCGCCCGTGACGATCTACGCCGTCGTCTTGCCCATCGGCGCGCTCGGGCTGCTGCCCTTGGTGACCTTCGCCCCCAAAACCCCGAGCGTTTGGGGGCTCTTGCTGCTCCTCGCGGCCGTCTCGACCTACGCCGCGTACGGGCTCTACTACACCGGCCTCAAACGGGTCGAAGCCTCGAGGGCGGTCCTGGTCGCCAGCGTCGAACCCGTCGTCGCCGCGCTCTTGGCCGCCCTGCTCTTCGGGGAGCGCTTGGGCGCGTGGGGTCTCTTGGGGGGTGCGGCGATCCTCGGCGCGGCGGTGCTCGCGAGCTTGCCGGCTCGCGCCGCCCGCAGCCCCCAACCCGGGGACCTCGCTTGACCCTGGGCGGAGCGCGTGTTAGAGTCTGCAAGGTTATTGCCCGCGCTGCATTTGTATAGAGGGGCGCGAGCACACCACGACACCGCCATGCCGAACCCTACCCGCCGCGTCCGACGTTAGCGACCGCTCCAGAGGAGCGGAGGCCGTCGCGCGCCCTTTCGGGTGAGGGTTTTTTGCTGTTGTCGTGCCCCGCTCCCCCGCCCGCAAACCACACCCGACCCACTTAAGGAGCCCCATGTCAGCGCAACAGGCAGCTCACGGCGCACGAAATCGCGCCGCCACCCCCATCAAAAAAGCCCAAAAGGTCGTGCTCGCCTACTCCGGCGGCCTGGACACCTCGGTCATCTTGGCGTGGCTTCGCGAGGTCTACGGCGCGGAGGTCGTCGCCTTCACCGCCGACATCGGCCAGGGCGAAGAGGTCGCCGAGGCGAAGGAGAAGGCCCTCCGAACGGGCGCCGTGCAAGCTTATGCGGTCGACCTGCAGCGCGAGTTCGTCCAAGACTTTGTCTTTCCGGTGCTGCGCTCGGGCGCCCTCTACGAGGGCTACTATCTGCTCGGCACCTCGTTCGCGCGCCCCCTCATCGCCAAAAAGATGGTCGAGATCGCCGAGGCCGAGGGCGCGGACGCGGTCGCCCACGGCGCCACGGGTAAGGGCAACGACCAGGTCCGCTTCGAGCTCTCGGCGTACGCGCTCAAACCCGACATCACGGTGATCGCGCCGTGGCGCGAGTGGACCCTACGGGGCCGCGAGGACTGCGTGCGCTACGCCCGCGAGCGGGGCATCCCGGTGGGCGTCACGAAGGAAAAACCCTACTCGGTGGACGCCAACCTCTACCACATCTCCTACGAGGGGGGCATCTTGGAGGACCCCTGGGCCGCCCCGCCCAAGGACATGTGGCGCCTCACGACCGACCCGATCGCGGCGCCGGACACCCCCGAGACGGTCGAGGTGACCTTCGAGGCGGGCGACCCGGTGGCGATCAACGGCGAGCGCTTGGACCCCGTGGCGCTCTTACGCCGAGCGAACGACTTGGGCGGCAAACACGGCGTCGGCCGCGTCGACATCGTGGAGAACCGCTTTGTCGGGATGAAGTCGCGCGGCTGCTACGAGACGCCGGGGGGCACGCTGCTCTTTCACGCGCACCGGGCGGTCGAGTCGCTGACCCTAGACCGCCAGGTGATGCAGCTGCGCGACGAACTCATGCCCAAGTACGCGGGGATGGTCTACAACGGTTTTTGGTTCGCGCCGGAGCGCGTGGCGCTGCAGGGGTTCATCGACGAGATCCAGAAGCCGGTGACGGGCACCGCGCGCTTAGAGCTCTACAAGGGCAGCGTCACCATCACCGGCCGCAAGTCGCCCAACTCGTTCTACCGCCAAGACGTGGTCACCTTTGAAGAGGACGCGGTGTACGACCAGGCCGACGCGGACGGGTTTATCAAACTCAACGCCCTGAGGCTGCGCATCGCCGCCCAACTCGCCGCGAAGACCACCGCCGCGCCCCTCAAGATCCCGCAGTACACCGAATGATGGCCACGCTCACCTCAGCGCCCACGGCGAAGCTGCGCGCCGCTACGCACGCTGATGTCGGCGCGTTGGCGGCGCTCTACCGGAGCGCTTGGGAGGACGAGACGGAGGACGAGGCGACGGTCGCGAGCTGGCTCGAGCGGGGCGGGGCGCTGCTCTTTGCCGCAGGTGACACCGTCGTCTGCGCGCTGCGCTGGCGCGAAGCGCCCTACGGCTGGGAGGTCGGGCGGCTCGCCACGCTCCCCGCGTACCGCGCCCAGGGTTTCGGGCGCTGGCTGATGACGCGGCTCGAAGCCCTCGCCATCCAACACAGCGTCCCCGAGCTGCGGCTCACGCTGAGCGACGCGCAGCGCGAGCTCCTGCCCTACTACACGCGCATGGGCTACCGCCCGTGCCGTCCGGAGGACCCCCTGACGCTCTGCAAACGCGTCGGGGGGGTGTGGCAGCGGCAGGGATGACGATGACGAGGTGGTGTTATGGCGTCTCGCCGCGCTCGAGCGCTTCTACATCGGCCAGATCCTTTTTTCTGCCGCTCGCGCGCTTGTTCCGCAAAAGCGCCTCACGGTCTAGAAAAGGTAGCGGTAAACCGTCTACGGTCTGTGTCACGCGGTTTTCCCAGGCCTCGGAAAACCCGACGCCGCTGATCTCGGTGAGGAGGTCGATGCGCCGCGGCGGAAGCCCGAGCTGGATCACGAGACCGGGTTTCACAAGGTCTTCTCGGGAAACGCCCAGCGCAGCGGTAGGAGCACCGAAGCGCTGCAGAGCACGCCACACGCGCTCAGCGTTCTCTTCACGCGACTCGAGCCAGATATCGATGTCACCCGTTGCGCGAGGTATGCCGTGAAGCGCAAGCGCGTAGGCACCGACGACCAAAAATCGTGCCTCTTCCGCGAGCAGCGCCTCGAGAAAGTCCCGAAAGTCTTCATTCAGGACGTTCACGTAACGCGCGTGACGGTGACCGGGAGGTGAGCGCGGTCGTAAGTCGGCAAGGAACCCGCCGCGAGCCCCCAGGCCGTCAGGGCGAGCGGCCACATCATCGCGAGCCGCGCTTCGGGCGACGTCGCACCGCTGAGGTCCTCGTTCTCCCCCCCCAACGGAACGACCCGCACGGCGAGCGCTGCTCTCGCCTCCCCTCGGGCGCGCCTCGCAGCGTCGCAAACGTCCACTTCACCGTTCATGGGTTTAGTCTACAAGGCGTAAGGGAGTAGCGCGGTGGCTTCTAAAACTGGGGAACAGAAACGCATGTGGGGCGGGCGCTTCTCTGAAAGCACCGATGAGCTGGTGCAGCGCTTTAACGCCTCCGTAGACTTCGACCGGCGCCTTGCGCTGCACGACCTTGCGGGCTCGGTCGCCCACGCCACCATGCTGGGCGAGACGGGTATCCTGACCCAGGACGAGGCGGCGCAGATCATCGCGGGGCTCAAGAACCTGAAGCAGGAGGTCGAGGCGGGGACGTTCGAATGGCGCGTTGACCTCGAGGACGTCCATATGAACCTCGAGCACGCCCTGACGGAGCGCATCGGCCCCATCGGCGGCAAGCTCCACACCGCCCGGAGCCGCAACGACCAGGTCGCTACCGACTTCCGGCTCTGGCTGAGAGACGAGACGCACGCGCTCATCGGCCTTTTGCGCGAGGTGCAGGGCGCTCTCGTCGCGGCCGCCGAGCGCCACTTGGGGCTCATCATGCCGGGCTACACCCACCTGCAGGTCGCGCAACCGGTGCTCTTTAGCCACCACCTGCTCGCCTACTATGAGATGTTCGCGCGCGACGAGGGGCGGCTCACAGACTCCCTCAAACGCCTCAACATCTCGCCGCTGGGCGCCGGGGCGCTCGCCGGTACGGGCTTCCCCATCGACCGCGCGCGCACCGCCCAGCTGTTGGGGTTTGAGGGCGTCGCCCGCAACTCGCTCGACGCGGTGTCCGACCGCGACTTCGCCGTCGAGTTTCTGGCGGCCGCCAGCCTCATCATGATGCACCTCTCGAGGCTCTCGGAGGAGCTCATCTTGTGGTCGAGCCAGGAGTTCGGCTTCGTAACGCTCCCCGACTCGCACACAACGGGGTCGTCGATCATGCCGCAGAAAAAGAACCCCGACGTCTCCGAGCTCACGCGCGGCAAGACGGGGCGCGTCTACGGGCACCTGCTGGGGCTCTTGACGACCCTTAAAGGCTTGCCGCTGGCCTACAACAAGGACCTGCAGGAGGACAAAGAGGGGGTGTTCGACACCGCCGACACGCTGCGCGTGTGCCTTACGCTCACCGCCGACCTGCTGCCCAAACTCGTCCCCAACGCCTCACGCATGCGTGAGGCGGCGGGCCGCGCCTACTCGAACGCGACCGACCTGGCCGACTACCTGGCGCGCCAGGGTCTGCCCTTCCGCGAGGCGCACGAGGTCGTGGGCAAGCTCGTCGCGCGCGCCCTACGCGAGGGCAAAGACCTCCAGGAGCTCACGCTCGCCGAGATGCGAGCGGCGTGCGCGCTTATCGGCGAGGAGGTCTTCGAGGTGCTCCGACTGGAGAGCGTCGTCAATGCCCGCTCGAGCTACGGCGGCACCGCGCTTGACGCGGTGCGGGCGCAGCTCGCGGCCGCCAAGGCGCGGCTGGAGGGGCAGGGATGACGGCGGTCGCCGCGCAACCTCCCGCGCCCGCCGCGCTGACGGTGCGCCCCGCGCGCGCGGAGGACGTCACGGCTATTTTCGAGACCATCGGCTACTGGGCGGCGCAGGGGAAGATGCTCGTGCGGCCCATGCAGAACATTTTCGAGAACCTGCGCGACTTTTTCGTCGCGGAGGTCGGCGGAGAGTTCGCCGGCTGCGGCGCGCTGCATATCCTCTGGGGGGACATCGCCGAGGTGCGCGGGCTCGCGGTGCGCCCCGAGGTGCAGGCCAAGGGGGTCGGGCGGGCGCTCGTCGCGGCGTGCGAGGCCGAGGCGCGCCGCCTAGGCATCCCCGTGCTGTTCGCCTGGACCTACTCGGTGGGCTTTTTCGAGCGCTGCGGCTTTCACCTCATCGACAAGTCCAAAGAGCTGCACCCGCGCGTCTGGTCGGAGTGCCTACGCTGCCCCTTTTTCGTGGGGTGCAACGAAAACGGCATGCTTAAGCACCTAGAGGGGGTGCCCATGCCCCGCAACCTCCCCGAACCGCCCCCGACGCAGGTGCCGCCCGGCATCCGTTAGGCTCGGCCCGTGACCTGTGCTCTCACCCGTGGCCCGCGGCGCGCGGTTTGGGGCGCACCTAGACCACGCGGTTTTTGCCCGCGCGCTTGGCCCTATAGAGGTTGTCGTCGGCGAGCGCGAGGAGCTTTTCGTGGTCTTTGACGCTGAGGTCATCCGCGAGCCCGATGCTGACCGTGACCTGCAGCTCGGGGTGCAGCTCCCACCAGGGATACTGTTCGATCGCCTCGCGGATGCGCTCGCACACCGCGCGCGCCCCCTGGAGGTCGGTCTGCGGCATCACCAACACGAACTCCTCGCCGCCGTAGCGCGCCACGATGTCGACGGTGCGGGTAAAGCGGGCGAAGACCTCCGCCGCCGCGCGCAGCACCCCGTCGCCTATCTGGTGCGACAGCGTGTCGTTAACCCCCTTGAAGTTGTCGAGGTCGATGAGCGCCACGCTTAGCGGGTGGCGGTAGCGCTGGGCCGCCGCGAACGCCTCGCGCAGGACCTCTTCGAGGTGGCGCCGGTTGTAGAGGCCCGTCAGGGCGTCCTCGCGGGTCTGCTGCTCGAGCCGTTCGGCCTGCTCGCGCAGCTGCGCGAGCAGCGCCGCCTTCTCCTCTAGGGTGCGCTCGAGCGCCGCGTTCATCTCGGCGAGCTCGACGTTGCGCAAGCGCTCGATCTCGGCGTCGCGGGCGAGCTTTTCGAGCTCAAACTGAGCCGTCAGGCGCCTCGTTTTGTCGGCCGCACGCTCCCCGAGGAGCGCTTTTTCGAGCTCGTGCCCCCGCTTGTAGTGCTCGAGCGCCTCCTCGAGGCGACCCTGGCGCTCGTAGACCTCGGAGAGGGCCGCGTAGACCCCCCTTTCGAGGCGGCGCAACCTCAGCTCCTGGGCGAGCTCCAGAGCCCGCCTCAGATGCGCGTGGGCGGCGACGAGGTCGCCGTGCGCGGCGAGCGAACGCCCGAGGTTGAGGCGCAGCTCGGTCTCAGCGGCGCGGTTTTGGGTGCGCTGCGCCAATTCGAGCCCCTGCGCGTAGCGCGCCAGCGAGGCCTCCTTGTCCCCCTGGCGGCAGAGCAGCTGCGCCAACCTGGCGAGGATGAAGACGCGCGTCTCGACCTCGCCGATGGCCTCGCTGAGCGCGAGCGCCCGCTCGGCGTAGGCGCGCGCCTGCGCGTCGTCGCGGGCGGCCATCGCGATCCCCGCGAGCGTGTCGAGGGCGTTGACCTGCTCGCGTTTGCGCCCTAGCGTTTCGGTGAGCCGCAGCACCTCGAGGGCGTAGCGCGTCGCCCGCGCGAAGTCGCCGAGTTCGCGCAGCGTCTCCGCGAGGTTGGCGAGCAGCGTCAGGCGCGCACCGGCGTTGCCGAGCCTCTCAGCGCGCCTAAGCCCCTCGAGGTAGGCTTCGAGCGCGCGGTCGTCGGCGCCGCTCGCCGCGTGGTAGCTCCCCAGGTTGTTGAGCGCCGAAACCTGTCCCATCACGTCGCCCAAACGCTCCTTGAGTTCAAGCGCCTCCTGGTTGGCCCGCAACGACGCGGTGTAGTTGCCGTAGTAGGACTCGACGATCGCCCACATGAGAAGCCCCTGGGCACGCCCCTCGAGGTCGCCGAGCGCGGCGTAGCGCTCTAGGCTCTCGCCGACGAGGGTGCGCGCCTCCGCAAACGCGCCGCGGTCGATGTGCGCCCCCGCCGCAAAGAGCAGCGCGTCGGTCTCGCCCAAACGGTCGCCGAGCGCGGCGAAGCGCTCGCGGCTCCGGTCGTGCGCCGCGAGCGCCGCCTCAAAGTCCCCCAGACGGGTGTGCAAAAACCCCCGCACGAAGTCGGCGCGGGCGGCGGCGTGGCGCAGCCCGGCGGTGTCGGCGGCCTGCGCAGCCCGCTCGAGGAACGCCTGCGCTTGGGTGAACTCGAGGCGGTCGACCGCACAGAACGCGAGCGTCAGCCCGCTGTACGCGAGCCCTCTGGGGTAACCCAGGTGCTCCGAGCGCGCGCACGCCTCTTGCGCGAGCGCCCACGCGCCATCGGGATCGACGCGCCTAAGCGACCAGGCGCGTTCGTTAAGCCGGTCGATGGGCGCTTCGGGGGGCTCTTCGGGGGATGAGGTCATATCACACAGTTCACCGGGCGCTGCGCCCGTCTTCTCTAGCGTCATCTCGCCACCGCCTTTAACCTCCGCTGCACCTCGCGGTGCACTGGCGGTATTATGGCCGCGCGGGTCTTGCAAGATTCTTACACCCCTTTAAAGCGCGGTTCAATCCCAAGTTACGGCACAACCGGACGCGCGTGGCGGGGGTGGGTCTTAAGCACCAACACCCGCGCAGCTTCGGGGAGCGGGTCGCGGGTCGCAACCAAGCGACCCCCACGACGCCCCCGGTTCGCGCCGCCAGAGCGCCAAAAACGCCACGGGGTACACCATGCCGACGATACCGACAACGCCCGCACACGCCGACTTGCAGGGGAAGAGCACGCGCAAAGCCGTCTGTGTCGTCTATACGGGCGGCACCATCGGGATGATCGGCGCCGCTTTCGGTGCGAGCGGCTACCGACCGGCCCCCGGCGACCTCGAGGCGCGCCTCACCGCGCTTCCGGAGCTGAGCGCCCCCGAGATGCCGCGCGTGGTGTTTCGCGAGCTCTCACCGCTTTTAGACTCCGCCGAACTCGCGCCGCGCGACTGGGAGCGTATCGGCCGCGAGATCGCGGCGCACGACGCAGCCTGCGACGGGTTTGTCGTGCTGCACGGCACCGACACGATGGCCTACACCGCCTCCGCCCTCTCCTTTATGCTCGAGGGGCTCGCCAAACCGGTGATCCTCACCGGCTCGCAGCTGCCCTTCGCGCACCTGCGCAGCGACGCCCGCGACAACCTCATCACCGCCCTGCTGCTCGCCGCCCACACCCCTTTGTGCGAGGTCGGCATCTACTTTCGCGGCGTGCTGCTCCGCGGCAACCGCGCGCGCAAGGTCTCCTCGAGCGGCTTCGGCGCCTTTGCGTCGCCCAACGCGCCGCCGCTCGCCACCGTCGGCGTTGAGGTCGCGCTGCACCCCGCCGCGCGCCGCACCCCCTACCTCGCCGGCCCCTTGCGTTTGCAGCGCCTCGCCGACGTTCAGGTCGGCGCGCTGCGCCTTTTCCCGGGTATCGATCAGCGCTTTCTCCACAACGTGCTGCAAGAGCCCCTGCAGGGGCTCGTCCTCGAAACCTACGGCAGCGGCAACGCGCCCCGCGACCCCGGCTTTCTGCGCGTTTTGGCGCGCGCCACAGAGCGCGGGGTGGTCATCGTCAACTGCACGCAGTGCTTTAGCGGCGGGGTCGATATGGAAAGCTACGCGACGGGGCAGGCGCTGCGCGACGCCGGGCTGACGAGCGGCGCCGACCTCACCCCCGAAGCGGCGCTGACCAAGCTCGTCTACCTCTTTAGCAAAGGCCACACCCCGGAGGAGGTGCGCGCGCTCATCACGACCGACCTGCGCGGGGAGCTGACGCCGAGGAGCGGACGCGTCACGTAGGTCTGGCGTGACCCGCGACCACCCCCGAGCCCGGCGCCCCCCCCTAGCCGCCCCCGCCGTCGTCGACGGACGACCACACGACCCGTTCGTCCTCGAGCCGGAAGTAGGTCACCGCCGCGTTGTTGTCGTAGTCGAGCTCTTCAATCCGCCTCTCGGGGTTCGTCGTCACGACCACGGCGTAGGAGCCGCTCGGCGCGTCCGTGAGGTCGAGGTCTTGCTCCAAGAGGAGGGAGAGGTACTCGTCACCCCAACCGACCGAGATCCCCTGCACGTCCTCGCGGCACCCCGCGTAGACGGGCCCACCCGGCACCTCGATAAGGCCGCTTTCGAGGTGCGTGAGGTTGCTCGCCATGTGCTTGATGTCCATGAGGCAAAAGCCGACCTTGGCGTTTTCGGCGATCAGCTCCACGAGCTCGCCCCCCTCGCCGACGCGCCAGAGCCCGTAGTGCGCGAAGCCGTCGAAGTGCAGGTGCCCGTGGCGGTGCTCGTAATTGAAGGTGCCGACCCACCGCCCCTGCTCGGCGCGCAGCTCGGGGAACGTGCCCCCCGTTTGCGCCCCGCCGGTCTGCAAGGCCGCGGGCGACGCACCGGCGCTCGCGGCCTCCCCCACGCGGCGGTAGACGTACTGGTAGACCTCGAGCTCGCCGGTCTCGGGGTTGCGCGCGCCGCGCGTCTCCAAGGGCCCTAGCCCCGCGTTCCAGATGAGCGTCGTAAACTTGAGGCGTAAGTTCCCCTCGGCGCGGCTGCCAACTGTCGAGAGGTCGCTGGGCTCGAGCGGCACGAGGTCGGGCAAAAGGCGTTCGGGGAGCGTTTCGCGCGTGTAACTCGGTGCGGCCCCGGTCGCGGCGACGTGCTGCAACCCCGCGCGGTTGCGCGCCTCGATCTCGGCGAGGTTCCACGACGCCATCGGCAACGCCCCCTCGGCGCGCCCCCGCTCCTCATGGGTCATCGTTAGCGGGCCGAGCAACACGTAGGCGACGAGCACCCCCACAGCCCCCCGGCGAACAGTCCGTCGCAAGCGTCACCTCCACCGTTTCATCAAGGTAGTTTATAACGGTTCCGGGCGCCTTTGCACATGTGCAGTAACAGTCGCATCTGGGTAGCAGCAGGCAGCTACCCACGCGTCGGCTACGGGCGCTCGCACATGCGCCACCCGGCGGCGCAACGCGCCGACACGACCGCGCAGCCGTCGCCGGGGGCTTCAAAGCGTGTATTCTGGAGCATGGACTACGTGGACCTGGCGGAACAGCGGAAGTTCGACGAAGCGGCGATGCAGAAGATCCCCGTGTTCTCCTCCGACAAGCTGCTCTTCGATCAGTACTGCTTGCTGCCGGGGCAACAGCAGCGCACGCACACGCACGAGGCCGAGGACAAGGTGTACGTCGTCCTTCAAGGGGAGGCGCTCTTCGACATCGGCGGCGAACGGGAGATGCTCGCCGAGGGAACGGCGGTGATCGCCCGCGCCGGGGTGCCGCACGGCGTGCGCAACGAATCCGACTCGGCGCTCGTGCTCCTCGTGGCGATGGCGCCCAAACCCGCTAACGCTTCATGAGCCTACCGCACCCGCTTAAAGACCTCCCGCTCGACCACATCGGCGTCGCCACCCCCGACCTCGACGCCGCGAGCGCCCCCTTTGAGCTGCTGGGCCTCCCCCGCGACGGCGACGACGAAGAGCTGTCCCACCAAGGGGTGCGCGTGCGCGCCTTTCGGAGCGGTGAGAGCCTCGTCGAGCTGCTCGAGCCCACCACGCCGGAGAGCCCCATCCGCAGCTTTTTGGAGCGGCGCGGGCCGGGGTTGCACCACCTCGCGCTGCGCGTCACCCGGCTCGAGGCGGAGGTCGCGCGGCTCAAGGCGGCCGGCGCGCGCTTTGTCTCGGACGCGCCCCGCGGGGGCCGACACGGTACCCGCGTCGTCTTTTTGCACCCGAAGTGGGCGGGCGGGGTGCTCGTCGAGTTGGTCGAACACCCCACCCACACCCCTTGAACCGCCCCCTCTGGTGGCTCGCCGCCCTTGCGTGGGCGGGTCTCACCTTCTGGTTCTCGAGCTCCCCCGACGCCCAGGGGGCCGCCGGTTGGCTCGACCTCTCGCCGCCGCGCGACAAGCTCTTTCACGCCGCTAACTTCGGCGTTTTGGGGCTGCTGATCTTGTTCGCGAGCGGCCGCCCCCTGCTCGCCGTGCTCCTCGCCTCGCTCTACGGCGCCGTCGATGAGCTGCACCAGGCCACCGTCCCCGGGCGGAGCGCCGACGTCGCCGACTGGGTCGCCGACACGCTCGGGGCAGCTTTCGCCGTGACGCTCGCGGTGCTCTGGCAGCGGCAGCGCGCGCGCGATAGACTAGCGCGGTGAACCGCTCTTGCGAACATCGGGCCCACAAAGGGCAGAGCGCGTGAAGCTCGCGCTCGTCGGCGCGGGCAAGATGGGGGGCGCCGTGCTCACGGGGGCGCTGCGCGCGGGCGTCTTGGACGCGGCCGAGGTCGGTATCTACCATCCGGACGAGGCGCGGCGCACCGCGCTCGCCGCGCAGTACGGCGTCACCCCCTTTACCGACGACGACATCCACGCCGCCGAAAGGGTGCTCATCGCCGTCAAACCGCAGTCGTTCGACGAGGTCGCGCCCCTAATCGCGCAGCGCAGCGCCGCCTACATCTCGCTGATGGCCGGGGTCAGCGCCGAGACGATCGCCCGGCGGGTCGGGTCGGCGCGGGTGGTGCGCGCCATGCCCAACTTGGGCGCGCGCGTCGGGCTCTCGGCGACCGCGCTCGCGCACCTGCCGCAGGCCGAGGGCGAGGACGTCGCCTTTGCCGAACGGCTGTTCTGCGCGGTGGGCACGGTTTACCGCATCCCCGAGCGGCTGTTCGACGCCTTTACCGGCCTCGCGGGCTCCGGCCCCGCCTTCGCGGCGGTCTTCGCCGAGGCGCTCGCCGACGGCGGCGTGCGGGTCGGCTTTTCGCGCGAGGTGGCGCAGGGTCTCGCCAAACAGGTGCTGTTGGCGAGCGCTACCCTGCTAGGCGCCGAGAGCCCCGGCAACCTTAAAGACGAGGTCGCGAGCGCGGGCGGTACGGCGATCGCCGGGGTGATGGCCCTAGAGCAGCACGGGTTGCGCTACGCGGCGATGCAGGCCGTCGAGATGGCCGCCAAGCGCGCGGCCGAGCTGAGCCGCGCCGACGAGCGCTAACGCGGCGCGCAAACGGCCTGGGGGGTCCCCAGGCCGCCTCGAGCCCCGAGCGGGGGACGCGCTACAGCGCTACAGGATGCCCCCGCCCAAAAAGAGCCGCACCGTCGAAAAGATCAAGACGATGATGTTGAAGTTGCGCCCGCCGCGGCGCACGTCGAACTGCCCGATGATGAGGCCGACCAAAGCGATAGGGATCGCCAACCAGTTGAGCCACCCCAAAAGCGGGAAAAAGCCGATCAGCGCGACGATCAGCGCAATGATACCAACCAGGATCGAGATGACGTTCATGCTAC
The DNA here is from genome assembly GCF_000092425.1 of Truepera radiovictrix DSM 17093. NCBI lineage: Bacteria > Thermotogati > Deinococcota > Deinococci > Trueperales > Trueperaceae > Truepera > Truepera radiovictrix. The sequence continues at coordinate 1,899,153 of NC_014221.1, forward strand.
CTCCACGGCTAGTTTAAGCGCTCCGGCGCCGCAGCGGCCCGCTTCGCACGCCACACACCCGTGGCGGCGCGCGCCGCCACGGGTGCTTAGACGCCAAGCCCTACCGGCTCGAGCCACGACCGTTTGAGCGCGTCAAAGGTCCCCGCCGCCAAGCTCTCCCGGATCTGCGCCATGAGCCGCGCCATAAAGCGCAGGTTGTGCAGCGTTGCGAGGCGCTGCCCGAGCTGCTCGTCGGCCTTAAAGAGGTGGCGCACGTACGCCCGCGAAAAACGCGTGCAGGTGTAGCAGTCGCATCCCTCCTCCAGGGGCCGCGGGTCGCGGGCGTAGCGGGCGTTGCGGATATTCAGGCGGAACCTGGGCAGCGGCTGCTCCCCGTCGAAGCGCGCGAGCACCCCGCCGTTACGGGCGTTGCGCGTCGGCGAGACGCAGTCGAAGGTGTCGCAACCGCGCTCAACCGCCCCGAAGATGTCCTCGACCTCGCCGATCCCCAGAAGGTGGCGGGGTTTTTCGCGCGGGAGCTCCGGCGTGGTCCACTCCAACACCTGCCGCATCTGCGCTTTCGTCTTGCCCAAGTTGCCGCCGATGGCGAGGCCGTGAAAGTCCATCCCCGCGACCGTGCGGGCGCTCGCCTTGCGCACCCTCTCGAACGCCCCCCCCTGCACGATGCCGTAGAGCGCTTGCGGGTAGGGGTGCACGGCGGGGTGGTCCTGAAAAAAGCGCAGCGACCGCTCCGCCCAGCGGTGGGTGCGCTCAGCACTCCTAGCCGTATACGCCTCGTCGTGTAGCGGGCTCGTGCACTCGTCAAAAGCGAGGATAATGTCCGCCCCCAACGCGCGCTGCACGGCGATCGAGGTCTCCGGGGTAAAGGTGTGCAACGTGCCGTCGATGTGGCTTTTAAAGCGCACGCCGTCTTCTGAAACCTTCATAAGGGGTCTAGCGGTCCTCACGGGGGCGCCGGCCAGGACCCCTCCGGCTTCGCCCGGGAAGATGTTGGCGACCTTGCCGACGCCGTGCTCGAGCCCCGCACCGAGCGAAAACACCTGGAAGCCCCCCGAGTCGGTCATTACGGGTGCGCCCCAGCCCATAAAGCGGTGCACCCCCCCGAAAGCGGCGACGAGGTCGTGGCCGGGGCGCAGGTAGAGGTGATAGGTGTTGGTGAAGATCACCTGCGCGCCCGTGGCGAGGACCTCTTCGGGGGTGAGCGTCTTGACCGCCGCCTGGGTGCCGACGGCGACGAACGCGGGGGTGTCGATCGTCCCGTGCGGCGTCACGAGGCGACCGAGCCGCGCGGCGCCGCGTTCTTGCGTGATGGTGAACGAAAAGTCGGGGTAGGTCATGGGAAGGTCACGAGTGCCCGACCATGAGCCATGGGAAAGGGCTTGACCCCCATGCTCACGGCTTGTAGCCCCCCCACTATACCCCTACGCCCTTCTTAAACGCCGCCACCTTAGCATGCTAAGCTCAGCTGGTGCCGCTACCGCCCCTTTCCGAACTGGTCCCACCCCCCCGCTTCGGCCACACCCGCTTTGCCGACTACGAACCGCAGCACCCCAGCCAGACGGCCGCGCTCGTGCAGGTGCAAGCTTTCGTCGACGAGATCGCCGAACCGCAAACGGGCGCGTTTCGCTGGCCTTGGCAGCGCCGCGCGCAGCCCCAGGGGCGCGGGCTCTACCTAGACGGCGGCTTCGGGGTCGGCAAGACGCACCTGCTGGCGGCGGCGTATCACGCCTCAAAGCTGTCTAAAAAGGCGTACCTGTCTTTTCAGGAGCTCGTCTACGTCATCGGGGTGCGCGGGACCGCGCGGGCCAAGGCCGAGCTCGGCGACCTGCAGCTTCTATGCATCGACGAGTTCGAGCTCGACGACCCCGGCAACACGCTCATCGTCAAGACCTTTTTGGCGCACCTTTTCGAGCAGGGCGGCGCGGTGATCACCACCTCGAACACGCCACCGGAGGCGCAGGGTCAGGGCCGCTTCAACGCGGGCGACTTTCAGCGCGAGATCCAGAGCGTCGCCGAACGCTTCGAGGTGCTGCCCATCGAGGGCCCCGACTTTCGCCACCGCGACCACCTGGCAGGGCTCCTCTCGGCCTCGGAGCTCGAGCACCGCTTCAAGACCGAAGGGGCGCCGGAACCCAAAGAGCGGCTTGCGTGGCCCGCCTTTTTGGAGCTGCTCGGCAAACACCACCCCATCCGCTACCGCGAGCTTCTGGGCGCCGTCGGCACGCTCTACCTCGAGGACGCGCAGACCCTAGCGACGCAGAACGACGCGCTGCGCTTCGTGCACTTTATCGACAAGCTCTACGACCTCAAGAAGGGCCTGCGCCTTTCCGGTACGGTCGCGCTTCGTGACCTCTTCGACCCGTCGTACCGCGAGAGCGCCTACGCCAAAAAGCACCACCGCTGTTTGTCGCGGCTTTCAGAACTGCTCGAGGAGCGCTTTTAGGGTCTTTAGCGGGCCTCGACCTTACGGCTCGACAAACGCGACCTCTACGGGTTCACCGGACGCGCCGTTGGGTGGGGCGCCGCTTTCGGGTTCGTAGTAGAGGTGCGGCCCTAGCGGCAGCCCCCCAGGTTCGCTGAGCGTCAAGGTCATCGTGTGCCTGAAGGTCTGCGGCTCGCCCCGCCGCATCGTGACGCCCCTGACTTCGGTGAGGTAGCTCGAGCCGTCTAGGAGTTGGTAACTAGGGGACAGGGAGTGCGTATAGGGGTGACAAAGACCTTCGCGGTTGTTTGGCCCACCTTCGGCACGGGCAAAACAAACACCGTGTTGGTGTTTAGGAGAGTGACTTCAGGGAAGTTGCTCTCTGCGTCCAACACCAGCGTCGCTGCGACATCAACCGTAAGCGGTTCTCCTAAGCCTATCTCACTCGGCTGGACGACCATACGCGTGGGGTTGGTGGGAACGTGATAGATGATGTCATGAACGCTGCGTATCTCGCTCGTACATGCGCTTACCAGGGGGGTTATGAGTCCAAAAAGGCGTCGCTTCATGACTGAGCCCTACCTAACCCGTCATGACGCAGGATGGACAAAACGCTCAAAAACCGCTCACGGCCTCGGCTTCGAAAAAGGAGACGCGAGCAGGTTCGCCACTTACGCTGACGGCGGGAACGCTCACTTCCGGCTCTACAAAAAGGTGAGGTGTGAGAACGAGCTCTCCAGGTTCACTGAGCGTAAAGGTCATTGAGTGTCTAAACGTTTGCGGCTCCCCCCTTGTCATGACGGCCTCGTCTGTCTCCGTGAGATAGGAGCCCTCCAGTAAGCGGTAAGTCGCGGGCAATGGGTTGACATGTGGGTCACAGAACCCAGCTTCGCTGGGTGGCTCGTTGGCGACGTCAGTGAAGCACACACCGATGCGGACGAGAGAGAGATCGAGGTGAGCGAATCAGCTCTTGGGGTCTAACGCCAACGTCCCGGTGACCTCAACCTGCACCGGCTCTCCAACCTCGGCACGAGCGGGTTGCACCGTAACCCTCATGGGATCGGTAGGTACGGGATGCAGCTTATCGTAGAGGCCGCGGCTCTCGTTGGGACAGGCGCTTAGTAGGGGCGCCAAGAGCAGGAGCAAAAACCGTTTCACCGCTCACACCACCCTTTTCACCGCTCGGAGGGCTCTCTCGAGTTTCCGTAGGCTTAGAGGCTCAGTATTGCACGGCGTCACGCTCCCGCACCGCTAAAGGCTATAGTGACCTCAGCAAAAGGAGGGCACCATGAACCCACTTAAAGCGCTTCACACCTTCGGCCAGTCGCCCTGGCTCGACGACCTGCGCCGCAAGCTGGTGCGGGGCGGAGAGCTGCAGCGGCTCATCGACGAGGACGGCGTGCGCGGGCTCACCTCGAACCCCGCGATTTTTGAAAAAGCCATCGCCCAGAGCAGCGACTACGACGACGCTATTCGCGAGCTGAGCGCGCAGGGCAGAAGCGTCACGGAGATCTACGAAGCGCTCACCATCGAGGACGTGCAGGCCGCCGCCGACCTTTTCAGGCCCCTTTACGACGAGAGCGGCGGCGAGCACGGCTTCGTCTCCTACGAGGTGTCGCCGCACCTCGCGCTCGACACCGAGGGGACGCTAGCCGAGGCCAGAGACCTCTGGAAACGCATTGCGCGGCCCAACGTGATGATCAAGGTGCCCGCGACCGAACCGGGGCTCCCCGCCATCCGCACGCTTATTAGCGAGGGGATCAACGTCAACGTGACGCTGATCTTCGGGCTGCCGCGCTACCGCAAGGTCGCCGAGGCGTACCTTGCGGGGCTCCAGGACCGCGCCGAGCGGGGCGAGAGCGTCGCCGGCATCGCTTCGGTCGCGTCGTTTTTCCTGAGCCGCATCGACGTCCTTTTCGACCCCATGCTCCAAGAGATCGCCTCGGAGGGGGGCGAGCGCGGCGAGCGGGCGCGTAGGATCGTCGGCGAGGTCGCCATCGCCAGCGCCAAGGTCGCCTACGAGATGTACGGCGAGCTCTTCGGGGCGCCGTTTGAGGCGCTGCGCGCTCAGGGCGCCAAACCGCAGCGCCTCTTGTGGGCCAGCACCGGCACCAAAAACCCCGAGTACAGCCGCGTGAAGTACGTCGAGCCGCTCATTGGCCCGGACACCATCAACACCATGCCGCAAGAGACGCTTGAAGCCTACCGCGAGGAGGGCCAGCCCGCCGCCCGCTTGACCGAGGGGCTCGACGAGGCGCACCGCGTGTTGGACGACCTCAAAGCGCTCGGTCTAAGCTTGGACGAGGGGGCGCAGCGGCTCGAGGACGAGGGCATCACGAAGTTCACCGGCCCCTTCGACAGCCTCATGGAGACGCTCGCCAAAGCGCGGGAGGAGGCGCTGGCGAAGGTGTAAGTGCTGGGCCCCGTCGGTTCGTGGATTGTCGCTCGTAGTGAGGGGTGCTCCCCGGGCTACGGGCCACGAACCTTAAAGGGCGGAAATACCCGGCCTCGACGTCCTCAGGGACGTCCCACCGCGCGTGCGCGCTGCCGCTGACAGCCCCCGCGCGGCGTTTTAGCATGGACGTCGGAGGCCCCTTGAAACGCACGATGATCCTCACACTCACCCTGCTCGCGGCCTGTGCGCCGGCGGCGCGCCCCGAGAACAACGTCCGGCCGACCCTCGTCTCCGCGACCGCGCCCCAACAGGTCGGCGGCCGGCTCGTACTGCAGGGCCGCTACTTCGGCGACGGCGCGGGAGGCGCCGCCGAAGGCTCTTACGTCCTCGTCGCGGCCGACGCGAGCGGCGCGGGGGGCGCGCGGGCGCAGGTCGAGAGCTGGGCGCCTGACCGCATCACCCTGCTCGTCCCCGAGGGGGTGGGCTACGGGTACGTCTTCGTGGTCGTAGACGGCGTGCAGAGCAACGGGTTGCCGGTGAATGCGCCTTAGCGGCAATGAGTGCTGAGCAACGAGCCACGAGTTGCTGTCCGACACTCATGGCTCGTTGCTCGTTACTCATGGCTCATGGCCCCCTAACTCATTGCTCCTTTTTGTCCCGTGCTACACTCTCTAGTCATGAAGCTAAGGGCCGTTAAGGGCACGTTCGACATCCTCCCCGAAGACCAGCGTTTGAGGCGCCACGTCCTCAGCACCGCTGAGCGCGTCCTCGAGCACGCGGGCGTCTTGGAGCTGACGCCGCCCATCTTCGAGCACACCGAGGTCTTTACCAAGTCGGTCGGCGCGTCCTCCGATCTGGTCGTGCAGCACGAGATGTACACCTTTACCGACCGCGGCGAGCGCTCGCTGACGCTGCGCCCGGAGTTTACCGCCGGGGTGCTGCGCGCGTACATCGAGAACGGCCTGATCGTCTGGCCCACACCCGTCAAGCTCTGGAGCTACGGCCCCATCTTCCGCGCCGAGAACCCCCAACGGGGCCGGTTTCGGCAGTTTCATCAGGTGAACTGCGAGTTTTTAGGGCTCGACACCCCGCTCTTGGACGCCGAAGCCATCGCGCTGCTCTACACGGTGCTGAGCGCGTGCGGCCTAGAGGGGCTTACCGTGCGACTCGGTTCGGTCGGCGACCCGGAGGACGCAGCAGCCTATAACGCCTACTTGCGGCGCGAGTTGGGGGCGCGCCAGAGCGAACTCTCCGAGACCAGCCGCGAGCGTTTGCGTCTCAACCCCATGCGCGTTTTAGACAGCAAGGACGCGGGCGACCAGGCGGTCATCGCCACCCTCAAGCGGCCGCTCGACTTTCTCAACCCGGACGCCAGGGCGCACTTCGAGGGCGTGCAGGCGTTTTTAACGACCTGGGGGATCCCTTTTGAGGTCGACGACAGCATCGTGCGCGGGCTCGACTACTATCGCCGCACCGCCTTTGAAATCCACGCCGCGGGCATCGGCGCGCAGTCGGCGCTCTGCGGCGGGGGGCGCTACGACGGCCTCGTCGCCGCCCTGGGCGGCCCCGAGACCCCCGGCGTCGGCTGGGCGTTCGGCCTCGAGCGGGTCTTAGACGCGCTCCGCGAGGCCGGGGTGCGCGCGCCCGAGGCGGCGCGTCCGGCGCTCTTTTTAGTGCCGATGGACGACGAGGCGGTCGCCGAGGTGGCCGCGCTCGCTTTCAGGCTCCGCCAAAACCTCACGGTGCTCCACGCCTACGCCAAGCGCAACCTCGGCAAGGGCTTTAAGGAGGCCGAGCGCGCGGGGGCGCGGTTTGCGGGGCTGCGCGGCGCGCGCGAGCGCGAGCGCGGCGTCTACGCGCTTAAAGACCTCGCCACGGGCGAGCAGCTCGAGCTCCCCGAAGGCGAGCTCGCGGGGTTTTTGCACGAACGCCTCGAGCGCCCCTTGGCGAGCTCCCTATGACCCGAGCGCACACCTCCCCCCCTTCCGCCGCCCGCACCCCCTGCGGGACCCTCCGCGAGGCGCACGTCGGGCAGGACGTTACCCTCAAGGGGTGGGTCAACCGCCGCCGCGACCTCGGCGGGCTCGTGTTCTTCGACCTGCGCGACCGCAGCGGTTTGGTGCAGGTCGTCGTGGAACCAGGCAGCGGCGCGTTCGGAACCGCCGAGCGGCTGCGGAGCGAGTTCGTCGTCGAGGTCACGGGCCGGGTGCGCGCGCGCCCCGAGGGGCAGCGCAGCGACCGCCTACAGACCGGCGCGGTCGAGGTCGTAGCGCGCGGCGTCACGGTGCTCTCCGAGGCCAAGACACCCCCCTTTCTGGTCGACGGCTCCGTCGACGCGGGCGAGGTCAGCGAGGAGCTGCGCCTCAAGTACCGCTACCTCGACCTGAGGCGCCCCGAGGCCCTAAGGCCCCTTCTGGTCCGCCATAAAGTCATCAAAGCCATCTGGGACTTTCTGGACGCCGAGGGCTTCGTGCAGGTCGAGACGCCCCTCTTGACCCTCTCGACCCCCGAGGGGGCGCGCGACTTCGTCGTACCCTCGCGGACGCAGCCGGGGAGCTTCTACGCGCTCCCGCAGTCGCCGCAGCTCTTTAAGCAGCTCCTGATGATGGCGGGCGTCGAGCGCTACTTCCAGATCGCCCGCTGCTTTCGCGACGAGGACCTGCGCGCCGACCGCCAACCCGACTTTACCCAGCTCGACCTCGAGATGTCGTTCGTCACCCAAGACGAGCTTTTAGACCTCAACGAGAGGCTCATGCGCGCGGTTGCCAAAGCGGCGCTCGGCATCGACCTCACCCTCCCCTTTACGCGCCTCACCTACGAGGACGCGATGAACCGCTTTGGTTCGGACAAACCCGACGTGCGGTTTGCGCTCGAGCTACAAGACCTCTCCGAGACCTTCGCAGAGACCGACTTTCGCGGCTTTCGCGGGGTTCTAGAGGCGGGCGGGCGCGTCAAAGCGCTCCCGCTTACCGCGGAGCACGCTGCCGAGCTTAGCCGCAAACGCTTGGGCGAGCTCGAGGCGCACGCCAAAACGCACGGCGCCAAGGGTATGGCGTGGCTGCGACGCGAAGGCGACGGTTTCGCGGGCCCTATCGCCAAGTTTTTGTCGGCCGCGGAGACGGCCGAGCTCGCGGCGCACGCCCCTGAGACCGGCGACCTGCTGCTGATCGTCGCGGACGCGTGGCGCGTCGCCTGCGAGGCGCTCGGCGCGGTACGCGCTAGACTCGGCCACGAGCTGGGGCTCATCCCAGGGGGTACCTACCGCTTCCTCTGGGTCGTCGACTTCCCGCTGTTAGAACGCGACGATGAGACGGGCGGCTACACCTACATGCACCACCCCTTCACCCGCCCCCGCGAGGAGGACCTGCCGCTACTGGAGACCGACCCCGGACGGGTGCGGGCGTGGGCGTACGACCTCGTCTTAAACGGCTTCGAGGTCGGCGGCGGGTCGCTGCGCATCTACGACCAGGCGACGCAGCTCAAGATGTTCGCCGCGCTCGGCATCTCCGAACGGGAGGCGCGCGAGCGCTTCGGCTTCTTCGTCGACGCCCTCGCCTACGGGGCGCCGCCGCACGGCGGGGTGGCCTGGGGTTTGGACCGCTTGGTCATGCTCTTCGCGGGGGCGCAGAGCCTGCGCGACGTGATCGCTTTTCCCAAAAACCAGCGCGGCGGCGACCCCCTCACCGGCGCCCCCGCCCCCTTAAGCGCGGCGCAGCTCGCCGAGCTGTCGCTGTCGGTGACGGCTGCGGACGGGACCACAGCCGAGGCTCGAGGCGGCGGCGGCGCGTGATCCCGCTCGTCCTGCTGGACCTCGACGGCACGGTTATCGGCTCGAGCGGGCAAGCCGCGCCGTGCGTCTGGGAGGCGGTCGAGCGGGTTCAGGAGGCGGGGATGCGCCTCGCGGTCTGCACCGGCCGCCCCCGCGTGGGGGTCGCCAAACGGATCGCCGAGCGCTTGGGGCCGTCGACCCCGCACATCTTTCAAAACGGCGCCATGACCGTCTACGCCGACGGCGAGGTGGTGCAGCTCCACGCCCTCAAGGAGGCGAGCACGCGCGCTCTCATTGCCCACGCGCGAGCGTACAACCTGGTGCTCGAGGTCTACACCCCGACCTCGCTCTACGTCGAGCGCCGCACCCCCCTCTCCGAAGCGCACGCCGCCATGCTCGGCACGACCGCCATCGTCCGCAACCTCGAGGAGGTCGCCGAGAACGAACCCGTGGTGCGCGCGCAGTGGGTGGTGCCCCCCGAAAAGGAGGGGCTGGCCACCTCGTGCGCGGTCGAGGGGGTGCAGCTCGCCACCGCCGTCTCCCCCGCCCTCAAGAACACGCTCTTTATCTCCATTACCAAACACGGCGTCTCAAAGGGCTCGGCGGTGCGCTCGCTCATCGCCAGCCTCAAACTCAAACCGGAGAACGTCATGGCGGTCGGCGACTCCATCGGCGACCTACCGATGCTCGAGGCCGTCGGGCACCCCGTGGTGATGGCCGAGGCGCCCAGCGCGCTGCGCGAGCGCTTCTTTAGCGTCGGCAAGGTCGACGAGTGCGGCGTGGTGGAGGCGCTCGAGCGGGCGCTCGAGCTTAAAACCGTCTAGCCGCGGCCGAAACGGCAGACCCGCCGAACGCGTTAGACTGCTCCTTATGACGGCTACCCCCCCCGTTGTCCCCATCGAAAAGCTCAAGCACCACATCGGCGAGACCGTCACCCTAGAGGGCTGGGTCGCCGGGTCGCGCTCGAGCGGCAAGATCGCCTTTTTGCGCCTGCGCGACGGCTCCGGCTTCGTCCAGGGTGTGATCGCCAAGAGCGACGTCGACGAAGCGACCTTCGCGCTCGCCCGCAAGCTCACCCAGGAGTCGAGCGTGCGCGTCACCGGCGCCGTCCGCGCCGACGAGCGCGCCCCCTCCGGCGTCGAACTGGGCGTGACGGGGCTCGCGCTCGTGCACGAGGCGACCGAGTACCCCATCACCCCCAAAGCCCACGGCGTGGACTTTTTGATGGAGCACCGCCACCTCTACCTGCGCCACCCCAAACCCTGGGCAGTCATGCGCATCCGCGACGAACTCGTACGCGCGGTGCACGACTTTTTCGCCGAGCGCGGCTTTCTCCGCTTCGACGCGCCCGTCTTTACCCCCAACGCCGCCGAGGGCACCACCAACCTCTTCGAGATCGACCTCTTCGGCGAGGACAAGGCCTACTTGTCGCAGTCGGGGCAGCTCTACGCCGAGGCGGGGGCGCTGGCTTTGGGCAAGGTCTACACCTTCGGGCCGACCTTTCGCGCCGAAAAGTCGAAGACGCGCAAGCACCTCCTCGAGTTCTGGATGGTCGAGCCCGAGGTCGCCTACTTAGAGCACGAGGGCAACGTGAAGCTGCAGGAGGACTTCGTGGCCTACCTCGTGGGGCGCACCCTGGAGACCCGCCGCACCGAGCTCGAGATCTTGGAGCGCGACGTGAGCCGCCTAGAGCCCAGCGCGCAGGGGAATTTTCCGCGCCTCAGCTACGACGAAGCGCTCGCCAAACTCGCCGAGCACGGGGAAAAGCTCCCCTGGGGCGAGGACCTCGGCGCGCCGCACGAGACCATCCTGGGCAGCCTCTTCGACCGCCCGGTCTTTATCGAGGCGTGGCCGACGCAGGCCAAAGCCTTTTACATGCAGCCCTATGAGGACGACCCCACCCGCGTCAAGTGCAGTGACCTCATCGCGCCGGACGGTTACGGCGAACTCATCGGCGGCTCGGAGCGCATCCACGACTATGACCTTCTCAAGCGCCGCATCGAGGAGCATGGGCTGCCCTTAGAGGCGTTCGCGTGGTACTTGGACCTGCGCCGCTACGGCAGCGTGCCGCACTCGGGGTTCGGTTTAGGCTTCGAGCGCACGCTCGCCTGGATCACGGGCGCGCAGCACCTGCGCGAGGTGATCCCTTTTCCGCGGCTTTTGACGCGGATGTACCCATAAACCAAACCACGACCACCCCTACTAAAGGCTAGGCAGGGGTGGTCGTTACGCTTACGTGAATTCGAGCGCGCTCTTTACCAAACGAAATCTTTAACGATGGGAGCGTCTGTATAACAGATCCTACCAAAGGGATCGTTAGGCCCTATGTTGTAGTCTTCATGACACCACAAACTTGCGGGTACACCGTTAACCTCACCGTTTCGCGTAGCAAGGCTGTCGGGATCATCTCGCACTTTTGTGATCGTAACGTTCGAACCGGCTGCACTTTCGAAGGTCTTCGATGTGCCTACAGGACCACTTCTTATCCCGACGATGTCGATGTCTGCGTAGACAAGCTGAGACCTGTAAAACTCTGCCAGTTTAGGGCTAGCCAAAAACGCCTCTTCGGACAGGTTGTTATCTGCGAGGTAGGTTTTGAGGCTGTCCTCACCTGTGAGGAATAGGGTGAGGGGGTAGTCATCGCGCCCAAGCTCGCTCACGATGCCGGAAGCTTTGACAGCTTGGGCCTCAAAGTCTCCCCTGGACGCCTCTCTGTTGATCGTCTCTTCTACAGAGAACATGGGGATATCCACCTCAGGTTTAGCGTTGCAAGCGACAACATTTAAGCTTAGGGCGAGTAGGCTCACGGCAAGCAAAAAATATTTATACACTTTCTCTCCTAACGGTAGCGTGTGTTGATGGCCTGGATGTCTCGGGAACTTAAAGTATCACCGCCTACAATCCCGTCATAGCTGCCGATAATAGTAAACATAGGTTCTAGTGTGCTTCTTACAAAGTCGGAAGAACCGTTGCGGCGGTAATGCATGACTGAAGCATAATCGTAGGTTGTGCGAGACTCGTGTTCAAACTTCCTTTCAAACTGTCCTCTACCCTTACTTGTCAGGTTGCTCCAGTTCACCACGATAAAAGCGTCTCTATCGGTGCGCTGGTGTTCGTGCATAAGTCCTAAAGCGTGCCCAAACTCGTGCATGATAGTTCTTGGGGTGAAACATCCAGGACCCAGATTAAGGTTTTGCGGCTGACTGCTGCTGCGACCAGGAACGGCGTAGCAACCGTCGTTGCGGTTGGTCAGCATGACTCGGTCCCCTGTAGTCCGGTATCCGACTCGGATGTTTGTTCGTCTATCAAGGTCAGCAAGTGTATTTTTAATGAGGGTCTGCTGCGACGAAGTGAAAATTCGCAGCGAATTCGTATCGACCCAGAGAATATGATCGGGCCAGCCACCACCCCAGCGCTCACCGCAGATAACTAAAAACCCGCTCGCGCAGTACGGTTTATACATCGCGCCTTGAGGTGATAAGGTATTAGATGCTCCGCTCAGTTGGGCTTCGTATGCCGCGAAATCAGCCTGAAGCTGTGTAGTGGTTCCTAAGATAACATCGGCGTCGAAAACGATACCCTTATAGGCGGTGTACGTATACGTTTCACCGTTGCTAAAGGTATGAGTGCGAATTTGTACCTGATCGGGTCCCATGCTGCTCTGTGTCGAGATAGCTTGGTCCCGGTCTAGGGCTTCCAAGGCCTCCGCAAGGGTGGCATAATGAGGGTCTTTGGAGAAATCTTCCACCACCTCAACCGTTTCAGCCCCTGGCATAAAAGTTTCAAAACCCCTAACACTATACGCAGGCATAGCAGAAACTTTCGGTGAAGGGTTACTACAGCCCGTCCAAACAAATAGACCTAGAAGCGCCCACAAAACTTGAAGTTTCATTCTGCCCCCCTACGCTCGTAGCTATGAAGTGCATCTAGACCTTAGTTACAAGATTATCTATAGCCAAATCAATGATGGCCTTACAAAAACTGCTAGCAAGCCTTCAAGTTTCAAAAGTCGAAAATTCATCGTTAGCCGTATCGTTGGAATATTAGAGCTTTGCAGAGCCTTTGTCAAGAGTTTCGTGCGGGACATGAAGCGATGGCAGGCATTGTGTACGTCGGCAGCCCCGTGTGCCCCGACGACACAGTGAGCGTGACGCTGCCGCCCTCGCCATACGGGTAGCAGATGTTGCCTCCTGAACCCGGCGGCTCAGCATCCTAAACTTTGATGCTTAGGCGCTCCGCCGTCTCCTCCCACGCCGCCATCGCCGCCAAAAGCGCCGCCTCGGCCTCCGCGTGACGCGTACCGAGCTCGAAGAGCGCCTCCGGCGAGACCCCTCGGGGTGCTCGAGACCCTTGGCTGCCTCCGCAAGCCCTTGCGATTCTAACCAAGGTTGACCATAATAGCTTTAGAGGTGTTCAAGATGCCGATGACGAACGTTGCAGAGGCCAAAGCGCAACTGTCTTCGCTGATCGAAAAGGCGCTGGCCGGTGAAGAGGTGATCATCAGCAAGCACGGGAAGCCGATGGTCAGGCTCGTCCCCTACGAACGGGATGCGAGCCCCCGTGACATGAGCGTCCGCATCTGGGAGGGTGAGGTGCGCCTTGCGGACGACTTCGACGAGCTGCCGGCGGAGTTGATGACGGCGTTTAGCGGTGACGCTCATTAGCAGGTGTCATCCGGTCGGCAGCGCTCCCCATCACAAAAGCTTGACCGGCAAGCACGCGCCGAGCCGATACCGGGAAGCAAGTCACAAAACTGCCGCATGAAGCTCCTACTTGATACGCATGTCCTCATCTGGGTGTTTGATGGTAGCGCGGACCTAGCCACAACGGCCAAAGAGGTGATCGCAGATGGAAGAAACGAGGTGTTCGTCAGTGCCGTCACGGCGTGGGAAATTGCGATCAAACGCAGCTTGGGCAAGCTCGAGCTACGCGGTGATTATCAGCGCGGCCTGACGCTCTACCGCTTTACCCCCCTAGCCATCAGCACCGAACACGCGCTCGCAACCGAGACCTTGCCGCCCCACCACGCCGACCCCTTCGACCGGCTTCTCATCGCTCAGGCGACCCTAGAGGGCCTGACCATCATCTCCCGTGACGCGCGGTTTGCCGACTACGGCGTAGAACTCATCAAGGCGTAGCGCGCAGGCTCAGCGCTTAAGCCTTGACGCGCAAAAGCTCCGCCGTCTCCTCCCACGCCGCCATCGCCGCCAAAAGCGCCGCCTCGGCCTCCGCGTGGCGCGTGCCGAGCTCAACCAGCGCCTCCGGCGAGAGCCCTTCGGGGTGCTCGAGCCTACCCGCGAGTTCCGCGAGCTCCGCCTCGAGCTCGCCAACGCGCGCTTCTAGGGCCTCGAGGTCGCGCTCCAGCTGCCACTTGGAGGGGGTCTTAGCGCCGCTCTGCTTGGGCGGCGCCGGCGCCTTGGCCTCGGGTGCGGCGGCTGCCTGGGGCGCCGCGCGCTCCTGGCGTTTGCGGGTGTAGAAGTCCCAATCACCCTCAAACGCCGTAAAGCGGCCCTCACGCACCTCCCACACGAGGTTCGTGGTCGCGGCGACGAAACGCCGGTCGTGCGAGACGACGAGCAGGGTGCCCTCAAACGCGGCCAGGGCGGCCTCGAGCGCCTCGATCATCTCGAGGTCTAGGTGGTTGGTCGGTTCGTCGAGCACCAGGAAGTTGTATGCGCCCAGGGTGAGCTTGAGGAGCGCCAAACGCGCCCGCTCGCCGCCGGAGAGGTCCGCCACGCGCTTAAACTGCGCTTCATAGGGGAACAGAAAGCGCCCCAGGAGGTTGTGCGCCTCGCGGTCGCCGACGAGCTTGATCACTTCGTCTAAGAGCGTCGCCTCGGGGTCGGCGCCGCGCAGCTCCTGGTCGTAGTAGCCGACGCGCACGCGGGCGCCGAAACGCAAGAGGGCGCGCGGGTCGTCGCTCTCGAGTTCGCCCAAAAGAAGCTTTAGCAGCGTGGACTTGCCCGCCCCGTTGGGGCCGACCAGCGCGACGCGCTCCCCGTAGCGGAGGGTAAAGCCGACGCCTTCAAAGAGCGTCTTGCCCTGGAACGCCTTGGAGAGGCTCTGCGCCTGCAAGACGATCTCGCCGGAGGGCTCGCTAGGGAAGGCGAAGCGGACGGTGCGCCCCTCGGGGTCGGCATCGGGCAGCATCTCGGCGGCGTAGCGCTCCGCGCGGCGCTCCATGGCCTTCGCGCGGCGGTGGAGCTTTTCGCTCTGCCCCGCCCAGCGCTTCATCTGCGTGGCGGCGGCCTCCAAGCGGGCGTGCTCTTTGTGTTGGTTCGCCCTTGTCGCCGCCTCGATACGCGCCTGTTCGGCTCGCGCCGCGCGGTAGCGGCTCGGGATGGCGTCCAGGGTGCGCAGCGTCCCGAGGGCGATCTCGGCCGTCGAGGTGCTCGCGGCGTCCAAAAAGGCGCGGTCGTGCGACACGAGCACGACCGCGCCGGGGTAACGGCCCAAGTAGCTCTCCAACCAGGCGCGCATCTCCATGTCGAGGTGGTTCGTCGGCTCGTCTAAAAGCAGCACGTCGGGCTGCGCCATCAGGAGGCGCGCCAGACCCAGGCGCGTCTTCTCGCCGCCGGAGAGGTGCGCCGCGACCTCCGCTTCGCGGCCGCGAAAACCGAGGGCGTAGAGGACGGCGTCGCGGCGGGCGCGGCGCTCGTAGCCGCCACGGCGCGCGAAGACCTCGTGCACCCCCTCCCACCGCGCATAGACCTCGGGGTCGTCCAGACCCTCGGCCTCGAGCGCCGCCAGGCGCCCCTCCAGCGCATCGAGGTCCGCAAAGGCGCGCTCGGCGAGCTCGAGCACGCTCACGCCGGGGGGAATCTCGGGGTCTTGCTCCAGCATCGCCACGGTGACGCCCTCGCGCCGGAAGACCGCGCCGCCGTCGGGCGCCTCGAGCCCCATGAGAAGCCGCAAGATGGTGGACTTACCCGCCCCGTTGCGGCCGATTAAAGCGACCCGCGAGGCGTCTCGCAGCTCGAGCGTCACGCCGTCTAAGACGACCTGTTCGCCGTAGAACTTGTCCACCCCCTGAAGCGCCGCGAGCAGCATAGGGGTCACTATAACGCTTTGCCGGGGGCGCTGAAACTCAAACCTCAAGCGCCGCACGCCCTTGGCCGCTTCCGGCGAGCGCGTCGGCGACCCCGTTCGCCCAAGCCGTGATGGCTTCCCAGTCACGAAAGTCCCCCCGCACGCCCCGCAGCGACGGATAGCGCCACCAATCCCCGACGCTTAAGCGTCTCGGCTCGAGGCGGCCCCCGAAGACCGCGTGGCCCTGCGGTTGGAGCTCGGCGAAGAGCGAGGTCAGCAGCCGTGGGTGCGTCCAGCCCTGCATCGTCTCGGTCGGTGCGGCGCCCGCCGTGCCGCTCGAAAAACACCAGAGCGGCCGCTGCGCCAACTCGGGCGCAAAGCGTCGGACGAAGTCGCTCGCCTCTACAAGCCAGTCGCCCTCATAGACGGCGCTGCCGAGCACCACCGCGCGGTAGGGCGCGAGCGCCTCCACCGCTTCGGCGGGGCAACAGTGAACCGCCAACCCGCGCGCCTCCAACACTCGAGCGACAGCCTCCGCGATCTCCCGCGTCGCCCCGTAACGACTTGCGTAGGCGACCAGCACCGGCTCTTTCATCCTGCCTCCTAACGGCGCTAGCAGGTACGTAAAGACGGTACCAGCAGCGATCCGCGAACCTGCTGCACAAAGCTCCTCACCCCGCGCTCCCATCCTCAACTCTAGCCCCCCCCCGCCCCCGCGCGCCGTCGGCGCGTCTCGGGCCCCGTGTAGGACTTTGGCCGACATCAGCCGGAAACACCGCCCCACACGAGGTGCGAACGCCGAAGCGAACACCGAGGGCAGGAGCGCCCTCGGTGTCGTAACGGTGTGGGGGCCGTGGCGGCTACTCACGCCGCCCATGGCCCTTGGTCACGAGAACGTCAGTCGACCGGCGCGACGTTCTCGATCAGGTACATGTTGTCGTTGAAGTCGCAGTTGGCCAGCGGAGTCTCCATGCAGTCGCCAGTCGAGACGTAGTCTTGCGCGGCGATGTAGGTCCCCGGGATGACCTCACCTTCGCGGTCTTTGGCGGGCCAGAGGCGGAACCCGAAGCGGCCGCCACCCGCCCCCAGGCTCGGGTCGGTGCTGTAGTTCGCCGAACGCATCTCAAAGGGGCCACTCGGCTCGAACTCGGCGCGCGCGACCTCGTCTGTGCCCTCGGCGAGCGGGAAGATCGTCTGGCTGTAGGCACCGTCGTTGCGGAACGAGACGAGCGGCGTCGAGGCGCCCTGTTCAAAGGCCTCAAAGGTGTCCCCTTGAGTGCAGCAAGAGTGAAAGGCCGCGATCTGCGTGACGCGCACGGGCAGGCTCGCGTCCAGCGGTCTCCAGTACGCCGAACGCACCTCGTCGCCGGCCAAGGGCGCGTCGGGCCCCGTGCTCGTCAACCCGCCCCGCGCATCGGTACCGAGCTCGGTCGTGTAGCCAAAGCCGCGGACGATCCCCTCGAGGAAGATCTCGCGGTTCCCTTCGGGGCGCAGCTGATAGATCCCCGCCAGCTCGATCTGGGTGCTCGCGCCGCGCGCGTCTTGGAGCTCCAGATAGCTTTCGATGATGCCCATCTCGTCGCCGGCGTGGATGAACTGCACGGTCAGGTCGTAGCTCTCCCCCGGATCCAAGACGAGCTCGCTCTCGCCGCCCGGTAAGGTAAAGTCAGCCGGTGAGGAGAGGGTCAGGGTGAGCTCCAAGGGGGCCTCGCCGGTGTTCTCGAGCTGCAACACGCCGGTGTCGACGTACACCAAATCAGCCCACGGCTCGGCCTCGGCGTCACAACCCGGGTCGTCCGGCGGCCAGCACAAGTTGCCGCTCGTGTCGTTGATGCGGTGCAGCACCAAGCGGTCATCGAAGGGGATCTCCAGGGGGTTGCGAACCGTCAGCGTCCCAACGTCACCGAGCGCCTCGTCGGTCGTCGAGAAGGTGCTCGTAAAGGCCTCGAAGGGGGTACCGACCTCATCGCGCAAAGCGCTCGTGACGCTGAAGCGGTAGGTCGTCGCGGGTTGCAGGGGCGCTTCTGGGCTCACGACGAGGGTGCTCCCGCCGTCCTCCAGGGTGCGCGTCGCGGCGACCGGAGCGCCGCTCTCTTCGGTCAGCGTCACCGACGCTTCCGAGAGCGTGGTCAGGTCGACCGCTCCCCCCGGCAGGTTGAGCTCGGCGCGCAGCGCGGCGTCTAGCGGCACTTGCGACGCGCCGTTGGGCGGGTCTATGGTGACGACTTGCGGCGCGTCGGCGGTCAGCTCGAGCGGGTCTAAAAGCGTGCACGCCGAGAGCCCAGCGAGCACCAAAGAGGCCGCGGCGAGGCGCTTCACGCCACCACCCGTACGCCTGAAGCGTCGGCCGCCAAAGCACTTTTCAAGCCGTCGGCGCATGTCGTTGGCGAAAATCGGGAGATCGTTGCACGCTCACAAAAGACCATAAAAGACCATCCTCTGAAGTCGAAACTCGGCTTAAGGGGTATGGCGGTTACGTTGGCTTGGGGTGAGTCAACTCTGCACAACTCTGACGAACGCAACACCACCTGCAGACGTTTCCTACCCTAGTCCCGACCCCTATGAGACTTGTGTGATGGCGCCCACGCTTTTCCCGCACCCACGGCTTCGTTCACGCCTTTGGCAACCACCCGCCAGCGGGTTCTCACCGCATCCCCACGAACCAACCCCAAACGATGGGGGTGCGGGTCGCGAAGGGCAGACCGACGCGACGGGTCACGGCGCCGACGACGCAACGCTGGCAAGTCGCGCAGCTGGCAAGTGGTGCAGCCGGCTCGCCGCGGCGTGCAGCTCACTCGATGAGCCCGTGCTGCAACGCGTAGCGCACCAACTCGGCGCGCGTCTTGAGGCCCAGCTTCTCCGCCGCGCGCTCGCGGTAGGTCGCCACCGTCTTGTCGCTGATGCCGAGCTCTTCGGCGATCTCCTTGTAGGTGCACCCCTGCGCGATACGCGCGAGGACGCTCCGCTCCCGTTCGGTCAGCCTTACGTGGCGGTAGGGGCCGCTCTCGGAGAGGTCGCGGGCGAGCTCGGCGAGCAGCCTCGCGGGCGCGTAGTACTCCCCCCGCGACACCGCTCTGATGGCGTCTAGCAGCTGCGTCTCAAGGGCGCTTTTGGGGACGTAGCCGTTGCCGCCCGCCTCGAGAAAGCCCCGCACGTACTCCGGGTCCTCGTGCATCGACAGCGCGATAAGCCGCACGCTCGGCAGGCGCGCCTTGAGCGACCTGGCGGTCTCGATCCCGTTCATCCCGGGGAGGGTGAGGTCCAAGAGGACGATGTCGGGCGCGAGCTCGGGGACGCGCTCGAGCGCCGCCTCGCCGCTGTCGGCCTCCCCGACGACGAGGGCGCCGCCGTGCGCCTCGAGGAGCAGGCGGATCCCCGAACGCACCACCGCGTGGTCATCGACGAGAAACAGACGAGGTTGTGCCACGTCCCTCCCTACGCTCTACCGTACCCCATCGCAGCCGGGTTCTGGTGACTTAATCCCTTTGGGCTTCCGCATAGCCGTCGAGGGGGTCGTGGCCTGTAGCCTGTAGCTTGTGGCCCGTGGATCACGACGAGGCACGCGCGCTTGCCAGGCGTCAGACCAACGGTCGGACTGAGCATCACGAACCTAGACGTCGCACCTCACCCCCTCCGCCCTAGACCACCTGACGTACCGGGAGGCGCGGCGGGTAGACGGGCAGCTCGAGCAGCGTCCCCCCCTCCCCCGACAGCGCCGCCGCCACGAACGCCCGCGCCAAGGCGTCGGGGTGGATGAGGTGCCGCGCCGCCTCCTCCGAGAGCCGCGCGCGGTTGGTGCGCGTGTCGACGGTGCCCATCGGGAAGATGATCCCGACTCCCACATGGCTGCCCTGCAGCTCCGCGTCGAGCGCGCGCAAAAAGCTCGCCACGGCGCCCTTGGCCGCCGCGAAGAGGCTGCGGCCCGCCGCCCGCTCCCCGTACGCCTCCCCCGCGGCGATGCCGGCGATAAAGGCCTCCTCGCGCCTCCTCAGGGCGGGCAACACGGCCTTGACGGTGTAAAAGAGCGTCTGCACGTTCGTCGCAAAAGCGCGCTCAAAGTCGGCCTCGTGCACCTCGTCGACGCGCCCCATCACCACCTCGCCGACGAGGTGCACGAGGCCGTCGACGCGCCCGAACTGCGCTTCAGCCTGTGCGACGACCGCTTGGGCGCTCCCAAAGCTGCTGAGGTCGGCTTCGAAAGCGGGGGTGTTAAAGCTGTGGGCCCGCCCCGTGACGCGCACCGCCTCGCGGTCGATGAGCACGAGCTGCGCGCCCTCGCGGCGAAAGGCAGCTTCGACCGCCCCAGCCACGGTCCCCCCCGCGCCGGTTATCAAGATCACCTTGTCTCGCAGTGTGCGCATGCCGCACCTCCTTATGCTCATGCATGAGTTCACCCAATGCCGATGCTGAAACCGTGCCTAGCGCCGAGCGGTGACACCTCGAGAGGGGAGGTGACCCCAGCTTCAGCCGCTTGACGTACCTGTAGCCACGCCTCATGCTAACGGGCGACCGGGGGGCTGGGGTGCGCGAAACCTTGACGCGGTTGTCGGGAAAAAGCTGACGCAGCCGCGCGTGCGCTACGAGGCTCTGAGGGGCGCTTGTGAGGATTTGACGCCTCACGAACGCGCGGTCGGGGCGCGCACCGCCTTTTCACCGTCCTCGGCGCGTCGCCCGCTCACCCCACAAAGACGCCCGCACGTCGACGTTGTAAACCACCTCCTCGACCTGCCACCGCGCCCAGGGCGCGCCGTCACCGAACCAGGTGAGCGCGCTCTTTGTCAGCACCGTGCGGCCCGCGAGCGCCTCCCAAACGAGCGCTTCGCATAGCCAGAGGGTTTTTGCGGCGTCCGCAGCCCCTTTGTAGCGCATCGCCTCCAAGAGGTGCAACAGGCCCGTCTCAGGATGAAAACGCGCCACGAAGCGCTCCTCGAGCCCGCCGAAGGGCACCACCAAGAGCGCCGTGGCCTCGTCGACCGCCTCCCAACGCACGCGCGGGTCGGTAATGAAAAGCGCGGGGAACCAGACGGCTTCGGCCCACCCCCCCAAGTTGGCGGCCTGGTCCACTTTGGGCCCCTCTACGACGCCAAAGGGCAGCTCGAGCCGGCTCGTGCCATCTACGTAGCGCTCCCTGAGGCGCACCACGGGGCGGCCGAAGAGCGTCACCTCGAGGTCGTGCCGGTAGCCCCGCCCCACGGCGTGGGTGAAGCGGAAGCGCGCTGGGAAGACGAGGCCGCCCAGGCGCAGCTTGGCCCGGCCCGTGACGACCGCCGAGGTGATCACCGGCACCCGCTCCCCGTAGAGGCGCCGGTAGAAGCGCGCTACGGGGGCGGGCAGCCCTTCCGGCAAGGGGACGGTGCCGAGCGCCGGCTCCGCCTCGGGGTAGGGCGGGAAGGGGGCGGGTCTGACCCGCAAACCGAGCGCACCGGCGGCGAGCGGGAGCGCGGCTACGCCGAGCGCGGTGAGGAGGCCCTTACGCGGCACGGCGCGCCCCTATCGGGTGCCGGGGGCGCTCAGCGCGGCGGCGATCTCCCGCGCCCAGCCGCGAACCGCCTCCCAATCCCGAAAGTCGCCCTCGGGCGCCCCCACGACGCGCGCGATGAGCCGCTCGCCCCACCCCAAACCCCGCCGCTCGAGCTTGCCGACAAACACGCGGTGGTCGCGCACAAAGACCCCCTCGAGGGGCGCAGCGAGCCGCGCCGGGTCGTTGTCGGGTTGCGGGTCCGCCCCCAAGGGGCCGCTGCTAAAGACCCACACGGGCCGCGCGGAGAGCGCCTCGTGCTGCGCTTCGGCGAAGCGTTTGGCCTCCGGCAGCCAAGCCCCCATATAGATGGCGCTGCCCAGGACCACCGCGTCATACGGCGTTACGCTCACGTCACCCGCTGCCCCCTTGACCTCGGCGGTGTGCCCCGCCAGAGCAAGCTCTTCCGCCACGACCTCGGCGATCTCCTGCGTGCTGCCGTGCTTGCTGGCGACAACCACCAAAACCTTCATGTGCGCCTCCTGCTGGGCTCGGGCTGCTTTGCAGCCTCGGCGTTGCCGAACAAAAGCCCCGTAAAGACGATGCCGGCCCACGCCCAGTGCTCATGGGTGAGACGCTCGAGCCCCTTGAGAACCCCAAACGTCGGCCTCGACCATAGGGCCCAGATGATCAACAGCGGGAACAGACCCAGAACGCTGAAGAGAATCAGCCCTGGAATGAGAAAGTCGGCAAAAAGGCTGCCCTCAAGCAGGCTAACGGGCATCCCTAACCCGCCTCCCGACGGGTCGGCGAGGAGGCTGTAGCCGCCAAAGAGGGCGTTCGCACTTAGCAAGAGCAGCAGCGCCATGAGCACGTAGACGCTAGCAGGGCGAGCCTTAGCGGCAGGTGCGCGGTTAGTGTTAGCCATAACCATCCTCGTTCTCGTGGGCAGCACCGTCTCGCAGCGTCTCTAAGGGGTGCCGCACGGCTGTGCTCCACTTCGGTAGAGCACAGGAGAGCGGAAGCGCGCTCGAAGGCGTCAGCACGATGTTCCAGAGGAGCCTCTACCGACTGTAGAACACGCTTTAAAAGGGCGCGAGAAGGTGGAGCTGCGGCGGAGGCGCAGCAGCCCCTCGTCGGTAGGGTGTTGGGGCGACGAGAGGGGGTGGAGCTTGACGACCACCCTCACCGCCGACACCTTCATAGACCGTACCCTCACGGCGTGCTCAACTAGGTTTTGAAACGCGTCCCCCTTTCCGAACTAGCGAGGTCGCGCGTGCGCCGCCGACCCCAGGCGAAATAGGCGAGGGGACCGACGACGTTGACAAAGACCGCCACGCTCCAAAAGCTCCGCCGCCCCCGGATCTGCGCCGCACGGCGGTGCGAAAGGTCCCAGAGGGCCGAGCTCAGCAGCGCGAGCTGCACGCCAGCCCCCAGGATCGTCGCGGTCTGCTCGCCGAGCGAGAGGTCTCGCCAGCTTTTGCGTCCTTTGGCAGGTATCATCTGGTCAGCGACGCTCTCACGTTAAAAAGAGACGTTCTGCTCGCACATTCTAAGATGAAATCCCGCTACCCCGTTGGGGTGAGACCGGCAGCGACGTTTCGTAAAACTGCCCTACCCGTCATCACTCACCTCCCCGTCGGGTTTAGGGGTGCTCAAGGGCGCGCTGAGCGGTTCTGCGGCGCCCGCTTGCGTCCCCTCGGTCCCGACGACACCTAGCGTCTCACCAACCTTGACCACGAACGTGTCCGCCAACTTGTCGTGCCAACCTTGGCGGTTGGCGTCAAAAAGCGCCCAGAGCCAACCGAGCCCGAAGGCGAGCCCGTTAAGCACGTAACCGAGGTAGCGCAGCACGGCGTCGGCGTCCGTGAGCGCACCCCCGTCCACCTTGACCACCCGCAGGTTAAGCAGCATCTTGCCGGGTGTCTGGCCCTGATGGCGCGTCAGGAAGTACCACTGGTAGGCTAGGCCGAGAGCGAAACCGAGGGCGCCGCCGAGGCGCGAGTCGGAGCGGAAGAGAAGGCCGCTGACGACACCCAAGAGGAGGCCGTCGAGGATCAGCGCGATCAGGCGCTCCCCAATCCCAGCTAGGGTCTGTCTGACAGAAGGGCTGACTGATGTTTTAGGGTAAAGGCATGGCACGGACGGACTTAAGCGAGAAACAGTGGCGAGCGTTAAAAGCGCATTTACCTGCGAATCCCCAACGCGGCCACGCCTACGTTGACCATCGCCGAGTTATCAACGGCATTTTGTGGCGGCTCAAGACTGGAGCACCTTGGCGAGATGTTCCTGAGCGCTACGGAGCCTGGCAAACCTGCTGGGACCGGTTCACGAGGTGGGAACGTAGCGGTGACTGGCAGCGCATCCTACAAGCCCTTCAAGCGCATGCCGACGCCACAGGCGATATTGACTGGGACGGAGCGGCCTTGGACAGCAGTCACATCAAAGCCCACCGGAGCGCTGCAGGTGCGAGAAAGCGGCCCGCCGAGGGCGAAAAAAGGGGGGCTTGACAGATGAGTGGTTAGGCCACTCGCGTGGCGGGCATACCAGCAAAGTTCATGTCTGTGCTGATGGGAAGGTTCGCCCCCTGTCCCTTGTCGTGACCGCCGGGCAACGCAACGATGCCGCTTGGTTGGAGCGGGTGCTCGACGAGATACACGTACCACGTTTAGGTAGAGGGCGACCCCGAAAGCGCCCCTCACAGCTCCGCTTGGACCGGGCTTACAGCTTTAAGAAGCAGCGCCAAGGGTTGAGGCGACGGAACATTCGCTGTATCAGCCCTGAGCGAGAAGACGCCAAAAAGCACCGGCTCGCCAAGGGCTCCAAAGGTGGGCGTCCACCTGCTTTTGATACCAAGGCGTACAAGGGGCGCAACGTCATTGAGCGCTGCATCAACCGACTTAAAGACTTTCGTGCTGTAGCAACCCGCTATGACAAGCGGGGTCGGAACTACCTCGCGGGCGTGCTTGTCGCCTCCATTATCCTCTGGCTCTAATCAGTCAGACAGACCCTAGGTCGGTTCGCGTTGTGGCGGTCGTCATGATGTGTCCCCTTTTGTCGAAACGAGGTTACAGCTTACGTTTTAGGTCTCAGCCGCCTCGCTCCACGGTGATGGCGCCCACCCCGCCGCGGACGCGCAGGTCCACGCGGTGCTCGGCGGTGTCGTAGTCCGGCGACCGGTAGAGGTCGCCGTCGCGAACAAAGTCCCCCCGCACGCTCACCGCCCCGATACCCCGCGACACCTCGAGCCGCACCGCCACCCCCTCGGGGATGCGCACCGTCGCCGCCCCGACGCCCGTATCGAGCGCCGCCTCGTAGCGCCCGCGGCGCGGCAGCGTCAGCACCGTCTCCCCCACCCCGGTCGAGACCTCGAGCCCGGAGAGCTGCGCCTCCCTTAGCTCGAGGACGGCGCGCCCGACCCCCGTATCCAGGCTGAGCCTCACCGGCACGGACGGGTTGAGGGACAGCCGCCACGGCTGCCCGCCCCCCCGGACGCTCAGGCCGCGCTGCGCAGCGCTCTGCAGCGTAAAGACGGCTACCCCGCCGCGCTCCGCAAAGCGCTGCGTGACGCGCTCGTTGGGCCCGAGCGGCAACGTACCCGAGACCAAAAGACCGGGTTCGGCGGCGGTGTCGAGGTGCAAGGCGCTCACCCCGGTCTGAAGGTGCACCTCCGCCGAGCGCGCCCCCCCGAGCGGTTGCGCGACGCGCTCGAGGGTCGCGGCGCGCCCGAGCCACGCCGCGCCACCCCCGCTCGCGAGCACCGCCCCTAGCGCGAGCGCGCCGAGCACCACGGCGAGGCGGTAGCGCCCCCCCAGCAAGAGGTCCACCCCGGCGGCGATCAGCGCGAGCGGCCAGAGGTTGAGGAGCGCCCACCCGTCCACGCGCAACCAGCCCACACCGTTTAAGAAGAGGAGCAACCCCAGGCCGATGAGCACGAGCGGCAGGGGCCGCTGACGAACGCGCGACGTCACGGTCTACACCCCCTTGGACCCCGGCCCCTCGGTCGGGGGCGGGAGGCGTCGCCCGCGCCAGAGGAGGAGGGCGCCGAGGGCGATGAGTAGAAGCGGCAGCGCGGGGCCGCCCCCACCGCTGGCGAGCAGCACGAAGAGCGCCAGCGCGAGCAAGCCGAGCGCCGGGAAGAGCGCCCAGCGCTGTTTGCCCTCCCCCTCCGGCAGCCTGTAGAGCACCCCGAAGGTCGCCGCGAGGCCGAGGAAGAGCGCGGCGCCCGCGTCCACCCCCAGCGCTGCCCCGAGAGCCGAAGCGTCAAGCCACGCGACGACACCCAGCGTCAGGAGCACACCAGCCGGGATGAGCGCCCACCAGCGCCGCCGATCGTCGCGGTAGAGCGCGGCAAACCCCACCCCGATGAGCCCCAGGAAAAGGCCACCCGACGCCGCTCCTGGGACGAGCGTCGCGAGACCGAGGGCGAAGAGGGCAAACGCCGGCAACAGCGCCCACCAACGGGTGCGGTCCTCGCGGTAGACGAGCCAGAACGCCGCCCCGAGCCCGAGGAAGAGAAGCGCCCAGAGCCAAGCGCTCGCCCAAGCGAGCAGACCGAGGTTGGCCGCGAGAAAGAGGACGCCGACGCCGATGAGCAGTGCGGCGAGGCGCCGTGAGTGGGTGGGTGACCGGGGGGCGTGCATGATGTCCTCCGAAAAAATCCCGTAGCGCAGCGTTGGCTAGCGCGTAGGGGGTTCGCCGCGTTCCGCCGCCTCGCGGACGACCTCGAGCTTGACCTTACCGACGAGCGCCGCGAGCGCCCCCAAAGCGGCCAGCAGGGGCGCGGCCAGCGTGAGGATGCCCCCCGCCACCACCCCTAGGGTCAGCGGCACGCTGAGGAGCTCCTTGCCACCCCGCTTGATCAACACCCGCTTGGCGCTGTTTTCCTGTAACAGCGCCTCTATGCGTTCCACCAGCCCGCGCCCCGCGACCTCGACCTCCTCGACCCACGTGCGCTTCTTCGCCCCTGCAGCGCCGGTCGTCTGGGTGGTGGCCTGGGTCGTAGCCCCCGTGCTGCTCTGCTTGGTGTCCTGTGCGGTGCTCTGCGTGGTACCCGGTGTTCCGGTCTCGTTGGCCCTCCCCGTCGTTTCGTCCGCCTGCGTGTTCACCGTCGCCTCCTCTGCCTTCGTCCGACCCCGCCGCTGGCGCTACGGCGTCCCCTGGTCGATGATGCGCGCGACCGCCGAGAGCTCGAGCCCGATCAAATAGAGCACGTCGTCGAGAGTAAAAAATCCCGACAGCTGGCCGTAGCGGTCCACCACCGGAAAGCGCCGCACGCCGCGGTCTTTCATGATCTCGAGCGCCTCGAAGAGCCCGAGCTCCTCCTCTAACACCGTCGGGCGGGGGGTCATCACCTCCTCGACGGCAGTCGTTTTCGGATCGCGCCCGGCGGCGACGACCCTGAGCGCGATGTCGCGGTCCGTGAGGATGCCGCAGGGCTTCCCCCCTTCGACGACCACCAGGCAACCGACGTTGCGCGCCCTTAAAAGCTCCGCCGCCTCGAGGACGCTCGCGCGCAACCCCGTCGTCACGACCTCCTCGCGGGCAAAATTAAGCAAACTCATCGTCCGCACCTCCTTAAGCCACGCTACGGCTTCCGGGGGGCGGCCGCATCCTCAGGGATGCCGACGGGGTGTCGGAGTTTTACCGACGCCCTGCGCGCGGGCTCAGGACGCGGGCAGCAGCACCGCCGAACCCTCGAGGGTCCCCGCCCGCAGCGCCTCGAGCGCTTCGTTGGCCTGCGCCAGCGCGAACGCCTGCACGTGGGGGCGTAAGGCGAGGGTGGGGAGGAGGGCGAAAAACGCGCGCGCGTCGTCGCGCGTCAAGTTGGCGACCGAGCGCACGGTGCGCTCCTCCCAGAGGAGCCGGTAGGGAAAGCTCGGGATGTCGCTCATGTGGATGCCGCCACAGACCACCGTGCCCCCCTTGCGCACCGCCGCTAGCGCGCGCACCACGAGCGGCCCGGCGGGCGCGAAGATGATCGCGGCGTCGAGCGGCTCCGGCGGCGCCTCGTCCGAACCCCCCGCCCAGGCCGCCCCGAGAGAGAGCGCGAAGCGCTGCCCCGCGGCGTCGCCGGGCCGGGTAAAGGCGTAGACCTCCCCCCCTTGGGCGCGCACGACTTGGGTGAGGATGTGCGCGGCGGAGCCGAAGCCGTAGAGCCCCAGGCGCTCTGCGGGACCCGCCAAGCGGAGCGCGCGGTAACCGATGAGCCCCGCGCAGAGTAGCGGCGCGGCCTCGAGGT
This sequence comes from Truepera radiovictrix DSM 17093, assembly GCF_000092425.1. Classification (NCBI taxonomy): domain Bacteria; kingdom Thermotogati; phylum Deinococcota; class Deinococci; order Trueperales; family Trueperaceae; genus Truepera; species Truepera radiovictrix. The sequence goes on from NC_014221.1 coordinate 1,926,467, forward strand.
CCGTAAAGCCCTCGGGCAGCGGAAAGCAGAAACGGTGGTCGGCGAGCGCGTACTCGGCGTAGCCGCCGTCTATGTCGTAACCGGTAAAGCGCGCGCGGTCACAGAGATTCTCCTGCCCCGCGCGGCAGTAGCGGCAGCCCCCGCAGGTCCACCCGAGCCAGGGCACCCCGACGCGCGCGCCGAGCTCGAGCCCGCGCACCTCCTCGCCGCACGCGCTGACCTCGCCGACGATCTGGTGGCCGAGCACGAGCGGCAGCTTAGGACGCGGCAGCTCCCCGTCAAGGATGTGCAGATCGGTGCGGCACACCCCGCAGGCGCGCACCTTGAGGAGCACCTGGTGGGGCCCCGGCTGCGGGCGCGGCCGCTCTTGCAGCGCGAGTGGCGCGCGCGGCCGCTCGAGCACGGCCGCGCGCATGGTCTTTTCCACGAGACCCTTTTACCTTACGCCCCGTCCTCGGGGTGCCGGATCATCAGGTAGGGCTTTTTGGCCCGCCGCAGCGCCCCCTCGGCGACCGAGCCGAACACGAAGCGGTTAAACCCGCGCCGCCCGTGCGTCCCCATCACCACCAGGTCGTGCGCGTCTTCGGCCTTGTGAATCGCCTCCACGGGGTGCTGCCGCTCGGCGAGCTGCACCTGGCAGGGGACCCCCGCCTCCTGCGCGAGCACCTGCGCGCGCGCGAGCGCCTCCTCGGCGGCGCGCTTGAGGTCCTCGTAGAGCTGCGGTTCGTAGGCGAGCGCCCCGGGGGTGGCGTACATCGGCAGCGCGGGGTCCTCCAGGGCGTACAAAAAGGTGACGGTCGCGCCCAAGGCTTTGGCGAGCGTCAGGCCCTGCCGGATCGCCGCCTCGCTGCACGCACTCCCGTCGGTCGGCATCAGCATGCGCTTCATCGCTTCTCCTCTCTTGAGCTCACGTAATGCTTAGGCACAGCTTAGGGAGCCCCCAGGGGGGCGTCAAGCCGGAAAGCCCGACGCCGCTGTCGGGGTTTTTACGACGCCTGTTGACAGGAGGCTTCGGGGCGCGCTTCGGGGCACGTCACGTCCGCGCGTCACGGCCCCCGAGCGGCAGCCGCGCGCTCAAGGTGGTCCCGCGCCCGGGAGCGCTCTCGAGGCGCAAGGAGCCGCCCAAAAGCTCGAGCCGCTCGCGCATCCCCAGCAGGCCGACGTGCCCGTCCGTGGGGGGGCGGCTGGTGTCGAAGCCGACGCCGTCGTCCTCGACGGTGAGCTGCACCCGCGCGCGCGTCGCGGTGAGCACCACCGACGCGTGCGCCGCGCGCGCGTGCCGCACGACGTTGTTGAGCGCCTCCTGGAGCACGCGGTAGACCACGATCTCCTGCTGGCGCGTGAGGCGCTCCGGCAGGTGCACGAGCAGGTCGACCCTCACCCCCGAGCTCTCGGCGAGCTCGCGGACGAAGCGCCGCGCGGCCGCCTCGAGCCCCAACTCGTCTAAGAGCGCCGGGCGCAGGTCGCGCGAGATGCGCCGCACGTCCTCCAAGGTCTCGGCGACGAGCCGCCTAAGCGCCCCGAGCGCCTCCGGGGTGGGGTTGTCGAGCGCGGCGTTGAGCCCCAGACCGAGCGCCGTCAGGGCTTGGCCGACCCCGTCGTGCAGGTCGCGCGAGATGCGCGCCCGCTCCTCCTCTTGGGCGCTCAACAGGGCCTCGAGCGCCCGCTGCCGCGCGGTCACGTCCATCACCAGAGCGGCCCCCCGCGTGGCGCGCCCCGCCTCGTCGGTGAGCAGCACGCTCGACCACTCGCAGAGCAGCAGGCGCCCGTCTTTGGTGCGGTTCCGGAAGGTGCCGCGCTCCCCCGTGGGCGCCACTTGGCCGGCCAGGAGCGCCCGCAACGCGGGGTCGTCGTCGACGAGCAGCTGCTCGGCGCGCAGCTTGCCGACGGCCTCGTCGGCGGTGTAGCCGAAAAGCCGCTCCGCCGCCGGGTTCCAAGCCAGCAGCAGACCGTCCGGCAAGCGCCACTCGAGCACCGCCAGGGGGGTCTTTTCGACGTGGAGCGCGGCGCGTTGGGCGCTCTCGCGCAGCGCCTGCTGCGCCCGCACCCGCTCGCTGATGTCGAGCGCGACGGCGACGAACACGCCCGCATCCTCCGCCTCGAGGCAGGTCTCGGGGTGCGCGCCCTCGGGGCGGTACTGCAGGTGCACCTCGACGGGGTAGGTACTCCCGTCCTTGCGGCGGTGCAGCGTCTGCAGCTGCGCGCTGCGCCGCGCGCCCGCGCGCAGAGGGGCGAGCAGCGCCCTTAGCTCCGCGTGGCTTAGGGGCGTGAGGTCTAGGAGCGTGCGCACCCGCAGCTCTTCGGTGGTGTAGCCGAGGTTGCGGCGCGCCCCCTCGTTGACGAAAGTAAAGCGCAGCGAGCGGGCGTCGAAGAGGTAGATCTCGTTTAACGACGCCTCGAGCACCCCCCCCAGACGCGCGAGCTCCGCCGCCGAGCGTTTGCGCTCGCGCAGGTCGCGTATCGCCGCCACCACCAGGTCGCCTTCGGCGGCCCTAAGGGGCGTCAAGCTGATCTCGACGGGGATCTCCGCGCCGCTTTTATGCCGCGCGAAGAGGTCCAGACCGCTCCCCATCGGCCGCGCCCGCGGGCTCGCGAAAAAGGCCGCCTGGTCGCGCGCGTGCTGCGCGCGGTAGCGCTCGGGAATCAGGCAGTCCAGGGGGTGGCCGAGGAGCTCCTCGCGGGCGTAGCCCAACAGCGCCTCCAAGCGGGCGTTCACGCGGCGGATGCGCCCGCGCGCGTCGACCACCAAGAGCGCGTCGAGGGGCGACTCGAGGAGCGCGTCGAAGTGCGCCCCCGCCCACGTGCGCCCCTCCGTTTCCGAAGCAGCTGCGCGTTCACCCTCCACCCTCCTAGCCTAACGGAAGCGCTGGACAAGGGTTGCGTCGCGCAGCGCCGAGCCGCTGCGCACCCCCGACACACCGCACCTCAACCGGTCACCCCGTGTCCCCCGACGATCTCATCAGTGTAGGTGTTGAGCCGCCCGATGATGGCGAGCGCCGCCTCCTCGCCGACCCCGTGCGCGCGCAGCGTCTCGAGCAAGATCCCGACAAAGCGTGCGAAGTGCTCCCGCGAGATCCCCCGGCCGTGGTGCGCGTACGCGAGCGGCACCCCGGTGTAGCGCACCGGACCGCCCAGGGCCGCGCTAAAAAACTCGCGCTGCATCCGGCGGAGCTTGTCCATCTCCACGCCGACGAAAAAGGGGTGCAACCCGGGGTCGGCGAGCACGCGGTCGTAGAACTCCTCGACCATCCCCTCGATCGCGCGCTCGCCGCCGAGCTCGTCGTAAAGGCTCCGGCTGCTCATCTCCCGCAACCTCCCGCCTAGCGCTCCTGCTGGCGCGCCAGCAGCGCCGCCGCGATCTCCGCCCCCCACGCCCGGATGGCGTCCCAGTCGCGCAGGTCGGCCGAGGCGCTTCGCAGCGCGGGGTTGACGAGCCAGTCGTCGAGCGACAGCTTCTCCCCCTCGACGCGGCCCGCAAACCGCCGCACGCCGCGCGGTTGGATAAGCGCCACAAGCGGCGCCAAGGGCTCCGGGGGGGCGGTGTCGGCCGCGCTCGCCTCCGTCCCCGCCTCCGTTGATCCCGACGAAAAGAGCCACACGGGCTTCTGGGCGAGCTCGCTCTGAAAGCTCTCTAAGAGCTCGGTCGCCTCCGGCAGCCACGCCCCGAAGTACACGCCGCTGCCGAGCACCACGGCGTCATAGGGGCGCACCCGCGTCACCTCGTCGGCGGGGTACACGTCAACCTCGAGGCCGCGCGCGCGCAAGGCGTCGGCGACGACTTCGGCGATCTCCCGCACCCCGCCGTAGCGGCTCGCGTAGGCCACCAGCACCCGCGGCGCCATCAGACCCGCTCCTCTGCGCGCGCGCGCTCCGCGTCTAAGACGACCGGCAGGGTCCGCAGCACCGAGTCGGGGGTGAGGCTGATCGAGTCGATCCCGCGAGCGACCAGGAACGCGGCGAAGTCCGGGTAGTCCGAGGGGGCTTGGCCGCAGATGCCGACCTTGCGCCCGGCGGCGTGCGCCGCCTCGATAAGGAGCGCGCAGGCGTGCTCGACCGCCGGGTTCCGCTCGTCGAAGAGCGGCGCGACCCGCTCGCTGTCGCGGTCTAAACCCAAGGTGAGCTGCGTGAGGTCGTTTGAACCGATGGAGAAGCCGTCGAAGAGCGCGGCGAAGTCGCGCGCCCCCCAGATGTTCGACGGCAGCTCGGCCATCACGTAGACCTCCAGACCACCCTCGCCGCGCCGCAGACCGCCCTCCTCCATGACCTCGAGCACCCGCCGCCCCTCCTCGGGGGTGCGGCAAAAGGGCACCATCACCTTGAGGTTATCCAGCCCGAAGGTCTCACGGACCCGGCGCACGGCGGCGAGCTCGAGCATGAAACCCTCCTTGTAGTCGGGGTGGTAGTAGCGGCTCGCCCCGCGCCAGCCGAGCATCGGGTTCTCCTCCTTGGGTTCGAAGAGCTCGCCGCCCAACAGGTGTGCGTACTCGTTCGTCTTAAAGTCCGAAAAGCGTAAGATCACCTCGCGCGGGTAAAAGGCCGCCGCGAGCGTGCCGATCCCCTGGGCGAGCTTGTCGACGAAAAACTCGGGTTTGCTCGAGTAACCCTGCGTCAGCGCGTCGACCTGGTGTTTGACGCGCGTCGGCAACCCGTCGTAGCGGGTGAGCGCCAGGGGGTGGACGCCGACCCAGCTCGCGAAGATAAACTCCATGCGCGCGAGCCCCACCCCGGCGACCGGCAGCTGCGCGGTGCGAAAGGCCAGCTCGGGGTTGCCCAGGTTGACCATCATCCGGGTGCGGGGCTGCTCTAAAGCCGCTAGGTCGACCTCCTCGACGCTGTAGGGGAGTTCGCCCTCGTAGAGGCGCCCGAGCTCCCCCTCGACGGTCGAGAGCGTCACCGGCGCGCCGTCCGGCACCGCCTCCAAGGCGCCCGCGGCGCCCACCAGCGCCGGGATGCCGAGCTCGCGCGCCACGATGGCCGCGTGCGACACCCGCCCGCCGCGCTCGGTGACGATGCCCGCAGCGAGCTTCATGATGGGTTCCCAGTCGGGGTCGGTGATCTCGGTGACCAAGACCTCGCCCGGTTTAAAGGCGGCCATCCCGCGCGGGTCGTCGATGACGCGCGTGCGCCCCGTCGCCACCGCCTGCCCGACCGCTAGGCCCTCGACCAAGACGCGGCCTCGCTCCTTGAGGTCGTAGACCTTGTAGGTCAGCCCGCTGTCCTGGCTGTGGACCGTCTCGGGCCGCGCCTGCACGATGTAGAGCTCACCCGTCAGACCGTCTTTGGCCCACTCGATGTCCATGGGGGTGTCCGCGCCGCGCTTTTTCGAGTAGTGCCGCTCGATCATGGTCGCCCAGCGGGCGAGCTCGAGCACGTCGTCGTCACCTACCGAGAAGCGGGCGCGGTCCTCGGGGTCGGTCGGCCGGTTCGTTAGGCGGTGCGCGCTCTCGTCGTAGGTGAGGCGAAACTCCTTGGCGCCGAGCTTTTTCCACACCAAGGGGCGGTAGCCCGCCTCAAGGCGCTCTTTATGCACGTAAAAGGCGTCGGGCACCACCCGCCCCTGGACGATGTTCTCACCCAGGCCCCAGATCGCGTTGACGAACACCACGTTCCGGAAACCCGTCTCGGTGTCTAAGGTAAAGATCACCCCGCTGCTCGCGAGGTCGCTGCGGACCATGTGCTGCACGCCGACCGAGAGCGCCACCTGGAGGTGATCGAAACCCATGTCCTCGCGGTAGCCGATCGCCCGGGTGGTGAACAAGCTGGCGAAGGCGCGCCGGACGGTCGCTAGCAGTTCGGCCTCGCCGTGAACCATGAGAAAGCTTTCCTGCTGCCCCGCAAACGAGGCGTTGGGCAGGTCCTCGGCGGTGGCCGACGAGCGCACCGCCACGTAAGCCTCCGGCACCCCCACCTCGGCCGAGAGCACGCGGTAGGCCGCCGCGATCTCCGCTTGGAGTGCCGCCGGAAAACGCCCCGCGAGGATCAGGTTGCGGATCTTTTGCGCGCGCGCGCTCATGTCCGCCACGTCACCCCGCCCGAGCCCTTTCAAAAGGTCGCGGATGGGCGCCTCGAGGTCGTTTTCGGCCAGAAACGCTCGGTACCCCTCGGCGGTGACCGAAAAGCCGTCCGGTACGCGGATGCCAAGGCTCGCGAGCTCCCTTAACATCTCACCTAACGAGGCGTTTTTGCCCCCGACGAGGGGGACGTCGTCGATGCTGGTCTCTTTAAAGGGACGCACGTAACGCATCTGCGGCTCCTTCCGTAGGGCCGGGAACGTTCGGCGGGGAACGCGCGCAGCCCACCTCACCCCCAGCCTAGAGGCGCACGGGGCGCGCGCCATCGGCGACTCTCCCACCCCAGGGTCGGGGTTTCTCCGACAGGCACACACACCATGGCGCAGCGCGCAGAAAAGCGCCAGAGCGGCCGGTAGAGTAGCTGCATGGACCTGGCTTTTAACGGACGTTTGGCGGTCGTGACGGGGGCGGACTCGGGGATCGGGTTGAGCACCGCGCAGCTTCTGGCAGCGGAGGGCGCGCGCGTGCTGATGAGCGACACCGACGAAAGGGCGCTCGAGCGGGCCGCCGCGCAGGTCAGGGAAGCCGTTCCCGGCGCCGAGGTCTTCGCCGTCGCGGCCGACCTCACGAAGCCCCAGGAGGTCGCGGCCCTTCTCAAGGCGGCGGACGAACGGGGCGGGGCGGCGGCGCTCGCGCACCTCGCGGGGGCGCGGGGGGCGGCGGGCGACTTTCTCGAGCTGAGCGACGCGGACTGGCTCGAAACGCTCGACGTCGACCTTCTGGGGGCGGTGCGCGTCTGCCGCGCCTTGATCCCCGGGATGCGCGCGCGCGGCTACGGGCGCATCGTGCTCACCGCTTCGGAGAACGCCCTGCAGCCTTACACCGAGGAGACCCCCTACAACGCCGCAAAGGCCGCCATCATCAACCTCGCCAAGGGGCTCTCCAAGGCCTACGGCAAGGATGGCGTACACGTCAACGTCGTCTCACCCGCCTATATCGAGACGCCCATGACCGACGCGATGATGGCCGAGCGCGCCAAGGAGCTCGGGGTGAGCGTCGAGGAGGCCGTCGCGAGCTTTTTGGCCGAAGAGCGCCCCGGCATCACCTTAAAGCGGCGCGGCCGCCCCGAAGAGGTCGCGCGCGTCGTCGCCTTTTTGTGCTCCGACCTAGCGAGCTTTGTGGACGGGTCCAACTACCGCGTCGATGGGGGCGCCGTTCAGACGGCGTTCGGTTAGGCGTCTTGCTAAGCACATCGAGGTCGGGGCGCGACCTGCTGCGATGTACGGGGACAGGGTCAGTCGCTTCGCCCGACGGGTGTGCAGCCCGCCCCGGAGCAGCGCAACGGCGGCTCGGGATCACCGACCCCACGAACCGGATCCAGAGGTCGTCATAGACGCGTCCGGTAGGTCCCGGCGCCTGGAACGCTGCCCTGCGCCCCCCCAAGCCACCACCGTCTCACGGGTGCTTTACCCCGCGGCGGTTTTGCCTCGGGGGGTGCGGGCTGCTATAATGGGGCGTACTAATCGCAAAGCCCAGCGGGCGAGGTCCGTGGTGACACGTCTAGGTCGGTCTGCAGGGGCCACAAGGGCACACTCACCGCGTCGAAGCGGGGCGCTGGTCACGCTCGGCGCACCTACGCAGCGCTCGCCCGAACGGGCCGCTACGGGTCAGCGTAGCAGAAAGGATGTCTTTTAGATCCAACCCTCGTGGGGATCCCTCGAACCTTTGGCGCCCCCTAAGCCCAAACCCCAACGCCGAAACGAGGTCTGCATGAAAAAACCGCTTCTTCTCGGTACGTCCGCCCTCCTCCTCGCCGGTAGCTCGGCGCTCGCGCAGCAAGACGTGACCATCCGCTGGATGGCGGGCAACACGGCCATCGCCATGGAGACCACCCAGGCGATGGCGCAGATGTACATGGACGCCAACCCGCACACCATCGGCGGCGAGGAGTACAACGTCACCGTCGAGGTCATCCAGGGGCCCGAGTCGGCCTCGGACCGCTACGCTCTGTACCTGCAGTTCTTTCAGGCGCAGTCGGCCGAAGCGGACATCCTAGAGATCGACGTCATCTGGCCCGGCGACCTTGCCGAGCACCTCGTCGACCTCTACGAGTACGAGGGCGTTGCGGAGGACGTCCAGGCGCACTTCCCGGCGATCGTCGAGAACAACACCGTCGACGGCCGTTTGGTGGGCATACCCGCCTTTACCGACGCGGGGCTCTTGTACTACCGCTCGGATCTGCTGGAGGAATACGGCTTCGACGGCCCCCCCGAAACCTGGGCCGAGCTCGAGGAGATGGCCCGCACCATCGTGGAGGGTGAGAGCGCGGACAACCCCGACTTTACTGGCTTCGTCTGGCAGGGTCAGGCGTACGAAGGGCTGACCTGTAACGCGCTCGAGTGGATCGCCTCGTTTGGCGGCGGCACCATCGTCAGCCAAGAGGGGCAGATCGAGGTCTTTAACGACCAAGCCATCGCCGCGCTGGAAACGGCCGCCGGTTGGGTCGGCACCATCTCGCCGCAGGCGGTCACGGGCTTTCAAGAGGAGGACGCGAGGCGCATCTTCACCGCCGGCAACGCCGTGTTTATGCGCAACTGGCCGTATGCGTACGCCCTCTTGGTCGACGCCGAGGGCGACGTCACGACCGAGAACGTCGGCATCACCACGCTGCCCGCCGGCGAAGAGGGCGGCACCCCCGCGGCCACCTTGGGCGGCTGGCAGTACGGCGTCAACCGCTACAGCAACAACCCCGAAGTCGCGGTCGACGTCGCCCGCTTTATGGCGTCGCGCGAGGGCCAGCTCTACCGCGCCCTCAACGAGGGGTTGCTCCCCACCATCGAAGCGCTCTACGAAGACGAGGAGCTGCTCGGTTCCCCCTACGCGTGGTTTGCCGACCTGCTGCCGGTCTTCCAGTCGGCCGTCGCGCGCCCCTCGACGCCGACCGCGCCGCGCTACAACGAGGTCTCGCGCGCTTTCTTTACCGCCGTGCACGGCGTCTTGATGGGCACGACCGACGCCGAAACGGCGCTCGGCGAGCTTGAATTCACCCTCGAAGAGCTCACCGGCCTGCCGGTCGCCGGCGGCGCGCAAGAGGTCGCCTCGAGGTAAGCGCTCCCTACCCCTAGCGAACCGGGTCAGTCCACTGGCCCGGTTTTTTTTGCGGCGAGCGAGGCCCCGCGCGGCCCGTGCGGGGAGCGGCAAACCGCTACCGCTTCTTTAGCGGGCGCACTCCGAGCCGCTGCCGCGCCCTCTCACGCACGCGCGCGACCGGCCAACTGCCTAGACCGCCACGCGGCAGCGCTCCACGACCTCGGCGAAGCGCTCGGCGGCGAAGCGCACCCCCGCCTCGGTGACGCCGCGGCCCAAGGAGAAGCGGACGCTCGCTTTGGCCTCCGCGCGGCTTAGACCCATCGCCAAGAGCACGTGCGACGGCTCGAGCGACCCCGCAGCGCACGCCGACCCCGCGCTCGCGGCCACCCCGGCGCCGTCGAGCCCCATGAGCAGGTCTTCACCGTCGACCCCCGCGACGCGCACGTTGAGGTGTTTCGGACCGCGCGGCGCCCCCGCGGCGTTGCGCTGCACGCCCGGGTGCTGCAGCAACAACCCCTCCAGAAGGTCGCGCAGCGCGCCGAGGGCGCGCGCGTCGTCGGCGGCGCGCTCCTTAGCGAGCGTCGCCGCTTCGCCGAAACCGACGATGGCGGGAACATTCAGCGTCCCCGCGCGCAGCCCGCGCTCCTGCTCGCCCCCCACGAGCAGAGGGGGCAGCTCGAGGCCGCTGCGCACGAAAAGGGCGCCCACGCCTTTGGGTCCGTAGGCTTTGTGCGCCGAGATTGCGAGCATGTCTACGCCCAAAGCACCCACGTCTACGGGTAGCGACCCGAACGCCTGCACCGCGTCGCAGAAGAGGCGCGCGCCCGCGCGGTGAGCGAGCTCGCTCACCGCGGGGATGTCGGTGAGGACACCCGTTTCGTTGTTGACGAGCATGAGCGCCACCAAAGCGGTGTCGTCTCGTAGCGCGGCCGCGACGGCCTCGGGGAGGATCTCGCCGCGCGCGTTCGGCGTGAGGTAGGTGACCGGCCACCCCTGCGCCTCGAGCAGCCGGCAGGTCGCGAGCACCGCCGAGTGCTCGAGCGCGCTCGTAATGATGTGTTTGCCGGGGTGCAGCGCGGCGAAGCTGCGCAGGGCGTGGTTGTCGGCCTCGGTCGCGCCCGAGGTAAAGGTCAGGGTGCGGGGTGGGGCGCCGATCGCCGCCGCGACCCGCTCGCGCGCCTCTTCGACCGCGCGGCGCGCGCGCTGACCGTAGGCGTGCAGCGACGACGGGTTACCGAAGTCCTCGGCGAGCGCCCGCTGCATCGCCGCCAACACGGCCGGGTCGAGCGGCGTGGTCGCTGCGTAGTCGAGGTAGACGTTCACGGGGTGATTGTAACGCGCTGCCGCAGGGCTCAGGCGCTCACCGCCGACGTCGCGCGAAGACGCGGCCCGCCCCTACGCAGCGCAGCGGCCGCAGGACAACCGAGTGCCTCCCGGCCACCACCGCGAGCTGCGGCGCTTTTTACCGAAGCTCCCCGTGACCGCCGAGGCGCCCTCGCGCTGCGCGATCCGCTCGGGTCGCTCTAAAGCTCAACCAGGAGAGGCTTAGTTGGGGGCTTCGCTAAAGCGTTCGGGGAGCGGCTCGAGCTGCAAAAGCTGCCGCTCGGCCACGAGGTCGCCGATGGTGGTGCTGCCGAGCACCTCGCGCACGGCGCGGTCGACCCGCTCCCAGAGCGACTGCGTCGAGCAGTTGCCGGTGTACTCGCAGCAGGCTTCGTCCTCGATGCAAGCGACCGGGGCGAGGCTCCCTTCCATCAGCTCGACGACCTCGAGGGCGGTCACCTCGTGCATGGGGCGCGCCATGCGGTAGCCGCCATAGGCGCCCCGCACCGACTCGACGATCCCCGCGCGGCGCAGCACCGCGACGATCTGCTCGAGGTAGTGCTGGCTGATGCCCTGCCGCTCAGACACCACTTTGAGGCTCGTCGTCTCGCCCGACAGCGCGATCTCGACAAGGGCCCGCATGCCGTACTGTGCTCGCGTCGAAATCCACATAACCCGCTCTCCCATCCCCCAACGCGCTACCACAAAGAGCCGAGCGCGCACCTGTAGGGGCACTTTAGTATACCGGCGCAGCCCACGCAGCGTCAAGAAATCGGAACGATTCCGAAGTTTTGGGTATGCCGGAGCTGCAAGGAGAGGTGGGCGAGCGAGAGCAGATGCGCGGGGCGAAACGGTTTGCGCAGGCTCGGAAAAGGCGCCGCGCCCCCGCGCGCCGTGAGGTAGATGACCGGCGTCCCCGAGGCGCTCAGCGGGTGGCAGAGCGACGGGTGATCTTCCGTGTCAAGGTCCCAGACGATGAGGTCCGGAGCGAAGCGCTGCAGGGCGCGTAGCGCCAGAGCCGGCGTAGAGACGGCCTGAACGCTAAAACCATCCCGTTCGAAACCTTGGGCCAGGATCCCCCGTAACCACCCCTCTTGTTCGATGATCAGGACGCGACGCACACTTTGGAGTCTAAGGGGGTGTCAGCGGGTTGTCTGTGCGCCTTGAGCTCAGCGCGCGCTAAAGGGGGGGTACGGTAAAGAGCGCGCCGCTGAGGCCTACGCTATACTGGCTTGCCGCTCAAACCGGCGGCGCGCCCTTGGCGCCATCTCCCCTTGGAGCTCCCTATGACACGACGTGTAACCCTCGGCACGCTGCTCGTGATCCCGGCCCTGACGCTAGCGGGTTGCCAGCGCCCCGCAACCGTCCCCGAAGCGGGTGTGCTCACCTTTAACCGCGACGCTTTGGTCTTTAACGCGGGCGGCTTGTTACCTAATGACACGCGCGCGCTCGAGCTGCGCAATACGGGTCGCGGTCCGCTCGAGGCGACCCTGACGGTGACCGGCGAGGACGCCGCGCGTTTTACGGCCGACCTCACCGGGCCGCTGCGCCTCGAGGCGGGCGAAAGCCGCACCTTGAACGTAACCTTTACCCCCGACGGCACTTTAGGGCCGCAGCGCGCCGCGCTGCGCTTTGACGTCACGCACGGCGCGGCGGAGCTTGACGAGGTCTACCTGGGCGGGCTCAGCGTCGAGGGCCAGGAGGGGACGCGTGAACCCTCGCTGCAGTGGATCTTCGACACCTACGGCTTCGCCATCGACACGGGCGACCCCGACCCGAGCACCTCGTCACTCACCAGCGAGGTGGTCAACGCCCCCGTCGGCGACGAAGTCTGGGCGCAGACGTTCCGCGCCGCCGACCCCGCCGAGCCCGTCTCGGTCGAGGTCATCGCGGCGTTCGGGGTGCCCGACGTCGAACCCGTCTTTACCTTCGGCTTTTACGACGCGAGCGCCGCCGAGCCCCCCTTGCAGACGCTTCTCAGCCTGCCCATCACCCCGACCTTGAACGGGCAGCGCCTAGAACCCGTCATCCGCCCCGAGGCGGCCGCGACCGACGTCGAGGCGGGGCGCGTCGTGCGCTTCTGGGCGCCCGCGGGGCCGTTCGGCTTCTTTTCCTTCTGGCCCACGACCCGCTTTTTCGACGAGCGCACCGTCTACACCGAGGACGCGCGCAACACCTTCCGGGGCGCCGCGCCCCACCACGTGCGCACCTACCCGCTCAGGACGCGCGCGGGCGAAACCGTCGCGAACGCCTTTGTCCTCGCCGTCGACGAGTCCACGCGGCTGTTTGACTTTAACGACGCGGTGCTCATCATTCGCAACGTGCAGCCGGTCGCGGCCACCCAAGCGGTCGCGGAGTAGCTGGGGGCGCCCGTAGCCGGCGGCGTGTGGTCCAGTCCCCACGCGCTACGGACCCGAGTCAGGGCACCTTGCGCAAGCGCACCGCGTGCGCCCACGCGCCCACAGCCGTGTGGGTCGTCTCGGAGAGCTCCGCGAACCACGCCTCGCCGCCCTCGGGATGGGGTGTCGCCCTTAGGTGCCACGCGCGCCCGCGGTAGCGAAAGCGCGCGGAGAGCGTCGCGGGTTCCGGGCAGACGCAGCTCATGAGCGGCGCGAACGCCCCCTCTGGTTGACCCTGCGGGTTGAGGTACACCTGCGTCTCGTTGCCCAGAACCTCGCCCTCATAGGGGACGGGGGGGTCGTCGCCGAAGGTCAGGGTGCCCGTGACGCGGTAGCGGGTTTGGTCGACGAAGTGGGCCTCCGCGACCACGCGGAGCGGTACCACCGCCCCGTTGCCGAGCGCCCTGCGGGGCTCGAGCGTCTGTGGGTCGCGCAGCGTCACGGTGCGCGAGCGTCGCTCGAACGAGACCGCGTACTGCCCCTCTGGCGCGAAGCCGACGGCCTCATACGCGTCACCCGTGACGTGCGCGAGCAGCACCCCGGCGCCGAGGTCCCACAGCGCGAGCCCGTCCTCACCGAAGCCGCCCAGGAGCCGGGTGTTGTCGGCGCTCGCGTGGAGGCTTTCGAGAAAGGCGGCGCGGGGCGGCAGCGGGAGGCGGGCGAGCGTCTCGCCGGTGACGCCGCTCATGAGCTCCAAGCGGTCCTCGTAGTGCACGCCGATGACCGGCGCGCCGCCCAGCCACATGTGCGCGTCGACCTGGCGGCCGCCCGGGGTCGCGCGGGCGAGGGCGCTGCTGAGGCGGCCGCTCGCGACCTCCCAGACCCGCACGCGAGCAGCCGTGTAGGCGTCGGTGCCGATCGCCGCGACGAGGCCCCCATCCGGGCTAAAGCTCCTAAGGCGCTAGCCCGCAAGCATGGCCCAAAGACCGCGAAAACCCTATGCCTACAGGGTTCTTGCTCAAAACGCCTACCATCAAAAACAGTCAGGCTAGCGGCCAATTCAGCGCCGCATAGCGTGTTCAGAGTGTAGCAGAGCACAGCTTGTCAGCGAAGCTGACTAGCGCTAGTAGCGCTCTGCGCTACAAGCACCAACGCCACAACAGAAGCGTGAGGCATCATGCCGCCGCATGACACGACTTCTTGGTACTATGGCAGCATGCCACCACTGAGACAGGGAGCGGCAGACACTTGGACCTATCAGGAGTACCGTCGTGATTCGAGTACTCGCCATCCTCATTGCTGCGCTGTGTGTCACTCCGCATTTAGCAGTAGCAGAACAGGAATATGAAAACACGTGTGACGGAGCATATGAGTACGTGCTTGATTGGTTCGAATCTCAGGAAGACACCTTCGCGACCGACGCAACGCCTGAGCCAACGCTTGGCGATGTAATGCGATGGAATGTCGAGTACCTCCAAGCGCATGAGCCGCCTAATCTGTTCGAGCCGTACGTAGGCGCGGCGATTGAGTTCTTCACGTTCATCGCCGTAGACACTGCAACACCGCCCCCTGACGATGTGACGCTTTGGACGGTAGTTGAGAAGCTAGAGAACGAGGCAGAAAAGCTCGTTGTGGAATGTGGCAACAATCATCCGCTCGTTACAGAGTATGTAAATGCCGTACTTGCCACACCTACGGCTGAGTAGGATTGAAGAGCCGCGCATCCCGCGCGAACAGGCGACCTTCAAGAAGGCGGGCCGCATATCCCGCAATCAGCAGCCCACGCTAGACCTAGGCGAGATGTGAGCACCGCGACCCGACACGAGGCGAAAGCACCATGATCGAAACCGAATCAACGGTCACATGCCCTCACTGCGGCCATCAGCACACCGAGCAAATGTCTGAGGAATCGTGCCAGTTCTTCTACAAGTGCAAGAACTGCGGTACGGTGCTCCGACCGAAAGAGGGCGATTGCTGCGTGTTTTGCTCGTACGGCACGGTGCCATGCCCACCGATTCAACGAGGTGATGAGCAGTGCTGTTGAGCGGTAATCAGCAGAAGCGATACCAACAGCAACGCCTCTGTACGGGCATCGTGACCGCGAAATCATCGTGCTTGAAGCCTTTCAGGCTTCTAGCGCTAGCAGCCCTTTGGGCTGCAAGTTTGGAATGGAGGTGAAAAACAATGAAGTTGGAGAAGGAACACTACCCGATGCGAGAAGTTAGCAGGCTATTAGGAATCACGAATCACAAGCTGTGGAGACTGCGTAAGGTGCTGAACTTTGACGTGCATACGCGTGGTGTTGACAGGCGCGAGAAGTGGGTAAGCGCGGAGACTGTCAAGATGCTAGACGAATACCCGCATAAGTTTGACTAGAACCGAAAGGATAATTATAACATGACCACGACAACCAAGAACAAGAACACATCTCTCGTGTTCACAAGGGATATTTCACCAAGGCCAGCGAATTGGCTACTGCAACCCTTGGTGTTGCAAGGCGGATTGCATCTCTGGTATGGCGATACGAGGGGCAGTCACGCTGGCATTGACCTCGCATTCGCGCTCACAAACGGGCTGCGCTTCCATGACCTCGACGTTGCAAAGGCGAACGTGGTGTACGTCACCGCGAACGACGTAGCAGATCGCGTAGAGCATTGGAAGAACACCTATGACGCGCATGACACACCGTGGATAGTTGATCTACAGATCACGAATGAAGAGCAGATGCAAGAGCTTACTGAATTCGTGAAGGCCAACAACGTTGAGCTTGTGATGTTCGACCACCTAGCTACACGCAGCAATGACGTGAACCTCAACAGTCCTGCTGATATTGACGCGAAGATCAATCCGCCGCTGTTGAAGTTGATAGAAGATACCGCTGTGATTCTTCTTCATCAGACGCAACAAGGGGCGCAGACACACAAGCTTAGACCGCTGATGGATGCTGCTGACATGACTGTCGGCGTATCGCGACGCAGTGTCGACAGGGGTAGCGACATCGTTACGTTGAGCTTTATGAAGAGCTTCAGATCGCAGATGGCGCAAGCGCTTACCTACGGCAACGACACGCTGTCGAGACGTGCGTAGTCCCTCTTGAAGCGCTGTGCAAGCGTATATGAATGAAGCGTTTATTTGACTTGAAGCCGCAGGCTTCTAGCGCTAGCACAGCATCGCTGTGCAAGCCTGTGAGAGAGCAGCATGTCTACGGGTGGCATGAGTCCTAATCGAGATTGGCAACGCTCACAGGTGATTCTACGGCCTCTCAGGGCCATTTGAAGCCGACTTTTACGAGTTGTGGCACATGAACAGAAAGAGCAGCTATGAAGGAATTAGAGGCAAGGCGATACAGCCTTGGTGAAGCGTTAGCGTTACATCTTGAAGAGCAACCCAACTTGCAGAGCGAAGCGCTGCGACTTGAAGCAACCAAGCACATTCCTGCAGTGCAGAGCACTGCTAGCGCTAGCAATGCG